>JAKOTN010000109.1 GCA_029776255.1 Pseudomonadota bacterium
CTCAAACGTTGGGCCTTTCGGGAGGAAAGCGTTTGAGCGTTCGTTCTCTTCGCGGCCGCCAGCCGTGTTGCTTCGGCGGCACGCGGTCCGGCGCGGCGGTCGCCGGTCGCGGCGCGGCAGCGGCTGACGCGGCGGCGTGGTGGGCGGTCGTCGTCAGCCGGCGACCGCGCGGGCTTTCGTGCTGGTGGCCTCGCGTGCCGGGCAGGGACGCCTTGCCGGAGACCGCTTCCGTTCGTCGCGCAGCCAGCGCGAGCGTTTTACGTCCCGTGGCCCAACCCGGCGCTCAACCGGACCGCCCAAAAGCTACGCTTTTGGGTCCCCTCCGCGCTGCGCGCTCCGGTGGCCGGTTAGCTCTACGTTGGGTGTCATTCCAGAAACCAGTCAGGCTCAGCTAGCCAAGGAAGTACATCCATGAATACCCCACTAAATGAAGTGATTAACACTGATGCGCTTCGCGTAGCAATTAACACTTACCTCTCGAAAGCCTTTGATGGCTTAGTAGCCGCGTTTCCTGAAGAAGTATTTTTCTATTTCGGGCTTTACACGTCCTGCGACGATCTTGGATGGTTGGCTGACTCTGCTGGCGGCTGGAAAATAGCAGAGAAATTGGCCCAAGATCTAAGTCGGAGTGAGTCTTTCTCGACATGGCCGACCGAAAGAGTACTGTCCGCTGCAAAGTGGATGTGCGCAGACTATCCATACCACTGCTTTGGAGCAGATCGCGGGTATGACAGCGAAGTCAATGAATTGCTGGCTCCGTGGCGGAAGTTCCTGACAGAGGAACACGAAGATGAAGAACTGTCTGATCGTCTTAGCGCTAGCCTCCGCTTGCTAATAGACGAAGAACTCGCTCGCTTCAAAACTAGCAAACACCTGGACAATGTTCTCGTGCTGCTCACCGGTGGAGATATCGACTGGCGGTGGTGCGCTGAATCGGCAACCCGTGTGAACGGGGAAGATTATTGTCGAAAACACCACCCTGACATTTTCTTGCAGTTTTGACCCATATGACATTTACCTCGCACTTAGCACCTAACACTGCAGTCAAGGGCGCTCCCTCCGGTCGCTGGACGCTGCGCGATAAAGCCACGCATCGCCGGTGAATTCAAACGTAGGCGGCTGGTGACACACCCGCGAAACGGTGATAAGGATTTAACCATGAGAATCAAACAGGCTTTTCTGATCCTTGCGTTCATTATGGTGTCAATTATTGCGTTGCTATATGGGGTTTCTCCTCAATGGTTCGCTCGGACGTTTCTGGGAGTGGTGGACCTAAACCTAAACGTTGCCCACATCCTTAGGGCTGTCATGGGCCTATATCTAGGGCTCGGACTCTTTTGGCTCTTCGCAGTCTCCAGCACCAAACACAGAAATACCGCAGTACTGACCACTGTAATATTTGCGGCGGGACTGGCGAGCGGCAGGATGGTCAGCCTTGTTGCCGATGGCATCCCGTCACCACTTCTAGTGTTCTATACAATCATTGAGCTTGCACTTGTGCCCGTTGCATATTGGGTCTACCGCCTTCCAGAATAGCGATAGCAGCCCCATTGGTAGCTCTTGCCTACCCTCCGGCCCTTCGGGCCTCCGGTGGCCCCTCAACTCAAACGTTAGGCGTCTCAAAATGACGGCACACACCAAATTGATGACGTTAGGGGCCGCTCTTCAGAAGGCGGCACGCAATACTCTCGAAGATGGATGGATCTTTCTTCGGGACCGCGAGCCGAATACTGAGTCGGAGTGTCTCCTCGTGTACGGAGCGCCGGACGATTCGCCAATCGCGGCGGAGCGCGGCTTTATCCTAGAGGGGCTCGATACCGCAACGCTGGAAGATTCCGCCGATTGGTGCACGCAGTTCGAGGATGAGCCAAGCATGGAACTACTGCTTGAGGCGTTCCTGTACTACTGGAAACATGACGCATGGCTTCCCCACCCTGGGGCCGCTGAGCCGGCGTCGCAGGAAGAGGTGGAGCGACTTCAAGCGATTGAGTTCAATGAACTATTGGGGACCGAACGCACTACGGTTCAATGCAAGGTTCCACGCTGTGAGAGAGGCGCAATAGTGAACAGCAGTCTCTGCCGGAAGCATCACTTTGAAGCGATTCAAAAGCGACCGTACACGGAATGATTGAAGTCCAAATGAGCCTTGGTCCAGAGTTCTACCTTTGATCGATAGACGCTTTGAACTGGTTGGCCGCGGCATTCGCTCTTTCTGGCTGGCGGCGATCTGAAGGCGGGGGGATTCCCTGCCTTTCCCTACCGCCAAAACAGGGGGAATCTAGTGCGAATACAACCAAGAGTGCGAATCTTTATCAGATTTGCCGTGATATTGAAAAACCGGGACCATTCAGAAAGCCCACCAGCGTATCGCGAAAAAATGTCTCGACTGATAGCTGAGAATATTCGTCCGCGCTCAAGAAATTGTCTTAAAAAAGGGGTGAGCCACGATTTCAACGGAATTGAATGCTTTTTTAATGAATTGAATACAAGGAAGGCTGCATATTATTCAGTTATTAAAATCGCGTCCGGGCCGTTTTACGCCAAACGTTGAACCAAAAGCGCCTTTTTATGACGGTATTCCTTGATTGGAGAAAATATGATCGAGATTCTGGCCGTGGCAACAATCACGATACTTGCGGTAATCAGTCCGGGAGCGGATTTCGCCATGGTGACTCGCAATAGCATGATTTTGTCACGCCGGGCCGGCATGCTTACCGCGACAGGAATATCCTTGGGAGTGTTGGTCCATGTGGCTTATTCGATGGCAGGTATCGGGCTTTTGATTTCAAAATCGATACTACTGTTCAACATGATTAAATTCATAGGTGCCATATACCTTATCTACCTTGGTATAACCATGCTGCGTGCGAAGAAGGCGGATCCGTCGAAAATGGTTAACGTGGGAAAGCCGCTATCCGATTTCGACGCTCTGAAGACGGGTTTCCTGACCAACGCGCTAAATCCGAAGACCACCCTGTTTGTTGTGTCGTTGTTCTCACAAGTCATTAGCCCAAATACATCTCTTGCGGTACAGCTTGGCTATGGTGCTTTTATGTCTGTTGCGCATTTTTCTTGGTTTGCTCTGGTCGCTTACGCGTTTTCTTCCGATGTTGCAAAGCGTTTTGTCGTGTCGTCCCGGCACATCATCGAGCGAGGGATTGGAGCGGCACTTGTGGCGCTCGGCCTTGGTCTGGCAGCGTTCTCAATGAAAAAAGCATGAAGTCTCTACCGCCTTGTGGAGGCCGTTGATGGTCTCGGCGAGGGCATTGTCGTCGTGCCCCTTTTGCGGCCGACGGAGGGTTCGAAGCCCGCGGTGGCCTGATCCGCCCCAAATTTCATGAAGGCGTCGCGATCCTAAATGCGGGTTTATGCGGCCGGCTCGGTGCGTAGGGCGACGTCGACCGCCGGTGCGCCGGTCATGGTCAGCAGTTCGCGCGGCGACAGTTTGAAAACGGCGTGCGGGTGGCCGGCGGCGACCCAGATGCGGTCGAAGCGCAGCAGGTCGGCATCCACCAGGACGCGCACCGTCTGGCAATGGCCGATCGGGCAGACGCCGCCGATCGAGTAGCCGGTGTGGGCCTTGACGAAGCGTGCGTCGGCCTTGCCGACGGCGCCGACCAGGGCGGCGACTTTTTGTTCGTCGACGCGGTTGGCGCCGCTGGCGACGACCATGACCGCGGTGTCGTCGGCGAGGCGGCGCATGACCACCGACTTGGCGATTTCGGCGACGTCGCATCCCAGCGCGGCGGCGGCTTCGGCGGAGGTCCGGCCGGTGGCGGGCAGCAGGATCACCGGATGGGCATGACCGATGGCGCCGAGCAGATCGGCGACGCGCCGCGCCGATTCCGGGAGGCTGTCGGGCGTGTCCATCGGCGGTGGCCTGCCCTTTTTACACCAGGACTTCGACGCAGGCCGGGTGGCCGAGAAAGGCTTGTGGGCTGGCGGTGAAGCCGTAGGCGCCGGACTGGAAGACAACCACCAGATCGCCGATCTGGGCGGTGGCCAGTTCCATGCGGTCGGCGAGCAGGTCGAGCGGCGTGCATAGCGGGCCGACCACCGACACCGTCTGTGTTTCGCCGGTCGCCATGCGGTTGCCGATCGCCACCGGGTAATTTTTGCGGATCACTTGCCCGAAGTTGCCGGAGGCCGACAAATGGTGGTGCAGGCCGCCGTCGGTGACCAGAAAGGTGTGGCCGCGTGAAACCTTGCAGTCGACGACGCGGGCGACGTAGATGCCGGCTTCGCCGACCAGATAGCGCCCGAGCTCGATGACCACCTCGGCGGCGGGCATTAGGTCGGCGGCGTCGCTGACGATGCGCGCGAGATTGGCGCCGATGGCCGTCAAATCCAGGCGGTTTTCGCCGGGAAAATAGGGGATGCCGAAGCCGCCGCCGAGATTGAGGAAGCGCACCGGCGACGGCGCGGCGGCCGCCAGGCGGCAGGCGAGTTCGAAGCTCTTGCTCTGCGCGTCGACGATCGCTTCCGGCTTCAGGTTTTGCGAGCCGGCAAACAGGTGGAAGCCTTCGAAGGTCAGGCCGGCGCGGCCGATTTCGGTCAGCAGTTCGGGAACGCGTTCGGCGTCGACGCCGAACTGTTTGGCGCCGCCGCCCATTTTCATTCCCGAGCTCTTGAGTTCGAAATCCGGGTTCACGCGCACGGCGACACGGGCGCCCAGGCCGGTGGCGTCGCCGATGGCCACCAGTTCGGCGACTTCGCGGAAGGATTCGATGTTGATCAAAATGCCGGCGGCGACGGCTTGCTGCAACTCGCGGCGGCTTTTTCCGGGGCCGGCGAAGCTGATCTCGCGCGGGTCGGCGCCGGCGTCGAGCGCCACTTTCAATTCGCCGGCCGAGGCCACGTCGATGCCGTCGACCCGTTTCGCCATGTGGCCGACCACGGCTGGCATCGGGTTGGCCTTCATCGCGTAATGCACTTTCAGCGACGGCGGCAGGGCGGCGCGCAGCTCGGCCACGCGCTGGTCGAGCAGGCGGCGGTCGTAGGCGTAAAACGGTGTCTGGCCGACGCGCGCGGCGAGTCGCGAGAGTTTCAGTCCGCCGACCAGCAGTTCGCCGTCGCTGACGCGAAACTGGTCCATCGGCGGGTGGCGGGGGAGGGTGCGTTCGGGTGTATTCACCTGCGGAATTCTCCGGCGGGCGCCGTCTGGCGCGCCGCTTTCAGTGGGCGGCGATGATTCGCCAAGGGTTTGTCAATGCGTTTCAGCGGTTTTCTTCCCGTGCCGCCTGGAATTCGCCGGCCAGCGTCTTGCGGTCGATCTTGCCGTTGGGGTTGCGGGGGAGCGGGCCTTGCCGCACGGCGATGCCGGCCGGCACCATGTAGGCGGGCATCCGCCGGCGGCATTCGGCGAGCAGTTCCACGGTGTCCACGCTGTCGCCGGTCGGCGGGGTGACGATGGCTTGAATGGCCTGCCCGAGCGTGGCGTGTTCCACCCCGAAGGCCACGCATTCGCCGACCATCCGTGTCGCGTAGAGGATTTCCTCGACCTCGGTGGGGCTGACCCGGTAACCCGAGGTTTTCATCATCTCGTCGCGACGCCCGATGAAATAGAGGAAGCCGTCCTCGTCCATGCGCACCGTGTCGCCGGAGTAAACGGCGATTTCCGGCAGCACCAGCCCGGCTTCGCGGCCCGGCGTGGTGTTCGGCAAGGGTTTGTAGCGTTCGGCGGTTTTTTGCGGATCGTTCCAGTAACCCATGCCGACCAGCGCGCCGCGATGCACCAGTTCCCCCGTTTCGTTGGCCTCGCACGGCGAACCGTCTTCGCGCAGAACCAGAATCTCGGCGTTGGGAATCGACTTGCCGATCGAATCCGGGCGCCGGTCGACCTCGCTCGGCGGCAGGTAGGTCGAGCGGAAGGCTTCGGTCAAGCCGTACATCAGATACGGCTGGCTTTTCGGCAGCCGCGCGCGCAGGGCGGTCAGCGTTTCGCGTGGCATCCGGCCGCCGGTGTTGGCGAAATAGCGCAAGTGCTCGTCCACGCCGGCCGGCCAGTCGAGATCGGTGAGTTGGATGTACAAGGGCGGCACGGCGGTCAGCCCGGTCACTTTTTCGCGGATCAGCGCTTTCAGAACGTCGCGCGGCAACAGGTAGTTGAGCAGCACCACCCGCGCGCCGACATGGAAGGCCGTGCTGAGCTGGCTGAAGCCGGCGTCGAAGGACAGCGGCAAGGCGGCCAGCAGGGTGTCGTCGGCGCGGTTCTCCAGATAGCTGGCGACGCTCTTGGCGCCGGCCACCATGTTGCGATGCGAAAGCACCACGCCTTTCGGTTTGCCGGTGCTGCCGGAGGTGTACAGAATGGCCGTCATGTCGGTATCGATCACCCGGTGGCCGACGCCCGGCGTGCCGGTCTGGAGCAGGTCGTCCCAGCGAAGGGTGGCCGGTCCGCCGGCGAAGGCCGGCGGCGGCGCGTCGTTGACCGTGACGACGTGGCGCAGATCGTCGCAAGAGGCCAGCACCGGCGCCAGCAGGGCAAGACGTTCGCTGGAGGTCACCAGGGCGCGGACGTTGCAGTCGCGCATGATGTAGGCGACCTGTTCGGCCTTGAGCAGCGGGTTGACCGGCACGAAGACGCCACCGGCGCCGGCGGCGCCGAAGCTGGCGACGACGGTTTCCAGGCGCTTTTCGAGATAGATGGCGACCCGCTCGCCACGGCGCAGCCCGAGTCCGCGCATGCCGCCGACAAAACCGTCGATCGCGCGCTGCAAGACGGCGTAGCTTGTCGACCGCGCGCCATCGGTCAGCGCGATCGCGTCCGGCGCGCGATCGGCCGACCGGGCGACCAACTCGGAAAGCAGGGAGGACTCGTTCATTTTTTTACCGCGACAGGTGGATGACGGACCTGGATTTTAGCGGCATGTGCCCGTGGCGTCTCGAAAAACCGGGTGTGGAGGATTCTTTCTCGCCGCTCCCGATCCATCGGCGTTGCCCGCGCGCCACTAAAATCGGGTAGCCTGAACGGCCCATTCGACCGAACGCTTTCGATGCTCGTCCAGCAATCCCGCCTGATTCTCGCGCATGCCATGCCGATGCTGATGGCGCAACTGGTGTCGATGGGCATGATGGTTATCGACACGGTGCTGCTTGGCCACCACGGCGCCGAGGATCTGGCGGCGGTGGCCGTCGGCGGCGGCGTCTATATCTCGGTGGTGTTCGCGCTGGCGGGCATCCTGCAGGCGGTCGCGCCGGTGGTCGCGCAACGGCACGGCGCCGGTCGCGACGACGAGATTGCCGGCGCCTTGTGGCAGGCCTTGTGGCTGGCGCTGTGCCTGGCCGTTCCTGGCGTGCTGATCCTGCGCCACCCGGAGCCATTCCTGGCTTTGTCCACCATCGATGCCGCCGTCGAAAACAAGGCGCGCGCCTATCTCGCGACCCTGGCCATCGGCCTGCCGGCGCTGCTGCTGTATCGCACCTTCCACGCGTTCTGCAATGCGCTCGGCCGACCGCGGCCGCTGCTGCTGATCAGTTTGGGAAACACCGCGCTGCACGGCGTGCTGGCCTGGTCGTTGGTGACCGGCCGTTGGGGCGGCGAGGCGCTGGGTGTTCTCGGCTGTGGGATCTCGAACGCCGTTGTCGGTTGGTTTTCGATGCTCTGCGCCGTCGGCTACATGCATTTCGGTGCGCCCTTCAAGCCTTATCGCTTGTTCGCCGGCTGGCAAACGCCGCGATGCCGGCCGGTGCGCGAATTGCTGCGACTCGGCATGCCGATGGGTTTCGCCAATCTGGTCGAAATCTCGTCGTTCACCCTGATGGCGCTGTTCGTCGCACCCCTTGGCGCAACGGCGGTGGCTGGCCACCGGATCGTCGCCAATCTGGCCGCGATTTGCTACATGCTGCCTCTGGCGCTGGGCATCGCCACCCTGGCGCGGGTCGGCCACGCCGTCGGCGCGCGCGACTGGCGGCGCGCGGAGGGCGCCATCGCCGCCGGCATGCTCCTTGCCGGGGCGTTGTCGGCACTGCTTGGCTTGTTGCTGTGGCTGGCCGCGGCACCACTGATCGCGCTATACACCGACAACGCCGCCGTGCGGGCGGTGTCCTTGGCCTTGATCGGCTATGTCGCGCTTTACCAAATCTTCGACGCCGTGCAAACGGTCGCCACGCATGCGCTGCGCGGCTACCGGATTACTTTTATACCGATGCTGGTGGCGGTGCTCTGCTTTTGGGGTGTCGGCCTGTACGGCGGTTGGTGGCTGGCGTTCAAGGCCGATCCGCCACTCGGCGTTGGCGGCTTCTGGCTGGCCTCGCTGCTGAGTTTGGTGCTGGCTTCACTACTGCTCGGGACCCTGCTTCGGCGCGCCTTGGCGGCCGTGGACCGCTAGCCGGCCGTCGAAAACAAGCTCTCCCAAGCGACTCGGGGGAAACACAATCCGTTTTCCACCGGTTTGCCTCGATTCACTCCGAGACGCCCATTGACACACCGTAGGCTGAAGCCCCTAAACCCATGAAAACAGGCGCAACCGCTAATTCCTTCGTCTAGAATGAGGATTAATTAGGCTGACCACGTCTCACATTTGATTTTCGCGGTAATGGCCGGTCTGGAGTGGCGTCGTGTCGACGCGAACAACCGTTACCGAAGGAGCTACGATGATTCGCAATTTCCGGGATTGGCCGATCGCGTTGAAACTCAATCTCATGCAAAGCGGCGTGCTGTTGGTTATCGTGGCGGTCGCCACGGCTTGGGCCTCGGCCGGCTTGCGTAGCCAGTTGGTGAAAAAGGCCATAGACGAACTGGTGCAGGTCAATCGACTCGTGGTTTCGATGTTCGATGCCTATGATCGCAACCTGCGCAGCGATGTCGGGCGGATCGGACATGTTTTCGCGCAATCCCACGGACAACAACTGCAATGGGTCGAAAACAACGGAAAACCCCGTCTCCTGCAAGAAGGCGTGGCCCTCGACGAGCGTGTCGATCTGGTCGACAATTTCTCGGCCCAATCGGGAGCGGTGGTGACCATCTTTGTGCGCCAGGGCGACGATTTCTTGCGTACCGCCACCTCGCTCAAGAAAGAGGATGGCGGTCGCGCCACTGGCACGCTGCTCGGAACCACCCATCCGGCCTATGAGGCGGTGCTGGCGGGGAAGACCTATACCGGCAAGGCCGCGCTGTTCGGCAAGGATTACATGACACACTATGAGCCGGTCAAGGACTCGTCCGGCAAGGTGGTCGGTGTCTTTTTCGTGGGTCTGGAATTGACGGAAAGCATCAAGGCGTTGAAACAGAATTTGCTTGCCTTCAAGGTCGGTGAAACCGGTTATTTTTTCGCGCTTGACGCCGGGCAGAACAAGGGCATGACGACCATGCATCCAGTCATGGAAGGCCGCAATGTAATCGGCGTCAAGGATAGCAAGGGCGTGGAGTTCATCCGCGAGATCGTTGAAAAGAAAACCGGTACGATCCGCTACGACTGGGCGAATCCGGGCGAAGACCAGTCGCGAGAAAAGATTGCCGTTTTCGAATACTTTCCGTCATGGAATTGGATCGTTGTTTCGGGGAGTTACGTCGACGAATTCGACAGCGTCGCCAACGATGCCGTTTGGCGGATTGTTCTGATGGCACTGGCGATTGTCGCCGCCGCGGTGGTCAGCGGTTTTCTGGCTACCCGCTTCTGGGTCTCGCGTCCACTGCGGGAGGTGGTGGCCGAGGCCGATGAAATTGCCGCTGGCAGGCTGAACCACGCGATCGATGTCACTGCCGGCGACGAAGTGGGGCGGCTGAAACGCGCGATCGGCACCATGGCGGGGAACCTGAAAGCGATGATCGGCGAGATTCACGACGCTTCGGGCCGCGTTTTCGACTATGCCGGCACGCTGGTTGCTTCGGCCGAACAAGTGAGTCAGGGCGCCGAAGTCCAGCGCGACGAAGTGACCGGCATGGCGGCGTCGGTCGAGGAAATGAGTGTGTCCATCGACGAGGTGGCGCGGCACGCCCGCGAGGTGCAAAGTCTGACCGTGGCCTCGGGCGACGCCGCGAATCAAGCGGCTGATGTCGTCCGGCAGGCGGTTGGCGCCATGAATCAGATCACCGGATCGGTTCGGCAGGCGTCGACCACGGTCGGCGATCTTGGCCGGCGCTCGCAAGACATCTCGGCCGTGGTGCAGGTGATCCGGGAAATCGCCGATCAGACCAATCTGTTGGCCTTGAACGCGGCCATCGAAGCGGCGCGGGCCGGCGAACAAGGCCGCGGTTTCGCGGTGGTGGCCGACGAGGTCCGCAAGCTGGCTGAACGGACGGCGTTGTCTACGCATTCGATCGGTGAAATGATCGCCAGCATCCAGGAAGGCGCGGACGCCGCCGTCCGGCAAATGCAGGATGGCGTTGCCAAGGTGGAACAGGGCGGTCAGTTGGCCGATCAGGCCGGTCAGGCCATTGGTGCCGTCGAATCCCGCACGCATGCCGTGGCCGATGCCGTCGGTGGTATTTCAACCGCCGTCGGCGAGCAAAGCGTCGCCAGCCGGACCATCGCCGGTGGCTTGGAGCAGATCGCGCAGCGGGCGGAGAGCAGTCATCAGGCGTCGCGGAGCACCGCCCGGTCGGCCCAGTCCCTGCGCGATCTGGCGACCCGGCTCAACGACGCCGTCGGACGTTTCCAGGTGAACTGAGCCTGGCGTGATTGGCATCCGGACATTGTGTTCATTTCCGGATGCCCTTGCCGAGGCGGCGCGGCCGTCACTTAAATACGGTTTCTTGGCAACTCGTATACTCAAAAACGCAGGGTGGCTCGTTAAGCCGCCTGTTATAGCCGGCGCGACCGCGTAACGGCTTGCAATCACAGATCCTTAACCATACCGCGGCAAGGGAAGAAAAAATAGGATATGCTTGCGGACTTCGGAATGTGGCGAAGTACAGGTTTTAAGGAGAAAATCAGATGAGGTATGGCCACACCACGGCGCAGAGCGCGGAATATCTGCGGCTTGCCTTGAAACAGATGATGCAGCAAGAAGCTGGCTTGCATCCGGTAAGTTACGCAATCTGGTACGAGTATGTCTCGGGTTTCAATCAGCGCTTGAAACTCGCCATGGACGACCATCTGAAAAAATACGGGCAACTGAACAACGACGCCACCTATGCGCTGTATGACGAATACGTTGCCGATCTCGACGAAAAAACCGCTCTGCGGATCGGCGACAGTGTCAGTCAATTGGTCGATCAGGTTTCGGAGTCCGCCGGGGCCACCGGCAATCAGGCGTCGCGTTTTGGCAATTCCCTGGAAAATTGGTCGGAAACGCTACAGCGGCCCTCCACCGGTACAGGCGCATTGGCCACTAGCGTGGCCGATATTCTCCGTGGCACGCGTGAAATGCAGGCGTCGATCATCACGCTGCAGCAACGCCTTGAGGAAAGCGCCCGCGAAGCGCAGCAGTTGCGGCAGGAGGTGACCCGCGCCCGCGAAGAAGCCTTGGTCGATGCGTTGACGGGATTGACCAATCGCAAAGGCTTCGACAACGCCCTGGGCATTTGTCTGTCCGGCGCGCGTCCCCCCGGGCCATGCCTGCTGATGATCGATCTGGATAACTTCAAGGCCATCAACGATGCGCACGGCCATCTTTTTGGCGACAAGGTACTGGCCAGCATCGGAAACATTCTGCGGGCCAACGTCAAGGGCAAGGACACCGCGGCGCGTTACGGCGGCGAGGAGTTCGCGGTGATTCTCCCGCAGACCCCGCGTGGCGGCGCGCTCGGTCTTGCCGAGGCGTTGCGCTCGATTGTCGCCGCCAATTGGCGCAAACGCGGAGACGATCAGGACCAGCAAGTCGGAAACATCACCGTTTCGATCGGGGTGGCAGATTACGCCACCGGCGAGACGGCCGCCGATTTCGTCGGCCGTGCCGATCGCGCGCTTTACGCCGCCAAGATGCAAGGACGCAATCGGGTCAACCTCGCGCAGCGTACGCCGGGGTCGGAGTAAAGCGAATCCAGCCGCCGCCCGACGAGGGGTACTCGCACCCGTGACACGGAAGCCGCCATCGACCGCCCTGCGGGTCGCATGTCGGCGGCAGGCGAGTCGCCCATGATCTACAATCGGTAGAGGCTGCGCGCTGCCGACAAGCCCGAATGTTTCGGGGCGCCGTGTGGCCAACTGCTGCAGGACGCCGCGACTATGGAGAAAAGCGCTTGGATTGAAGAGGTCGCCACCGGAGGGTTCGTCCGGTTGCCGGGCTTGATGGGTTTGCTGACGTCCATCGGGGCGGGCGTCGGGGTCGGCGTAAAGAGCCTGGACGGCTGTTATCGATGGGTCAATCCGGAGTTGCGGCGGTTGCTGTGCGCCCCGGATAACGATCCGGTCGAAAAATCGGAGAGCGATTTCCTTCCGGCGCGCACGTGCCGCCTCCTGGCCGTGTCCGACCAGCGTCTGCTCGCCGGCGAAACCATGGCGACCGTCGAGATCAATCTCCAGATCGACGGTCGCGCATGTCGCTACGTGTGGATCAAGTTCCCTCTTTTTCGCGCCGACAACGGTTTGGCCGCCATCGTTTCCGTTGTTCATGATGTAGCACTGCCACGAGATCTTGAAGATTTGCGAGCGGCCAATCATCAACTGCGGTTGACGGTCGGGCAGCTCGAGCAGGCGGCCAGCACCGATCTGCTGACCGGTGCCTGGAACCGGCGCCGCCTTGAAGAGAGCGTCCGCATTGAAATGGATCGCCTGAATCGCTACCGGCATCCGCTCAGCGTCATGATTTTCGACATCGATTTTTTCAAGACAATCAACGACTCTCATGGTCACGGTGTTGGCGACGACGTCTTGCGTAGCGTGGCGGCGACGCTGAAAGCGCGACTACGCAAGACCGACTCGCTGACGCGGTGGGGAGGCGAGGAATTCGTCGTCTTATGCCCACACAGCACGCGCGCCAGCGCCGCGGTGCTGGCCGAAAGGTTGTGCAAGCAGATCGCGACAACGGCTTTCCCGGTTATCGGCAACGTCACGGTCAGCGTTGGCGTTGCCGAGTGTCAGGCCGGGGAGAGTTGGGAGCAGTGGTTCGAGCGCGCCGACAAAGCGCTTTATCTGGCCAAGGAAAACGGCCGGAATCAGGTACAACTGGCGCCCGAGGTGTTCAAGAAGAACGCGGCGCTCGACGGCGTCATTGGCGATTTCGTACGCCTGCAATGGCATGCCGCTTACGAATGCGGCAACGAGTTGATCGATCGCGGCCATCGACAACTGTTCGCCAATGCCAACGAATTGCTGGCGGCCCTCCTCGCGCATCGACCGCCTCAAGATGTGGATTCCTTGATCGACCAACTGTTGATGGAGGTCTACGATCATTTCCGTGATGAGGAGGCCGTTATTGTCGAGGTCGGTTTTCCCGCCGCTGCCGAGCACATTCTGGCGCATCGTGAACTTGGCGCGCGTGCGGAGAATCTCATCGCCGGCTATCGGATCGGAACGCGAACGCTAGGCGCAATGTTCGAGTTCCTGGCCTATGAGGTGATCACGAAACACATGCTTGGAGCCGATCGCCTTTTCTTCGAATACCTCGAGTCGCCTCCAGTTTCCCGACGCGCGCGCGGCCGATAGAACTCTCGTTTTGCAGGAGTCTTCATTCGCCGGTGTCCTGTCGAATGATCGGGAAGTTGCCGATTGCAACAACAGGTCGGATGACAGCGAGGACAAGGCGGATAAGGAGTGCAAGGCGGACAAGGCGCACTGAAACCGCGTCTCCGTGTGCGTCCGACCTCAAGCGATTGTTCCGATGGCGCCGCGTCGAGCGAATGGTGTGGTCGGTGACGCGGCGGGTCGTCGTCAGTGGTACTGCCGGCGACCGTTGGAACGGGTTTACTTGTTGACCGCCGCCTTGGCCTTGTCCGCTGCGTCTTTTGTGGCATCGGCGGCTTTGACGACCATGTCCTTGCCGGCCTCCTTGGTCGCCTGCACAGCGGCGGCGGTGCTTTCCTTGGCGGCAGCCGTCGCCGATGCGGCGGCGTCCTTGGTGGCGACCGCGGCATCCTTGGCTATTTCCTTGGTCGCTGTCGCCGCTTCCTTGGCGGCGTCCTTGGTGGCTTCCGCCGCCGCGCCGATGGCCGCGCCGGCTTTTTGCGCCGATTCCTTGGCTGCGGTGGTGGCTTCCTCCTTCTTGCCGCAGGCAATGATGGTCAGGGCAAGAAAAGCGGACAAAATGAGCAAACGAGTTTTCATCGGTTTGGCCTCCGGAGTTAAGATCGATCGGACGAGTGATCGCATTTGCGGTGAGTGAAGAATGGCGAGAAATGAAAATTTTGGCTTGCCGCAAAACCACGGCCATGCATATCGGTTGTTTTACCGTCAACCGCCGGTAATTCTCACGAATGGTTCCATCTGATCACATTTGTTCGACTGGGTAAACCAGCCCGAGTGAGCGCATCGGCGTTTCGCAATGATGAATACGTCGTCGCGTATTGCCTGGACGGCGGTTTCGGGTCAAGCGACGTGAATCGCTCCCCGGCAAGCCTGTTGTACGGTGATGTGGTACGGTAACGCCGCGCGTGGCGGACAACGGCGATGCGCGCCAGTTTTATCGGAGGTTGTGCATGGAAGCGACAAGCGAAACTCCAGAACCGCGGGTCAGGCATTTTCGCCAGATTTTGTTGTGGCCGTTGCAGTTGATGCCGCTGCCGCCGGATTGCCCGGTGGACAACCATTACCAGTTATTGCAACAAGCGGGTCCCGATAATCCCTGGCGGGAACTGGTCGACGAATTCAGCGGTACGCCCGGCGAGTTCCAGGAGCGCCATTACAGCGAATTCGTTACCTTCCTGCCTTACGTACAGCGCTTTCTCTACGGCGAAGGCGGGGGTGGGGATCACGCGTCGGCCACCGGGGAATCGCCGATTCGCGTTTTTCGCCGCCACGATCTGGCCAAGGTGCGGATGACTTTCAAGGAAGGCGGCGAAACGATCGATTTCGACATCGTGCACCTTGATCTCTATTTTTTTTACGACATCGACGTGGTGATTCTCGCCGTCGAAATCGCCGCCGACAACCTGGATCTGCGGCAAGTTCAGGATACGCTTTATCGCTTTGGACGGGCTTATCCCCCGTACTGGGACGATGACGGTAGCGGTGGGCACTGCCTTAAACAGGCCGCCTGGCTGGGGAACGACGGACGGGTGGTGGCGGTTTCGGATTACGAAAACCGTGACAAATACCTGTCGTTCGTCGCCCGTTTCCGCTCGCCCTGTCTTTCCGCGCATTGGGAATTTTTGTTGCGGCCGCTGGTGTTGCATCACTCGGACGAAGACGGGATCGTTCGCTACCGGCAGATCGAATACCATCGCTTGCCGTTGATGGCGTATTTGGCGATGGACGATCCGGGGGCGATGAGCCGCGGCGATTTTGCCCGGCTGGTGCTGGTCACCGGCCCGGGCAAACGCGGCTCCTCGCCGTACTCCGATCAGCACCTCGACAATTTCGAGGGGCGCTACTGCCTGGACCGTTTCTGGCATCCGGGGGCGACGCAGCCCGGTACGCGCTTGCTGAGTTGCGGGCATGCCTTCGTGATGGTCGGCAGCGCGGATGACAATTACTTTCGCGGTTTGGAAAACGGTTTGCTCGGACAGTTTCGCCACCAGTTTTTCCTCCTGTTCCTGATTCCGCATTTTCACAAGGCGGCCTTGCTGATGCTCTCCGATCGACTGGTCACCGCGCTGAATCGGCTGGAAATTGGCAAGGCGGAATCGGTTAAACAGTTCAAGCGGGCGATCAGGGAAATCCTCGAAGTGTTCCTCCGCTTCAGCCACCGCTACTGGTTTCACGAAATTTCCGACCAGGCGCAGGCGCGCGCGTTGTTTGCGCTGACCCGCGAGCACCTGGGCACCGAGAAGCTTTATACCGAGTTACGTGAAGAAATTCAGGACATGAGCCAGTACCTCGACAGCGATAGTCTGCGCCGGCAGGCCAACACCGTGGTCCGGCTAACGGTGGTGACCACCGCCGGCCTGGTGGCGACGATCACCACCGGCTTTCTGGGAATGAATCTGATCGAGGCCGCGCAGGAGCCACTGCTCGACAGGCTGCTTTTTTTCGCCTTGGTGGCGATTCCATCGACACTGGCCACCGGCTTCGCGGTGGTCAAGTCGAAGCCCTTGTCCGACTTTCTGGAGGCGCTGTCCGACGAACGCCTTTCCGCGGGTGAAAAGTTATCGACATTGCGCGGCGTCTGGAAAAAAAGGCGTCTGCCGGGGAACGGTTGACAGCGGTCGGTCGCCTTGGTCCAACGCGGGAGCGTGCGCACGATGCGAGATCCCCTGCCACCGCTGATCGCCGCCTTGCTCGATCCGGCACGTTACCCGGAGCCGGCCACCTTCGTCGATCTGGTGGAAACCCATGCCTCATGGCTTCTCCTGGCGGGCGAATTCGCTTACAAGATCAAGAAGGCGATCACCCTGCCTTTCCTCGATTACGGCACGCTGGCACGGCGTCATCATTTTTGCGAGACGGAACTGCGCCTCAACCGCCGCTTCGCGCCCGAGCTCTACCTTGCCGTGATCCCTATCACGGGATCAGCCGACAATCCCGCGTTCAACGGTGCTGGTCCGGTCATTGAATACGCGGTCAAGATGCGGCGCTTCGCCGAAGGCGATCGTCTTGACCATCTGTGCGCGCGCGACCAACTTGGGCCGCGATTGATTTCCAGTCTTGCCGCCGCCATCGTGCGGTTTCACGATGCGGCCACCGTCGCCTTGCCCGCGTCGCGCTTTGGCGAGCCGGCGGAAGTGTTGTCGCCGATGTTGGCGAATTTCACCGAGCTGCCAATGCTGTTGCCCGGTCGCGAACCGCGTCTGGCGCGCCTTGCCGTGTGGGCCCGCGACGAATTCGCCCGACTGGCACCGCACTTCGCCGCCCGCAAGGCGGCGGGCCGGGTGCGCGAATGCCACGGCGATTTACATCTGCGGAATCTGGTCCGAGTCGATGAACGTGTGATGTTCTTCGACTGCATCGAATTCAGCGAGGAACTGCGCTGGATCGATGTGGCCAGCGAAATCGCCTTTACGTATGTCGACCTGCGTCGTCAACGGCGTCCCAGTCTGGCCGGCTGGCTGTTAAACGAGTGGCTGGCCGGCAGTGGGGACTACGATGCCACGCGGGTGCTGCGTTACTACGCCGTATATCGCGCCTTGGTGCTGGCCAAGGTTGCCGCCATTCGTACCCGGCAGACCGGCGGTAGGTTGTGTCGGGCGGACGACTCGCTGCAACTTGCCGAAAGCCTGATCACGTCACGGACCAAACGTCTGATCATTACCCATGGCGTAGCTGGCTGCGGCAAAAGCCGTGCCGCAAGGCGCTTGCTGCTGAGCGATCAAACCGCCAATACCTTATGCTTGCGCTCCGATGTCGAGCGCAAGCGCTTGTACGGACTTGCCGCCATGGCCGACAGCGATTCGCCGACGGACGGCGGCATCTATTCCCGGGATGCGAGCGAGCGCACCTACCGACACCTGCTTGCGTTGTCCGAAACCTTGCTGGCGGCCGACTGGTCGGTAATCGTAGACGCCGCGTTTCTTGAACGCTCGCAGCGGATGGCGTTTCGCGAACTGGCGGCGCGACTGGGCGTGACTTTTTTCATCGTCGCGCCCCAAGCTTCGCCAGCCCGGCTGCGCGCCCGCATCCGCGGGCGCCTGGCGGCGGGCCGGGACGCTTCCGAGGCAACTCTGGAGGTGCTTCGGCGGCAGCTGTTACGCATGGAACCCCTCGATGCCGACGAGCGCCACGCCTTGCTCGTCGGCCACGCGCCGCCGTCGCGCCGGCGCGGCGAAGGTGTTTGAAAGTTTAATGATCTAATGTATTCTTAATGGAAATCAACTGCTTTTGGCGGGGTCACGGGAGGCGCGGGCCGTGATTCGCCGAGGGCGCGCCGTGCTTGGCATAACTGTCCGGGGCGGCTATATTCCCGGCTTTGGGAACCAAAGCTTGGTCGAAGCACTTGCCCGCAATAATAAGTACGATGTGAAAGCTAGAGCTTTTCGGCTCCGTCGAAATGGATCGGGGTGCGTGTCGCCGAAGAGCCGTAGGTCATCCAAGACGCGGACCACTAATATCGTCAACTGGTGACACGTCGTGTTTTGTAAGGTCGGGGGAATCTTATGAATGTCCTCAATAGCTGGAAAATTCTGGAGTTGAAAACCAGCGAAGGCGAGGTTCTGGTGTGCCTTGAGGGGCGAGTGTATGGTAGCAACCCACGCTTTCCGTCATCGTCCCATATCCGGACATCGCAAATCGTCGGGTACAGTTTCGAGTCGGACTCAATGGTGGTCACCACTCGTCGCGGCTCGGAATATCTGTTGGGCAAACCCGATCCCGGGCAAACCTTTGCCCAGCAGCGTCTGATCAGACGTTTGGCGCATTTTAAAACCCCTCCCCAATCGACCTTTAACGAATTTGTCTCGCAGATTATTCCTTCGCCATTGAGCGAGTGCCGCGAGGATGAGCCCGAAAGGGATGTAGTGTCGCATTGAGTGTCACGGACGCTCTTGGATATCCTGCCGCTCTCATGCCGCGTGGCGCGTTGACACCACGCGAATCGGGCGTAGACTATTCCTCGTTGGAACAGCGACTTGGCGTTCAATTGGCTGGCGGCGGGTCGCCGGCGGGGTCATGATTCGACGCTGGTTTCGCACCGACACCATCGACCGTGGGCCGTTCAAACGACCGGTCTGCGCCTTGTACCATTATGTTCAGAAAGGTGACTCATGAGTGTGGCGATCAACGATCTAAAAGGCATGACCCCGGAAATATCGAAACAACTCAAGGCGTTGGGGATTGCGAACAACGAGCTTCTGGTGCAGGCGGCCAAGTCGCCCGAAGAGCGCAAGGCGTTGGCGGCGAAGGTCGGCATCGAAACCCGAGCCTTGCTCGAACTGGCCAACCGAGCCGATTTGTCGCGGGTCAAGGGTGTCGCCGGAGTTTATTCCGACCTTCTCGAACAAGCGGGCGTCGATACCGTCAAAGAATTGGCGGGGCGTCGTCCCGACAACCTGCACGCTAAAATGGTCGAGGTTAACAAGGAAAAAAACCTGACCGGCCGCCTGCCAACATCTGAAATGGTTGAAAGCTGGGTCGCCCAGGCCAAGGAGCTTCCCAAGTTTCTGACGTACTGAATTCTTTTCGGTCGGGTGGCGGGCGTCTTGCGCGGAAACGGCGCTACCGGCCCGCCAGCAGACCGTTCGCCCTTGGCGGCGAGGCGCCGCCAAAATGTCGATCATTCGACGCTTTTCACATTTTTCGCCGCCTGCGAGTGGTTGGCGTAGGTTGTCCAATCCGGGCAATAGTCGTCGGCCTGCTTTCCCCAAGTGCTCCAGCCTTCGCGCGTTCCCCGGGCGAAAAGTTCCAGAAACGGTCCCGCTGAACAGGCTTCGATGAGTTCGTAGGCCTCGTCCGGTTTGCGCGAATGCTCGCGCTTGCGCGTTTTGATGATGTTGACCTGTCGGCGCCCCGGTGCCAGCGTCCGGGCGTTTTTTCCGCGCACGCCGAAAAGAATCAACTCCGTGGTGTTGCGGAAATAGAAGCCGACGCCGCGCCCGTCCGGTTCGCCGTCCTTGCGCACTTTATGCCAGACGATGTTGCTCTTGTAGTCGAAGCCCCAGGTGGCCAGCACTCTCAATCCCTCCGGCAGCAGGGCGTTCGGTACCCACAGGTAGAGGTGCGCCACCTCCTCGGTGATCCGGCCGACGGGCAGGGCGAGGATGTCGTCCAGGGTCATGGTGTCGTAACGGTTGAGGCGTTTGTGTTCAGGCGCCATTTTGCCGGTGCGGTTGTGGAACTGCCATGGAGGATCGGCGAGGATCGTGCGGAATTTTCGTTGGTCGAGGCGGCGGAGCAGGTCCTCGCCAGCGTCGGGAAAATGTCCGATGTTCATGCCTTGCATTGATTTAACGACTGAAGTTTTCGCGGCGGATCGGCGACCAGACCGGCGATCATTGTCGCGATCAGCGGACGCGCCGCGGTATGCAGATCGAAGGCGTCCGCTTGGGTCAGCCAGATTTGGATCAGTCCATGAAAATAGGCTTGCAGGGCGTGCGCGGCAAGACTGGCGTCGGTGTCCGCCGGCAAGCGGCCTTGCGCGACGGCGCGGGTGACGATGCGTTCGACGGCGTGGGCGCAATCGCGGTCCATTTCATCGGCTCGCGGTGCCTCGCCACCGGCGTCAAGGCGCTCGGATTTGCACAGCAGGATTTCCATGACGGCACGCGTGCGCGGGTTGGACGCTATTTCGCGCAAGGCTTGCACCGACACCTCGCGCAAGGTGACGATGGCGTCATCGCCGTCGCGGGCTGCCGCTTGCTCCAGACGGCTTTGCATCGGCAGGGTGGCGCGACTGCACATCGCGGCGAACAATTCGCCCTTGTCGCGGAAATGCCAGTACACCGCGCCACGGGTAACGCCAGCCGCGGTGGCGACGGCGCCCAGGGTCGCGCGGGCGACGCCTTGCTCCCGGAAAACGCGCTCGGCGGCGTCCAGTAGCGCTTCGCGTGTTGCCAGGGCCTCGTCTTTTGTTTTTCTGACCATTCTTCCATTCCAGTAAATCGGCTGGCGATTCGCGCCGGTCGATTTACAAACATTCCTGAATGTAGGTAAGATTCGGCGCTCACGCAAGTCGCGCTGTGTCAGACAGCGTGTTCGAGGAGATGCCATGTTTAACGCCGTTGATGCCACAAGAAACTCCGTTCGCCATCCATCCGTCGCTTGGTCGATTGTACTCATACTCGTCGCGGCCGCGGCATCCGGCTGCGGACAGCAGCAGCACGGCGGGATGGGCGGTTTGCCGCCGCCGAAGGTGACGGCGCTTGCCGTGCAGACGGCGTCGCTGCCGGTGACCTTCGAGTATGTCGGGCAGACCGTCGGTTCCAAGGAGGCCGAGGTGCGCGCGCGGGTGACCGGTATCGTCGAAAAACGTCTCTACCAGGAAGGTGCGCCGGTGCGCGCCGGGCAGGTGCTGTTCCAACTCGATGCGAAGCCTTTCGAGGCGCAACTGGCCGCCGCCGAGGCGGAAATGCTGCGCGCCAAGGCGCAGAAGACGCAAGCGGATCGCGAAGCGGCGCGCCTGCGACCACTCGCCGAACACAAGGCGATCGGTCAGAAGGAGGCCGACGATGCCGCTTCCGCCGCCGAGTTCGCCGCCGCCGCGGTCAAGGCCGCGCAGGCCAAGCTCAGCGAGGCCAGACTCAACCTATCCTACACGCGCGTCGTCGCGCCGATCGGTGGACTGTCGAGTCGGTCGCAGCAGTCGGAAGGCAGTCTGGCCAATGCCAACACGACGTTGCTGACCACCGTGTCGCAGGTCGATCCGATCTGGGTCTTGTTCAGCATTTCCGACAACGAAAAACTGCGCCTGGACAAGGCGATGGCCGACGGACACCTGGCGCTGCCACGTAACAACGCTTTCGAGGTGTCGGTCAAACTCTCCGACGGCTCGACGTTTCCGCGTGCCGGCAAGATCAATTTTTTCGACACGCGCGTCAACCCGCAAACCGGCACTTACGAGATGCGCGCCGAAATCGCCAACGGCGATCTGGCGTTGAAGCCGGGACAGTTCGTGCGTGTCGCGTTGAAGGGCGCGCAGCGCACCGGTGCGCTGGCGGTTCCGCAGGTGGCGGTGCTGGAGGGGCCGCAAGGAAAGTTTGTTTATGTCGTCGGCAAGGACAAGGACGGCAAGGCCATCGCGCAACCGCGACCGGTTGTCGTCGGCGACTGGACAACGCGCGACGGAGGCAACGTCTGGTTGATCGACTCCGGGCTGACCGCCGGCGAGCAGGTGATTGTCGATGGCGTGGCGCGGATCATGATGCCGAATACGCCGATCGAGGTCGTTCAGGCCGGCGAGGCGCCGGCAACCGCCGCCAAGCCTTAAGTCGAGGCCATCGCCATGTTTTCACGTTTTTTTATCGACCGTCCGATCTTCGCGGTGGTCATCTCTGTGTTCCTGGTGCTGGCCGGTCTGGCCGCCATGCGTTCGCTGCCGATCGCGCAATACCCGGAAATCGCGCCGCCGGTGGTTACCGTGCAGGCGCTGTATCCCGGCGCTTCCGCCGAGGTGCTCGAATCGACTGTCGCCGCGCCGCTGGAGAATGCGATCAACGGTGTCGCGGGCATGATCTACATGTCGTCGAATTCGACCTCGAACGGCGTCGCCCAGATTCAGGTGACCTTCGAGATCGGGACCAACATCGATATCGCGGCGGTGAACGTCAATAACCGTGTCAAACAGGTTGAATCGCGGCTGCCGCTGGAAGTGCGGCGCCAGGGGGTGACCGTCGAACCGGGTTCGTCGGCGTTCCTGCAGGTGCTGGCCTTTTATTCGCCCGACGGCCGCTACAACGACTTGTTTACCTCGAACTACGTGACCTTGAACGTTCTCGATCGCTTGAAGCGGCTGCCGGGAACGACCAACGTGCAGATCTTCGGCGCCAAGGACTACGCGATGCGCATCTGGCTGAAGCCGGACCGCTTGGCGCAGCTCAAGATGACGCCGGGTGACGTTGCCGCCGCGATCAACGAACAGAACGCGCAGTTCGCCGCCGGCAAGATCGGGCAGTCGCCGAGCCCGCCCGGCCAGGATTTGGTGTACACCATCACTTCCAAGGGACGGTTGGCCGATGCCGCGCAGTTCGAAGCGATCATCGTGCGCGCCAATCCGGACGGTTCGACCGTGCGCTTGAGCGATGTCGCGCGGGTTGAACTCGGCTCGCGCGACTACGAGTTCAACGGCCGCTACAACGGCAAGCCGGCGACGCTGGTCGGCATCTTCCTGTCGCCGGGAGCCAACGCGCTCGATGTCGCCAAGAGCGTGCAGACGACGGTGGATGAATTGCAGCAGCGTTTTCCGGAAGGCTTGAGTTACGCGGTGCCTTACGACACCACGCGCTTCGTCCGGGTATCGATCGAGGAGGTGCTGAAAACGCTGGGCGAAGCGATGCTGCTGGTTTTCCTGGTGGTCTATCTCTTCCTGCAAAGCTGGCGGGCGGCGATCATTCCTTTCGCCGCCGTGCCGGTGTCGCTGGTCGGCACGTTCGCCGGCATTTATCTTCTTGGCTATTCGATCAACACGCTGACGCTGTTCGGCATGGTCCTGGCTATCGGTATCGTTGTCGACGACGCCATCGTGGTGTTGGAGAACGTCGAGCGGATCATGCGCGAGGAGGGGCTGTCACCGCGCGATGCGGCGGTGCAGGCCATGCACGAAGTCACCGGTCCGATCATCGCCATCGTGCTGACGCTGACCGCGGTGTTCGTGCCGATCGCTTTCCTCGGCGGTCTGACCGGCGAGCTTTATCGCCAATTCGCGGTCACCATCTCGATTTCGGTGGTGCTTTCCGGCATCGTCGCGCTGACCCTGTCGCCGGCGCTGTGCGTGATCATGCTCGACCATGCCCAGCACCAGCCCAACCGCTTTTTCCGCTGGTTCAACGCCTGGTTCGCGCGCGTCACTGGCAACTACGTCGATGGCGTGATCTGGGTGATCCGCCGCGCGGCGATCGTGTTGACCCTGTTCGCCGGCATGGTGGCGATCACCGGTTTTCTCTGGCAGACGACACCGGGCAGTCTGGTGCCCGACGAGGATCAGGGTTTCTACATTGGCGCGGTGATCCTGCCCGACGGCGCGACACTGGAACGGACCACCAAGGTGGTCGCACAAGTCGAGGCGGCGGTGCGCAGCAACCCCGACAACCAGGATGTCGTCGCTTTCGCGGGTTTCGACTTCATCGGCGGCGGTTTCCGCAACAACGCCGCGACGCTGTTCGTCACCCAAAAACCGTGGCATGAGCGCAAGACGACGTCGCAGCAGCTGGTCGGCGAATTCTTCATGAAAACGGCGGGAATCAAGGAGGCGTTGGTCCTGGCCTTCAACCCGCCGGCGATCTTCGGCCTGGGAACGGCAGGTGGCTACGAGTTCTTCATCCAGAACCGCGGCGACGGCGGCTCCCGGCGCTTGCAGGAGGTGCTACAGCAGTTCCTGGCGCGCGCCAACAGCGATCCGCGACTCGGTGGCGCGCAGACCTTGTGGCGGGCGATGGTGCCGCAGATCTTCGTCGACGTCGACCGCGAGAAAACCAAGAAGGCCGGCGTGGCCATCGAGGAAGTTTTCGCCGCGTTGTCCTCGACGCTTGGCAACTACTATGTCAACGATTTCAACAAATACGGCCGCACCTGGCAGGTGTTGATGTCGGCGGAGGCGGGGTATCGCCAGCGGCCGGACGATATTCAGGGAGTTTACGTGCGTTCGCGGACCGGCGAGATGGTGCCGCTGGCCTCGCTGGTCAACGTCAAGCACTCGTCCGGGCCGGATTCGCTCGACCGCTTCAACAACCTGCCGGCGGTGAAGATCATCGGCCAGACCGCTCCAGGCATCAGTTCCGGGCAGGGCATCGCCCGTGTCGAGGAGATCGCCAAGGAGGTGCTGCCGCCGGACTTCACGTTCGACTGGGGCGGTTCCTCGTACCAGGAGAAAAAATCGAGCGGCGCCTCGACCTTCGCTCTCGGTCTGGCGGTGGTGATGGTTTTCCTGATTCTCGCCGCGCAGTACGAAAAATGGTCGTTGCCGCTATGCGTGTTGCTGGCCTTGCCCTTCGGCACCTTCGGCGCGCTGCTGGCGATCTGGGGCAAGAATCTGCTCGGGCCGATTCTGCACGCCACGCCCTTGACCAACGATGTCTATTTCCAGATCGGCTTGGTGACGCTGCTCGGGCTGGCGGCGAAAAACGCCATCTTGATCGTCGAATTCGCGGTTCTCAAGCACGCCGAAGGGCTCTCGGCCTCGGCGTCGGCGATCGAAGCCGCGCGGCTGCGTTTCCGGCCGATCCTGATGACCTCGCTCGCCTTCATCCTCGGCGTGCTGCCGCTGGCCATTTCCACCGGCGCCGGCGCCGGCGCGCGTCATTCGGTGGGAACCGGCGTAATGGGTGGCATGATCGCCGCGACGCTGCTCGCCGTTTTTCACGTGCCGCTGTTCTTCAAGGTGCTGTACGACCGCCGCATTCGCGAGACACGCTCGCACGACGAATTGCTGCAAGAATCCAAGCATTTGCCGCATGTCAGCGAGGCGGCGGTCGTCAGGTCGCCAGCCAGCCCGGGAGACGCGCATGTCTAAACCCCGCCCGATCGTCCGTCGTTTCGTTGCGTTGACCGCGCTGAGTCTTACTCTTGCCGCCTGTCAGAGCACCCCGACCGCGCCGCCCGTGCTCGACGTGCCGGTAGCCAGCGGCGGTACCGCGCCGGCTCTCGAACGCTGGTGGACGGCCTTCGACGATTCGACCTTGAGCGCCCTGATCGATGAGGCGCTGGCAAACAACATCGACCTGCAGACGGCGATGTCGCGTGTCGATCTGGCCCGTTCGAACGTCCTGCTGGCGCAGTCCAGCCTGTATCCCAGCCTCGGCCTGGGCGTCGACCCCAGCCGCAGCCGCACCACACTGGCTGGCTGGCAGCCGCTGCCGGCCGGTTTCAACCCGATTCATAACGATTATCTGGTCGCGCTGCGGGCGTCTTACGAAGTCGATCTTTGGGGACGCTACCACGCTGGCGCGGCGGCGGCGCGTCAGGACCTGTTGGCCACCGCCTATGCCCGAGAAACCGTGCGCACCGCCGTCACGGCGGAAACCGCGCGCGCCTACTTCGGGCTGCTGGCCGCCGATGCCGAACTAGCGCTGTTGCGCGAGACACTGACGGCTCGCGAGCAGACCATCGCCCTGCAAGACGAGTTGTTTCGAGCCGGGGTCATCGGCGATTTCGATCTGCAGCGCGCGCAAGCCGAACAGGCGGCCGTTACCGCCAACGTCGCCGCCGCCGAGCGGGCCGTCGGCGGCTATGAATCGGCGCTGGCGGCGATTCTCGGTCGTTCCCCGCGCCAGGTGTTCGACGTGCGGATCGTCCGCGAGGCGACGCCGGCACGTCTGCTCGGCGTGCCCGCCGTGCCGGCCGATCTGCCTTCGGATTTGCTCGAACGGCGACCCGACGTGAAGCAGATGGAAGCGCAACTCGCCGCCGCCAGCCTGCGCATCGACGCGGCGCGGGCCCAGTACTTTCCCTCGCTGTCATTGACTGCTTCCTACGGTTCCGAATCCGCCGCGCTGCGCAATCTTTTCTCGGCGCCGGGCTTGATCTGGGGCGTCGGCGCCACATTGCTGCAACCGCTGATCGGCCTGAAAGCCATTGAGGCCAATGTCGAGGCCGAGACCGCCCGCCGGCAGGCCGCGGTCCTGGGGTACACACAGACCGTGCAGACCGCTTTTCGCGAGACGCGCGATGCGTTGACCGCCAATCGCACCACCCGCGAGGCGCTTGCCGCGCAGACCGAGCGCGCCGGCAAACTCAAATCGGCGCTGTCTCTGGCCGAAATGCGTTATCGCGCCGGCTACTCGGGCTACCTCGACGTTCTCGACGCGCAACGGCAGTTGTTACAGGCGCAAACCCAGCAAATCCTCGCGGCTCGCGATGTACGTTTCGCGTTGATCGATTTGGCCAAGGCGATGGGTGGTGGTTGGGACTACCGGGCCGTGCCCGCCAGCGAGGGGGCGTCGCAATAACCACCTGAATGCCAAATTGTGCTTTGACAGACCCATAAGCGTCATCGATACTGTATTCGGCGCTGGGGGCACGCATTCTTGTATGACGAACGGCGATTCCAACCTTCGTCGCTTCGCTGCACGCCACTCTCTCCGTCACTTCTCATCCTTCCAATTTCAGCAAGCGAGAATCAACGAATATGAAGAAAAATCAGAGCACTGTTCTACGGTCCGCGATTTTGGTGGCGTCGGTCGTCGGCTTGAGCGCCTGTGTAAGCAACCCCACTCTCGGCACGCTGGCCGGCAAGGGTGGCGCGTCGGAAAACAAAATGGGCGCGGCGACCGATTTCCTGAAGGCGGCGACCGTCAGCGACGAAGAAGTTAAAAGCAGCGCCTTGCAGTTTCGCGAATTCGACGACAAACGTTCGAAAATTGCTCCGCCCAACAGTAAATACGCACAACGTCTGGCCCGCTTGACGGCCAAGCATGTCAACGAAGACGGCATGAAACTGAACTTCAAGGTCATCCTGTCGGATCAGGTTAACGCCAACGCCACCGCCGATGGGTCGGTACGGGTTTACAGCGGCTTGATGGACTTGATGACCGACTCCGAGTTGCTTGGCGTCATCGGACATGAAATCGGTCATGTCAAACTGGGACACACCTTGAGCCAGACGCGCGCCGCGCTGTTGGCCTCGGCGACGCGCAAGGCAGCGGCGGCTTCGTCCGGCAAGGCGGCGGCACTGGCCGATTCCGAGTTGGGTGGCTTCGGAGAAAAACTGTTCAACAGCCAGTTCTCGCAAAGCTCGGAAACCGAGTCCGACGACTACGGGCTCGCCTTCATGAAGAAATACCACTACGACGTCAGAGGGCTGGAAAGCGCCTTCCGCAAACTCGCCGCCAACAGCGGCAAGAGCGGCACGCTGGACCAGATGTTGTCCTCCCACCCCGATCCAGGCAAACGCGCCGATCGCATGCGCGAGATGGCCAACAAGTAATCCGCTTTTCGACCCGAGGACCGGCTGCGCGGTGTCTGGCAGCCGGTCCGCCGTTTTTTCAGGCTTGCGAATTGCCGATGGCTTACGGCTTCGCCGGTGCGGATTTGGTAGAATCCCGGGTTTCCGCCGAACCTCACCCTCTGGGAGCCTGCCGTGCAAATCGTCTGCCTCGACCTCGAAGGCGTACTCGTCCCTGAAATCTGGATCGAATTCGCCGCGCGCACCGGCATTCCGGAACTGCGCCGCACCACCCGCGACGAGCCGGATTACGACAAGTTGATGAAATACCGCCTGGCGATCCTGGCCGAACACCGACTTGGACTGCCGGATATCCAGAATGTGATCGCCGCCATGGGGCCGTTGCCGGGCGCCCGCGAGTTCGTCGACGCGTTGCGTGAAGCGTATCAACTGATCATCCTGTCCGACACTTTCTATGAATTCGCCCATCCGCTGATGCGCCAGCTTGGCTGGCCGACGCTGTTTTGCCACAGCCTCGAAGCCGGCGCCGACGGCATGCTGGTCAATTATCATTTGCGCATGCCCGACCAGAAACGCGAGGCGGTGCGGCGGCTCAAGGAGTTGCGTTTCACCGTGGTTGCCGCCGGCGATTCGTACAACGATATGGCGATGCTTGGCGAAGCGCATGCCGGCATCCTCTTTCATCCGCCCGAGAAGGTCATCCGGGAATTTCCCCAGTATCCGGTCACCCTGTCTTACGACGCCTTGCGCGCCGAAATCGACAAGGCCTTTGCCGCGCAAGCCGCCTAAGGCCGACGCACGATGCATTCGAAACGTTATTACACGCTGTCGGGTTCCTGCCCCGATCAGGTCGGCATCATCGCTCGCGTCGCCGGCTTCATCGCCCAGCACGGCGGCTGGATTCTCGAATCGAGCTACCACGCCGACGATGGCGACGGTTGCGACGGCCCGGGCAGCGACGTTCGCTACTTCATGCGCATGGAAGTGAAGGCGGATTCGCTGCCGTTTCACCTCGCCGAGTTTCGCGAGCGCTTCCGGCCGCTGGCCGACGAACTGTCGATGACCTGGAAAATCAGCGATTCGGCGGTCAAGCGGCGGGTGGTGATTCTGGTCAGCAAGCAGGAACACTGCCTCTACGACCTGCTGTCGCGTTGGCAGTCGAAAGAACTCGACATCGAAATTCCCTGCGTGATCTCCAACCACGACACCTTCAAGGCTTTTGTCGAGTGGCACGGCATTCCGTTTCATCACGTGCCGATCACGCCCGACAACAAGGCCGCCGCTTACGCCGAAATCCGTCGCATTTACGACGACGTGCGCGGCGACAGCATGGTGCTGGCCCGCTACATGCGGATTCTTCCTCCCGATCTTTGCGCAGCCTACCCGGGCCAGATCATCAATATCCATCACTCCTTCCTGCCCAGCTTCGTCGGCGCGCGGCCTTACCACCAGGCCTACCAGCGCGGCGTCAAACTGATTGGCGCCACCTGCCACTACGTCACCGAGGATCTGGACCAGGGACCGATCATCGAGCAGGACGTGATCCGCATCGACCACTCGGACTCGATCGACGACATGGTGCGTTACGGCAAGGACATCGAAAAAGCGGTTCTCGCGCGCGGATTGCGCTACCACCTCGAAGACCGCGTCCTGGTCAACGCCAACAAAACCGTGATTTTTCGCTGAGCGGGCCTGCGCGGCGCGCGCGATCGCCCGCCACGACCCTGGCGACCACGCCATTTCAGGAGTTTCTTCCGCATGATCACCCTCAATGGCGTCACCCTGCGCCGAGGCGCCAGGGTGCTGCTCGACAGCGCCAGTGTCACCGTCAATCCCGGCGAGAAGGTCGGTCTCGTCGGCCGCAACGGCGCCGGAAAATCGACACTGTTCGCCTTGCTCGACGGCAATCTGCACGAAGATGCCGGCGAGTTTTCGCGACCGGTTCAATGGCGCCTCGCGCAGGTGGCGCAGGACATGCCTTCGAGCAGCGACAGCGCCACCGATTTCGTCATCGGCGGCGACCTGACTCTGTTGGCCGCGCGGGAGGAAGTGCGTCAGGCGGAAGCCGCCGGCGATGGCGAACGGCTGGGGCACGCGTACATGGCGCTGCACGATGCCGGTGCGCACGACGCGCAGGCACGCGCTCAAGCACTGATTCTTGGCCTCGGCTTCAAGACCAGCGAACTCGGCAATCCGGTGGACAGTTTCTCCGGTGGTTGGCGGATGCGCCTGCAACTGGCGCGCGCGCTGATGTGCCCCTCCGACCTGCTGCTGCTCGACGAGCCGACCAATCACCTGGATCTCGACGCGCTGGTCTGGCTGGAAAGCTGGCTCAAGCGTTACGAAGGCACGCTGCTGGTGATCAGCCACGACCGGGAATTTCTCGATGCCGTCACCGCTGTCACCCTGCACATTGAAATGGGCAAGCTAACGCGTTACGGTGGCAACTACAGCGCCTTCGAGGAACTGCGCGCGCAGCAGATCGAGTTGCAACAAAACGCCTACGCCAGGCAGCAGGAGAAGATCGCCCATCTACAGAGTTTCATCTCGCGTTTCAAGGCCAAGGCCACCAAGGCCAAGCAGGCGCAGAGCCGGGTCAAGGCGCTGGAGCGGATGGAGCGCCTGGCGCCGGTGCTGACCAGCGCCGATTTCACCTTCGAATTCAAGGAGCCGGCCAATTTGCCCAACCCGATGCTGGTGATGACCCACGCCAGTTTCGGCTACCCGCCGCCGGACGGCGCACCGGCCGGCACGCCGCCGACGGTGATCGTCAGCGGTGTCGAACGTTCGGTGATGCCCGGTCAGCGCATCGGCATTCTCGGCGCCAACGGTCGCGGCAAGTCGACCGTGGTCAAAACCATCGCCCGCGTCCTCGCCGCCATCGGCGGCGGCATCGCCGAAGGCAAGGGGCTGAACGTCGGCTACTTCGCCCAGCAGGAACTCGATGTGCTGCGGCCGGACGACACGCCGCTCGAACACCTGCTGCGTCTGGCCAGGGAGCGCCCGTGCACCGGCCAGAGCGACCGCGAGCAGGATCTGCGCGCCTTCCTCGGCACCTTCAATTTCACCGGCGACATGGTCAAGCAGACCGTCGGCACCATGAGCGGCGGCGAGAAAGCGCGTCTGGTGCTGTGCATGATCGTCTGGCAGCGTCCGAACCTGCTGCTGCTCGACGAACCGACCAATCACCTCGATCTGGCGACCCGCGAAGCACTGGCGATGGCGTTGAACGAGTTCGAGGGCACGGTGATGCTGGTCAGCCACGACCGCTCACTGCTGCGCGCCGTTTGCGATGAATTCTGGCTGGTCGCCGGTGGCCGCATTGAAGACTTCAACGGCGATCTTGACGATTACCAGCGCTATTTGCTCGACGAAGCCCGCCGCAACCGCGACAGCCTCAAGGAGTCGCAACGCGGCGCCAAGGACGTGCCTGCGCGCCACGCGGCGCCGATCAGGAAACCAGTCGGCAACCTGAAAGCATTGCAGCGCGAGCTCGGCACGGTCGAAAAAAGCCTGCACGACTTGCAAGTGGCGCAGCACCTTCTCGAAACCCGCCTGTCCACCCAGCAGTCGCCGCGTGAATTGGCCGAAAACGGTACCCGATTGCAGCAAATCGTCGAGGAACGCGCTACCCTGGAAGACCGATGGCTGGCGCTGTCCGAACAGATCGAATCCGTCACCGGCCCGAATCCGTCGTGAGGCGCCGGAATGAGCCGCGTCCGCCGCGCTTGGAGCAAGATAATGACTTTTGAATGTGCCGAGTGGTCCCCGAAAATCGTTACCGGCTTGCCGTCGATCGACGACCAGCATCGCCATCTCTTCGAACTGGCCGCGACCTTTTGCGGCGACGGCGATCAGGTTCGGGTGCTCAAATCGCTGGCCATGCTCACCGAATACGTCAAGGTCCATTTTCGCGAGGAAGAAGAACTGATGGCCGCCTGCCATTATCCCCACCTCGAAGCGCACCGCGAACTGCACGGCGAGTTTCGTCGCCTGCTCTACGAACTGCTGGAAAACGCCAAGCACATGACCCTCGACGAGATCGCCGAAGAGGTCAAGTATCTGATCAACGGATGGTTTTACAACCACATTCTGGTAGCCGATTTCCACTACGTGCCAGTGGTCAAGACGTGCAAGAACATTCCGGCGTCGACGGCCGCGTCGGCGCCGGTGTTGAACGCATCGCCGGACGATTCCTCGCCTGAGTGGACCGATGCATGAAATGGCGCTCGCCGAAGGCGTGCTGCAACTGATCGAGGACGCGGCACGCCGCGAAAAGGCGGCGCGGGTGCGGCTGGTCGTCATCGAAATCGGGCAGTTGTCGGCTGTTGAGCCGGAAGCCTTGCGATTTTGCTTCGCGGCGGTCGCCGAGGGAAGCGTCGCACAGGAGGCGGTACTGCAAATCGTCGAGGTGCCGGGCGCCGGCTGGTGCGCCGCCTGCGCCGCGACGGTGGCCATGGCGCAGCTCTACAGCGCCTGCCCGCGGTGCGGCCAGCACCGGTTGCAACCAACGGATGGCACACAGATGCGGGTCAGGGAAATCGAGATCGTCGCTTCGACGCACTGATCGCCAAGCGCCTGGCAGTGGGCAAAGCGATCGTGTCGGCGGCCATCGCGCGATTACTCCTGCATCATCGGTTTGTACGTGCAGCCGACCAGCATCTTGTTGGGATGCGAATCCACGGTCGATAAATCCCGGCTTATTTTTTGCCAGACTTTCATTTCGCCGATCGTTTCCGGCTTCGATTCCGAAATCGTTTTCGTGGCCAGGATTTTTGTGCCCGCCTGATGGACAACATCCAGGTGTGGTTTTTCAGCGGCTTGTCGCGGATCGTTTTCATCGACGACAGCCATTATCCCTGCTGAAGTGAAGGCGATTTTTTTGGTGGTGTAACCGTACACCGTGATCGGCTCCGGCAATTAATATTCCGCCAGAAACGGGTTGCCCTGATTCATTTTTTTTCACTCGATTTTCGATGGCGAATGTTTTGCAAAAGCGGTGTTGTACAAGGTTATTATCGAAAAAGCGGGCAAGGCCAGGGGCGCTGTTCTCTTGATTTTCATGGCGTGTTTTTATGAATGAACAGGAAAAACCGACTTTTGGCGATAATCGACTCATCGATCGCGAACAGTCGATTTGTGGCGCACCCATTGCCACTGGGCAAGCCGGACGATAAAAGCCAGTGCGAATGCGGTCGCCAATCCCCATTTGATCGACGAGCAGACGGCGGATAGCGGAATAATCGGGGAATCGGTCCCATGCGGCAGCGCCAGGAGATAATTATGCGCGGCGTTTTCCAGAAGGTCGCACAGGCCGGCGATGGGCAGCGTAAGAAGAGCGGTGCGGTGAACCACAGGAGGCATGCCGGCGAAAAGCGGGGTTTTGGCAACCATGAGGTAACCAAAAACGCCATAAATGAAGGGGTGGATGTTGTCAAAAACAAAATGGGCGCGATAAATGGCCACGCCCGGCGTTCCCCATTGTTCGATAATGTGCCAAAAGGACTCCGCTGTAAATGACAACTGGAGCATGAAGATCGATGGATGAAGCGACGCGAGAAGCAATATCAGATTTGCTTGCGAGGCGAAAAAAAGCCACCCGGAGAGCAAAACAAAAAAACGATCGCGTGGTGTCATGGATGAGGATGTCGATTGAAAATGCGGTTTTCGATTCGATTATCTACCTGCTTTATTCGGCGTGACACGACTCTGCAAGTTCAATCGCGGCCTGGGCGGCCGCGCGCTTAAGGGCTATTTTTCCAACTCGTCGGGTCGGTGACTTCCGAGGCTTTGGCAACGATTTCCATCGTATTCGCTGTGCTTAGGTGTGCCTGCGATTCAAAACCCATTTGTCCAAGGCGGGCCACCACGGTCTGGACTTGGGAATAATTATACCAATCGCTTGGTGTGGCATGATCAGGATTTCCAAGGCATTCGGCTGTCGCCTGATCGCGTCTTCCGGTGATCGAGGCGAATGCTTTTCGCTGGTGGCGAGTCTCGCGAGACGGTGACTGAATCTCCTTTCTTTTACTTTGATAGAATCGGCCGGCATGCCGGAAGCGGGAGAATTGGAATCGGCCTGAGCGCGCAACGCCGGAAAGAGGCTTGCGTTTCGTTTCAAATTCAAGGTGTTGATGGAGATCGAACTGGGATGCGTTGCCGATTTGTACCCGTGATGCGAACTCCATGAACGACTCGATGACACTGAACAAGCGCTGGATCTGGCTCCTGGCGCTGCTGCCCACGATGGCGGGGCTGCTGCTGTTCATCGCCGATCCACGTCCGCTTCAGACCCTGCGCAACAATGTTTTCGACCAGTATCAGCGTTGGCAGCCGCGGCCCGCGGTGGATGTGCCGGTGCGTGTGGTGGATATCGACGACGAAAGCCTGACCCGGCTCGGACAGTGGCCGTGGCCCCGAACGCGCCTTGCCGAATTGGTGACGCGTCTGCACGACGCGGGCGCGGCGGTGATCGTGTTCGACTTTATCTTCGCCGAAGCGGACCGGACCTCGCCCGCCGCCGTTGCGGAACAATGGCACCTGTCAGCGGAATTGCGTGACCGAATCCTGGCCTTGCCGGATCACGACAGGATTTTTGCCGAGAGCCTTGCGCGTGCCAATGCGGTGATCGGGTTCGCGGTCGACCGCGAAATCCGGCCGAGTTCCGTGGTAGCGGCTGTCGATACCGCGAGCAATTTGGGACGTTTCGCCATTTCGGGCGAACCCCCCGGGCCGTGGCTGCATACCTTCGAGCGAGTGGTGGAGGCGTTGCCAGAACTGGTTTCGGCTGCCAAGGGTTATGGCGCGCTGACGGTTGTTCCGGATAGCGACGGCATCGTCCGCCGGGTGCCGCTCGTCCTCCAGTTGGCGGGGCAACCCGTGGCGACAGTGGTGGGCGAGACCTTGCGTGTCGGCGTCGGCGCGGGATCCGCCATTCTCTCGTCCGCCGGTCAGGAGGGCGGTTTGACCGAGGTGCGGATCGGTCCACTGGCCATTCCGGTGAACGCCAATGGCGAGCTCTGGGTGCACTATGGCAAGCAGGCGGCGGATCGATCGCTGCCGGCCTGGAAGGTGCTGAACGGCGAACTGCCACCCGAGCGGATAAAAGACCATCTGGTGCTTGTCGGCACGTCGGCGCAAGGTTTGCTCGACTTGCGCTTCAGTGCGCTCGGGCAGTTGATCTCGGGCGTGGAGGTGCAATCCCAGGCGCTTGAGCAGATTCTGGCCGGACAGTATTTGACGCGGCCGTCGTGGGGCGTGGCGCTCGAAGCGCTGATTTTGACCATCGGCTGTCTGGCCGTCGGAACCATCGCCCTGCGCGCGCGCGCGCTGGCGGCGGCGGCGTTCGCCGTTGGCGTGGTGCTCCTGGTTGCGGGCGGCAGTTGGCATGCGTTCGCCGCTTGGGGGCTGCTGATCGACGCCGCAACGCCGGCGGGCGCGATTCTCGGCGCGTTCGGTGTCTGTAGCCTGTTCCACCATTTCGCCGTCGAACGCGAACAACGCTGGATTCGCGCCGCGTTTGCCCGCTACGTGTCGCCGAACCGCGTGTCGTTTCTCATCAAGCACCGCGAAGCCCTGGCGCTTGGCGGACGACGACAGGAATGCAGTTTCGTGTTTACCGATCTGGCGGGATTTACCGCGCTGATGGAAACCACCGATCCCGCCGACGCGGTTTCGCTGCTGAACGGTTATCTGGATGAAATGATCGCGATTGCGTTTCGTCATGACGGGACGCTGGACCGCATTGTCGGAGACGCGGTGGTGATCGTGTTCTCGGCGCCCGTCGTGCAGCCGGACCACCGCGCCCGCGCCCTGGCGTGCGCGCTCGAAATGGATGCCTTCGCGCTTCGTTATTCGCAAGACATGAAAGCCAGGGGGATCGATTTTGGGTTGACGCGCATCGGCGTTCATTGCGGGGAAGTCATTGTCGGCAATTTTGGAGGCGCCAATTTTTTCGACTACCGCGCTCTCGGCGACGCGGTCAACAGCGCCTCGCGTCTCGAAGGGGCCAACAAGTATTTCGGTACCCGTGTTTGTGTTTCGGATGACATCCTGCGCGCCTGCCCGGATGTTCCGTCCCGTCCGGTGGCGCGTTTGGTGCTCAAGGGAAAGACGATGGAGATCGCCGTTTTCGAACCCGTCGTCGAAGAGGCGCCCGGACTCCGGGCGCCTCTCGCGGCGTACCAGGCGGCGTATCGGGCACTGGCTACCGGCTTGCCGGAGGCCGGGGCCCGTTTCGCCATGCTGGCAAGGGATTTTCCGGACGATCCGCTGGTCAACTTGCACTTTCGCCGCTTGCGCGCCGGCGAGCACGGGGTCTTGATCACCATGACGGAGAAGTGACCGCCGCCCTGTCGCGGCCAGGTGGCGATCAGCGGACCGAGATCTCGACCCGTCGGTTGCGTGACTCGGGGGTGTTGTCCGGCGTCTTGACCAGCAGATTGCTTTTGCCGTGCGAGGCAATCGTCACCTCGTTGGCCACCAGCAGCCCTTGCGCCTTGAGCAATTCGCCGACCTCCTTGGCGCGTTGCAAGGCCAAGGCGGTGTTCTGTTCCGCGGCGCCGACGGTATCCGTGTGGCCGATGATGGACACATCCACGCCCGGACGCTGGGCAACACCGGCGACGATCTCCGGCAACATTGCTTCCGACTCCGGCGTCAATTGCGTCCCGCCCGACATGAAATACAACAGATAACGTGTCGGCAGCAGCGGGCGCGCGGCAATCGCCGCGCCGAAATCGCTCTGGATTTTTTCTTCGGACACGGGCGCCGGCGGCTCGGAACCATCCAGCAGCGCTCCCGTGCGGGCGACCGCCACGGTTTGTTCGCCGTTCTTGCTGGCAACCTGGATTTTCCCCGTGCCGCCGTCCGGATCTTCCAGCAAGACGATATAAGATTTCCCGCAACCGCTTGTAAGCAGCGCCGCGATCAGCAGGACGGATGAGGCAATTCGGACGGTCATGGCGTTACTCCTCCACTCGGACAACGAAATGAGTCCCGCGAACGCCGATGGTGGCGCTTGGCGTCACGATCGAAACCCCTTCCGGACGCAGCTTGGCGATCACTCCCGAAAGGTAGTTCATGCTGCCCTTGGTCAGCTTGGCGTTCATCCTGAGCTTGTTTACCGCCGGGTCGTACAGATATTCGTCGACCGTGATCTCGGTATTGGGACCGAAGGACATCACCGTTTCGTCCTTGAAAGTGACGCCGAGTGTTCCTTTGGCGCCGGTTCGCAACACGTTACCGAGATAAACCGGCGCGCCGACGCGCGCCGCGACGGCCTTGTCCAACGTTGCCGAGGTTGCGACGGTCGCCTCTCCGCTGACCGTTTTCACGTAACCGATGGCGGCTTCCTGCGCCGCCGCCGAAAGAGCCGTTAGCAGAATCAATGGGGTGATAAGGTATTGACGCATAAGCATTACTCCAAGGACGGGCGAGTGTGCGGTGGAAGAGCGCTGACAATGTCATTTTAAACCGAAAGCGAGTGGCGCGTGTTCGGTTTGTCCTTGCGTTGTCGTTTCCGATGATAAGGAAAAAATCCCTGTCGGAATGCATTTTTATTACACGCTTTTCAAGGTGTTCGAGTTCGTTTTATCCGTCAAGCGATTTCGGCCATTGCGCGCGGCGGATTAAAGAAGGTCTGAAAACCGGTGGCTTGCTTTGCGTGCGATATCTTGATCGCTTGACACGGGGCGACCAGCGGGCATTGCCTGTTTTTTATTTTTACCGCTTTGATGGACACGGTTAATGCCGGGACCTAGTATGGATCCATGACCACCACTCAAGGAGGCGTTTCCGTGAAAAATTCCCTGTTCGCTTTTTCAGTGATCCTGTGCGTTTCACCCGCTGTTTTCGCTGCCGATGGCTTCGCCACGGCCAAGGAAGCGGAAGCCTTGGTCGCCAGGGCGGCCAAGGCCGTCGCGACCGACCGTGCGACGGTCTTCAAGGAAATCACCGCCAAGGACAAGAAATGGATCGATCGCGACCTTTACCCGGTGGTCTACGACTTGAACGGCAAGTGCGTTGCCCATGGTCAGAATGAAAAGCAGGTAGGCAAGGATCTGATCGACCTTGCCGATGCGGACGGCAAGGAGTTCATCAAGGAACGCGTTCAATTGGCCAAGAGCAAGGGCAAATTCTGGCAGGACTACAAATTCACCGATCCGCTTACCAAGAAGGTATTGCCCAAGTCCGCTTATTGCGAGAAAACCGCCGACCTGATCGTCTGCGCCGGCATTTACAAGCGCTGATTCTTTGTCCGATCCGCCGGCACGCACCCGGGGCTTGCCGCCGGCGATTTTTCATGAAGGTCCGCCATGAAAATCAAGACGAAAATCCTTTCCCCGTCCTTGCTTGCGGTGGCAATGATCCTGGTGCTGAGTATCGTCAGTTATCTCGGCATCACGTCGATACAAAATACGCTTGAAGAATTGGCCAGCCAGGGCATGCTGCATGTCGCGCAATTGAACGAGGGGCGTGGTGAACTGCTCAAGGCCAACATCGGCGCCTATCGTCTGTTCGCTTCGATGGCCAATTTCGATGACGCGCGGATCGTCAAGGAAACGACCAATATTCTTGCGCGCGCCGATGCGGCGACGCGGATCTTGAAGAGCATGGGCGAGCGTGGCGATCTGGATCAGGCGGCAAAGACAGACTTGGCCTCACTCAACGAGCCGCTGGCGATATACCGGAAAAACGTTGTCCAGGCCATCGACATGGCGCAGTCCGACCTCGCCACGGGCACGGGTATGATGCAGGCAGCCGACAAGCGATTTGTCGAAATCGAGGGCAAGCTGGACAAATTGCTCGCTGATAAAAAGCGCGAGGCCGAGGCGATGGTCGCCACCACCAAGGCCGATGCGTCGTTTATCGTCATGACCGATATCGGCGTTTTCGTGGTCGCCGTCGTGGCGGTTTTTTCGATCTCCCTGCTTCTGGCGGGGAAAATCGTCGCTCCCATGCTAAACGCCGTCACTACCGCGTCGTCGATCGCCAACGGTAAGCTCACCAATGCCATCGACACCCGTGGTGGCGACGAAGCCGGCGAGTTGGCGCGTGCGTTGGCCGGCATGCAGGACAGTCTGCGTCAACTGATCGGCCACATCGGTGGCAACGTCTCCAAGACTCTTCGTTCCTGCGACAATGTCGCCGGGATTCTCGGCGAGATCAACCAATCGGTGCGAGGGCAAAACGACGCCACGGTCGCAGTGGCCACCGCCGTGGAGGAAATGAGCGCCAGCATCCGACACATTACCGAAAACGCCAGCCAGGCGCTGAGCACCAACCAAACCTCCGCCGATTTGGCAGGAGCGGGAGCCGCGGTTATTCAAAGCGCTTTTGACGAGATGACGGCGATCGCCAGCACGGTCAAGAACGCGGCGCAAGTCGTGGAACAGGTGGGAGACCGCTCCAAGGAAATTTCGTCGATCGTTCGAGTAATCCACGAGGTTGCCGACCAGACCAATCTGCTGGCGTTGAATGCCGCGATCGAGGCGGCCCGTGCCGGCGAGGCCGGCCGGGGCTTCGCCGTCGTCGCCGATGAAGTGCGCAAACTGGCCGAAAAAACCTCCAGATCGGCAGAGGAAATCACCGGCATGATCGTGGCGATGCAGCAAAGTGCTGGTCAGGCCGTCAACACGATCCATCATGTGGTGACCCAAGTGGAAACCACGGCCACCTATGCCAGCAATGCGCGCGATTCGATCGAGGGCATTCAGTCAAACGTCGGGCAAAGCAGGCGTTTCGCCCACGAGATTTCTCTCGCCCTCGACGAACAATCGAACGCCGGCAAGTTGATCGCCCAGCAGATCGACGACATCACCGCCATGAGTGAGAGAAACACGCTGGGTGTCGCCAGGGCCAGCCAGGCAATGCGAGAACTGGCGGAGGAGTCAGGACGGTTGCAGGCCGCCGTGGCGCGTTTTACGGTGTAGGACGAACGGGCGTCGGTCTGGGTGGTACGAGGTCGTGGCAAAACGGCGACTGGTATTTCGCTTAACCGCGGACCCTTCGGTCCATGGATGTCGCCAAAAAAATGCCGTCGCGTCACGCGACGGCATTTTCGTTGTTCCGACAGGAGGGGAGCGGCCCGCTACTTTTTCCTTGCCGCCGGCAAATCGGTGCATACACCTTTGTAAGCCTCGGCGGCCATGCCCACCGATTCGCCGAGTGTCGGGTGCGGGTGAATGGTGTGGCCGATATCGGCGGCATCGCAGCCCATTTCGATCGCCAGGCAGACTTCGCCGATGAGATCGCCGGCGTGCGTGCCGACGATGCCGCCACCGATGACGCGATGGCTCTCTTCGTCGAAAAGCAGCTTGGTGAAGCCTTCTTCGCGGCCGTTGGCCAGCGCGCGACCGGACGCGGCCCAGGGGAACAGGCCCTTGCCGTACTTGATGCCTTCGGCCTTGCACTGTTCCTCGGTCTTGCCGGCCCAGGCGATTTCCGGGTCGGTGTAAGCCACCGAGGGAATCTGCAGGGCGTCGAAACAGCGTTTGCCGCCATGGGCGGCCTCGGCGGCGACATGGCCTTCATGCACGCCCTTGTGCGCCAGCATCGGCTGGCCGACGATGTCGCCGATGGCGTGAATGTGCGGCACGTTGGTACGCATCCGCGCATCCACCGGGATGAAGCCGCGCTCGTTGACCACGACCCCGGCCTTGTCGGCGGCCAGTTTCTTGCCGTTCGGCGAACGGCCGACGGCGACCAGCACCAGATCGAAGCATTCCTGCTCGTTGGTGCTGTAAGTGACTTCGATGCCGTCTTCCTTGGCGGTGGCGGCGATCACGCCGGTATTGAGCAGGATGCGGTCGAAGCGCTTGGCGTTGTGCTTTTCCCAGACCTTGACCAGATCGCGGTCGGCGCCGGGCATCAGCACGCCGCCGAGTTCGACGACGGTGATGCGCGCGCCGAGCGAGGAGTAGACGACGGCCATCTCCAGACCGATGATGCCGCCGCCGATGACCAGCATGCGCTTGGGCAGTTGCCGGAGTTCGAGGGCGCCGGTCGAGTCGACGACACGCGGATCGTCGTAGGGCATGAACGGCAGGGCCACGGGCTGCGAACCGGCGGCGATGATCGCCTTGGCGAACCTGACGACCTTCTTGCCGCCGTCGGCGAGCACGATCTCGAGATGATGCGGGTCGAGAAACTGGCCGACGCCCTGCACGACTTCGACCTTGCGTCCCTTGGCCATGCCGGCCAGGCCGGTGGTCAGTTTGCCGACTACCTTGTTCTTATGGGCGCGCAGCTTGTCGAGATCGATGCTCGGCGCGCCGAAACTGACGCCGCAATCGCTCATGTGCAAGGCTTCTTCCATTACCCCGGCGATGTGCAGCAAGGCTTTCGAAGGGATGCAGCCGACGTTGAGGCAGACGCCGCCAAGCGTCGAATAGCGTTCGACCAGCACCGTCTTCATGCCCAGATCGGCGCTGCGGAAGGCCGCTGAATAGCCACCGGGACCGGCGCCGAGAACGAGCATCTCGCAGTCGAGGTCTGCGGCGACATCAACCGCCGCCGCTGTCGGCGCCACGACGGCGGGCGTCGGCGCGGCGCTGGCCGCCGGGGCGACATCGGCCGTTGCCGCCGCCTCGATCACCACCACCACCGTGCCTTCGGAAACCTTGTCGCCCAATTGGACCTTGATTTCCTTGACCACGCCGGCGACGCTGCTCGGCACGTCCATCGTCGCCTTGTCCGACTCCAGCGTCACCAGGGCGTCGTCGACCTTGACGCTGTCGCCGACCTGGACGCAGATGTCGATCACCGGCACGTCGTGGTAATCGCCGATGTCGGGAACTTTTGCTGCAATGATCTGGCTCATGATTGTTCTCCCGCTCAGAGCAGCACGCGCCGCATGTCGGCGAGAAGTTGCGCGACATGGACGTTGAAACGCGTCGCCAGCGCGCCGTCGATGACGCGATGGTCGGCGGTCAGCGACAGCGGCAGAATCAGCCGCGGCGCGAATTCCCGGCCGTTCCACACTGGCTTCATCACCGATTTGTTGACCCCGAGAATGGCCACTTCCGGCGCGTTGACGATCGGCGAGAAGTAGGTGCCGCCGATGCCGCCGAGGCTGGAGATGGTGAAGCACGCGCCCGACATTTCAGCCGGCGTCAACTTGCCTTCGCGCGCCTTTTTCGCCAGTTCGCCGCTTTCCGTGGCCAGTTGCGCCACCGACTTCTGGTCGGCGTTCTTGATCACCGGCACCACCAGGCCGTTCGGCGTGTCGGCGGCGAAGGCGATGTGGAAATACTGTTTGAGCACCAGGCTCATCTCGCCGTTTTCGGCCGTGGTCAGCGAACTGTTGAACTCGGGAAATTTTTTCAGCGCGGCGACGCAGGCCTTGATCAGGAAGGCGAGCATGGTGATTTTCAGGCCGGACTTCTCGTTTTCCCGATTCGTCGCCACCCGGAAGGCTTCGAGATCGGTGATGTCGGCGTCTTCGTGGTAGGTGACGGCCGGAATCATCACCCAGTTGCGGGCCAGATTCTGGGCGGAGATTTTCTTGATCCGCGCCAGCGGCTTGATCTCCACCGGGCCGAATTTGGCGAAATCGACTTTCGGCCACGGCAGAAGATCCAGCCCCCCGCCGAGCGACGCGGCGGCGGTGGCCGGCGTGGCGGTGAGCACGCCCTTGACGTAGGCGACCACGTCCTCCTTGACGATGCGTCCTTTCGGTCCGGTTGGCGTGACACGACCGAGATCGACGCCGAGTTCGCGCGCCAGCAGGCGCACCGACGGACTGGCGTGCGCTTTCGCGCCCAGCGGCGGAACCGCCGGCAGGGGCGCGGGCGGCGGCGCGGCGACCGCCGTCGCGGCCGGGACGGCTGGCGCAACGGACGCCGCCACCGGCGCGGGGCTTGCCGTGGGCGCCGGTGCCGCCGCCGCTTGTGCGGGCGCCGCGTCCGTTGCCGACGCCGACGCTTCGACGATCACGACGACGGCGCCTTCGGAGACCTTGTCGCCGAGTCGCACGCGGATTTCCTTGACCGTGCCGGCGGCCGAGGACGGCACGTCCATGGTCGCCTTGTCGGATTCCAGCGTTACCAGCGCATCGTCAACCTTGACGGTTTCGCCCGGCTTGACGCAGATGTCGATGACCGGCACGTCGTGGTAATCGCCGATGTCGGGGACTTTTACTTCGATCAATTGACTCATCAGTCGTCTCCCTTAAACCGTCGTCGGGTTGGGTTTGTTCACGTCGATGCCGTAGCGGGCGATCGCCTCGGCGACCTTGCCGCGATCGATCGTTCCGTCGTCGGCCAGGGCTTTCAGCGCGGCGACGGTCACCCAGCGGCGGTCGACCTCGAAGAAATGACGCAGTTGCTCGCGCGTGTCCGAGCGGCCGAAGCCGTCGGTGCCCAGCGTCACGTAGCGACGGTTGATGAAGGGGCGAATCTGCTCGGCGAACATCCGCACGTAATCGGTGGCGGCGATCACCGGGCCACGGGTGTCGCCCAGGCAGTTTTCGACATGCGAAACCCGCGGCTTGGCCAGCGGATTGAGCAGGTTCCAGCGCTGCGCGTCGTTGCCGTCGCGCGCCAGTTCGGTGAAGCTCGGGCAGCCCCACAGGTCGGCGTCCACGCCCCAGTCGTTCTTGAGCATGTCGGCGGCGAAGATGACTTCGCGGAAGATCGTTCCCGAGCCGAGCAGTTGCACGCGCGGCGCCGGCGGGTTGCTGTCCGACGACTGGCCGCGCCGCAGCAGGTACATGCCCTTGAGAATCTCGCTTTCGGCGCCGGCCGGCAGTTCGGGATGCTCGTAGTTCTCGTTCATCACCGTGATGTAGTAGAAGACATCTTCCTGCTCCTGATACATCCGGCGCATGCCTTCGCGCATGATCACCGCGACCTCGAACGAGAAGGTGGGGTCGTAGCTCAGGCAGTTGGGGATCAGGCTGGAGAGAACCAGCGAGTGGCCGTCTTCGTGTTGCAGGCCCTCGCCGTTGAGCGTCGTGCGGCCGGCGGTGCCGCCGATCAGGAAACCGCGGGCGCGCTGGTCGGCCGCCGCCCAGCAAAGGTCCATGGTGCGCTGCAGGCCGAACATCGAATAGCAGATGTAGAAGGGAATCATCTGCACGCCGTGCACCGAATAGGCGGTGGCGGCGGCGATCCAGTCGCTCATCGCGCCGGCTTCGTTGATGCCTTCCTGCAGCACCTGCCCGTCGATCGACTCCTTGTAGAACATCAACTGGTCGTGGTCTTCGGGGACGTATTTCTGGCCCTGCTGGTTCCAGATGCCGATCTGGCGGAACAGCCCTTCCATGCCGAAGGTGCGCGATTCGTCGGGGACGATGGGCACCACGTGCCGGCCGACCTTCTTGTCCTTGAGCAGAATGTTCAGGAAGCGGACGATGGCCATCGTCGTCGATACTTCGCGACCCTCGCCCGAGGCTTTCAGCAACGCTTCGAAGGCGGAGAGTTCGGGGATTTCAAGCGCGGCGGCGGTGCGCCGGCGTTTGGGCAGGTAGCCGCCGAGGTCCATCCGGCGCTGCCGCATGTAATTCAGTTCGGCGGAACCTTCCTCGAACTTCAGGTACGGCAGTTCCTCGATCTGGTCGTCGCGCACCGGCAGGTTGAAACGGTCGCGGAAACGCTTGATCGCGTCGTAATCGAGTTTCTTTTGCTGGTGCGAAATGTTCATCGCCTCGCCGGCTTGCCCCATGCCGAAACCCTTGATGGTCTTGGCCAGCACCAGCGTCGGCTGACCCTGGTGTTCGAAGGCGCTCTTGTAGGCGCTGTAGATCTTGAAAATGTCGTGCCCGCCGCGATTGAGCGACCAGACCTGATCGTCGGTCCAGTCGGCGACCAGCTCCTTCAGTTCGGGGGTGTTGAAGAAAAACTCGCGAACGTAGGCGCCGTCCTTGGCCTTGAAGGTTTGGTACTCGCCGTCGACGGCTTCCATCATCCGCCTTTTTAGGATGCCCTTCTTGTCGCGCAGGAACAGGGTGTCCCAGTTGGTGCCCCAAACCATCTTGATCACGTTCCAGCCGGCGCCGCGGAAGGTGCCTTCGAGTTCCTGGATGATCTTGCCGTTGCCGCGCACCGGGCCGTCCAGACGTTGCAGGTTGCAGTTGATGACGAAGATCAGGTTGTCCAGTTTCTCGCGCGCGGCCATGCCGATCGCGCCCAGCGACTCGACCTCGTCGGTCTCGCCGTCGCCAAGGAAGGCCCAGACCTTGCGGTCGCCGGCCTGGATGAATCCCCGGCTGTCGAGGTACTTCATGAAACGTGCCTGATAAATGGCCTGGATCGGTCCCAGGCCCATCGACACGGTCGGGAATTGCCAGAAATCGGGCATCAGCCACGGGTGCGGGTAGGACGAGATGCCCTTGCCGTCGACTTCCTGGCGGAAGTTGTTCATCTGCTCGTCGGTCAGCCGGCCGAGCAGGTGCGCGCGCGCATACACGCCGGGAACCGAGTGGCCCTGGAAGAAGATCAGATCGCCGCCGTGATTTTCCGTCGGCGCGCGCCAGAACCACGAGAAGCCGACATCGTAGAGCGTGGCGGCCGAGGCGAAGGAGGCGATGTGGCCACCGACGTTGCTGTCGCGGTTGGCGCGCACCACCATCGCCATCGAATTCCAGCGAATGTAGTTGTGGATGCGGATTTCCATGTCGGCGTTGCCCGGATACTTGGGCTGCTGCTCGACGGGAATGGTGTTGATGTATTCGGTGGTGGCGCTGTAAGGAATGTCGATGCCTTCCTGCCGGGCCTGACCGATCAGGCCTTGAATGAGGAAATGCGCGCGCTCGGCGCCCTCCTTCTCGATGACGCCGCTCAGCGCGTCGTGCCACTCCTGGGTTTCTTGCGGGTCCGCATCGCCGATGCTGGCCGACAGCGCATTTTCGGGCAGAGTTGCCATGAATTTCTCCTGGTCTTCTGAATTGGGTGGGGTAACAAACCTTGTTTTACTGTCCGACTGGACTGACGGCAGGCGGGCAGGATAATACGGCACGACAATGCACGGTACCGCAGCGCAACATTTTTGCCGGATTGTAAAATATGTTTTTACATTGTGCAATACGCCGCCATTTTCAGTGCGCCATGCGCCGGCGGAGGCCGCGCGCATGGCGGAGGAAGGCCGGAGGTTAGGATTGAGCGAACAAGCGAATGACACGGCGGACGACCGCGCACGGCGCCGGCGGCGGATCGTCTTCGACATGGAAACCCGCGACCCGGACGATGCGCTGACGCTTTGCCTGCTGGCCAGTCATCCGCGCGTCGACCTACTGGCGGTCACCCTGACGCCGGGTACGGCGGCGCAGGTCGGCATCGTTCGGGAAATCCTGCGCCGCCTGGAAAAGCGTCCGCCGATCGGCGCCCGTCATCCCGGCAGTCCGGCCGACGCGGTATCGCCGTTTCACGCCGACTGGCTGGGCCGCGTCGCGCCGGCGGACGCCGACGCGCCGGCGCACGCGCTGCTCGCCGAGACGCTGCGCGCCTTCCCGGATTGCACCTTGCTCACCGGCGCGCCCCTGCACAACCTGCGCCTGCTGCTGCGCCTTCACCCCGACGCGCGGCTCGGACGCTGGGTGGCGCAGGGCGGTTTCGCCGGCGACAATCTGGTGGAGCCGGCGGATCGGCTGGCCAAATTCGCCGGCCGCACGCGTTGCGAGTCCTACAATTTCGGACATGACGTCAAGGGAACGCTCGCGGCCCTGAGCAGCCGGCACATCGCCGAGCGTTGGCTGGTCGGCAAGAATGTCACCCATGGCGTGGCCTGGGATGCCGCGCTGCACCAAGCGTTGGCCGGGCAGACATCCGCCTCGCCCGGTCTCGCCCTGGCGCATGCGGCGATGCGCCTCTATCTTGCCCGGCAGCCGGCGGGTAAACTGCTGCACGATCCCTTGGCGGCCGTCGCCGCCATCGACCCGGCGGCCTTCACCTGGCGCGAGGCGACGGTGACGCGGCGCGAGGGCCAATGGGAATCGCTGCCGGGCCGTGGCACGCGGACCTTCGTCGCCGTGGCCATCGATCGCCGGCGGGTGCTCGCCACCCTCTTTTTCCCGGCGACGCCAGCCGAACCGGAGTCACGCGCATGAATTTCCGCAGCTATATCTACGCCACTGTCGACGGCTGTGTCGACCGCGAGGCCACGCTGACGATCGTGAACGCCATCGCCGATCGCCTGGCCGCCATCGCCGCCCGCAACCCGGCGCTCGGTTGGCAGGTCATTCCCCTGGTCGAGCCGGAGGATTTCGACGATTTCGACGTCGACGCGCGGTTGCTGGCGCCGGTCACCGGCGGACGGTTGCCGGCGATCAACGTCAATCTGTCCTTCGATATCGACCGCTGCGCGGACGGCGACCCCGAGATCGACGCGCTGCTGGCGGCGCACGGAATGGTGCTGCTGGCGCGTATTCCGGCCGACGATTGACGGGATCGACGCCCGGCGCGTTCAGGGCGTCGCCGGGCTTGCCGGTGTGGTTGGCGTGGTGGGCGCCGTTGAAGCCGCCGGCGGCAGCAGCAGGCGAATCAGCACGTCGCGGGTCGTCTCGCCCGGCCGCGGGTATTCCACGCGTGTGATCCGGCCGGCGCTGTCGAAAAGGGTGATCGGCTCGCGGCTGCCCGGGGTGTAGACGATTTGCATGTCGTCGCCGAGAACCAGTCGCACCTGCCGCTGGTCGCTGTGCAACTGGCTGCCGCCGGGGCTGCGCGGATTGGCCTGGCCGCGCAAGTCGCCCATCGTGCCGCCGGCCCGGAAGCCGAGGGTTTCGCGCAGCCAATGGGTGTGAAAGTCAACGCCGCCGTTGCCGTCCCGGCGCGCCAGCGGTCCCAACACATCGTCGCGGAGCGCGGCGGCGGTGGTGCCGCCCATGTAGGAGTCGACGATGGCGATGCGCCGCGCGCCGCCATCGATCAGGCGCTGGAACTCGGCCTGCATTTTCGGGCCGTCGAACTTTTCGCCGGCCGGCGTCTTGTGTACCGGCATGTGCAGCACTCGCCGGGCCAGCACCGGATCGCCGGCGGCGATGACATCGGCGAGAAAGGCGCCGCCCTGTTCCATGCCGACGATCGCGTCCGGGTTCTCGCCGCGCAATTGCGCGATCAGTTCGCCGAACGCCCGCTGATTCTCGGCCAGCACGCTGTCGAGAACGAAACCTTCCAGCTCGCCCGGCGCCTGTCCGTGCGGCGTGCGCAAGCTGCCGATCACGCCCTGCCGGTCGGCGCGGCTGGCGTTGGGGGTGTCGAGAACACGCGCCAGTTCGGCGAGACGGGCGGCCAACTCGGGGGACACCGCGCGCTCGACGAACAGCAGCGGCGCGTCGCCCTTGAATTCGGCGACGACGGTGCGCCGGCCGCTGGCGTCGACCGATTGGCTGACCCTGCCGCCCAAGGCCGTCAGCCGCTCCACCAACGGCGGCGTGGCGCCCATCTCGTAGCTGTAAAGATTGGCGCCGCCGGCCCGCCGCAAACCCACCCGTTCGGGCAGATCCAGCGAGCGGCTGAGCAGATCGCCGCCGACCGCCGCCGCGTCGATGGCGCGGTCGGCCAGGGCGGTGCGCAATTCGGCGATGCCGATGCTCGAATCGGCCTTGGCTTCCTCGATCAGATCGTGCAGGCGGGTGTCGAGATCCTCGGCTTCCGTGCGCAGGGCGTCGACCACCGCCGCGTCGTCGCCCCGGCCGGCGGCCAGTTCGCTGCGCAGACGGTTGGTCAGGCGCGTGCGCGCGATCTCGATCGTCGCCAGCCGCAAGCCGTAGCGGGCGTTGAAGTTTTCCAGCGCCCGCAGTTGCTGGCGACCGCGAATGGCGCGGACCACCGTTCCCGAGGCGGCGGCAACGCCGGCCAGCATGATCAGATTGTCGACCGACATCTTGGCGATTTCTTCGCCGTTCGGCCAGCGTCCCTGTTCCAGACGGAAATGCACGGCGCCCCAGCCGCTCAGCACGACGTAAGAGGCGGAATGGGTGGCCACGCCGGTCAGCGCGCCCAGGCCGCGAGCGGACAACGCCGTCTTGATGCCCGCGCCCATCCCGCGCAGCAGTCCGAACAGACCGATGTTGAGCGCCAATTCGACCAGCAAGGGCGTGCGCGAGGGCGGCGCCATGATTCCGGTCAGCGTGCGGCTGACGGCGGTGAAGGTCAGCGCCTCCAGGGCCACCGCGCCGGCGGCGGCCATCCCCGCCACTTCCGGCCCGAAGACCAGCGCGCCGACGCCGGCGGAGGCCATCGCCGCGACCAAGGTCACGCTCAGCCCGAAGAGCATCGTCGAGGCGCCGATGAACGCCGGAATGGCCCGGTAGAACCGTTCGACGGCCGGATCGTTGCGATGCCGCTCCAGGCGCGCGTGCAGATCGGCGGCGTTGCCGGCCATCGCCGCGTCGCGCATCGCCCGGCAACGCTCGCGGATGGCGCGGAAATCGTCCTTGCCGATCAGGCTGCCGCCAAGGGCCAGCGCCTCGTAGGCGCGCAAGGCGCGTTCCCATTCGCCGACCGCCGCGATGCTGTCCTGCAACAGGCGCGACTCTTTCTCGAAAGCGCTCTGGCGGTCGGTGAGATTGGCTTCGCCCTGCTCGCGGGCCGTCGCCAGCGCGCGGGCCTCGGTTTCGAAAACGTTCAGCCGGTCGCGAATCCAGCGCACCCAGGCCACCATCTCGCCGCTCGAACCTTCGGTTTGCGGGCGTTTTTCCAGGATTCCCAGGTCGACCTCGGTCAGGGCGCGCGGCAAGGCGGTGGCGCTGGCCTCGGCCACCGAGAGCTTTTCCAGCGCGTCGTCGGTCAGCGCCGCGCGCAAAGCGGCCAGCCAATGGCCGCGCACCCGCTCGGCGAGCGCGACGTATGCCGGCTGCGCCGCGCCGAGATCCGAACGGGCGCGGTAATTCTTCAACAGGGTGCCGAGACTGCCCAGATTCCGCGCGCCGCGCTCGCTGATTTCCTGCGCCAGCGTCACCCGCGTCGCCGCCACCGTCGGGTCTATCGCCAGCGAGGTCAGCGCCGGCCGCTGGGCGGTGATCTGACCCTCGACGACGGTGATCGCGGCCAGAAGGTCGGCGTCGTCGGCACTGGCCGCGCGCAGGCGAGCAAGGAGCAGGCTCGCCAGGCGCAGGCGGTCGTCGATTTCGGCGGGACTCAGGCTTGCCGGGATGGCGATGCGCAAGCGCTCGCTCCGACCGCGCTGCTCGGCGGCGGTCATCAGGTCGCCGGCGCTCTTTTCGCCTTCGACGGCGCCCTCGGCGGAGCGGATCGCCTTGAGCAGCCGCAAGGCTTCGCCCACTTCGTGACCCGACGGAAAGCCGCCGACCAGTTCGTTCTTCAGGCGCCGCAGCATGGCGCGGCCGGCCTCGCCGCGGGCGAATTCGTCGAGATTGTCGTCGCGGGCGCTGCGCACGAAACCGCTGGCCACGTCGTCGCGATCGCCCCAATCGAGCGCATCCATCACCTGGCCGATGTAGGCGTAATGGCCCGCGCCCATCCAGGCCAGTTCGAACAGGCGCTGGCCCAGCGCGTCCTCGTCGAGATTGCCCCAGGAGGTGTAACTGGCGATCAATTCGGCCGGTGTTTGCAGCGCCGGATGACCGGGCGGCAGATCGTCGCGGCGCAGCACGCGCTCGGCGCCGGGCTGGACGGTGTGCGCCAACTCGTGCCCGAGCAAGGCCTGGCCTTGCGTGGTGTGCGGCCGCGGCGCGCCGGCGGCGAAAGCGATGCGATTGCCGAGGGTGAACGCCCGGGCGCGCAGCGAACGGGCGGCGGCATCGGCGCGCGCGTCGTCATGCACGCGGACGCCGCTCAGATCGGCGCCGAGCCGTTGTTCGAAATGACGCTGCAAGGCTTTCGGCAAGGCCGATCCCGGCGCCGCCAGGGCGCGCTCGACCAACGGCGGCGCGCCCTCGACCGGCGCGCGCGGTGGCGCCGAGGCGCTTGTTTTTCCGACGTTTTCCCCGCCCGATACGCCACCGCCCGCCGCATGGCCCAGTCGGCGCGTCAGCGAGGCGGCGGCGCCGGCACAGGCCGCACAGGGGCCGTCGTCGCGGCAAGCCGCGCACGCCAGTCCGTCCGGCGCCGTTTGCGCGGCGAACGCGCGCGCCGCCACCTCTTCGCGGTCGGTCGGTCGGCTCGACGACACCGCCTTGCCGGCGTTCTCGCCGCGGCCCTTGCCACCATCCCTGGCGGCGACGGTGCGTTCGGCGGTCATGATTGGCTGACGAAAACAACCGGTTTCATGGGTTTTGCGGCGGTGTGGAAATAACCGGCGCGGCCGTCGTGGCCAGTCGCTCGGCCGTCAGACGGGTCAGGAAGTTGATTTCCTCGGCAGTCGCCGGCAAGGCATGACGCTGCACGGTTGGCCCGATGCCCATTGACGACCCCTCTCCTAAATTCTCGGCACCGATCGGTGCAATCAAATGGCGACCCGCCGACAACAGAAAAATAGCCTGGGGTGGCCGTGTGCCGTCGGGATTGCGCGATGTCCGCGCCGGATCGTAGGCGAAACCGCGCCCGTCGCGCAGCAACAATTGTGCACCGGGCTCGATCCGCCCTTCATTCCACTCGAAGACCTGTTCCGTCGCCGCCTGTCCACCGGTGCCGCCCGCCTTGATCTCGACCAAGCCACGCAACACGAGGTTTTGGCCGATCGTTTCGGCGATGACGCCGTCACTGAATAGCAGTGGCGGGCCGAGCGTGCCATCCGTTTGCGGCAGACGGATGCGAACACCGTCGTGAATGCGGCTTCCGGGAAAGCGGATCTGCAAATCGGCGGCAATGGCGGCGCGAACCGGCCGGGCCAGGATTTCGCCGACGTTGCCTTTCAGGATATTGAAGTTGGCGAGATTCACTTCGCCCGGTTGCGGACCCGCCGCGCCAATGGGATCGTAGCGATCGCCAAGCGCCGTCGGCTCGGCTTGCAACTGTCCGAGGAGGTCCGCCAAACGTCCGTCGCTCAGACTGGCCGGTCGCGCAACGGTAGCCAGGCGAATGTACACCGGCTCGCCCTCGGCGGCCGGAAAATTCGGGCCCAGCCAGCGAACCAAGGCGGCGCGCGGACCGTGGCGGGTCAGGCGCACCCACTCCTCGCGCGAGGCCGGCGTGTCTGGCGGCCGCACACGCGCAAGATACGCCCGGTAGGCGTTTTCCAGTTCCGGGACGATGAAGGCGCGCGTCGGGTCGGGAAGGATTTCGGGCAGGGTGTGGTAACGCGGCCCCGGCAGCGCCAAGGGCGCGCGCGGTCCCGCCGCCAAGGCCAGTGGCGGCGGCGGTCCGGAAGGCAGGGCCAGTGGCGGCACGGGCACGCGCGGCAAGACCGGTGGCGACGCCGTCGGCGGCAGCGTGCCGGCGGGTGGAGGAGCCGCCGGCAATACCGCCGTTGTCGGTGCCGTCGGCGGCGCGTTTGCCGGCAAGGGTGGCCCCACCTCGCCGGGCAGCGCCAGCCGCGGGGTGGCGACGGCGAAGTTCTCGATTGGCAAAATTTCGCCATTCGGGCCAATCTTGTAGCCTGCGCCGGTACGCACATTGAACTTGACTAGGGCATGACGACCCGTCCCGACATACTCCGCGGCGACCACCATGTCGCCGCTTTCGGGGTTGAACGACACCAGGCGAATATTGATCGTCGTTCCCTCCCCGGCGTCGACGCCGGGTCCCGCTTCCGGCGGCGGCACCTCGCCTGGCGACACGCGCGTCAGCCCGGTCTCGGGCGTCACCGCCGGTGTGCGCAGGGACAGCACGCCGGCGGTGGCGAACAGCAGATTGCTGACCGCGATCAGCGCCAGCGAGGCACGCCCGGCGTCGTCCAAGGGTTGTCCGTTGGCGTCGTGTCCGTCGATGAGATAACCGATCGCCACACCGGCGTTAAAGCCGGCGAAGCCGGCGCCACCGACGGTCAAGGTCATGGCCAGCGTCGGCGCACGCGCCGCCAGCACGGGACCCACCGCCGAGCCCACGCCAGCCGTGCCGAGCACCAGCGCTGTCTGATCCACCACCCCGGGGGTGGCGAGTACGGCGAGGCCACCCATCAATCCATGAAAAACGGCTCCCGCACCGTGGCTTTTCTCATAGCGCCTGGCCCAGAATTGCGTCGATTCGATCGCCAGATCGGTGGTGTAAGGCAGGTATTGGGCGACAACGCCACGTCCGTCGGCCAGTGCATCGGCGTCCTGCCGCGTCAGCACCTCGTTGGTGACCAAACTGTCGGCGAGCGTCCGCCGGTTATCCTTGGTCAGGTCCTCGAACAGCCAGTACAGCATGCCCACCTGGCGACGTTCGCCGTAACGGCCGAACAGCCCCGTCCAGTCGGTCTGCTTGTGGCGCGACATGATTTCCTGCAACACCGCCGCCTGCCCGGCGGGCGGCAATCCGCCAAGGATCGTGGTGATCGCGCCGCTCTCGCCACGGCTGGTGACGCCAGACAAACGCTCAAGCACCAAATCGGCGGCGCGAGCGACAAGAGCCGGATTGACGGGCACTCTCGCCAGTCCGGGGTCAAGCAGGGCCTCCGGCGGGCGATAGAGGCCGAAACGCTCGCTGTGGCGCGACACCAGCGCGAAAAGCGTGCCGACATCGTTGCCGCCGGCGGCAAACAGGGTGTCGAGATAACTGGTTTTCGAACCGGTGGTGACGAGGTAGTCGTAGTAGGTGTGGTCGCGCGCCAGCTGCCCGAGAAAGGCGTCGAACCAGCTGTCGCCGCCGTGTCGCCGCACATCGTGCAGGCGCGACCAATCGCGGACGATTTCGATCAACGCGGACCAATGCCGTTGCGGCAGATCCTCGAACAGCATCGATTCGGCGCGCGCGATGTCGGCCGCGAAACAGGCCTCGATTCGTTCGTCGAAGCGCGCACGGTACCCTGGCCGCAGCAAGTTGGGCAGGATCGCGAAGGCATTGCCGAAGAGCGTGCGTTCAATCAGTTGCGGCGCTTCGATGCCGTAAAGTTCAACGGCGATGGCGGCCGGACTCGCCGTTGCCCCGCTCGCTCCATCGTCCGTTTCCCGGACAGTGGCGTACCACGGCGCGAGGCGCATGAACTCGATCGTCACGCTGCCCGGTACCGCCATCTCGTCCGCCTCGCCCGTTCCGGCGCGCTGTCTGCGAACGAAGCCGTCCGGGGTAAGCGTGTGCGCCACCTCGTGCGCCAGCAGGCGCTCGCCGGCGTGGCTGTTCAGCGGCGGCGCGGCGCGGCCGAGGACGATGTCGTGGCCGAAGGCGAACGCCTGGGCGTCCACGCCGCGCGCCGCCTGGGCCGCCGCCGGGCCGGCATGCAGACGAACGGGCGAGAGGTCGATTCCCAGGCGCCGCTCGAATTTCCGACGGTGAGGCTCCGGCAAGGGCGTGCCGGTCCCGGTCGACACGCCGTCCGCCGGGGCGCCAGCGGCGGCGCCGATCACGCGCCGACGTAAGCCGTCGCGGCCGGCGGCGCAGGCCGGACACGGTTCGGCGCCATCCCGGCAGGCGGCGCAGTGCAGTGTTTGCGGCGGCGGCGCGGTCAGGGCGGCGGCGATCCGGTCGGCCCGGTGTTCGGCCGGGTCGTGGGCGGCGCCGACGCGCGGTCGCCGCCTCGTTTCCCGCTCGCCGCCGGCCAGCGCCGCCATGGCCTTATTTCTTCTCCGGCGCCGCGCCCAGCGCGTTGCGCACCGCCGCCGGCACGAAGGGGGCGGTGAGCAGGTCGACGGAAACGATGACCCCGACGCCCGCCGGTCCCGGGCCGCTGCCCGGCAAGGCCGGCACCGATTTCATCACCGTCGCGTTCTGGCCGTCGGCGCCGCCGACCGTCGGCTTCCAATCCAGACCGACGCCGCTGCCGGCCTGCACGACCACCCCGGGCATGACGCCCCAGGTGGCCTTGGCGGCGCTGAGGCCGACGGCGCCGCCGGGCGCCAAGCTCCAGGTGAAGTCCAGCGACAGGCGCATCGCCGGCATCCAGGACAGTTTTTCGTGCGCCAGTCCGAGCAGATCGTCGCCCGAGAACGAGGCCTTGAGCTGCGTCGGCCCGCCGCCGGGCGGCGGCAGGATATAGCGGAAATCGGTCAGGGTGGCATAAGGAATCAGCCCCAGCGGCGCCGCCAGATTGACGTCGGACAACATTTTGCGGCCGTTCGGGTCGGACAATCCGGCGCCCAGGAGCAGACCGTGGCTACCGACGCCAAAGGCGCCGACGCCGACCTTCTCGCCGGTATCCAGCGCGTTCCACTGGCCGAGGGCGTGACGCTTGGCGGGATCGAGCAGGAACTTCTTGATGCCCTCGTTTTCCTTGGCCTGCTCGACGACGGTCTTGACGCCTTCGCTGAGCGCATCGCTGGCTTGCGCCGCCTCCGCCGGTTTGGCGGCATCGTCGAGTTGCACCGCGCCGCCGCCGTGTCCTTGTTCCAGCACGTGCGCCAGTTCGTGGCCGAGCAGGCGGCGCCCCTCGTCGGTTCCCGGACGCCAGCGGCCGGGCGCGAAACCGATGTCGCGACCGGCGGCGAAGGCATTGGCCCGCAAGGGACCGGCGCCCGCCGCCTCCGGGTGTACGCGCACGCCGGCCAGATCGGTGCCCAGCCGCCGCTCGAAATAACGTTGTTCCGTCGCCGGCAACGGTTGACCGGCGCCGAGTCCGAGAACGGCAGGCGCGGCCTGCGTGGCGGCCCTGGCATTGCCGCCAGGCCGCTCGCCCTTGGCGATCCGGTCGGCGCGTCTTTCCGCCGCCCGGTCGCGGCTGACCGGCGGCAACAGCTGCGCCCGGGTGTAACGGCGTCCCACGACGCGGTCCTCAGGGACCGGGTGGCGCCGGTGCGGGCGCCGGGGCGGGAGCGGGCGCGGGAGCGGGAGCGGGGGTCAATGCCGTCGTTATCGCGGCGGCCACCGCCGCCGCCGCGTCGCCGTCGCGCGTCGCCTGCTTGGTCCGCATTTCGGCCTGCTTGCGCGCCACCGTCAGTTGCGCCTTGGCCAGCGTCGTCCGCGCCGCCAACAGGTCGGCGAGCGCCGACAACTGCGCGTCGCGAGCGGTGGCCCACGGACCGGAGAGGGTGGCGCCGGCGGCGTCGGCCGCCGCCGCGGCCAGCGTGCCGCGCGCGCTCTGGTAGTCGGCGTAAGCCACCGCGGCGGCGGCGGCCTTGCCGGCGGCAAGCAGGCCGGTCGCAGCTTCCCGCCGGCTCAGGGCCGTGGACAGGGCGGTGGCCAGCGTGCCGGCCTGGGCGTCGGCGGCGGTCAGCGCCGCGTCGGCCAGCACGGATTTCTGCTGGTAAACCTGCCGCGCCGTGACCACGCCGGCCTCGGCCGTCTTCAGCGCGGTCAGCGCGGCATCGTCGACGGCGCCGATGGCGGTGTCGAGGCTGCCGACCACCGGCACCAGAACGCTGTCGACCTTGCCGACGTCGGCGGCGGCGAAACCCGCCGCCGTGGCGATGGCCGCGCGCAGGGCGGTGGCCGTGGCGTCGGCGATCGGTGGCGAACCACCCGTGCCGCGCGCGGTTTCCGCGCTGGCCAAGGCCGCGGCGCGGGCGGCCAGGGCGGCCGTCACTTGCGCGTTCCGGGCCTCGATCTGGCCGCGCAATCCTTCCGCCTCGGCTTGCGCCGCCTCGACGGCGGCGATGGCTTTCCAGCCGACCTCGGCGGCTTGTGCCTGGGCGGCGCCGCCGACGGCGAAGGCGGTCGCCGCCGCCTGGAGATCGGCCAGGGCTGCCTTGGTGTTGTTCAGGGTGCTAACGATATCGGTCATGGCGATGCTCCCGGCCGGCGCGGAAAAGGCCGGCCCATTTTGTTGAATTCCTCGGCCACCGCGACATCGAGCATGTCGTCGGTGACCACCGTGCCGCTGTCGGCGGCGGCAAAAGCCGCTCCGAGCGCGGCGTTGCGAATCTCGCCGCCCGTGAGATCGAAACGCTCGGCGAGCTGTTCGATCGACACGTGCGGCGCCAGATGCCCGACGGGCAAGTGATGGCGCCAGATCGCCAGGCGTTCGGCCACCCCCGGCCGGGGGAAGTGCGCCACCTGGTCGAAACGGCGCAGAAAAGCGTCGTCGACCCCTTGCAGCAGATTGGTCGCCAACAGGGCGCAACCCTCGAAGGCTTCCAGACGTTGCAGTAGATAATTGACCTCGATATTGGCGTAGCGGTCGTGCGCGTCCTGGACGTTGGTGCGGCGGCCGAACAGCGCGTCCGCTTCGTCGAAGAACAGCAGGGCGGCGTAGCCTTCGGCGGCGGCGAACAGTTCCGAGAGATTCTTTTCGGTTTCGCCGATGTATTTGGACACCACCAGCGACAGATCGACGGCGAGCATCGGCAGTTGCAGGCGGCTGGCGATGGCCTCGGCGGCCAGCGTCTTGCCGGTGCCCGACTCGCCGTGCAGCAGGCCGACCACCGAGCGCCCGCGCCCGCCGGTGGCCATGCCCCAGCGCAATTGCACGGTCACCCGCCGCCGCACCCGGCGCACCAGATCGTTCAGGCGGACGGCGGTTTCCGGCGCCACCACCAGCCGCTCCCAGGGCACGTCGGGTGTCTTGCGCGTCGCCAGCCGCAGCGCGCGCGGCGGCGTCAGCCGCGCCACCTCGGCCAGCGCCCGCCGCGAATCCGCGCCCGCCGGCAACGCGGCGACCACCGCGGCGGGCGCGTCGGTGTCCAGCCAGTTGCGGCCGGCCAGTTCGTCGGCGTCGGCCTGGTCGCAGCCGAGCGCGGCCTGCCAGGCGTCGGCGAGTTCGAGCGGATCGCCGGCGCCGACTTCCAGACGCCGCAGGCGGGCTTTCGGGCCGCGCAGGGCGAAGGCCGGCGGCGCGATCACCGGCACCGGCTCGACGAGCGAGGGCGCCGGCAACTGGGCGGCCCCGGTGCGCAAGGCCACCAGCGCGCCGGTGGCCAGCCCGATCAGCCGCGCCTCGGCCCACGGCGGCGCGGCGTGCGGATCGTGCCGGTCATGAGAATCGTCGGGTGCGTCGAGGACGATGGCGCCGCGCGCCGCCCCGGCGACCGCCAGCACCTCCTCGGCCCGCTCCGGGCGACCGTCGAGGTGCAGGCCGCTGTCGGTCAGCGCCGGCAATTGGGCGGCGACGCGGCGGATGCTGGCCGCCGGCCGCGCCGGCGTCGTCAGCCAGCGCGGTTGCCAGCCGGCGCCGGTTTCCGCCGGCAGCAGGCCGTCGAGGCCGGCGAGCAGCGTTTCGCTCGGGTCCAGACGGCGTTCGAGAAGCGGCCGGGAGGCTTCGCCGGCAACGAGCAGGCCACTCGACCACAGCGGCGACGCGCGTACCGCCGCGCGCACCCGCGCCGGCTCGGCGGCATCGCCGAACAGCAGCTTGAGCGCCAGCCCGACCGGCAGGCGACGGACGCCGCCGGCGAGTGCGGCCACCGTCGCCGCGGCGTCCTCGTCGACGCAGGGCAGCACGGCGAAGGCCAGCAGATCGAGGTCGAATTCCGACAGCCGGCAGCCGACGGCGATCCGCGCCAGCGGTTCACTGTCGGCGGACGAGGCCAGCGCGTGGAACAGCGCCTCGCTGCCGGCGGCGATGCCGGCGGCGAGTTGCCGGACATCGTCCACCGGCAGATGCGCCGCCGCCAGACGCCGCAGCCCGGCGTCGTCCGGACGGCGCAGCAACAAGCGGCCGGCGGCCAGCGCCAGCCAGCGCTCGCAGAGAGTGACGGCGGTCGTGGCGGCGACCGGCGATCCGGGAGGGTCGTTGCTCACGCGGGGTCGCCAAAACGAAAACGCAGGCGTCGGCCGATCCATGGCAGCCAGCCGGGGTCCTGATCCCAGCCGGCGCGGCGCAGCGCCAGGTCGATGCCGGCCAGCGGCCAGACCAGTTCCGCGTCCCAGGCGGTGACGCGCAGCACGCCGGGACGCAGCAGCAAGCGGGCGAGTCGTTGTTCCGGCGCGTTGGCGAAGGGAACGCCGGTACGGCCGAAGACCCGCCGTTCGCCGCCCGGCGCGAAAGCGATGTCGGCCGGAATCGCCGCCATCAGGGCATCGAGCACGGCGCCGGCGGCATCGGCGTCGACCAGCGGAACGGTCGCGATCGGCGCCCGCCAGTCGCACTCCGGCGCGAAGACGGCGAGCAGCGGCCGCTCGCGTTCCTCGGCGACGGCGCGCTCGCCGGCCGGCAGGGGCGCCAGCACCCGGCGCAGCGCCAGCAGCGCCAGATCGCCGAGATGCGGCAGTCGCGGCAGCCGTCCCAGCGGGCGCAACAGCAGCAGCAGCCCCGCCAGCCGAACCTCGTGGCTGACGACCGCCGCCTCGTCGGTCGTCTGGTCGTTTCTCCGGTCGCCGGTTTCTCCGGCCTTCCGGTCGCTCGCCAGGTGGCGGGTCGGCCGGGTCAGCGCCGGGGCATCGGCGGCGGCGTCCGCCGTCTGGCGCGGTGCCGGTCCGTCGCCGAGCCAGACGCGCAGCGCGTGTTCGACGGTCGCCGCCGGCAGGCGGCTGACGGACGGGTTGTCGGCGAACAAGGCCGCGGCCAGCCACGGCAGGGTTTGCGCCGCGCGACCGGCAGCGAGCCAGGCCGGTCGCCAGTCGGCCCACCGCCGTTCGAGGCACGCCAGGATCGCGGCGTGTGGCGCGGTGGCCGACCGGCCGGCGTGGGCCGGGCGTTGTCCGGTGTTTTGTCCGCGGTCTTTCCCTTCCTTCTCCGGGACGGCGGCTGGCGCCGCCTCGCCGCCGGTGAAACGGTCGATCAGCCGTCGGGCGAACAGGCTGGCGGTCGCCGGGGACAGCAGCGCGACGACGCGCGCCTCGGCGCGCAGCAAGGCGACCATGGCGACCGCCGCCCGGGCCGGGTCGCGGTCGAGCCAGCGCGAAAGTATGCGCGGTGGGTCGAGGGCGGCGAGGCCCTCGCCGGCGGCGACGAGATCGGGCGCCCACCAGGCGTCTGGCCGACCGGCGGCGCGCCGTCGAAGATGGCGGCTTTCAGCGGCCCAAACGTCGGCGAACCAGACCGGGGCGCCGTTTTCGTCGCTTTCGCCGCCACCCTCGCGCTCGCCCGGCGGCGAGCCGGCCAGCAGATCGGCGAGCGCGCTTTCGAAGGCGCCCGCCCAGCCGACGGCCAGCCGAATCTCGTCGACGTCGGCCGCCACTCGCAGAGCCAGATCGATACGACGCACGGCGACCACGGCATCGGCCGGCAGACCGGCCCGGCGCAACGCCCGTTCGCCCGCGCCCTCGAGCGCGCCAGCGAGCGGGCGGTCGGCCAGTCGCCGCATCCGCCCGGCGACGGCCTGGGCGAACGCCGGGTCCGCGCCGCGAATGCGCGTGGACAAGCGACCGATGTCGAGAACGGCGTTCATCGCTCAGGTGCGCTTGAGCACGCCGAGGAAGCCGGTCTTGCCGCCGGTGATGCGCAGCAGGCTGGCGGTGTGGTCGAGCAGCGGACGCGCCGCGCTGCTGGTCGCGGTGTCGTTCTTGAGCGTTTCGATGACCGTCTCGGCCGAGGTGCCGGCCTTGATTCCGGCCTCGACCTTGACCGCCAGCGCGTCGGGAACGCCCTGGGCCAGCGCCTGCGCGCCGGCGACGGCGGTGTTCCGGTCGGTCTGGAAGGCGACGCGGAATTTCTCGTAATTGTCGGCGCCGAGCAGTTGCCGGGCTTCGTCCGGCGAACGGGCCAGCAGTTCCTTGGCGGTGAGCGTGCTGTCGACGCCGCTGACGTAGTCGGATACCTTGCGCGCGTCGAGGGCGGCGCGCAACTCGCTGTAAACCGGCAAGGCGTCGGCGTCGGCAAACACCGCCGGCCCGCCGGCGGACAGTTCGTCGGCCAGTGTCATTTTCTTTTCGACGGCGCGGTTGACGGCCAGCTGGTTGACCACCGCCAGCGTCTGCCGTGGCTGCACGGCGGCCAGCACCTGCACCAACTGGTAATCCGGGTATTCGGCGGCGTAGGCGTCGGCCACCCGGCCGACGGCGATCTGGCGGCGTTCGGCGGGGTCGGCGACGGTGTTTTCGAGCGCCGCCTCGGCCGTCTGGACTTGCGCCAGGAACGCCTGGTTGCGGGAGGTGACGGCGATGCCCGAGTCGCTGAGGTCGGCCGCCCGGGCCAGACTGGCCTGGATTTCCGGCTGCGCCAGCAACGCTTCGACGATGGCGCGTTTTTCGGCCGGCTGGCTGAGGTAGCGGGCGCGCAGCTCCTCGGTCTTGAGGATTTTCTTACTGTTGGTGGTCAGCCCCTGGATCGCGCTGAAGAAGGTGAACAGGAATTGCAGGATTTCCAGGAGGTAGAACAGCACGTCGAGCAGCACCAGCCGTTGCTTGACGTAAACCACGAAATGTCGCGGCAGCATGTCGAGACCGATCTTGGCCACCAGACCGGCGAGTTCGCCGGTTTGCGGCGTCAGCGCGCCGAACGGGCCGAGCGCGCCGCCGGCGGTGAGCAAGGGGTCCACGCCCCAGGCGGGCGCTTGCGTCATCGCGTCCTCGCCCAGCGCGCCGACCAGGGGATGGCGCCGCGTCAGGCCCTGCAACGGCACGATCAGCTTGACGATTTCGGTGCGCCGGTTGACCAGATCGTCCAGTCCCATTTCCTCGAACAGGCGCGCGAGCACGCCGAGATAGCCCGGCAGCGCGGACACCTGGCTACCGAGCGCGCCGACCTGGTAGAGGTTCATCTTGGCTGGCGCGGCAGCGGCTTCGTTGGCGCCGACCGGGTCCTGGGCGACCGTGCGCCGGGTCAACTGCAAGGGGTCCTTGTCGAAGACGTTGGCGAGGTCCTCGAGGATGTCGTCGTCGTGCAGGGCGACGACGGCGTAGGTGATCACCCCGGTGTCTTCGAAATACGCCTCGGCCTGATCGATCGCCGACTTGACCAGCGGCGAAACCAGCCAACGCGCGCCCTGCCCGGTCTTGTAGAGCAGGCTGTCGAGGGTGTCGATGCCGGTTGCACGGTAATCATCGAGTTCCACCGCCCGCGGCCGGATCGGCAGAAAGCCGATCGGCGGCAGATGCCGGAAACCGCGACGGTGGAGATTGGCGCCTTCCTGGTTCGACTTGAGCCGCCGCAGACTTTCGGCCAGCATGCACTGGAACTGATGGATGCGCGCCCAGGCGGCGGCGCGCGGCGGCGCGCCGAAGCGGGTGCGGTGCCAATCCTCGCCGGGCGTGTCGCAGATCGTCCGCCGGACCATCCACGGATCGAGAAACAGCACCGTGCCGTCCTCGCCCAAGTAGAGCATGGCCAGGGCGATCGCGCCGGCGTCGTGGCGCCCCGGCCCGCTGTCGGCGCAAAAACCGCCGTCGGAGAGGAAGTTGGGGTCCCAGCGTTTCCACAGCGGATGCTCGAAAACATCGAAGTAGTACGCCGACAGGGTGCCGCGCAGATCCCAGGCCGTGCGCAGATCGTCGCGCAGGGGCAGTTCGACCGGAAAACGCACCAGCGACAGACCGAACGCGCCGCGCCAGGCGTCGGTCTGGCAGGTGCTCGGCGGCGCGCCGCCGCAGACATCGCCCATCACCTTGGCGCCGCCCTCCGGCGATTCGCCGGCCTCGATCACCAGCAGATACGGCCCGGACGGCACCGCCGGTCCGCCGCCGGTCGGCCCGGACGGATCGGGTGTCAGGCACACGCAAGGCATGAATTCGACGCCGCCGCCGACCACCCGCTGCGGGGTCTTGCGGTAGGTGCCGATCAATTGTTCGATGGTGAAGCGGCATTCCCTCGACACCAGGATCGGCCGGCCGATATGGTCGAAGGCCAGACCGCGCCGCAAGCGGATCTCGCTGCTCGCCGACAGGCCCTTGGTGCGCGCCGTCGACTCCAGCACCGGCAAGGCGTTGGCGCCGTCGGCCTCGACACCCAGGCCCCAGGCGATGCCGGGCATCAAGGCGTGCGCGTTGAGGCGCGAGCGGGCGTCGAAATAAGTGTCCTGCCGCGACAGCGCCTCGGCGGTCAGATAGCGGCCGTTGAACCAGTTGCTCCGCCGCAGGTTGTTGTCGCCGCGCACGTCGCCGACCGGCCCGCCGGGAAAGCCCTCGTTGTCGCCGCCGCGGTAGCCGCGCAGGAATTCGGCGACGCCGTACTCTTCCGCCGCGGTCAGGGTTTCGTTCCTGGCGAGCTTGGCGGCCACCGTCAGCAAACCGGCGTCCATGCCCTTCCAACTGTATGTGCTCATGATGGCCTCCGGTCAAACGGCAGGGGTGAAAGTGGCGAACAGGCAGGCGTCGCGCCCGGCGCCGGCCGGCACCGCTTCGCCGACGACACCGGCCAGCGGCCGGCCGCCGGTGTCGAGAATCGCTCGCTCGCCGGTGCCGGCCAGACAGACCTGAAAAGCGGTCGGCGACGTCCACGCCTCGTCGGCGGTGAGGGTCATGCCGGTGGCGGTGGCGACGCATTGGCTGACGGCGACCGTCCGCCATTTGCCGTCGCCGTCGTCGAAACGCAGCAGTCGCGGCGGGCTGTTGGTCAGGCTCGCCGGCTTGACCGCCGCGCTGGTGGCGACGCTGACGAGGGTCTTGCCGGCATCGGCGCCGCTGCCCGCCACCGCCGCGACGCCGACGGCCTGGAATGCCGGTGGCGTCGGCGCGCCGTCGAGACGGATGCCCAGCGCCAGATCGGCCAGCGCCTGCACCGCCGGCAGCAGCGCGCGCACGGCGTTGTCGATGCCGCCGGCCAGCTTGACCCGCTCGACGGGGTCGCCGACCGGTTCGAGATCGAGCGTCGCCAGCAACAGGGGCGCCTCGTCGGCGCCGCTCCAGAAGCGGGCCAGATCGACCGGCGGCGTCAGGATGTGGGCCAGCAGGCGCCCGCGCGGGTCCGCCGGCGTGGCGATGGCGGTGATGTCGCGTTGCGTGGCGGCCGGGTCGGCCGGCGGCGCGGCTTCCAGGCACAGCCGGTAGCCGTCGACCACCCGCGACGGCGCCAGCGCCGCGTCCTGGTCGGAACACGGCGGCACGATCGCCGGCGCCATCTCGCTCAGGCAGGCGCGGTAGCGCAACACCGCATACACCCGCCGTCGCCGTTCGCCCGCCTCGGCGCCCGGCGGTGGCGCCAGGTCGGTCCAGAATCTGGTCGACGCCAGCCCGCCGACATCGAGACAGACCGCGCGCGGCACGTGGATTTCCCGGCCCAGGGCGTCGATGGCCAGACCCGGCTCGCAGATCAGCCGCAGCCCCGCCGGATCGGTGGTCTCCTCGTGGCGGATGCGCAGGCCCCAGACCGTGCCCAGCCCGTGCGGCGCGGCGTTGTGCAGGCGGCTGCGCAACAGGAAGTAACGCTGTTCGGTGGTGAAATCCTCGGCGCCGAGCAACTGCCCGTAGTGATAGTGCAAACGGACGAAGGGGTCGCCGGGCGTGGCCGGATCGAGATCGTCCAGCGGCGTGAACAGGGCGGCGGACAGCGGTGTGCTCATGGCGAAATCTCCCATGGAGTCGCGAAAGAGGGGGCGCGGTCGTCGCGGCGACCGCGGTGGAGAGTGGCGGACGTCGATAGCACGGCCTTGCCGACCACCGCCGGCACGGCATGATCGACCGGCCCGAGCGGCGACAGGCCGACCAGGCTGGCGCGCCCGACGCGGAAGCCGGCGTCCAGCCAGCACAGCCGGTGCAGGGTATGCGCCGGTTTGTTGGTTTCGATCGCCAGTTCGAGCACCGCCTTCAGATCGGCGCTGGCCGCCCGGGGAACGATCACCGTGAAGCGGTGCGCGTGCCGCTGGTAAAAACGCCGCAGCGGATCGTCCGGCAGCGGCGCGGCGGGCGTCTCGGCCGGGCAGGGACGGTCGACGGTCAGCCGGCGCAGCCGCAAGGCGGCGTATTCGCGCTCAAGCTCGCGCGCCCAGTCCTCGCCCTCGCCCGTGGCGAAGATCTCCTGCCGGCCATTGCTTTCGTGGCCGCCGATTTCCAGCGCCGGCCCGAGCAGCGCGTCGCCGACGAAGGCCGCCGTCGGTCGCCGCAGGCGAAAGCCTTCGACGATCCGCACCGGCGCTTCGGCGAGAATGCTCAGCAGGCGGGTCAGACCCGGCAAGGTGCCGCGCGCGCGGTAAAGCGCGGCGGCTTCCTGCAACAACTGCCGGCGCACGCCTTCCCGGACGCGGCCGTCGAAACCGACGGCCAGGAAAGAGGCCAGCCAGGACAGCGCTTCCGCCGGCGTCAGACGGGGATCGAGCAGTTTCGGCAACGCGTCCACCCGCTGGTCGAGTTCGGTGGTCCAGCCCTCGAACAGCGCCAGCGCCCGTTCGGTGGCCTCGGCGCCTTCCGGATCGGCGCGCCAGTAGGCCGGCAGGTAGTCGAGCAGCGAGGGGCGCGGGAAGCTGGCGCGCAGCGCGTATAACGCCGGTCCTTGCCGCCGGGTGCCCTGTAGGCGGATGCGTAGCCAGAGATAGCGGCCGGGCGGCGCGGCGATCAGGAATTCATGGCTGCGCAGTCCTGCCGGGGTGGCGGTCGGCGCGGCGCCGCGATCGGTCGCCAGCGGGTCTTCCGACGGTCGTTGCCGGACGCCGTCGGCCAAGGGTACGTCGGCCAGCGCCGGTCGCGCGTCGGCGACGCCGAGCCGCAACCAGCCCTCGGCGTCGTCGACGCTCAGCGAACCGAGCGGCGGCCAGGGGTCGTCGACCGGCGGTGGCCGCGTGTCGCCGGCCTGGTCGAGCGGCCGGCGGGCGCCGCGACGAATCTCGAACGGCGGCAGATCGTCGGCGGTCTTGGCCTCGACCGTCACCGCGCAGTCGGCCGGCAGGCAGAGATCCAGGAACAGGCGGTGCCACACGCAGGCGAAAATGCCCGAGTCGAGCGCGAAGGTTTCGACGCTGCCGCTGCTCCGCAAGGCTTGCTCGCGCGGGTAGAGCGGCCGGGTGCCGGCGGCGGTGCTGGCGAACACCCGCGGGCCGTCCGGGCCGGTGGCCAGCCACAGCGCGCGGCCATCGAAACCGCGCACCGCATAAGCGCTCTCGGCCTCGACGCCGTCGGCGCGCAGGCGGTATTCGCGGAAAATGCTGGGTCGCGGGTCGCCCGGCAGGTGGGCGACGTCGCCGACCAGCACGGTGTCGGCGGCGGTCAGCAGCAGTTGCAGCGGCTCGCTGGTCAGCGGCAGTTCCCAGAGCGCGGCGCCGGCGGCGGTGACGGTCAGCAAGCGGTGACGCCGGCCGCTGCCGCGCAACAGCGCCACGGCGGTCGGAAAACGCGGATCGGCGGCCAGAGCCACCAGTTCATCGCCCGCCGCCGCCGCCGGCACGGCATGGCCGCGCCAGTGTCCGGACAAACCACCCCCCCGCGCGCCACGCCGTTCGTCGCCCCAGGTTTGCAGCGCGATACGCGCTTGCGAGCGGTCGCTGACGATTAGTCCGAACGCGGCGCAGGCCAGTTGCCCGGGGTCGAAATCGGCGGGCAAGGCCAGCGACGCCGCGACGCGGAAATCGTCCGCCAGCACGCGCACGCATCGCGCCTGCCGGTCCAGCAGCCACAAGCGGCCCGCGGGATCGATGGCCACGCCGTCCGGCGCGGTCGGCGCGGTCGCTGTCTCCGGCGGCAGGGGCGCGAAATCCAGCGCCGCCGGCTCCGTTTCTTCATCGCCCGCCGATGCGGCGGTCGATCGCGCCGGCGGCGTCATCGACCGCCAGCCGTCGGGCGTGAGCATCGCCAGCGGCCGGCCCGGAACGGCGACCACCGTCCGGCTGTCGACGCAGCGATCCGGCGGGCAGCACAGCGTCGCCGCCGAACCGTACACCGCCCGCCAGGCGGCGTACTCGGCGGCGGTCGTCGCCGCCTCCGACTCCTTTTCTCCGGCCACCGCCGGCGCCAGCCGCACGCGGCCGGGGGCGCCGTCGATGCGCGTGCCGTCGTGGTCGCAATGCGCCCACATGGCGCGGCCGACGAGATGGGCGAAGCCCGGGCCGGACATCAGCACTCCTCCTGACCGACCGGCACCGGCATGGCGTCCACCGGCAGCGGCTCACTGGGCGCGTCCAGCGGCGGCAGGACTTCCGCCTTGGCGTCGGCGCCGATGGTCACCCGCACCTCGAGCAGCACCGGCAATTGCCAGGCCAGCAGGCCGACCGCCTGTGTGACGGCGCGTCGCGCGCCGATGCGGTCGATTTCCTCGCCGACCAGCCGCACCTCGTTCACCAGCCGCACGCCCTGCACGCGCAAGGCCGCCGCCTCGATGTCGCGGTCGCGGACATCGCGCCCGAAAGGCCAGCCGGCGCCGTCCGGGCCATAGGGCGGTAGCGGCGCGAGGTGCTGGCGCAGCGCCAGTTCGACGTTGCGCCGCAGCGTTTCCTCGCCGGCGCCGGCCTCCGGCTCGACGGCCAGCGAGCAGCTCAGGCGCACGTATTGCGGCGGCGTGACGTACAGTTCGGTGGTCAGCAGCCGGCGCGGTTCGAGGTGGGCGCAGACCCGTCGCAACATTTCGCGATCCGGGCCGGGCTGCTCCGGCTGAAGCGGGTCGTAGGTCGGCAGGACGATCAGGGTGACGACGCCGGGAACGCCATCCACTCGCTCGTGCGGCTTGTGCCGCGGCAGGACGTGCGCCCGGCCGACCGGCGCGCCCGGCGTCGCCAGCGCCAGATCGACGAAATCCTCGGCGGCGACGGCGCGGTCGTTGTGACGCAGGACTCGCGGAATGCGCGTCGCCGCCTGCTGCACGCTTTCGGCGTCGGCGCCGCCCTCGGCGGGCAGCGGATTGTCGGCTTTCAAGGCCAGGGCGGCGGCGGACCCGGCGCGCACGGTCTTGATCCGACCGGCGCCGACGTTGCCGCGCACGCCGCCGCCATGGCGGTAGCTCAGGCAGCGGATCGCTTCGCCCGGCAAGGGCAGGCGACCGTGAATGCCGTCGCCGAAGGTGACGGTGCCGTCGGCGGCATCGAGCGCGTAGAACGGATCGTCCGGACCGGCCAGCGCCAGATCGTCGACCGCGCGCCAGTTTTCCCAAGCCAGCACGCCGCGCACCTGGATGCGCTCGCTGCCGGCGATCACCGGCGTCCGCGACAGGCGGTAGTGCTGGCCGGTGCGGCCGTCGCCGTAGCCGAGAAGTTCCGTGGGCGCGGTCACCGCCTGCTCGACCTGGACGGCGTTGGCCTCGATCCAGCGCAGACGGATCGGCGGATGGGCGGCATCGGCCCGCCCCAGGCGGACCCAGGCCAGGACGCGCGCGGCGAGTTTGTCGTCGTCGAGGCGCGGCGGCAACTCGCCGACGCCCAGCAGGTCCTCGTCGGGCGGCGAAAACGAGGCGGCGGTCCAGTTGCCGTAGGGCGTGCCGCCGTCGGGCGTCTTGTCGGGAAAACGCAGGCGCACGGTACCGCGCCGGGTCAGCCCGTCGGTGCTGTCGGCGACGACGGTCAGCCGCTGGTAGAGGACGCGGTCCACCCGCGCCGCCTTGCCGGCGAAGCGGCCGGTGGAAATTTCCCAGCGCACCGGCCAGCGCGCCGGCTCGCCGCCGGGGTCCGGGCAGCGGCGGTGATCGGTCGCGCCGCACAGGCTGTCGTCGGTGCGGACGCCGAGATTCAGGACATGACCGGCCAGTTGCAGGCGCACCTCGGCGAGCGCCGCCGCCGGGTCGCCGCCGACGGCGCGCCTGGCCGCGGTCATCACCGCCTCCGGTGCCAGCAGGCACAGCCAGAGACGCTGGTCGAGGCTGGCGGCGGTGGACAGCGCGGCGGGCAGGTTGCCGCCCGTCGGCGCCGGCAGCGGCAGCGGCCGGTATTGCGACAGGGTGGCGGGCGGGCGGCCCAGGTGGTCTTCGAGCAGGCTTTCGACGTTATCGACGCCGCCGGGAAGCAGCGCGCCGTCGTAGGTCTGCTTGACCCAGGCGACTACCTCCACCGGCAGCGCGGTCACTTCCTCGACGGCCTGGAAACGCAGCTCGCCGGCGGCCACTTCCAGACGCGGGCTGCCGCCATCGACGAAATCGGGCGTCACCGGCCGATAGGCGCCGCGCGGCAGATCCAGCCGCACGTGCGCCACCGCCACGCGCGCCGGGCGCGGCGGAATGGCCAGCAGGCGCAGGAATTCCAGACGGGCGGCTTCGGGAACCCGGTTCAGACGGTACAGCAGGTTGTCGCCGAGCGCCGCGAACAGTTCGACGAGGGCGATGCCAGGGTCCGAGGCGTTGTGATCGGTCCATTCCGGCGCATGCAGGGGAATGCGACGGATCAGTTCGGCACGCAGATCGGCAAAGGCGCGGTCGTCGAGACGGGGCGGAATGATGGCCATCAGGCACCCCCGGTCAGATAGAAAGGAAATACCAGATTGCGGGCCCCGGGCTGGCCGAGGATTTCGTAGCGGATGCCGATGCGCAGCACCGTCGGCTCGCGCGCGTCGGTGGTCACCGCGACGGCTTCGAGGCGGATGCGCGGCTCGTCGCGCTCCAGCGCCTCGCTGACCGCCAGACGAATCCGGGTGCGCAGTTCCAGGCTGTTGGGCGCGAAGAGAAAGCGGCGCAAGCCGACGCCATAGGTCGGGCGGGCGATGCGCTCGCCCGGCTCGGTGAGCAGAATGGCGCGAATCGACTGTTCGACGGCCGCCGCGCCGGCGACCCAGCCGAAACCCTCGCGCGTCAGCAGCGGAAAGCGCAAGCCACGGCCCAAGGCCTCATCGCTCATGAGCCTCTCCTTCGAAACGGGATGCAGAACTTGAGCAGCAGCATCCAGCCGAAACCCGGCAACACCAGCAGGATGTGAAAGATGATGTTGAACAGGATCAGCGCGCAAATGGTCAGCGCCGGAATCCCGAAACTGCAGATGCTGCCGAGGCCGAAGTCGCGGCGGGTGTCGGTCATGTCCGCGCCGACCGAGATCCCCGAACCCGGCGGCGCGCTCACCGCCGCGAACGGCCGCGCCCGCGCCCTGGCGATGCGCGGCAGGTCGCGCAACAGCTTGGCGATGTCCGGCATCTGGAGGCTGGCCGGCCGGGCGCCGAGCAGATCGGTCGGATCGGCGATCGAGAACGGCTCGCCGCGACGGGTCCACAGCAGGCGATCCGGCTCGCAGCGGCTGTGGCCGGCCACCCGCACCCAGCACCAGACGGCGTAAAGATGGTCGGCGTCGAAACGCAGGCGCGGCACGGTTTCACGCGCGCGCGCCTCGGGCAGGGCCAGCGCCTCGGGACGGGCGACGTAACGCGCCGCCGTGGCGCTGCCGAAAGCGGTCAGCGTTGACGCGGCGGTGTGGAAACCGGGCAACACCAACAGGCCGCGCGCCGGGTCCTCGCCCAGCGCCAGCCCCAGCGGCGCGAAGGCCGGCAGGCTGCCGAAAGGCTGGAAAGCGGCGCGCAGATCGGTTTCGACGGCGCCGGCGCGCAGCGCCAGTTCCGCCGTCGCGGCGCTGCCGGCGGCCGCCAGTTCCACCGCGAAGGGGGCATGAAGCGCCGCCAGTTCCAGCCCGGCCCGATGAACGCGCCGCACCCGCGCCACGTCCGGCAAGCCGGGAAACGTCAGCGTCGGCCACGGCGGCGCGGTGCGCGGATCGTCGCGGCCGGCTTCCTGAACCAGGAAAGGTTCGACCTGCTCGGCGAGGCTGCCCAGACCGGCGAACGGCAGGCCGGCGGCATCGACGGCGGTCAGTTCGGCGCGCCGGTCGTCGTTATCGTGCAGGGCGCGATTGATGCTCGCCGCCAGCGCCAGACGGCAGCCGCGCAGACGCAACAGGGCGGCGGCGCACAGCGCCCGCAGTTCGCGCGCGCCGAGAACGCTGGACTGGCCCTGCGCCGGCGGCGGCATGGCATCGCCGGCCAGCCACGCGTCCACCGCCTGATGCAGACGCGCGCGCGCCAGGCGGTCCCACTGCGTGGTGTTCTGAATGGCGTTCTGGCGCAACCAGGCGGCGGTTTGCGCGCCCGGCACGCCGGCGAAGAGATCGACGGTGGTGGCCGCTGTCGTCGCGCCGCTGGCGAGCCAGAAAGCGTCGCCGTCGGCGACATTGCCGTCGAGATCGGCGACGGTGGTGGCGGGCGCGGCCACCCGGTTCCAGAGCAGCCACAAGGCCCGCCGCAGCACCAGATCGATGCCCTGCGCCAGCGCGTCCCACAAGGCCGCCGGCGCCGGAATGCCGGAAACGCCCGGCGAGGCGAGAATCGAGCGGGCGGTGGACAACTCGCCGGCGTCGGGCCGCGTGGGCAGAACGGTATTGTCGAGCAGTCGCCGCAGCGGCGCCGCCGCCGAAACGGACAGACCGTCGGCGGTCTGGAACAGGGCGCCGAGCTGCTGTTGCGTGCGCGCTTGCAGGGCGGCGGCGATCTCGCCCAGCGGCCGACGCGCCAGGCGCTCGCGCGGCACTTCCTGCGCGGCGCTGAACACCGGCAGGTAGCCGAACACGGTGCAATGCGCGGCGGCGGCGCCGACATTCGGCGGCAGCAGGGCCAGCGGCTGGCTGCTGAGCGCCAGCGGCGGCAGCGGCGTGCCCACCGGCACGTCGAGAACGGCGCGCAAGCTGGCTTCGTCCGGCAGGAGGTCCGTCGGCAGCGCTTTCGGATCGACCGCCGCCGCGCCCGCCGACGGACGCATCGCGCCGTCGAGCAGCGGCAGCCAGGCGCCGTGCTTGTCGTCTACCGCCAGCCAGTCGTCCCACGCTTCCGCCGCCACGCCGGCGGAAACGCCGTCGACACGCAGTCGGCGGATCACCGCCCCCGCCTCCTTGACCCGGCCACGCGCCAGTCGCGGCCAGCCGGCGGAGCGGCAGACGACGTCGAAGGCGACGATGTTGAAGCGTTCATGCACCGGCAGGTAGAGCTTGCGCAACCAGGGCGCCAGCGCCTTGTGCCGGGGATTCGCCGGCGGCGGAATGGTTTTCGGCGCGCTCATCGGCACGCCGTCGTCGTCGATCAGCGCGCCGGTCTCGGTCGCCAGTTCCGCCGCCTTCGGCGAACGCCGCGCGATGCTCGCCGGATAGAGCGGCGCGCCGAGGGCGTCGAACATCGCCGCCGGCGTTTCCGACCAGTCGCGCCACGGCAGCAAGGGCGGCAAGGGCTGCGTCTGGCCGGCGACCGCCAGAAAATCGTCCATGAAACGGTCGCTCTCGAAAGACAGCAGGCGCGGCGGCGCCTCGGTCGACAGCGGCGGCGGGTCGGGCAGGAAAAACGGTTCGGTGGCCTGCAACTCTTCCCGCGAGCTCGCGCGGCGCGCGGGGATCAGCAGCCGTGCCGAGGAGGCGTCGCTCACCATATGTTCCCCGCTCCCGGCGTGTAACTCGCGGATACCACGCTGTTGGTGATCACCGCGTCGGCCTTGACCACGCCGGAGAACTTGGACATCGCGGCATCGACGGTGACCATCGCCGCGGTGATGTCCAGACCGGCCGGCGCCTGGATCTTGACCTTGACGTTGGCGGTGATCTCGACGTTGCCGACGACATCGATGGTGATCTTGGCGCCGTTCGAGTGTTGGAGGGTGACGGTGCCGCCGGCGGCATCGTCGAGGGTCAGTGTGTGGCCGCCCTGCGTTTCCAGCACCACTTTCTCGGCGCCGGCGCTGTCGTCGAAAGTCAGCTTGTGACCGGCGCGGGAGGTGATCGAACGGACGTTGTTATGGCTGTCCATCGTTTCCGGCGGCGCGTCGACGCCGTTCCACAAGGCGCCGATGACCACCGGCCGACGCGGGTCGCCGGCGGTGAAGGCGACCAGCACCTCGTCGCCGACCTCGGGGATGAACCAGGTGCCCCGGTCGCCGCCGGCCATCAGGGTCGACAGCCGCGCCCAGGCCAGGGCGCCGGCGCCGTCGTTTTCCTCGACGAACGGCAGGCGGATTTGCACCCGGCCTTGCGCGTCCGGGTCCTGCACGTCGCTGACCAGCGCCGGATAGACGCCGTAAAGACGATGCCGCTCGTTGCCGGAGGTCGGGCCGGAAAAAAGGCCGGGAATCATGCGTCGTCTCCCAGATCCGGGCGTTCGGCGACGAACTCGGTGCGGTAGCCGTCCACCTGGTCGAAACGATGCGTGACGGCGGTCAGCAGATAGGTGCCGGCGAACCACGGCCCCAGGTCCACCAGGTTTACCCGCGAACCGACGCGCAGCGTCGGCGTTCCCTTGGTCACGCCGGCGCCGCGCACGAAGCGACGTGCCCGCCGGCCCATCGCCGCTTCGGCGAGAGTGCGCGCCTCGGCGCCGCTGGCCGGCGCTTCCAGATGCAAATCCTCGGCGGCATCGCGGAACACCTGTCCGACCACCTCGGGACCGAGCCGGCCGCCGCCACCGCCGCCGGCCAGACGCCGCGCGATGTCGGCGCCGGCGGTTTCATGAATCGCCTCCTTGGCGGCGACATCGTAGCCGTGCACCCGCACCTCGCCGCGCTGATGCGCCAGATCGGCGAGCACCGTGAAGCGCAGCAGATCGTTTTCCCGCGTCAGCCGCAGCGGCGCCTCGCCGCCGGCGTTGGCCTCGGTGAGGTGCACGGTGCCGTCGCGCAGGCTGAGCAGCGCGTCGCCGGCGCGGGCGCGCAAGGCGCCAAGCTCGTCCTCGTTGACCTGCCAGAGCTGACCGTGGCTGGCGCCGCCGCGACCGACATCGGCGCGCAGGCCGCCGGCCTCGACGATCCGGGTGGCGATGTCGCCGTCGGTCGCCCCTTCGCTCAGCCGGGTACGGCGGCGATAGCGCAGACCGGCCAGCGCGTCCTCGGCGAGCAGCGTCAATTCCGGCGCCCGCAGCTCCGGATAGCTGGCGCCGATGCCGGTGATCAGGCCGTCGAACACGGTTTCGTCCTGGCCGGTGACGGCAAAAGCGATGCGCAGACGCTTGCCGAAATCGATCGACGAGCGGTGGAAGTGGACGAAATCGACCGGCTGGCCGCGTTCGCGGCTGCCCCAGTTGAGGAACACCGCTTCCAGCGACGCCACGCCGGCGGCGTCGGCCCGCGCTTCGAGGCGGATCAGGTCGGCTTCCAGGCGTTCCGCGCGCGCGCCGTCGACGTCGATGCGCGGCCGGCCACCGGCGATCAGCGGCGCGGTCATGGACAATCGCTCCGCTGGCGCCACCAGCGCTCCATCTCCTCGGCCACCAGGGCGCGAATCAAGGGCCGCAATTCTTCCAGGCGGACTTCGAAGGCGGCGCCTTCCGGCGCGCCGGTCCCGGCCGACTCCGTCGCGCCGGCCGGCAGGGCTTCGATGGTGGTGGCGACCTCGCCGATGTTGACGCTCATCCCCGGCCTCCCCGGCAACCGCAACCGCCGCCGCAACCGCCGCCGCCACAGGCGCCGCCGCAACCGCAACCTCCCATCCGCGTGCCGACGCCGGTGGCGGCGAGCGGGGACAAACCCTCCCAGCGCGGCCGGCGTTCGCCGGTCGCCAGCGATGCCGATGTCAGCGGCGACGCAAACAGCGCTTCGCCGGCGTCGACCGCCAGTCGCGGCGTCAGCGGCGGACTGCCGCGCAGCGGCGGCATGCGGCTGGCCGAGGTGGCGGTCGCCATCGACGTGTCGGCGGTGCGGACCGCGCCGCCGGCACGCTGTCCGGCGACCACCGCCGCCAGTCCGGCGGCGGCGCTGCCCGGCGCCGGACCGTCGGGCGCCCAGGGATTGGGCACCGCGCCGGCGGCGGCCAGACCGGGCGAGGGCGGCGGCAAGGCCGCGCCGCTGCGGCCGAGATCGGTTCCGCCGGCGATGGTCGCGCCGCCGAACAGGTCCGCCGCCACCGTGGCGTCGAGATCGATCCCGGCCCCCAGGGCGACGCCGATGTCGGCGCTCGGGCCGAGCGTGGCCGAGAAACCCAGTTCGGCCGACAAGCCGATATTGAGTGACGGATCGAGACTGGCGTCGAGCGAGAAACCGGCGCTCAAGTCCGGGCCGCCGGCGCCGCCGCCCAGCACGCTGCCGGCGCCGGCGGCCGCGGCTTGTTGTCGGGCGCCCGACGCGGCCTGTTCGACCGCCTGCCGGCGCTGCGCGGCGTCGGCGGCGTTGATTTCGTAGCGGAATTCCTGCTCGGTGAGCGTCAGTTGCACCTTCGAGCGCAACGGGACGCCGCTGGGGCTGAAGTAATCGAACACTTCCTGGTGTGAGCTGATCACGCCGTTGAAAATCAGCGTTCCCCAGCGGAACTGCACCCGGCGCGGCGCCTGCTCCTTGCCGTTGCTGAATACTTGCAGCAAATCGGCGATCGGTTTGGTGCGCAGCCGCACGTCGAGCATTTCCTCGCCGCCGGGCGCCGGCTCGCCGGTCGCGGCGTCGCGCGGCCGCGTCGAATCGAAGATGCACTCGAAGGACAGCGTGGCCTTGGAGGCGCCGACATTCTGCACCTGCTGGCGCCCGCGACGTCCCTTGTCCTTTTGCTCGCCGCCGGATACCTTGAGGGTCAGCGTTTCCGGGTTGAAATCCAGGGCGATCGCGCGCGCTTCCTGAGCGTTCTGACCGCCGGCGTCGAAGGGCACCAGCTTGGCGCGGCGGAACTGGCTGGTGCTCATGGCGTCTCCCGGCGCAAGCCTTCGTGGACCAGGTGCAATTCCTCCAGCGCCACCTCGCGGCCGCTGCCGGCGTTGAGGTCGGCGGCCTTGACCTTGTTGGCGATGGCGTTCTCGAACCGCCAGACGCCGGCCGTCGCGCCCTCGCCGCTGGCCGGCAGGACACGGACGGTGCCGCAGACGTAGGGCAGGGGGAAAGTGCCGTCGAGGCAGCGATTCACCCAGGTCCAGAAAGCGGTGTCCAGCGACAGCCCGCGTTTGAGGATCAGCGGCGGATGGGTGGTCTTGCCGACCAGTTGGCGGGCGCCAAGGTTGTAGCCGCCTTCGCGGAAGCTCACCGGTTCGAGGGTGATTTCCAGCCCCTGCACCTCCGAAAAGGCGCCACGGGCGCGCAACGCCAGCCCTTCGTCGCCGCCAAGGCCGGAGAGTTCGATCTGGACGGCGAAGTTGAAAGAACTGAGCAAGGTGTCGGCCGCCATCAGGCCACCTCCAGGCGCGGGTCGTCGGCGCCGTGCCGCAGTAGGCGAAAGACGATGAATTCGGCCGGCACCGCCGGGGCGACGCCGACCAGCAGGATCGCTCGCCCGGCGTCGAGATCGGCGGTGGTGTGCGTGCCGGCGTCGCAACGGACGAAGAAGCTGTCGGCGTCGGTGCGGCCGGCCAGCGCGCCGGCGTCGAAGACGGCGCGCAGGCGGCGGCGGGCGGTCGCCGCCATCGCCGACCATAGCGCGGCGTTGTTCGGTTCGAACGGCGCCCAGGCCAGATCGGCGGCGATTTGCGCCTTCAGCCAGTCGATCAGGCGCCGCACCGAGAGATGGGTCCACTCCGGGTCGTTGGCGGTGGTGCGGGCGCCGAGCAACAACAGGCCGCGCTCGGTGGCGCGCACCTCGTCGATGCGCTCGCCGAAGAGAAACCCAGGGTCCGGCAGACCGGCGTCGTCATCCCTGGCGAAGACGCCGGCCAGCGGCCGATTGGCCGGCGCGCCCCACACGCCGACCTGATTTTCGACCTGTGCGACGATGCCGCAAGCGGCGGCGGCCGGCGGCACCGTGCGCGCCGTGCCGTCGGCGTCGACGCGCAGCCATGGCGCGTAGAGCGCGGCGCGGTCGCTGGCGAGCGCGCGACGCCAGTCGACCACCTCGCCGGCGCGCAGCCGTGGCGGCAGGTCGAGCATGGCGATGCGGCCACCCTGCGCTTCGCAGTGGTCGACCAGTTGCCGCTGCGCTTCCCGCAGCGACGCGGCGTCGAATCCCAGCAGCGGGTAATCGAAAGCGGGCCGCGTGCGCTCGGCGGCGGCGCGGGTACCGTCGGCGGCGAAGCACGGCGCGCCGTCGTCCACGAGTGGCGGATCGATGCGCGCCGGCGGCGGCGAGGGATGCAGCAGATCGGGCACGGCCAGCAGCGCCGCCGGCTCGAAAGGAAAGGCGTTGTCCCATTCGCGCAAGGCATCGAGCGCGCCGGGGCAGTCCTTGAAGGCGACGAAGCGGTGGTCGGCGTCTTCCGCCCGGTCGGCGGCGTCCATTTCCGTGGGCGCGAAGAAGTGCCGCCGCTCGGTGGTGGCGCCGGCGTCGCGTCCCCGCCGCGATGGCGGCATCTCGGCCATGGAGAGATACAGGCCGTTCGGCGAGGCCAGCAGCGCCTTGCCCGGCATCAGACTGGCGTCGGCCAGCAGCGCGCTCGGACGGATGAACGCCGAACCCCAGGGTTCGTCGAGGTCGCCCCACAGGCGATCGGCCTCGTCCGCCGTCACGCCGCCGGCGGACCCGCGGGCCGGCGGACGCAGCGCTTCGGCGGCGGCGCGCCGGCCGAGCAGGCGCGGCAGGTAACGCGGATGGTCGACGTGCGGCGCGGCATCCTCCCACACTTCGACCTGATGGCCGTCGAGATGGATTTCCAGTGTCAGGGTCACCGCCACGGCGTTGCGCAGCAGTTCTTGGTGCAGGAACGGTTGCGTCGGTTTGGGCGACAGCTCGCGGCGCCGATCATCCCCGGCCGCGGCGACGACGTGGAAGAGGCGCGAACGCGGCGCGGCGCCGGCCGTCGCCGGGCGACCGAGCAGTCGCAAGGTGGTGCCGACGACCAGTTCGCGCGGCAGCCGCACCCGTGGCTTGCCGTGCTCGTCCAGTTCGAGTTCCAGCGGCAGGGGGCGCTGAATCGCGCGGCAGCGCAGCCCCAGACCGTTGCCCCAGGCGCCGGGATTGCGCGCCGCCAGACGCGCCTGCCGTCGCGAGGCGCCGCGCACGGCGGTCAATCCGGGCAGATGAAGACGCGCGGTGCGGACATTGCGGTGGTCGAGGCAGCGCAGCACCACGCAGCGCCGTCCGCCGTTGGCGAAGAACAGCCGTACCGCCAGGGGCAGGTTCAAGCCCGGCAGGGCGCGGCCGAAGGCGTCCTCGAACTGGCGCGGGTCGTCGATGACCACCGGCGTGTTGACCGGCCCGCGTTCGGCCAGGCCGATCAGGGCGGCGACGTCCAGACGCACTCGCGGCCGGCCGACGACGGCGGGAATCTCTTCATACACACCGGGCGGCAAGCCCGGTCGCCACAGGCTGCCTTGCAGGGCGACGCTCATCGGATCGCGTCCCGCGACGGCGAGGTGCCCGCGAGGCGTCCGCCTGCTAGTGACGTGAGCGCCGCCATTATTCGAACTCCAGGTCCTCGCAGACCAGGGTCAGTTCTTCCATCGCCACGTCGGAAGCGCCCTTGGCGGCCAGGGTCGGGCCGGTCCATTTCGACGGCCGGGTGTTCACCAGCCGCCACGAGGCGACGACCTGGGAGTGGTCCTCGCTCATCAACTGGATGACCACCGTGGCGCGCGCGTCCATGTTGCCGCGACGCACCTGGTTCACCCAGTTCCACAGGTCCAGCGAGGCGATCATGCCGCGCTTGAGGGTGACGTCGCCGGCCTTGTACATCAACGGAATCTTGCGCGGCCGGTTGGCGGCGTCGGTGCCCTCGCGGTAGTCGGCGTAGGTGATCTCGGTGGACAGTCCCGAGACGTCGGAGAAGCCGCCACGGAATTCGCCGCCGCTGGCGGGGTTGATGGTGACCTTGAAATTGAACGGACCGTAAGGGTCTTCACGCAGGGTGGCCATGACTGGTCTCCTTAAGAAATCGGTTTAACGCCGGCAGGCAAGCCGCTGTCGCCTCCCCGCCCGAACCGGCTCCGGACGGGGTCGGCGCGCGTTCAGACGATCGAGGCGTCGGCGGTCCATTGACCGATGCGGAAGATCACGAACTCGGCGGGCTTGGTGGGCGCCACCCCGATCAGGCAGATCAGGCGGCCGTTGTCCAGATCCGACTGGCTCATGGTGCTGCGGTCGCAGCGCACGAAATAGGCGTCTTCCGGCCGCGCGCCGAGCAGGGCGCCGCTACGCCAGACGTCGTAGAGGAAGCCCTCGATGGTCAGTCGCACCTTCAGCCACAATTCCTCGTTGTTCGGCTCGAACACCGCCCATTGGGTGCCGCGATCGATCGAATGCTCCATGTAGATGAACAGGCGGCGGACGTTGACGTAGGTCCACTCGGGATCGGAACTGATGGTGCGCGCCCCCCACACCCGCTGGCCGCGTCCCTCGAAGAAGCGCAGGCAGTTGATTCCCTCGGGGTTGAGCACGTCCTGCTCGCCCTTGTTCACATTGCGCGAGAAACGGAGGATGCCGCGCACCGTTTCGTTGGCCGGCGCCTTGTGCACGCCGCGTTCGATATCGCTGCGCGCGTAGACGCCGGCCATGGCGCCTTCCGGCGACAGGAGCATCGTTTCACGCGCGCCGCCCGGCGCGCTGGTCACCAGCCACGGGTAATACAGCGCCGCGTATTTCGAATCGTGCTGGCCGCGCACTTCGCGAATCTGCCCCTGATCGGCGTTGGCCGGTCCGGCGAGAATGGCGAAACGGTAGCGCAGCAACTCGCAATGAGCGATCAGCGCGTCGCGTATCGTCTGCTGATCGTCGCTGGAACCCTGCGCCGCCGAACCGGGCGCGGCGACGATGGCGATGTCCTCGATTTCGGCCAGCGCCGCCAGACCGTTGGCCGCGTCGCCGCTACCGCCGCCGCCGATGGTCGCCGGATCGGCGACACGGCCGTCCGAACCGCCGCTCAGCGTCAGATTGGGGTGGGTCACCAGGGCGATCAGGAGGTCGCGGGCCAGACTGGTGCGCTCGCCGGCCAGACTGGGCAGATCGCCAAGATCGAAATAGACCCGCTGGCTGCGGTCGGCCGGCGGCTCGACGCCGGCGGCCGGGTCTTCATGACGCAACACCCGCCCGACGAAGGATTCGGAGTCCGGATGCGGCGACAAGCGTAGAAACTGTTCGACCCGCGTGCCGGTGGAGCCATCGCCGTTCGGTCCGACGCGAATGTCGACGGTGACTTTCTGGACGGCGGCGACGCTGGCGGCGTTCAGATCGAGGGCGCCGCCGGCGTTGGACAGCACCGGCCGTCCGGCCGAGTCGAAGGACACGGCGTACAGGTTGGCGCCGACCGCCGCCTGCGGACCGCTGGTGGCCACCAGGCGTTCCTTGACCGCCGCGCCGGCCTCGACCATGTCGCCGTAGCGCACGCCGCTGAGCGTGCGGTTGCCCGCCGCGCCGACCAGCAGGTTGCCGCTACGGGTGGCTTGCGTGCCGATGACCAGATTGCCGGCACGGCCGGGGAAACGGGCGCGGACGAAACGCACCGTGCCGAGCAGCGAAATCGCCTCGCTGGCGGGGCTGGCGGGACTGTGCGCGCGGCTCGATCCGGCGCTTTCGCCGGCCGCCGGCCGAAAGGCTCGCGCCACATAGACGCGCTTGCCGCCGTTTTCGAAAAACAGGCGCACCGCGTGCGCCAGATGGTTGGTCGCCGGAACGCCCTCGAACAGCAGATCGTCGGCGTCGCCGAAAATGCGCTGGAACTCTTCGAAGCTGGTCACCAGCGACGGCAAGCCCCGCGTCGGACCGAAGCGCGCCTGGCCGACGAAGCCGGCGGTGGACGTCGCCACGCCCTCGATGGACTTGGCGCGAAAGCTGGTTTCTTCGACGTAAACTCCCGGAGCTAGGTATTCAGGCATTTCGAGCCTCCATCAATCTTCAAGGTAAGAGTTCGATGTCCCACCGGCGGCGCTCGCCGACGGACACCGGAACCGAGGGATTCTGACCGCCGACCCGCGGCCTCGGACCGCCGCCGGCCGCGCGCAACTGGAAATCGCGCGCCACGAACAAGGCATCGCGATCGGCGGCGCCAAGCGCGAAGGGGCCGGCCGGCTGGCCGGCGAGAAACCCCTTGTCCGCCAGCGCGGCGGCGAGCGGCGGCAAGGGAGCGCGAACGGTCAGCGCCCGTTCGAAATTGCGTAGCGGCGGATTGACCGCGCGGTTGACCGCTTCGCCGGGCAGGACCAGCAGATAGCCGCCATCCGCGCCGCTCAGGGTGGTCACCGTGTCGTTCGCCCCGTTCAGCACCGTCGTCAGCGACAGCAGGGCGCCGGGCACCGGCCGGCCGCCGGCGCTTTCCCGCAGCACGCCCCACAGCGCGGTACTGGCCGGCGGTAGCGGCATTTCGCTGGACGGCCGCATCGCCAGATCGAGAATCAGCGGTCCCGGAGCGCCCGTCGGCGGCGGCACGCCGCGCGTCAACCAGTCGCCGACGCTCGAACGATCCGGCACCTGGGCCGACACCGCCTGCGGCAGGTAACGCCGCGTCGGATCGTCGACTTCGATGCGGAACTCGCCCGGCGGCACATGCAGAAAACCGTAAATGCCGGTCGACGCGTGCCAGTGCGGCTTCTCCGCCTGCGTGGCGACCCGCACCCGCAAACCGGCGATGGTGCTCAGCCCGGCGGGCGCGCCGTCGCTGGCGTAGCGGCGCGGACGCACGGCCAGCACGCCGACGGCGACCAAGCGTTCGGCGGCGTTTCGGGCCGCCCAATCGACCCAATTTCCCACCGCGCCGGCCTGCCGGTCCATCAGGGCACGGCCGGCACGCCGAGCAGCGTCCGGGTATCGGTGATCGACGGCTCCGACAGTTCGCGCGCCGCCAGCCGAGCGGTGCGCAGCACATAGGGAACCGACAGTTGATAGGGCGGCTCCAGGCTGTCCCAAAGCCGCAGCATGTCCTCGGTGGACAGGTGCGAGAGCGAAATCCGCAAGGCGTCGTCGCGTTCCCACGGGTAGTTGGGCGCCAGCAGCGCGCCGGAGAGCAGCGCGTGCCGGTCGAGGATGTCCATGCAGCGGGCGAGCATCAGTTGTTCGCCCTCGGCGTCCTTGCTCCCCCAGACGGTCAGCAGGTAGTGAAGTTCCAGCCCGAGGGCCGCCCGTCGCGGCGCGTTCGGCGCCACGCGCGCCAGATCCACGTTGCGGCGGGTTTCGTCGACTTCGACGCGATAGAGAAACAGGGCGACGCGGTTGGTGATCGTGCCGGTGAAATTGCGCGTCGAGAACAGCGACACGGTGTAGCCATCGAGTCCGCCGTCGGCGACCAGACGGTCTTCAAGCAACCTTTTGAGGCTTGCACTGGCGCCCGCGATGAACATTCAATGGTTCCTCTGGCGAAATTCCGGTGAAGGTCGAAGCGCTGACCCGCAGCATCCGTCACGTCCGACCGGCGCGCCGACGACGAGAGGGGAGAAAACCGGCGGGAAGCACAAATGTACGGAGCGCGCGAGCCGCTGTCAATCGCTATTAATTATTGTTATCAGGCGGCGGCGCTACGCCGCGAAGGCGCTCAGTCGTTGAGCGCCACCGGCGAGACCGGAATATTGCGCCGCCCCGGAATGGTCATCAGAATGCGCTTGCCATTGTGACCGGCGATGGAAATCATGTTTTCCGGCGGTTTTTTCGCCACGGTCTCCGGCGTCTTTTTAAGCGCGGCGAGCGGCTGACCGGACACTTTGACCGGCGCCAGGGCGAGTGGGGCGGCGGGTTGGTAAAGCTGGTAAAACCGCGTCACCAGTTGCACGTAATTGCGGGTTTCCGGATAGGGCGGGATCGTGTTCTTGTACTGCCGGACGGCGCCCTCGCCGGCGTTGTAGGAGGCGATCACCAACTCCGGCTGATTCGGAAACAGTCGCGAAAGGTCGCGCAGATAACGGGCGCCGAGCCGGATATTGGTCTCCGGGTCGGTGAGTTTCTGCTCGACCGTTTTGTTGTTGTCCGCGTGCACGCCATAGCGCCCGGCGGTATCGGGCATGATCTGCATCAAGCCGACGGCACCCTTGGGCGACACGGCATCGGGCTTGAACGCCGACTCGGCCGCCATCACCGCCTTGAGCAGCGCCGGATCGACGGCGAATTGCCGGCTCGCCGCCTTCAGGAAAGGCTCGAATTTCTTCAGATTGGGATGTTGCGCCAGATAGCGCAGCAATTCGGGCCGCGCCGCCCCCAGCGGCGCCGGCGCCGGTTCCGCCTCCTCGACCTGTTTGCCGCGCAGGAACAGTTGATAACGCGGATCGACTTTCTCGGCGGCGAAGTGCGCCACCCCCTGCTCGTCGATGAAACCATAGATGTTCGCCCGGGCGCTCGCACAAGCGAGACCCAGGGCAAGCGCGAGCAGGCTCGACCACAACGGACGATGGGATTCGAAAAACCGGAACATTCGCCCGAGTATGCGCAAGCCGGCGGGGCGCTGTCAATCGCCGGTGCATGGGGCGGATTGCCCGGCTTTCGGGCCGGGCAGGGCGAATGGCCGTCTTGGTCGTGCAACGAGGCTGGTCAAGCAATGTATTCCTGCGCTAAGCTCGAACCGCGCCATCGCGGCGCGACGCCGTCGACCAGCCGGCAAAAAATACCCTGCCATGCGTATTGCCGTACCGTTGTGCGGGGACTCTGGGTCGAAGAAAGCACGCGGCATGAATTCAGGAACATGAAATGAGCGCTAGTCGTCGCCTCTCGCCGCAAGGCATTCCTCGCATCGAGTCCTTGCGTGTGGAAAACTATCGTGCGTTGCGTGCGGTTGAGTTGGACAAACTCACTCCGATGACCGTGCTCCTGGGTCCCAATGGCAGCGGAAAATCGACCGTTTTCGACGTTTTCAATTTCTTGTCCGAGTGCTTCCAATTCGGTCTGCGTCACGCCTGGGACCGCCGCGGGCGCGGTAAGGAACTGAAATCCCGTGGCACGACAGGTCCCATCGTTTTCGAATTGAAATATCGAGAACAGCCCAAAACGCCGATTCTCACGTACCGCCTGGCCATCGATGAGGGCGCGAAAGGCCCGGAAGTCGTGGAGGAATGGTTGCAGTGGCGGCGCGGGCAAAAGGGGCAGCCTTTTCGGTTTCTCGAGTTCAAACGCGGGGTTGGCAAAGCCGCGAGTGGCGACGCGCCGGATTCCGACGATATCCGGGTTGATACCAATCTGCGCTCTCCCGATTTGATTGCCGTGAATACCTTGGGGCAATTTACCGAACATCCGCGAGTGGCGGCGTTGCGCGAGTTCATCACCGATTGGTATGTGTCCTACCTCTCGATCGATCAAACCCGAAATCAACCGGAAGCCGGTCCTCAGGAACGTTTGAGCAAGGGCGGCGACAATTTGCCCAACGTGATTCAGTACCTCAAGGAACGGCACCCGGAGCGCCTGGAACAGATTTTTTCGGTGCTGCGACAGCGCATTCCCCGCTTGGAGCGCGTGGATGCCGAGCCGATGCCCGACGGTCGATTGCTGTTGCAGATCAAGGATGCGCCGTTCGGACAGCCCGTACTCGCCAAATTCGCCTCGGATGGCACGATGAAGATGCTGGCGTATCTTGCCGTCCTGTACGATCCCGAGCCGCCGCGTTTCATCGGTATCGAAGAGCCTGAAAATTTCCTGCACCCTCGCTTGTTGCCGGAATTGGCGGAGGAGTGTCGGGCGGCTTCGGAACGTGCCCAGTTGCTGATTACCAGCCATTCTCCATTCTTGCTTAACGCCATGCGCGCCGAAGACGTGCGTGTGCTCTATCGCGACGAACACGGTTACACCCAGGCGGTGCGCGCTTGCGATATCAAGGGGATTCCGGAATTCATCCGCGCCGGCGCCTCGCTCGGACACCTGTGGATGGAGGGACACTTCGGTTTCGGCGATCCCCTGACAAACCAGGGCGCACCGCGTCGTCCTTCCGGGAAGCGTGGCTGATGCTTGAAAAGCTGATCGTGGTCGTCGAGGAGCCTTCAATGGAGGCGATGCTGGAACTCCTGCTGCCCAAGTTGATCGATGGGGTCGACTTCGAAATAAAGCCTTTCCAATGCAAGGACGACCTGCTAAAGAACCTGCCGGCCCGACTTCGCGGCTACGGGAAGTGGTTGCCGGAAAGCTGGGCGATTGTGGTGCTGGTGGATCGCGACGACGATGACTGCCGGCTGCTGAGGCGGAAGCTGGACGACATGGCTGAAAGGGCTGGCCTGATGAGTAAAACCTGGGCCGGCAAGGGTCATCGTTTTCAAATCGCCAATCGCATCGCCGTCGAAGAATTGGAAGCCTGGTTTTTTGGTGACTGGGTGGCGGTTCAGGAAGCGTATCCGCGTGTGCCGGCGAAAATTCCCCGGCAAGCCGCCTACCGTGATCCCGATGGCGTTCGCGGCGGCACCTGGGAGGCATTGGAACGCATTTTGCAGCGATCCGGCTACGTCACGACGGGCTTGCGCAAGATCGAGTGTGCGCGGAAGGTGGCTCGGCACATGCAGCCGGACAGAAATTCATCGGCGAGTTTTCGTGCCTTCGTCGGCGCCGTTTCGGCCACCATGGCGCTCTGACCGCCTCGCCTTCTCCGCGTGAAACGCTCCTTCGCCACCGGCGAAGGGCCAACCAAGACCAAAAACCACGCAGTCTGGCAACCGCCTTGCGAACGGTTGCCGAGTCTCTGCATTCCGTTGGCCCATTGTCGTGGCTATCGGCCGACGATTGGCCGACGACTATTCAATAACTGTTCGATTTGGCCACGCGCTTGGACGCACGGGCCTGCGTTTCAGCAAAGTGGCGCGATCAGGTTCGATGGCCCCTCGTGCTTTTCGCCGACCGTCATTCGACGATTTTCCAGCACCTCGCGGACGTTGACACCCGGCGGAGCCGTATCAGCGACCGTCGAGGAGAGAAACCCCTGGCGAATCCTCGTGTGTCGTTCCCGGTGTTCGTCGCGGACGATAACCGTCCCCGCCGCGCCCCGGTCTGTGGCGATGGCCCACGGTCATGGTACCCTACGCGCTCACCGCAACGGCGACGCTTTCCGGTAGCTTTCCGGCAAGCCGATCCGCGCCAATGGGGGGTTCCCTTGAATCGCGACGGTCTCGCCTTTGTCCGACGATTTTTTCGCTCGCAAGGAGAAACAATGACGGCAGCAGTGGCAGACGCAGCGAAGGCGACCCAGCCGGTTTCCGCACCCGGCCGACTTCTGATGTCCGGTAACGACGCGGTGGCGCGGGCGGTATGGGAGGCCGGCGCGCGCGTGGCGGCGGCGTATCCCGGCACGCCGTCGACCGAGATTCTCGAGAACATCGCCACCTATCCGGATATCTACACCGAGTGGTCGGTCAATGAGAAGGTGTCGCTGGAAGTGGCCTTCGGCGCGGCGATGGCCGGGTCGCGGAGCTTCTGCGCGATGAAGCACGTGGGAATGAATGTCGCCTCCGACGCGTTGATGACCATGACCCTGACCGGCGTCGCCGGTGGCCTGGTGATCGCCGTCGCCGACGATGTCGGGCTGTCGTCGTCGCAGAACGAGCAGGATTCGCGTTTCTGGGGTCGCTTCGCGCACCTGCCGGTGCTCGAACCCGCCGATTCGCAAGAGGCGCGCGATTTCACGCTCCACGCGTTCGAACTTTCCGAGCGCTTCCAGGCGCCGGTGATCCTGCGCATGACTACCCGCATCTGCCACGTCAAGGGGCTGGTTGCCGTTGGCGAGCGTCGCGAGCGCCCGGTGGAGGGCTTCACCAAGGATGTCGGCCGCTGGGTGATGGTGCCGACCGCCGCCGGTCGTCGCCTGCCGCTGATGTTCGAACGCGAGAACCGGCTGCGCGCCGAGGCCGAGATTTCCCCGCTCAACATCGCCGAGGCCGGCGGCGACCGGCGGGTCGGGTTCATCGCCTCCGGCCCGGCCTACATGCATGTGCGCGAGAGTTTCCCGGACGCGCCGGTGTTCAAGCTCGGCTTTTCCTACCCGCTGCCTTACGACAGCCTGCGTCGCTTCGCCAGCGACTGCGAGCGCGTGGTGGTGGTCGAGGAGGTCGAAGGGTTGATGGAAACCGAACTCAAGGCGCAAGGTTTCGTCGTCAGCGGCAAGGACATCCTGCCGCAATCCGGCGAACTGTCGCCGCAGGTGCTCAAGCCGGCGGTTGCCGGCCTGCTCGGCGAAACGCCGCCGGCGTCGGCGGCCGCCGTGCCGATGCCGGTTTTCCCGCGGCCACCGACGATGTGCGTCGCCTGCCCGCACCTGGGCGTCTATTACACCCTCTCGCAGTTGCGCAACGTCACCATCTCGGGCGACATCGGCTGCTACACGCTCGGCTTCGGCCACCCGTGGAACGCGCTCGACGCCTGCATTTCGATGGGCGCTTCGATGGGCATGGCCCTGGGTCTGGACAAGGGCCGTGCCGAGGGCGAAAAGGACAAGAAGATCGTTGCCGTGATCGGCGATTCCACCTTCCTGCACATGGGCATGCAAGGCCTGCTGGACATCGTCTATAACCGTGGCAACGTCACCGTGCTGCTGCTCGACAACCGCGCCGTCGGCATGACCGGCGGTCAGGATAACCCGGGCAGCGGCCGCGACATTCACGGCGTCGAGGCGCCGCGTGTCGATTTCGCCAGGCTGGTCAAGGCACTGGGCGTTCGCGAGGAGCGCGTGCATGAGGTCAATGCCTACGAACTGCCGGTGCTGCTGAAGACGCTGCGCGAGGAAACCAAGATCCCGGAGCCGTCGGTGATCATCACCGGCCAGCCCTGCGTGCTGATCAAGGATTACCATCCGCTGAAGCCCTACACGGTGATCGAGGACAAATGCACCGGCTGCGGCAACTGTGTCGATGTCGGCTGCCCGGCGATTCACGTCACGCGTCGCGACCGCGTCAAGAAGGCCAGCGGCCGGGAGGTCGATCTCGCGTTCGTGCGCATCGAGAGCGCGGCCTGCACCGGCTGCGGACTCTGTCTGAAGCCCTGCGCGCCGGATGCGATCGTCCATGCCGACAGCGTGGCGATCCCGATCAAGGTGGTGCGCAAGGACGCCGGGCAAACCGCCCGCTCCTGAGCGGCCGACCGACCCGCAAGACGGGGCCCGGCCGGTCGCCGCGCCGTTTTACCGCTGCTGAAAGGTTCGAAAGGATTCAAATCGATGTCTGAAACACGCACGTTCGCCACCACCAATATTCTCGTCGTCGGCACCGGCGGCCAGGGGGTGATGACCGCCACCGAAATTCTCGCCGAGGCGGCGATCGCCCTCGGTCACGACGTCAAGAAAACCGAGGTTGCCGGCATGGCGCAGCGCGGCGGCGTGGTGTCGTCGCACCTGCGTTTCGGCCAACGCGTGTTGTCGCCGCAGATCACGCCGGGTTCGGCCGACGTGCTGCTCGGTTTCGAGGCCGCCGAGGCGATGCGCTGGCGGCACATGCTGCGGCCCGACGGCCTGGTGCTGATGAACACCGGCCGGCTGGTGCCGCCGGTGGTCGACCTCGGCCTGTTCGACTACCCGGCCGACCCGGTGGCCGCGATGCGCGCCGCCGGCACGCACGTCGTCTCCTTCGACGCCTCGGCCATCGCCGAGGCGCTGGGCAATTTCAGGCTCGGCAACACGGTGATGCTCGGCGCCATTTCCGACCATCTGCCCTTTCCGGCCGAAGTGCTCGAACGCTGCATTCTCAAGCGTTTCGCCAGCAAAAAGGCGGAACTGGTCGAACTCAACCGGCAGGCGTTCGCCGCCGGGCGCCGGGCGGCGGAAGACGCCGAGCACGCGGCGCAAGCCGAGGTCGGCTTGGTCTGATCCGAGGCGGGTTCGAGGCGGGTTCGATTAGGCCCCGGCCCGATTGGCGCGGGAAATCTGCGCTAGAATCGCGGCCTTGACGCCGGTGGCCGGCCAAGCGGCGGCGACCTTCCCGCACTTCAGGAAAATTCACGATGACGGCAAAAATCCTCGACGGCAACGCGTTGGCCCAGAAGCTGCGCGCCGATTTCAAGACGCGCGCCACGGTGCTGACCGCGCAGGGCATGCGCCCCGGTCTGGCGGTGATTCTGGTCGGCGACGACCCGGCTTCGCAGGTCTATGTGCGCAACAAGGTCAACGCCTGTTTGCAGGCGGGCATCCACTCGGAAAAGATCGGCTATCCGCCCGACGTGGATCAGCGGACGGTGCTCGACAAGATCGCCGAACTCAACGCCGATCCGCGAATCCACGGCATTCTGGTGCAACTGCCCTTGCCCCGGCATTTCGACAGCGACGCGGTGCTGGAGGCGATTTCGCCGACCAAGGATGTGGACGGCTTTCACGCCGAGAACGTCGGCGCCTTGATGCAGGGCAATCCGCGCTTCATTCCCTGCACGCCGTATGGCGTGATGAAATTCTTCGCCGACGCCGGCATTGAACTGAAGGGCAAGGAGGCGGTGGTTCTCGGCCGCTCGAACATCGTCGGCAAACCGATGGCCATGCTCCTGATGCAAGCCAGCGCCACGGTGACCGTCTGCCACTCGCAAACCCGCGATCTGGCCTTCCACACCCGGCGCGCCGATATTCTGGTCGCCGCGCTCGGCAAGGCGAAATTCGTCACCGCCGAGATGGTCAAGCCGGGCGCGGTGGTCATCGATGTCGGCATCAACCGCCTGCCGGACGGCAAGCTGTGCGGCGATGTCGATTTCGGGCCGGTCAGCGAAATCGCCGCCGCCATCACCCCGGTTCCCGGCGGCGTCGGGCCGATGACCATCACCATGCTGCTGGCCAACACCCTCGAAGCCGCCGAGCGAGAGGCGGGCCGATGAACGCGCCGACGACACCCGCGCCGCGGGTCGGGGTGGTCATGGGCTCCGATTCCGACTGGCCGACCATGCGGGCGGCGGCGGCGGTGCTCAAGGAATTCGAGGTGCCGTTCGAAGCGCGCGTCGTCTCGGCGCACCGCACGCCCGATCTGCTCTTCGACTACGCCGAAACCGCCGGTCCCCGCGGACTGCGGGCGATCATCGCCGGCGCCGGCGGCGCGGCCCATCTGCCGGGCATGCTCGCCGCCAAGACCACCGTGCCGGTTCTCGGCGTGCCGGTGCAGTCGAAAGCGCTTTCCGGCCAGGATTCGCTGCTCTCCATCGTGCAGATGCCGAAGGGCGTTCCCGTCGCCACCTTCGCCATCGGCGAGGCCGGCGCGGCCAATGCCGCCTTGTTCGCCGTCGCGATGCTGGCCGGCGACGATCCCGCGCTGGCCCGGCGGCTGGCCGAATTCCGGCGCGCGCAGACCGCGAAAGTGCTGGCGCTGACGCTGCCGGCATCATGAACCGCGCCACCGCCCGTCATCGCTCGTCCGTCCGATGATTCTCCCCCCCGCCACTCTCGGCATGCTCGGCGGTGGCCAGCTCGGCCGCTTCTTCGTCGCCGCCGCGCATGAAATGGGCTATCGGGTGTGGGTGCTCGATCCCGACCCGCACAGCCCCGCCGGTTCGATCGCCGATCGGCAGTTGATCGCCGCCTACGACGATTACGCCGCGCTCGACCAACTGGCGCAGGGCTGCGCCGCGATCACCACCGAATTCGAGAACGTTCCCGCCGGCACGCTCGATTATCTCGACAAGTTCACCGTCGTCCGCCCGTCGGCAACTGCGGTCGGCGTATGCCAGAACCGCATCGCCGAAAAGAACTTTCTGCGCGACAACGGTCTGCCGCACGCCGCTTATGTCGAGGTGCACGGCGAACAGGATGTGCGCGCGGCGCCCGACAGCCTGTTCCCCGGCATTCTGAAAGTCGCCCGTTTCGGCTACGACGGCAAGGGCCAGGCGGTGGTCGCCGATCGCGAGGCGGCGCTGGCCGCCTTCCTGCATTTCAAGAGCGAAAGTTGCGTGCTCGAACAACGCCTGCCGCTCGACGGCGAAGTGTCGGTGGTGCTGGCGCGCGGCGAGGACGGCGCGCGGCGGAGCTTTCCGACCGCCGAAAACAGTCACCGCAAGGGCATCCTCGACGTGTCGCTGGTTCCGGCGCGGGTGCCGCCGGCGCTGCGCGAACACGCGGCGGATCTCGCCGGCGCCATCGCCGAGCGTCTCGGCTACGTCGGCACCCTGGCCGTGGAGTTTTTCGTCGTCGACGGCCGCCTGCTGATCAATGAAATGGCGCCGCGCCCGCACAACAGCGGCCACTACACGCTCGACGCCTGCGTCGGCAGCCAGTACGAACAGCAGGTGCGCGCGCTGTGCGGCCTGCCGCTGGGCGAAACGCGCGCCCACTCGGCGGCGGCGATGGTCAATCTGCTCGGCGACCTGTGGTACGAAAATACCGCCGGCGGGCCGCGCTACCGCGAACCGGACTGGTCGGCCCTGCACGCCGTTCCCGGGCTGAAACTGCATCTCTACGGCAAGCATCACGCCCGGCCCGGTCGCAAGATGGGGCATTTCACCGTCATCGACCCCGACCCCGAGCGCGCCCGCCAACGCGCCATGGCGGCGCGCGCCGCCATCGGCATCGTCGATGCCGCCCACTGAGCCGACGTCCGGGCCGCTCGCCCGCGCCGTCGCCCTGCTGAACGAGGGCGCGCTGGTCGCCTTTCCCACCGAAACGGTTTACGGCCTGGGCGCCGATGCCGCCAATCCCGCCGCCGTCGGACGGATTTTTGCCGCCAAGGGCCGGCCCGCCGACCATCCGCTGATCGTTCATCTGGCCGGCGGCGACTACCTCGACCGCTGGGCGCGGGACATTCCGGCGCTGGCCTGGGAACTGGCCGAGGCGTTCTGGCCGGGTCCGCTGACGCTGATTCTCAAACGCCACCCGCGCGTGCCGACCGCCGTTACCGGCGGCCAGGACACCGTCGGACTGCGCGTGCCGGCGCACCCGCTGGCGCTCGCCCTGCTGCGCGCCCACGCCGCCGCCGGCGGCGGTGTCGGCGGCATGAGCGGCATCGCCGCCCCGTCGGCCAACCGCTTCGGCCGCATCAGCCCCACCGAGGCCGCGCACGTGCGCGAGGAACTCGGCGACGCCGTGTCATTGATCCTCGACGGCGGCCGTTGCCAGGTCGGCATCGAGTCGACCATTCTCGACCTGAGCGCCGGCAAGGGCTTTCCACCCCGCGTGCTGCGCCCCGGACACGTCAGCCCGGAACGAATCGCCGACGTCGCCGGTGTCCTGCCGGAAATCGTCGCCCGGCCACGCGCCGCCGACGCGCCGCGCGTTTCCGGCTCGCTGGACGCGCATTACGCCCCGACGACACCGCTGCGGCTGGCGGCCGGCAAACACCTTGATCAGCTCATCGACACCTTGCACGCCGCCGGCCGTCGCTGCGCGGTGCTGTGTCGGTCGGCACCCGCCCGCGCCGAGAGCGCGCATGCCCTCCGGCGCCTGCCGGACACCCCCGCCGCCTATGCCAGTGCCCTCTACGCCACCTTGCGCGAGCTCGACCACTGCGGCGCCGAGGTGATCGTCGTCGAAGCCCTGCCGGCAACGCCGGCCTGGGCGGCGGTCGCCGATCGTCTCCGACGCGCCGCTTGCGGCGCCGGCCAGTCGGCGGGATGAACACTTAGCCGGTTCGGCTCGACTCGCGGCTCTCGTCGCCCGGCCAGCGGATGGCCAGGGAAAGCCCCGAGGCGCCGATGATCAGCATGCCGACGGTGGTCGCCAGATCCGGTAATTGCGCGAAAATCAGCCAGCCGAGCAGGGTTGCCCAGACCAGTTGCATGTACAGCAGCGGCGACAGCAGTGAGGCCGGCGTTTCGCGGAAGGCGCGGATCAGCAGGAAGTGGCCGACGCCGCCGTAGAGGCCGAGCGAGACGATCAACAGACTTTGCAGCGGTGTCGGCAGGCGCCCGTCCCAGGCGAAGGGCAAGACCGGCAGCATGGCCAGGGTACCGACCAGCGCGGTGTGGAACAGCAGGCGCAACAGCGGTTCGGTGGCGGCGAGCTTGCGGGTCAGCAACTGGTAGCCGGCGTAGCACAACGCCGCGCCCAGGGCGCAGGCGACACCGTCGCCGGCGAGCGAGCCGCCGGGGCGGACGATCAGCAGCACGCCGGCGAAACCGGCGACGGTGGCCAGCCAGGCGCGCGGGCGCACCCGTTCGCCGAGCAACGGACCGGCGAGAATCGCCACCAGCAGGGGGGCGATGAAGACCAGCGCTGTCGTTTCGGCGAGCGGCAAGGTGCGCAACGCCAGTTGTCCGAGCAGGGTGACGCCGACCAGCAGCAGTCCGCGCAGCACCATCAATCCCGGCCGGCGGGTGACGACGATGTCGCGGCCGCTGCTCGGCGCCACGGTCACCAGCATGATCAGCAAATGCACCAGATAGCGCCCCCAGACCATCAGCGGTACCGCCAGAAAGGCGGTGAGGTGTTTGGCGGTGGCGTCGAGCGCGGCGAAGAGCAGCATCGCCAGCAGGCAGGGCAGCACGCCGGCCAGCGGTAGCGGCGCGCCGCCGCGTTTATCCGGCACGGGCGGCGATCCAGCGGTTGAAACAGGCGCGCGCGCTGTCGATCAGTTCACCGGCGGTCAATCCGAGCGGCCCGATGCCGGCGGCGACGCGCTCGTCGGCGGCGGCGCCATGCACGTGCACCGCCGCCAGCAAGGCGTCGAGTGCCGGCCAGCCTTGCGCCAGCAGGGCGACGGCGAAGCCGCTGAGCACATCGCCGGTGCCGGCGGTGGCCAGGCCGGGATTGCCGGTGGTGTTTACGAACCAGCGGCCATCATGGGTGGCGACGATGCTGCCGCAGCCTTTGAGCACCACCGTCGCGCGATGGCGTTCGGCCAGTCGCAACGCGGCGGCGGCGCGGTCGGCCTGGACGTCGCCGGTGTCGCCGCCGAGCAGCCGGGCGGCTTCCGCCGGATGCGGCGTCAGCAGCGTTGGCGCTTCGCGGGCGAGCACCGCCTGCTGTAGACGCGGCGCACCGGCCAGCAGATTGAGCGCGTCGGCGTCGAGCAGCAGCGGGATATCCAGCGCGCAGGCGCGTTCGAGCAGCGCCAGCGCGGATTCGCCGACGCCCAGGCCCGGGCCGCAGGCCAGCGCGTCGAGGCCGGCGGCGAGCAGTGCCTCCGGGCGGCGCCGCATCAATTCCGGCTGGAGAGGGTCGAAGGCCGGCGCCCGGTCGTCGAGCAGTCCGAGGTAGACGCGGCCGCTGCCGAGCTTGAGCGCCGCCCGCCCGGCCAGGAACGCCGCGCCGACCATGCTGTCGGCGCCGCCGAGAATGCCGGCGCTGCCGTGGCTGCCCTTGTGGCTGTTGCGCGCGCGCGGCCGCAAGCAGTCGGCGAACAAGGCTTGCGCCACCGTGCGCGCCGTCGGCCGCACCAGACGCTCGGCGGCGAGTTCGAGCGGGGCGATCGACAATTGCCCGCAGTGTTCCGGCCCGTCGCCGGTGTGCAGTCCCGGTTTGCTGGCGATGAAGGTGATGGTGTGGCTGGCGCGAATGCTGGTGCCGCGGAGTTGGCCGGTGTCGGCGTCGAGGCCGCTAGGACAATCGAGCGCCAGCAGCGGGCAATGGTCGCGCGCCGCCAGGGCGTTGGCGGCCAGCACCAGCTCGCCGTGGCGACCGCCGATCGGCCGTTGCAAGCCGATACCGAACAATCCGTCGACGATCAATCCCCAGCACGGGCCGCTGGGAATGCAATCGAGGACATGGCCGCCGTCGTCGATGAAGCGTTTGTGGGCCGCCGCCGCGTCCTTTGGCAGACGGCCGACTTCGCCGGCGAAGACCAGATGGACGTCGAAGCGGCGCTCGCGCAGATGGCGGGCGGCGACGAAGGCGTCGCCGCCGTTGTTGCCCGGTCCGGCGAGGATCAGCAGCGAGGCGCCATGCACGCGACAGAGCGAGGTGGCCAGATCGGCGGCCGCCAGCCCGGCCCGCTGCATCAGGGGCTGGGTGGCGGCAAGGGTTTCGATGGTGCGCAGTTCAGCGGCGCGATAGAGCGCCAGCGAGCGGGTGGCTGTTCTCATGATCGGAGTCGACCCCTGGGTGGAACGGCAAGTGGAGCGAAGGGTGCCAATGGCACGAAAATTCGCCGGGAGGCGCGTGCCGTGCGGCGGCGGAGGCCGACGGGGTCGCCGACGCCCCGCGCATGGCCACCGGGCGGTGGCGAGGCGGGAGTGCCCGAATGGACAGGTGTCGGTGTCACGGCGGTTTTCACGGCGGCGCTTTCACGAACGGTGACGACGGGACGCGTGGGTCGATTCTAATCCACTGGCGCCGTTGTCGGCAGCCGGCCGGGGCCGGCGTATGCGTCGCCTCGGCTATAATCGCGCTGTTTCTTTCCCGCTGTTCCCGCAACGCAGCTCGTGCTGCCCTTCTTTGCCGCGCGCCATGGCCGATATCCTTTTTCTTCGCGGGGCTCCCGCTTTTTCGTCTTTTCGCCTGCAGGAATTGCAGCGCCGTCTGACGGCGGTCGCCGACGGCGTGCGCATTGCCGGCGCCGACTTCTGGCATCTGGTGGCCGTCCGGCCGGCCTTCACGGCGATCGAACGCCGTCGGCTGGCGGCGCTGCTCGAAGAGCGCCCGGAAGACAGCGGCGCCGGCGGCCGGATGCTGCTGGTGACGCCGCGCATCGGCACGATCTCGCCGTGGTCGTCGAAGGCGACCGACATCGCCTGGAACAGCGGTCTGCACGGCATCGAGCGCATCGAGCGCGGCATCGCCTACTGGCTGGACAGCGCTCGGCCGCTGTCCGCCGACGACCGCGCCGCCGTCGCCGCCGTGCTCCATGACCGAATGCTGGAATCGGTGCTCGACGATTTCGCCGCCGCCGCCGCCCTTTTCCGGCATTTTCCGCCCACGCCGCTGAGTCGGATCGATCTGCTGGCCGGCGGGCGCGACGCCCTGCTGGCGGCCAATGCCCGCCTGGGCCTGGCCTTGTCGGACGACGAGGTGGATTATCTGCTCGACGTTTTCGCCGAGGCGCGGCGCAACCCGACCGATGTCGAACTGATGATGTTCGCGCAGGCCAATTCCGAGCATTGCCGTCACAAAATCTTCAACGCCTCCTGGGTGATCGACGGGCAGCCGCGCGCCGAAACCCTGTTCGGGATGATCCGCGAAACGCATCGCGCGCACCCGGCGGGCACCGTCGTCGCTTACTCCGATAATTCGTCGGTCATCGAAGGCGCCGAAATCGCGCGTTTCCATCCCGACGCCGACGGCCGCTACGGCTATCGGCCGGCGCGGACCCACATTCTCGCCAAGGTGGAAACGCACAATCATCCGACGGCGATTTCGCCCTTCCCGGGCGCCGCCACTGGTTCCGGCGGCGAAATTCGCGACGAGGGCGCCACTGGCCGCGGTTCCAAGCCCAAGGCCGGTCTGTGCGGCTTCTCGGTTTCGAATCTGCATCTTCCGGCGGCGCCGCGGCCCTGGGAAAGCGCCACCGCCGCCCACGGTCGCCCGACGCGCATCGCCTCCGCGCTGGCGATCATGCTCGAAGGGCCGATCGGCGCCGCCGCTTTCAACAATGAGTTCGGGCGTCCCAATCTGGCCGGCTATTTCCGTACCTACGAACAAGCGACCGGCAGCGGCGAGGCGCGAGTGGTGCGTGGCTATCACAAGCCGATCATGATCGCCGGCGGCGTCGGTAATATCGCCGCCGACCAGTCGTTCAAGGCCGGGACGCTGCCGGCCGGCACGCTGCTGATCCAGCTCGGTGGCCCCGGCATGCTGATCGGCCTGGGCGGCGGCGCCGCCAGTTCGATGAGCACCGGCAGCAACACCGAGGACCTCGACTTCGCCTCCGTGCAGCGCGGCAATCCGGAAATCCAGCGCCGCGCGCAGGAAGTGATCGACCGGTGCTGGCAAATGGGCGCGCCCGCCGGCGACGGCAGCGCGGCCGGCGACGGCAATCCGATTCTTTCGGTGCACGACGTCGGCGCCGGCGGCATTTCCAACGCCCTGCCCGAGCTGGCGCACGGCGCCGGTTGCGGCGCGCGCTTCGAATTGCGCGAAGTGCACATCGAGGAGCCGGGGATGTCGCCGGCCGAAATCTGGTGCAACGAGGCGCAGGAACGCTATGTGCTGGCCATCGCCCCGGCGCGGCTGGAGGAATTCGCCACCTTCTGCGACCGCGAACGCTGTCCCTTCGCCGTCGTCGGCGCCACCACCGCCGACAAGCGACTGGTGGTCGCCGACCGCCATTTCGGCGACCGTCCGGTCGACATGGACATCGACGCGCTGCTCGGCAAGCCGCCGCGAATGACGCGCCGCGTCGCGCATGCGCCGTCGCAGCCGGTGCCTTTCGACGCCGCCGGCGTCGACCTCCGGGAAGCCGCCTATCGCGTGCTGCGGCTGCCGGCGGTCGCCGACAAGACCTTCCTGATCACCATCGGCGACCGCAGCGTCGGCGGCCTGACGGCGCGCGACCAGATGGTCGGGCCGTGGCAGGTGCCGTGCGCCGACGTCGCGGTGACGCTGATGTCCTTCGAGGGCTATCTCGGCGAAGCCTTCGCCATGGGCGAAAGAACGCCGCTGGCCGTTCTCGACGCGCCGGCGTCGGGCCGCATGGCGGTTGGCGAGGCGCTGACCAATATCGCCGCCGCCGACATCGCCGCGATCGGCGATGTCAAGCTCTCCGCCAACTGGATGGCCGCCGCCGGCGCGCCGGGCGAGGACGCGCGCCTGTTCGACACCGTGCACGCCGTCGCCGAACTTTGCCGGCGCATCGGGGTGTCGATTCCGGTCGGCAAGGATTCGCTGTCGATGCGCACCGCCTGGGAGGAGGCCGACGGGGAGCGGAAAGAAGTCGTTTCGCCGTTGTCGCTGATCGTCACCAGCTTCGCGCGCGTGCAGGACGCCCGGCGCACCTTGACCCCGCAACTGGTGCTCGACGCCGGCGACACCGATCTGTTGTTGATCGACCTCGGCGCTGGCCGCGACCGTCTCGGCGGCTCGGCGCTGGCGCAGGTGTTCGACGCCACCGGCAGCGAGGCGCCGGATGTGGACGATCCGGCGCGTTTGCCGGCCTTCTTCGCCGCCATTCGCCGGCTCGCCGCCGCCGACCTGCTGCTCGCCTACCACGACCGCTCCGACGGCGGCCTGTTCGCCGCTGTCTGCGAAATGGCCTTCGCCGCGCATTGCGGTGTGTCGCTCGATACCGACGGCCTGTGTTACGACCCCTTGATCAATGACGTCGACGGCAACGAAAAGCGTCCCGATCTGCTCGGCGGCCGTTCCTTCGAAAAACTGATCCGCGCGCTGTTCAACGAGGAACTCGGCGCCGTGCTGCAAATCCGCCGCGCCGACCGCGGCCCGGTGATGGCCGTGCTGCGCGCCGCCGGCCTCGGCGCCCGCACGCAGTTCATCGGCGCGCCCAATCCCTGGGACCACATCCGCGTCATCCGCAACGCCCGGCCGGTGCTCGACGAAAAACGCGTCGATTTGCAGCGCGCCTGGTCCGAAACCAGTTTCCGCCTCCAGCAATTGCGCGACAACCCCGATTGCGCGCGACAGGCGTACGACCGGCTGCTCGACGCCGCCGATCCCGGCCTGTCGGTGACGCTGCGCTTCGATCCCGCCGAGGACATCGCCGCCCCCTTCATCGCCACCGGCGTGTGCCCCCGCGTCGCCATCCTGCGCGAACAAGGAGTCAATGGCCACGTCGAAATGGCCGCCGCCTTCGACCGCGCCGGTTTCGCGGCCATCGACGTGCACATGAGCGACATTCTCGCCGGCCGCGTCACCCTCGCCGACTTTCAGGGCGCCGTCGCCTGCGGCGGCTTTTCCTACGGCGACGTGCTCGGCGCCGGCCAAGGCTGGGCGAAGACCATCTTGTTCAACGAACGGGCGCGCGCCGGTTTCCTGGCCTTTTTCGCCCGTCCCGACACCTTCGCGCTCGGCGTCTGCAACGGCTGCCAGATGATGAGCGCGCTCAAGGAAATCATTCCCGGCGCCGACGCCTGGCCGCGTTTCGAGCGCAACCGCGTCGAACAGTTCGAAGCGCGCCTGTCGATGGTCGAGTTGCCCGAATCGCCGTCGATCTTCTTCGCCGGCATGGCCGGCAGCCGCCTGCCGGTGGTCGTCTCGCATGGCGAGGGCCGTGCCGTTTTCGCCTCCGCCGACGAGCAGGCGCGCGCGCTGACGGCGATGCGCTATATCGACGGCAGCGGCCAGCCCAGCGAGGTCTATCCGCACAATCCGAACGGCTCCACCGCCGGCATCGCCGGCCTGACCACCGCCGACGGCCGCTTCTCGATCATGATGCCGCATCCCGAGCGCGTTTTCCGCAGCGTGCAGATGTCCTGGCATCCGGCCGACTGGCACGCGCGCGGCTGGCACGACTCGCCGTGGTTGCGGATGTTCCGCAACGCGCGCCGCTGGCTGGGCTAGACGTTCAGTCCCAAAATGGCTGATCTGGCGCGGCGGATTTCGCCGCGGTGGGTGCGTGGGGCGTGAATCGCCTACCTGTCCAATGAAGGCGAGAGTCGCGATGCAATAAAAAGGGCGCCGCAAGGCGCCCTTTCCACACGCTTCACGGTCGTCTGATTTAGTCGATCTTGGCCTTGTCGCGCAGTTCGGCGACGTATTTCTGCACCTGCTCCTGTTGCAGGCGTTGCGCCAGTTGCGGCTTGACCTGTTCGAAGGGCGGCGGTGTCGCCGGGCGGGTGTCGTCGAGCAGGATGACGTGGTAGCCAAAATCGGTCTTGACCGGGGTTTCGGTGTACTTGCCCTTGCTCAGGCCGACGATGGCGTCGCCGAAAGGCTTGACGAAGACGGCCGGGCTGCTCCAGCCAAGATCGCCGCCCTTGTCCTTGGAGCCGGGGTCTTTCGATTGCTTGGCCAGATCGTCGAACTTGGCGCCTTTTTTCAGGTTGGCGATGATCGTCTTGGCCTCGTCTTCGCGCTCGACCAGGATGTGCCGCACTTTGTAGTCGGTGCTGCCCGCCTGCGCCTTGATCTTGTCGTAGGCCGCCTTGATCTTGTCGTCGCCGATCGGGTTCTTCTTGATGTAGCTTTGCACGAAGGCGCGGATGAGGATGGCCTGCCGCGCCAGATCGGTTTGCGCGACGACATCGGCGCTCTTGTCCAGCCCCAGTTTTTTCGCTTCCTGGGTCAGCAGTTCACGGCGGATCAGTTCTTCGCGGACGGCGTTCTTCAGTTCCGCGCTGTCCGGCGCGCCTTGCGCCTTTTGTTCGTTGATGAAGGCATTGGCCAGGTTCTGCGAGATGGCGACGCCATTGACCGTGGCCACGGCGCCACTTTTTGCTTTTTCGGCGGCGAGGGTCGGGAGGGAAATCAAGGCGGCGAGTACGAGCGCGCCGGCCAGTTTGGTGGGGGTCTGCATGCGGGTGTTCCTTCTTCTGCGGGGTTGGGGGGAAGTTGTAAAACGGTAAAGCCGCGGCTCAGGCGGCATCGGCGGAGTCGGCCGCGTCGATTTCCGCCGGCGTCAGCGCCTGCACGCCGAGCGCATGGATCGGGCCGTGCAGCAGATCGCCGAGCGCTTCGTGCACCAGACGGTGGCGGGCCAGGCGCCCGAGACCGGTGAAGCGCGACGAGACGATGCGCAGGCGGAAATGCCGACCGCCGGCGCGCGCGCCGAGGTGGCCGGCATGGCGTTCGGAGTCGTCGATCAATTCCAGGGACAGCGGCGCCAGCACCGTCAGGCGCCGGCGAACGAGCGCCGCGAGGTCGGTCGGGTTCGTGTCGTCGCCCAAGCCGCCGCTCACGCCGGCAGGACTTTCTTGAACGGTCGCACGGCAACCGCACGGTACACGCCGGCGGCGACATAAGGGTCGGCGTCGGCCCAGGCCTTGGCGGCGTCGAGCGAGGCGAATTCGGCGACGATCAGACTGCCGGAGAAGCCGGCCGGGCCGGGGTCCGGCGAATCGATGGCTGGAAAGGGGCCGGCCAGCAGCAGGCGACCTTCATCCTGTAACACCTTGAGCCGCTCGACATGCGCCGGCCGCGCCGCGAGCCGGGCGTCCAGCGAGTCGGGACGGTCTTCGCCGACGATGGCATAGAACATCATTTGCTCTCCCCGAGATATTTCGATAGAAACAGGCCCTGCGCGAGCACGAAGACCAGCATCAGCCCGGTGGCGCCGAAAAGCTTGAAATTGACCCAGTCGTCGGTCGAGAAATTGAAGGCCACGAACAGGTTGGCGACGCCCATGAAGGTGAAAAAAGTCGCCCACCACCAGTTCAGCCGGGACCAGGCGCTCTCGGGCAATTCCAACTGTTCGCCGAGCAAGGCTTTCATCAGATTTCGGCCGAAAAACAATTGGCCGCCGAGCAGGGTGGCGGCGAACAGCCAGTACAGCGCCGTCGGTTTCCACTTGATGAAGTTTTCGTCCTGCAGGATCAGCGTCAAGCCGCCGAAAATCGAGATCACCGCCAGGCTGATCCAGAGCATGGTGTCGATCTTGCGGCCCCTGAACCACAGCCACACGATCTGCGCGACGGTTGCCGCGATGCCGACGACGGTTGCCGCGTAAATGCCGTCGACCTTGTAGGCGATGAAGAAAAGGATGACGGGAAAGAGGTCGAAGAGAAACTTCATGGCGGACGCCGTAAACAGATCGTTGGATTATGGCCGATTTGAACGGCCACTGTCCATGGCTCGCCGACCGGTCGTCCGGTCGGTGGTCAACCTTTCGGCCGATTGTCGATCACCCGGCGCGCCTTGCCCAGCGAGCGTTCGATGCCGCCGATGTCGACAATGCGCACTTCGGTGGTGATGCCGACCAGCGCCTTGATGTGCCGTTGCAGGGTGTGGGCGACGTATTCCCTGTCGACCGCCGGCAGGTAACGGAATTCCTGCTTCAGTTCGACATCGACCGCCACCGAATCGAGGTGGCCGTCGCGCCAGACTTCGATCAGGTAATGCGGCGACAGCTTCGGCTGTTTGAGGACCAGTTCCTCGATCTGCGACGGGAAGACATTGACGCCGCGAATGATCAGCATGTCGTCCGAGCGGCCGGTGATTTTGTCCATCCGCCGCATCGAGCGCGAGGTCGGCGGCAGCAGGCGCGTCAGGTCGCGCGTGCGGTAGCGGATCACCGGCAGCGCTTCCTTGCTCAGCGAGGTGAACACCAGTTCGCCCTGGCTGCCGTCCGGCAGTACCTCGCCGGTGACCGGGTCGATGATTTCCGGATAAAAGTGATCTTCCCAGAGCACCGGCCCGTCCTTGCTCTCGATGCATTCGCTGGCCACGCCCGGGCCGATGACTTCGGAAAGTCCGTAAATGTCGAGCGCGTCCAGCCCGAAGGTGCTTTCGATTTCCAGCCGCATCTGCTGCGTCCAGGGTTCGGCGCCGAACAGGCCGGCGCGTAGCCGGGTCGTTGCCGGGTCGACGCCCTGACGCTTGAATTCGTCGGCCAGGTTGAGCAGATAGGACGGCGTCACCATGATCAGATCGGGTTGAAAATCGACGATCAGTTGCACTTGTTTTTCGGTTTGACCGCCGGACATCGGGATCACCGTGCAGCCCAGGCGTTCCGCGCCGTAATGGGCGCCCAGGCCACCGGTGAAAAGGCCGTAGCCATAACCGATGTGCACCATGTCGCCGCGTCGGCCGCCGGCGGCGTGGATCGAGCGCGCCATCAGGCCCGCCCACATGTCGATGTCTTTCTGGGTGTAGCCGACGACGGTCGGCTGACCGGTGGTTCCGGACGAGGCATGCACGCGCACCACCTGCTCGCGCGGCACGGCGAACATCTTGAAGGGGTAGTTGGCGCGCAGATCGTCCTTGGTGGTGAACGGAAATTTGTGCAGATCGTCGAGCGTTTTCAGATCGTCCGGATGCACGCCGTGGGCGTCGAATTTGTTCCGGTAATGTTCGACATTGTCGTAGGCGTGGCGCAGCGACCAGCGCAGGCGTTCGGCCTGCAATGCCGCGAGTTCGTCGCGGCTGGCGGTTTCGATAGCTTCGTGAGCGTTGATGCGGCTGGCTGCGACCATTGCGCGGATCTCCCTGACGACCAAAAAGCCGAAACCCTATTACATGCGCGGATTTCTTTCAACACGCCGCGGCAAAAGAGTGTCGGTGGCGGCGTCCGGCTCGTTTTCAGTTGGCCGGCGCGGTGGTCAGCGCGCCGGCCAGCGTTCTGGCGTTGTGGCGCATCATGCCGAGATAGCTGTCCGCCGGCTTGCCGGCCGGCGCCAGCGCGTCGGCGTAAAGGGTGCCGCCGAGGCGCGCGCCCGATTCGCGGCTGATGCGTTCGAGCAGGCGCGGGTCGGCGATGTTTTCGACGAACATCGCCGTGATTTTCTCCCGACGGATTTGCCGGATGATCGCGCCGATCCCGGCGGCGGACGGTTCCGCGTCGGTGCTCACGCCAACCGGGGCGATGAAACGGATGCCGTAAGCGTTGCCGAAATAAGCGAAGGCGTCGTGCGAGCTCACCACCTTGCGCCGTTCGGCCGGCAGGGCGTCGAAAGTGGCCCGGATCTCACGGTCGAGCGCCGAGATTTCCTGGTTCAGGCGCGCGGCGTTGGCGCGATAGATCGCCTTGTTCGCCGGATCGGCCTCGTCGAGCGCGGCGGCGATGTTGTCCACGTAGCGTCGGGCGTTGGTCAGATCCTGCCAGGCGTGCGGGTCGGGAATGTCGGCGGGGTCGTTCCCGTTTCTGGCGGTGGCCGCTGGTCGCTTGAGCGGCGCGATTCCCTGGCTGGCGACGACCAGCTTGCCGCGATAGCCGGACGATTGGATCAGGCGTTCGATCCAGCCTTCGAAACCCAGGCCATTGACGATCGCCAGACGGGCATGGGACAGCGTTCTGGCGTCGGCGGGCGACGGTTGATAGACGTGCGCGTCCGCGCCCGCGCCGACCAGGGTGTAAACCTTGACGCGGTCGCCGCCGATCCGCTGCGCGAGGTCGCCGAGGATGCTGAAGCTGGCGACCACCGGCAAGGGTTCGCCGGCGCCGGCGAACGACGCGGCGAGGAGCAGAACGACGAAAGCCGTCAGACGACGGCGAACGATGGCTGGGAAGGTGGCGCGCATGGTCGCTCGTCTCCGGGTCGTCAGTGTTCGAAATGCCAACCCGCGCGCCAGCGGCCAGCCAGGGGCCCGAGCGGCCCGAGGGCCAGCGACAGCAGATACATCGCGCCAAGGGTCAGCACGATGGCCGGACCGGCCGGCAGATTGAGGTAGTAGGAGAGCAGCAGGCCGGTCAGCGAGCCCAAAAGGGCGATCAGCACGGCGATCAGCAGCAGCGGCCCGAGAGTGCCGGCCCACAGGCGCGCGGCGGCGGCCGGCAGAATCATGATTCCCACCGCCATCAAGGTGCCGAGGGCGTGGAAACCGGCGACCAGGTTGACCACCAGCAAAATCATGAAACCGTAGTGGGCGAGCGGCGCCAGTCGGCTGACGCGGGCCAGGAAGGCCGGGTCGCAGCATTCAAGGGCGAACAGCCGCAGGCCGAGGGCGAGGACGAGCAGCGACAACGAGGCGAAACCGGCAAGCAGCAGCAATGTCGCGTCGTCGAGGGCCAGCACGCTGCCGAACAGCACGTGCAGCAGGTCGACGTTGCTGCCGCGCAGCGAAATGATCAACACGCCGGCGGAGAGCGATAGCAGATAGAAGGTGGCCAGACTGGTGTCTTCCCGGATGACCGTGTGGCGGGAGATGCCGCCGGCGAGAATCGCCACCGCCAGTCCGGCCAGCAGGCCGCCGATGGTCATCGCCGGCAGTGACAGTCCGGCGATCAGGTAACCGATGGCCGCGCCGGGCAGAACGGCGTGCGACATCGCGTCGCCGGCCAGACTCATGCGACGCAGCATCAAAAATACGCCGACCGGTGTGGCGCCCAGCGACAGCGCCAGGCAGCCGGCCAGCGCGCGACGCATGAAGCCGAATTCGACGAAGGGGGCGAGCAGCGGCAGGGTCGGCAAGGTGTCGTTCATGCGTCTTCCGGGGTCGCCTGACAGACCGGCGCCGGCCGGCGCTCGCCGCGTCCGCTGGCCAATTCGGCGGCGCGCCGCAGATTGGCTTCGCTCAACACCGTCGCCGTATCGCCGTGCGCGACCCGTTCGCGTGCCAGCAGCAGGGTTTGCGGGTATTCCTGGCGGACGTGCTCGAGATCGTGCAGCACGGCGATGACCGTGCGCCCCTCGGCGTGCCAGTGGCGGACCAGCGCCGCCAGATCGCGCACCGTTTCCGCGTCGATGGCGCCGTAAGGTTCGTCGAGCAGGACCAGCGGCGCGTCTTGCAGCAGCACGCGGGCGAACCGCGCGCGTTGCAGCTGGCCACCGGAAACGGCGCCGATCGGGCGTTCGCGCAGCCCGCGCAGGCCAACGGCGTCGATGGCGGCGTCGACACGTCGTTGCTGGTCGCGGTCAACCCCGGCGAACGCCCCGATTTCGCGCCACAGACCCAGGGCGATGAAGTCGCGCACGGTCATCGGGAAGCCGAGATCGAGGGTCGCCTGCTGTGTCAGATAGGCAATCTGCTGTCGTCGCAGGCCACGTGGCCATTCGATGCGGCCTTGCAGCGGCCGCAATTCGCCGGCGATGGCCTTGAGCAGCGTCGACTTGCCGGCGCCGTTGGGGCCGACGATGGCCAGCAGGCTGCCGGTGGCGACCTCGCCGCGCAAGTGATGCACCGCCGGATGCCGGTTATAGCCCAGGGTCAGATTGTCGAAGCGCAGCACCGGCGGATTCGGCGAGACGGTGGCGGGCATCGCGGGCGCGGGTGTCAGTCCAGCGCCCAGAAAACCACCGACCACAGCACGGCCAGCGCGGCGGTCGCCCACATCAGGCGCGATGCGGCGCCGGCGCACAGCGCGGTGGTGCGCGCCACCGGCGGCGACGCGCTGTCGGCTGAAACGGCGGAATCCGTGGTGTGAGCGGTCAAGGGCGTGTGGTGATCAAGTGTGGTGATCAAGAAGGGTGGCGGCCGACGCATGGCGCGAGCCGGGCGGACGGCGGATCTTGCCTGTGAAGCCGGCCAAATGCAACCGTGTTGCATAAGCGGCGTGTTGGACGGCCGGCGTTCAGTCGGCCGGCGGCAGCGCCGCGGGTCCATCGTCGCCGCGCTCCCGGCGGCAGGCCTGGCGCAGGAACGCCATTTGCCCCTGGAGATGGCGGCAGCCTTTGCAGATCAGGACATGCAGCCGCAAGCCAAGACCCTCGCCGCGCGTGAGACGGCGATCGAGCGCGCTGGACATCAGACGAGTGGCGTCGCGGCAGTTCATCGGCGTTGGCCCGTTTCGGCGGCGAACCATTTCTGGTCCAGGCAGAGCCGTAACCCCATGCGCGCCCGATGCAGGATCACCCAGCAGTTGTTGGTGCTCATCGACAATTCCTTGCAAATGTCCTCGGTTTCCAGGCCCAGCATTTCGCGCATCATGAACACCCGGGCCGTGCTCGCCGGCAGGCGGTTCAGGCAGGCGTCGAAAACCATCCAGAAGCGTTGATTCTCAAAACTTTTTTCAGGATCGCCCCAGTCGCCGGGGCGGCTGTCGGCTTGCCAGTGGCCGTTGCTCTTGAACAGCGAGTCGAAATCGTCGTCGTCGATTTCGTTGTCCGGTGCGCCGTGGCTCGGCTCCCGGACGCGCCGCCGGATGATGTCCACAATCTTGTTCTTCAGGATCGCGAACACCCAGGTGCGGAGTTTGGCGCGTTCGGCAAAACGGCCGGCGCCTTCAAGCGCGGCGATCATCGCCTCCTGCACCGCGTCCTCGGCGCTGGCTGGATCGCGCAGTTGCAGAACGGCGAAACGCAGCATTTCGCGTCGGAAACCGGCCAGTTCGGCGGCGACGCCGGATGCCGCCGGCGACGCCCCGGGCGGCGTGCCGTTCTTTGGCGCGCGGTTGACGGCTTCGGCGCTCATTCGGATCGGGCGAGGAGGTTGATGGGCGCGGGTCGCATCGGGGTATCCAAGGTCGTGGGTGGCGGGGTGGGTCCGGCGGCGCTGCGCCGGCGCGGCCGTCAAGGATGAAGTTTAGCCACCGGCGCCGTCACGCGATAGCCCGGCGCACGCCGGAACACAGTGGCGGCTGAATTGGCTTAAGATGAAAAATCCAGCAACC
>JAKOTN010000112.1 GCA_029776255.1 Pseudomonadota bacterium
TTCATCCAACTTTGACCCCTTGAGTAAGGTCTTCTGCTTGTTTTTTGAGCAGGAGGGTTCAAGGAGTGATCAACGTGGGAACACTGGCAAAGATCCGCAGGATGCACCTGCGCGACGGCCTTCCAATCAAAGAAATCGAGCGGCGCACGGGCCTGGCCAGAAACACCATCAAGGTGTGGCTGCGCAAGGGCGAGATGGTCCAGCCCAAGTACCCTCAGCGGGTGGTGGTGAGCAAGCTCGACGGTTTCACCGAGATGCTGGCAACCTGGCTCAAGGCCGATCAGCATCGCGGCAAACGCGATCGCCGCACCATCAAGGCCCTGTACGAAGCCCTGGCCGAGCAGGGTTACAGCGGTGGCTACGGGCGGGTCGCGGCCTTTGCGCGGCGCTGGCGAGAGGAGGAATCTGGCAAGGTCGGCAAGGCCGCCTTCGTTCCTTTGAAGTTTGCGCTGGGCGACGCGTTCCAGTTCGACTGGAGCACCGAATATGCCTGGGTGGGCGGGCTGCGCCGGCGCCTGGAGGTGGCGCACACCAAGCTGTGTGGCAGCCGCGCCTTCTGGCTGGTGGCCTATCCGACCCAGAGTCACGAGATGCTGTTTGACGCCCATGCCCGGGCGTTTGCCGCCTTCGGCGGCGTGCCCCAGCGCGGTATTTACGACAACATGAAGACCGCCGTGGACAAGGTCGGCGCGGGCAAGAAGCGTGTGATCAACGCGCGCTTTGAAGCCATGACGGGCCACTACCTGTTCGAGCCCGAGTTCTGCAACGTCGCCAGCGGCTGGGAGAAGGGCATCGTGGAGAAGAACGTGCGCGACCGGCGCAGCAGCATCTGGCACAAGGCACTCAAGCAACGCTGGCCCAGCTTGGAGGCGCTCAACGACTGGCTGGCCCAGGAGTGCCGCGCCGCGTGGGCCGAACTCAACCACCCCGAATGGCCCACGCTGAAGGTGGCCGACGTGCTGCAAGACGAACAACTGCGCCTCATGCCCAACCCCAAGCCGTTTGATGGTTACGTGGAGGTGCTCGCCCGGGTCTCCAGCACGGCGCTGGTGCACCTGCAGCGCAACCGCTACAGCGT
>JAKOTN010000152.1 GCA_029776255.1 Pseudomonadota bacterium
TTGTGTGGTTGACAAAAAAGTAAATTAAGTAGAAATTTATTAAAAATCATTGTTGTCCGATAAAAAAATTTTTAAGAATAAGGAGTTAAAAAACTTTTTCAATATATAGTATTTTTGTTTAAATAACTCAATACTATATATTATGGGCAAAAGTAGTTATTTTTTTTGGATAATCTGTTTTCGGACAGCCGAATTAAAGCAGTAATAAACAAGCAAATAGAGATATTTGATAGTACAACCATCAGTCTTTTTCAAGATATTTTAAAATGCTTTGGACGAAAACCCAATAATGGAAAACGCAAAGTAGGCATAAAAGCACATTCCATAATAAATGTTGATGAAAAAGTTCCTAAGATGGTTTGGTTCACACATTCGGCAAGACACGACCATTTTTTGCTTGATAAATTGAAACTTGACGCTGAACGCACAAGCGCACTCGAGGTGCTGTTGCAAAGCCCCTTCCTGGGCTTCGACACCGAGGTCAAACCCACCTTCAAGGCCGGCGAACCCCTGCGCGGCCCGGACGTGGTGCAGTTCGCCACCGGCACGGCCGCCTATGTGCTGCAGATGCATGAGGCCGACAACATCGAGCTGGTGCGCGAGGTGCTGGCCGCGCGCCACGTGGTCAAGGCCGGCTTCGACCTGCGCAGCGACCAGAAACAGCTCAAGCACCGCCTGGGCACCTATGCCCAGCCACTGCTCGATCTCGATTTCGTGTTCAGCGGCCGCGGCTACCCGCGCTCCATCGGCGTCAAGGCCGCCATCGCCTTGCTGTTCAACCGCCGCCTGCTCAAGTCCAAACGCGTGACCACGTCGAACTGGGCCAATCCCACGCTGGAGACACGCCAGATCCTGTATGCGGCCAACGATGCGTATGCGGCGTGGGCGGTGCTGAACGCGCTGGACGTGCCGTTGCAAGAGCTGCCGGTGTGGACGGGCGACACGCCCTGAACAGTCCGGCGTCTGGTTTGCTGCGGCTGCAGACCATTCATTGCAAACGCCCGCGGGCGAGCGGGCGTTCGTGGTACTTTTTAGGTGGGTGCGAGCACCCATGTGCCCGTGCCGGCTCAGACCGTCAGCCGCGACGCCGCCGTGCGCGCCAACCCAGCAAGGCCAGGCCACCCATCATCATGGCCCAGGTCTCCGGCTCGGGGACCGGCGTCGTGAGCACGAACAGGCGCGAATTCGGCGTACCTGAATCTTCTGCCACCAGATAGATATTGCCCAGGTTGTCGATCGTGACACCTTCGATGGCCTGATTCGTCAGTCCGGCAATGCTCAGGCTGCTGACAATCTGGCCGCTGCGTGTGGCCTCGACCAACATCTTCGAGTCCAGTGACAGGATCAGCAGGTTGTCGGCCGCCGTCGTACCGAAGAACCGGTCAACCGACGACAGCGTCTGTACATCCGACAAGCTCGCCAGGCCCAGCAGGTTCGCATCGAACAGCACCGGTATCGACGTGCTACCGCCGCCCTGGGCAAACGTCATCTGGCCGGCGCGTACCTCTTGCGGTCCCCGCGCCACATTGCCATCGGAATCCTGCTTGACGGTGACGAAACTGCCGTCGCGTGCGTCATAGCTGATGCCTTCGATACCGATATTGGCCGGCGCGTAGTTGCTGATCGTGGCATACGGCGTACTACCCAGGGCCACCGTGCCACCGGCCTGGTAGCTGAACTGGTAAGCGCGCTGTGGCCGCTCATCAACCACGACGAACTGGCCATTGCCGAGGTAGGTCAGGCCTTCGGCATCGTTGTTGGTGCTGGCTGTACCGGCCCAATTGAATGCCATGGAGCCCAGCGTCGCGCCGGCAAGGCTGATCTCGACGATGCCCTTGCCCTCGTCACCGACAAAAAACAGGCTGTTGCGATCCCGGGCGAAGGTGACGGCCGAAGCCTCCAAGCCCAGGCCACCCAAGGTGGCCAGCGCATAGTTGCCGGTAACCTGGTAATTCGACAGGCCCAGCGACTGGGCCGAAACGCCCATGGCAGAGCAGGCCAGAACGGCGACAGCTGCGAGCGCGTGGGGAAGTGGAAACAAGCGTTGTTGCATGGCGTGCCTCACCTGGTTCACTTGGTGCGCCGACGGCGTGCGATGGCACCGATGACGCCCAGGCCCGCCAGCAACATGGCATAGGTCTCGGGCTCGGGTACGGCGGCCAAAATGAACTGACCTGGGTTGCCGACGTCAAAATCACGGTTCATCGCGGATCCGTAGGCGTCGCCGGTCACCGACAGCACC
>JAKOTN010000155.1 GCA_029776255.1 Pseudomonadota bacterium
TGCATATTTACAGGTAATCCATCTAAACATAGAGTCCTTTTTGCTCGAGCTTATTAGATGGGTATAAAATTAGAGTGGAAATAGTTTATCAATAAAAAAAGGGCATCATTGCCCTTTTTTTATTGATATATTAAATTTTATATAAATATTAATTGTGTAATTATAAAAACTGGCAATAACACTATTAATGAAAACTTAAACATGTAGCCAAAGAAGCTGGGTAATTTGATTTTGTTTTCTTCAGCAATAGATTTTACCATGAAATTAGGTCCATTGCCTATATAAGTAAAAGAACCAAATATTACTGCACCAACAGATATAGCAGCTAATAGTTCTTCGGAAATGCCAGCAACCAACGTGCCCTGATGAGCACTAGCAATGCCATATGCTAAATGATAAAATGAAATAGCAGTAGGTGCATTATCTAAAAATCCACTTAAAGCACCTGTAGCATAATAGAATTGCCATGGTTGAGTTAGGCCAAATTCGCAAGCGCTTGCCCTGGATGTCGTGCTGATGGACGTGCAGATGCCGGTCATGGACGGCCTGGATGCCACCCGGCAGATCGTCGCGCAGGTTCCGCAGGTGCGCCGCCCCTGGATCATCGCCATGACCGCCAACGCCATGGAGGGCGACCAAAGCACCTGCCTGGCCACCGGCATGGACGACTACCTCAGCAAACCGGCCCGCGCGGCGGCCATCGCAAAGGCCCTGGAGCGTGCTCACGCGGCCCTCGCGCTGCGACGCGCCGGATCGGACTGAGGCCGCCCGGGCGCCACCAGGCAGCAGGATGACCGGACGCTGGCGCGTGCAGCGCCGAGGGCGTAAAGTGCTGCCTTGAACATCGCAACACCTTCCCCCGGCAGCCCAACGACCATGAATGCACCCATCCACCGCGAAATCCCCGCTTCTGCCCTGCTTGACACCGGCCGCGCCCTGGCCGGGATCAGCGCCCAATGGGACGGGGACATCGTCCGCCGGCTGACCGACTACATCGCCATCCCGGCGAAATCACCCTCCTTCGACCCGGACTGGGTGGCCCATGGCCACATCGAGACCGTGGTGCGCCAAGCGGCCGACTGGGTGCTGGCCCAGAAGGTGCCAGGGCTGCAGCTGGAGATCGTGCGCCTGCAGAAACCGGACGGCTCACCGCGCACACCAGTGTT
>JAKOTN010000097.1 GCA_029776255.1 Pseudomonadota bacterium
CGCTGTTCGGCTGGCGATTGTCTGTCACATAGGGCGAAATCCGCCCGCAGGTCGCTGAAAGGCGACCAACAACCCCGAAAGGGGCCATAGCACCGGCTGAAATCCGGTTTCCAGGCACCAACAGGGTTGAACGGCAGATATTTAATCATCGTCAGCGCCAAATGGCCGAAGGCGTCAGGGTCTTTTTGAGCATCCTGTTAGGCGCCGTGATGTCTATTTAAATGTGATTGCTCTGGTAGACGCCACCGCGCGTCCACCAAAGCCCAACATCGGGCGGCCGGGACGCGTCACGAACTTGGCCGTCGAATAACCTGGTCGTCGTTCGTCCGCTCTCGTCACTTACGGCGTTTTGTCTAGTCCAGGTTCATCCGCAACTTCCCACCGCTCCGCAGGCGGTACAGAAGTCGCAGCCGTCCTTGCGGATCATCGTCAGGTTGCCGCATTCGCCGCACAGTTTGCCGGCTGTCGGCTTGGCGGCCGTACCGCCGGCCGGTGTTTGCAGGATTCCCATCTGCTGCAACGGCAAACCGTTTTCGTCGAGAATGCCGAGCATGGCGTAGCGGTGGATGATCAGTTGCGCGAGATAGGCTACCGTCGATGGGTAATTGGTTTGACGGCGGGTGCCGGGAATGTAGGCCATGAAGTCACCAAGCGGCTCGGGATAGTCGAGCAGTTTCCTGAGTTTGACGCCGACCCAGGCCGGGTCGAGAACGCGCATGTCGAGCGACAAAAGCTTGGTTAGGCCGTCGAGCGCGCGCGGGTAGTTGCCGGCAAGCCATACCGAGTAGGGGCGGGTAACGCCGTCGGGCAGGGTGATTTCCTTCAGGCCGAGAACGAAATCCTCGCCGGTGGCCGGGTTGAACACGTCAACGGTCCATGACAACGTGCCGTCGGTGCCGGTTTTCGGTTCCTTGAGACTGAACATGGCGTCGAGTACCGGCGTTGGGCCTTGGTGATTGAACGAGCCGAGTTTGTCGACGCGATACTGGATCAGTTGTGCCATCGCGGCGACCACCGAGGGCATTTTCTTGCGTTCGCCGTGCGGCGGCATGGCCATGTCGAAACTTTCCTCGCCGGCGGTCTTGGCCAGCGATTCGAGTTTCAGCGCCAGCCAGCCGTGGTCATTGGCGCGCATGTCCATCGAAAGGGTTTTGGCGACGGCACCGAGGCCGCGCGGTTGTTCCGGGCCGTTGACCCATGTTTCGAAGGGCCAGAAACGCTCTTCCTGCTCGATGTGCCCGACGAACAGTGCGAATTTGCCGTGGGTGTGTTCGATCATGTAGGTCCAGGCCATGTTGCCTTCCGGCAGGCTGGGACGGTTCGGCCAGCGCAGGCTGGCCAGCACGGGCGCGGGCAGGGTCTTGATCGTCAGGCGACGGTTGGCGTCGCCGGTGACGAAATCTTGCGGCTGTTTTTTTTCCTCGGCCTGTTTTTGCGATTCGACCGACAGCACGGCGCCGAGAACGCTGTTCGGTCGATAGGTGGCCAGGCCCTTGAGGCCGGATTTCCAGGCGCTCATGTAAAGATCCTGGAAATCGTCGTAGGGGTATTCGGCCGGCACGTTGACCGTCTTGGAAATCGAGGTGTCGATGTACGGCGCGACCGCGGCGACCATGTCCTTGTGCGCTTTGGCCGAAATTTCCAGCGCGGTGACGAAATAGTCCGGCAGTTTCTCGACATCGCCGCCGAGATGTTTGTAGAGTCGCCAGGCGTAATCTTCCACGGCGTACTCCTTGAGCGTGCCGTCGGCCATGCGTTTCTTACGGTTGTAGGTCCAGGAGAACGGCGGTTCGATGCCGTTCGAGGCATTGTCGGCGAAAGCCAGCGAAATGGTGCCGGTCGGGGCGATCGACAACAGGTGCGAGTTGCGCAGGCCGTGCTGACGAATCTGCATTTTGATTTCGGCGGGCAGCCGCGAGGCGAAATTGCCGCCGGAAAGGTATAGCTCGGCGTTGAATAGCGGGAAGGCGCCACGTTCCTGCGCCAGTTCGACCGAGGCCTGATAGGCGGTGTCGCGCATGAATTCGGCGATCCGCGCGCCCATGGCGGTCGCTTCGACACGGTCGTAGCGCAGGCACAACATGCACAAGGTGTCGCCAAGACCGGTGAAGCCCAGCCCGATGCGCCGCTTGTTGGCCGCTTCCTGGCGTTGTCTTTCGAGCGGCCAGGCGGTGACGTCGAGGACGTTGTCGAGCATGCGCGTAGACACCTTGATCACGTCGGCAAACGCCGCGAAATCGAATTCGGCGCGGGTGCTGAAAGGATCCTTGACGAACAGTGTCAGGTTGATCGAACCCAGGCAGCAGCAGCCATAGGGCGGCAGCGGTTGTTCGGCGCAGGGGTTGGTGGCCTCGATCACTTCGCAGTAGTACAGGTTGTTGTCCTTGTTCATGCGGTCGAGGAACAGGATGCCCGGCTCGGCGTGATCGTAGGTGGATTTCATCACCTGATCCCACAGCCCGCGCGCGCGGACGCGCCGGTAAACCCACATGCCGTCCTCGCGCTGGAACGCCCCGCCATGCTTCATGTCGCTGTTCGGCTCGGCACGGTGCGTCAGTTCGATTTCGGCGTCGGCTTCGACCGCCGTCATGAAATCGTCGGTAACGGCAATGGAAACGTTGAAATTGCTCAGATCGCCATGGTCCTTGGCGTGGATGAAGACTTCGATATCCGGGTGGTCGCAGCGCAGCACGCCCATTTGCGCGCCGCGGCGGGCGCCGGCCGATTCGACGGTTTCGCACGAACGGTCGAAAACGCGCATGTACGACACCGGCCCCGAGGCACGCGACTGCGTGCCCTTGACTTGCGCGCCCATCGGACGGATCGACGAGAAATCGTAGCCCACGCCGCCGCCACGACGCATGGTTTCGGCCGCTTCGGCCAGGGCGCTGTAGATGCCGGGCTTGCCATCGACGATTTCGACCACCGAATCGCCGATCGGCTGGACAAAACAATTGATCAGCGTTGCCGCCAAGGTCGTGCCGGCAGCCGAGTTGATCCGTCCAGCGGGGACGAAACCGTTTTCTTGCGCCCACAGAAACCGGTTTTCCCAGTGAAGACGCTGCTTTTCATCCTCGGTGGCCGCCAGGGCGCGAGCGACGCGCCGGCGTACGTCGTGGACCGATGTCTCGTTGCCCTTGGCGTATTTTTCGATCAGCACCTCGACAGAGATTTCTTGTTCGCCCAACGGCGCGACGGCGGGCGGCTCGGCGATCGCCGACAGCGATAACTGGTGTGCAAGCTGACTCATGCTCTGTCTTTCCGGAAAGTGTTGTTTGCAAAGAAATTGCCGCAATCGCCGTCGGAGTTGTTCCGCGGCGAGCGGTCGCGCAACGCCAGAGGAGGTGGCGCGATCAGCAAAAGGTACTACATGCAGTTTCCGTAAGCAACGGCTTGACTAAATATGGTTTCATGGCCATGAGGCGCAGGCGGCGGGAAATGCCGCGAAATCACGGTCTTGCGTACGGCCCGGCGATGCAAGAAATTTTTGAGACACGCACTCCTCGCGGCGTGCGTGTCTTTCGGGCGGGTTCAGCCGGCGCCCTTCAGTTTTTCGCGGGTGGCGTGTGCGATCAAGGCCGCGATGACGCAGGAGGCGATGCGTGTTTCAGCGGTATCGGCGCGGCTGGTCAGCACGATCGGCACGCTGGCGCCGAGTACGATGCCTGCCGAGAGCGCATTGGCCAGGTATTCAAGCTGCTTGGCGATCATGTTGCCCGATTCCAGGTCGGGTACCACCAGAATGTCGGCGCGCCCGGCGACCGCCGAGTCGATGCCCTTGGTGTTGGCGGCAACGATGGAAACGGCGTTGTCGAACGCCAGCGGCCCGTCGAGCAGACCGCCTTTGATCTGCCGCCGGTCGGCCATCTTGCACAAGGCGGCGGCGTCCAGCGTCGACTGGATTTTGGGGTTGACCGTTTCCACGGCCGAAAGAATCGCCACTTTCGGTTCCGGATTGCCGATGACGTGCGCCAGATCGATGGCGTTCTGGATGATATCGGCTTTTTCCTGCAAGGTTGGCTGGATGTTGATCGCCGCGTCGGTGATCATGATCGGGCGCGGGTAGGTCGGCACGTCCATCAAGAAGGCGTGGCTGATCCGACGCGCGGTGCGCAGACCGCGATGCGAGACGACTTCCGTCATCAGTTCGTCGGTGTGCAGGCTGCCTTTCATCAAGGCTTCGGCATCGTTGTTCCGGATCAACGTCACCGCCATCGCGGCGGCTTCGTGACTGTGCTTGACGTTCACGATCCGGTGCCGCTTGAGGTCGAGGCCGTTTTCGGTGGCGACGGCGCGAATTTTCTGTTCCGGCCCGATCAAGATCGGGTCGATCAGATTCGCATCCGCCGCCATCAGGGCGCCCCGCAGCGATTCACGGTCGCAGGGATGCACCACCGCCATGTCGATCGGCGCCAGGCCCTCCGCACGCGACACCAGCACCTGAAGGCGGGCGTATTTGTCGGAAATGGTGATTTCCGGCATCGCCGTCCGCTTGGTGCGGATTTTCTCGGCGGGCGCCAGCACCTCGACACTGCCGGACAGCACCAGCAAATTATTTTGATTGACGCAACTGCAGTCGAGAATGATGTGGTGGTTGTGAGCGAATTTTTTCTGAACGACCACCGTCACGGTGATCGTGTCGCCGATGGCCACCGAACGGGCAAAGTGGGTGGCCGATTTGATCAACACCGTTCCCGGGCCCGGAAACTGCGTGCCCAGGGTGGTCGAAAGCAGCGAGGCGGTCCACATGCCGTGCGCGATAAAATCCTGAAACAGGCCGCTGTGCCGGAATTCGGCGTTCGCCAGGGCGGGATTCATGTCGCCGGACATCAGCGCGAAAAGCTTGACATCCTCGGGGCGCAGGGTGCGGACCAGCGACGAACTGTCGCCGATGTTGATTTCGTCGTAGATGCGACTTTCAAGATATTCAAGAGGGGTATCGACGTGCATGCTGGTACTCCGAATGTGGCTCCGAACGACGTTCGGGATCAGGCCGGGAGGAATTTCCCGCCACCGTTGTGCGGACTGCCGCGGGTTTGCCGGACGCCACGCGGGCAATGCCAAAACCGGAGCAGTGTCACAAGCATGTCTTCATTATGGTGCAACGCACCAGCGATTGCAGTCATTGTTATGCCGTCCGCCGGGTGTGCGGATGATTCCGGCGCGCTGGATCTCGGCGCCGGTTGGCACATCGCGCTGGCGAACCGCCGGTGGAGCCGCTAAGCTGAAAGAAAAGCCGGCCATTGCCGTGGTTGTGGGAGAACCCGTCGTGAGTGAGAAAATCTTGGCATCAGGGCAGTTCGACGAACTGCTGCGACCGATCCTCGACCGCTATTGCCGCGATGCGGGTTTGCTGGTCGAGATTCTGCGCGAGACGCAAAATGTCCTGGGCTATTTACCGGCCGGCGCACTGACCGTGATCGCCAAGGCCGTGGGAACGCCGCGCGCGCGCGTCGAGGGCGTGGCCGGTTTTTATTCCTTTTTCCATCTGGAACCCGTCGGTCGCTACCGGGTGTTGTTTTCCGACAATATCACCGACCGCATGCTGGGCAGCGCCGAATTGCTCGATCGCTTGTGCAACAAACTATGGGTCGAGCGCGGCAAGGTCTCCGAGGATGGCCTGGTCAGCGTCGACACCACCTCCTGCACGGGCATGTGCGATCAGGGGCCGGCACTGCTGGTCAATGGCCGGGCGATGACGCGCATGTCCGCCGAGCGCATCGGTCGTATCGGCGAGTTGATCCGCGCCCAGGTGCCGATGAGCGAGTGGCCGAACGAGTATTTTCTTGTCGAGGACAACATCCGGCGGCGCGACACGCTGCTGAACAGCAATTGGCAGGAAGGCGAAGCCCTGAAGGCGGCGATTGCGCGTGGCGCCGAGGGCATGTTGGCGGAAATGAAACTGTCCAATCTGCGTGGGCGTGGCGGTGCCGGCTTTACCACCCACATCAAGTGGGAGTCGGCACGACGTGCCGCCGTCCATGGCGAACGCTCCGCCCGCTACGTCGTCTGCAACGCCGACGAGGGCGAACCCGGTACCTTCAAGGACCGCGTGCTGCTCACCAGCTACGCCGATCTGCTCTTCGACGGCATGAGCGTTGCCGGATTCACCATCGGCGCGACCAAGGGGTTGCTCTACTTGCGGGGCGAATATGCCTACCTGCTGCCCCAGCTTGAAGAAAATCTCAGGAACCGTCGTGCCGACGGTTTGCTGGGAAACGCGGTGTGCGGCGTTGCCGGACTGACATTCGACATTGAAATCCGTCTCGGTGCCGGGGCCTACGTTTGCGGCGAAGAAACGGCGCTGCTCGAATCGCTGGAAGGCAAGCGCGGCGTGCCGCGCATCCGGCCACCGTTCCCGGTCACCGCCGGCTATCTTGGGCAGCCGACGGTGGTGAATAACGTCGAAACGCTGTGCAAGGCGGCGCTGATCGCCGTGAAAGGCGGCGCCTGGTTCGCCGGCCTGGGGACCAAGCAGTCGACCGGCACCAAGCTGCTGTCGATTTCCGGCGATGTCGAAGTGCCGGGCATTTACGAATACCCCTTCGGCGTTTCCGTCGAGCAAGTGCTCAACGATTGTGGCGCCGGCAACGCGCAGGCGGTGCAGATCAGCGGCCCTTCCGGTATCTGTCTTGCGACACATGAATTTTCGCGGCGGATCGCGTTCGAGGACGTGCCGACGGCTGGCGCGTTCATGGTTTTTGGGGCGCATCGCGACATGTTCGAGGTGGCGCGCAACTTCGCGCACTTTTTCGCTCATGAAAGCTGCGGTTTCTGCACGCCTTGCCGCGTCGGCACCTCGCTGGTCGCCAACTGCATGGACAAGATCGGCAACGGTCAGGGTTCGCCGTACGAGATCAACGAAATTTTCAAGATTCACCGCTTGTTGCACGTTGCCAGCCACTGCGGTCTCGGGCAGGCAGCCTGCAATGCCTTGTTCGACACCTTGCACAAATTCCGTCCCGCCTATGAGCGACGGCTGCGCTCGCTCGATTTCGAACCCGCTTTCGATCTCGACGAGGCCCTGGCCGGCGCACGGCGAATGACCGGGCGCGACGATCCGGGCGCCCACTTCGGGCTGGCGGCCCGTGTTTCTGGAGGTGACGCATGAAACAGCAAACGCTGTTGTTCGATGGTCTGCCGGTGCCCTTTGAAGAGGGGCAGACGATCATGGAAGCGGCGATGGCCGCCGATATTTTCATTCCGCATCTCTGCCATCACCCGGAGTTCAAGCCGCAGGGCAGTTGCAAGCTCTGCACCGTCAAGGCCAGCGGCCGCTATGTGTCGGCGTGCACCATGCCGGCCAAGGACGGCATGGAGGTCGAGAACAACTCGCCGGATCTCAACGACAAGCGGCGGACGATGTTGCAGATGTTGTTTGTCGAAGGCAATCATTTCTGTCCGTCGTGCGAAAAGAGCGGCAACTGCATGTTGCAGGCGCTGGCCTACGAACTGGAGATGTTGACACCGCATTTCCCGCAATTTTTTCCCAATCGGCCGGTCGATGCCTCGCACCCGGAGGTATTGCTCGACTTCAACCGCTGCATTCTTTGCGAGCTGTGCGTGCGCGCCAGTCGCGACGTCGACGGCAAGCATGTTTTCGCGCTGTCCGGACGCGGGCTGAAGAAACACCTGATCGTCAATTCCGAATCCGGGCGTCTGGGAGACACCGATTTCTCGATGGCCGACAAGGCTGCGCACGTCTGCCCGGTCGGCGTGATCCTCGAAAAACGCAAGGGCTTCGCGATGCCGATCGGCAAGCGCCGCTACGATGTCGATCCGATCGGCATGCAGGTCGAACGACTGGCCAACCGCAGCGCCAGCGAAGAGGAGGTCTGACATGAACGCCGCTGTTCCGGCTCCGCGCAAGCTGCGGCTGGCCACCACCTCGCTGGCCGGCTGCTTTGGTTGCCACATGTCGTTTCTCGATATCGACGAACGTTTGCTGGACCTAGTTGACCTGATCGAATTCGACCGCTCGCCGCTGACCGACATCAAACATTGCGGTCCCTGCGATATTGGCCTGATCGAAGGCGGTCTCTGCAACGCTGAAAACATTCACGTCTTGCGCGAATTCCGTCGCAACTGCAAGGTGCTGATCGCCATGGGCGCCTGCGCCGTCAACGGTGGCCTGCCGGCGCAGCGCAACCACATCGACCTTGGGCAATGCCTGCAGGAAGTTTATCTGACCCAACCGGGTCTCGTCGGCGGGCAAGTGCCCAACGACCCCGAGTTGCCACTACCGCTGGACAAGGTGCACCCGATCCATGAGGTGGTGCGCATCGACTATTTCATTCCCGGCTGCCCGCCGTCCGGTGACGCGATCTGGAAGTTTTTGACCGATCTGCTCAAGGGACGGACCCCTCGCCTCGGGCACCCCCTGCTTCATTTCGATTGAGAGACATCATGGAACTGGAATGCCTGCCATTCGAACTCGAAAGCGCGCCGGCCGACGCCGGAACGCTGCGCCGTGTGGCGATCGACCCGGTTTCGCGCGTCGAAGGCCACGGGAAGGTCACGCTGCTGCTCGACGCGCAGGATCAGGTGCGGCAAGTGCGCCTGCACATCGTCGAATTTCGCGGTTTTGAGAAATTCATCCAGGGGCGCCCGTATTGGGAAGTGCCAGTAATGGTGCAGCGCCTGTGTGGCATCTGCCCGGTGTCGCACCATCTGGCCGCCGCCAAGGCGCTGGACCATGTCGTCGGCGCCGACAGCCTGACGCCAGCCGCCGAGAAATTGCGGCGTTTGATGCATTACGGCCAGATCCTACAGTCGCACGCCCTGCATTTTTTCCACCTGTCGTCGCCGGACATGCTTTTCGGTTTCGACAGCGAGGTCGCCAAGCGCAATGTCGTCGGTGTCGCCGCCGCGTACCCCGATGTCGCCAAACAGGGCGTGTTGTTGCGGAAGTTCGGCCAGGAAATCATTCGTTTCACCGCCGGCAAGCGGGTGCATGGCACCGGAGCGGTGCCGGGCGGCGTCAATCGCTCGCTCAGCGGCGCCGAACGCGAGGGCCTGCTCGCCGACATTTATCAGATCGTCGGCTGGAGTCGGCACGCGGTACAGCTCGTCAAGCGTCTGCACGCGGCCAATCCGGATCTGTACGACAATTTCGGCACCTTCCGCTCGAACATCTTGTCGCTGGTTGGCGCGGACGGCGCACTCGATTTTTACGACGGTCGCCTGCGCGTCCGTGACGCCGACGGCAAGATCATCGTCGACAACTTCGAAATCAAAAACTATCACGAATTGATTCGCGAAGAGGTCAAGCCCTGGAGTTACATGAAGTTTCCCTTTCTGGCGGCGTTGGGGCCGCGGGAGGGCTGGTACAAGGTGGGACCGCTGGCACGGGTGCAGAATTGCGATTCGATTCCGACGCCGCTGGCGGAAGCCGAGCGTCGTGAATTCATCGATCACGGTCACGGCGCGATGATTCACGCGCCGCTGGCTTATCACTGGGCGCGGATGATCGAGATGCTGCACGCCGCCGAAACGATCAAGGACCTGCTGCACGACGACGACGTGTCCAGCGACGATCTGATGCGCGGCGGGCCTCGCCAGCGGCAGGGGGTTGGCATCATCGAAGCGCCGCGTGGCACGCTGATCCACGACTATCGCGTCGGCGACGACGATCTGGTGAGCACCTGCAACCTGATCGTGTCGACCACACACAACAATCAGCCGATGAACGAAGCGATCCGCCGCGTCGCCCGCCGCTATCTGAACGGCCGCGAACTGACCGAAGGTCTGCTCAACCACATCGAAGTCGCCATCCGCGCCTTCGACCCCTGTCTGTCGTGCGCCACGCATGCGCTCGGCAAGATGCCGCTGCAAGTCGAACTGCAGGATGCGGCCGGGCAGGTGCTGCAGCGTTTGAGCAGCACGGATTGAATTGTCCGGAAAATCCGATAAATGCCTCTCGCGCCGATCGCTATCCTGGCCTGCGGTAATCCCAGCCGTGGCGACGACGCGCTGGGGCCGGTGCTGCTCGCGCGTTTGCAGGAGTGGCTGCATGCCGAAGGGCGGGCGGACGAATTCGATCTGATCGGCGATTTCCAGTTGCAGGTTGAACATGCGCTCGATCTGGTCGGACGACGCCTGGCGTTGTTCATCGATGCCGGGCAACAGACGCCGGCGCCTTTTGTCTTTCGGTGCGCACGGGCGACAGCCGTCGCGACCCACAGCACTCACGCCTTGTCCCCGGAAGCCGTGCTGGCCGTTTTGCCACAAATTGGCGAGCGGCGCACACCGCCGGCGTTCATGCTATGCGTGCGCGGCGAAAGTTTTGTCCTGGGCGAGGCCATGAGCGCCGCCGCGACGCGAAATGCCGATGTCGCCTTCGCGTTGCTGCAGGCTTTGTGCGGCGACGCGAACGAGGCCGTCTGGTCGGCGCGAACGATGACCGTTTAATGCGGACGCGACCGCCGCTAGCGACGTTGCCGGGCGACAAGCGGTCCACGCGGTGCGTGCGATAACCGAAGCCGGAACAGAAACTGGGGAAAACAGCCCGGGATCGGGGGAACGACGTGGGAAAACGGCGTGAAAAACGGTGCTGTAAGGATTGATGCCGGAAAACCTGTGGCGTCCCCACGGGGATTCGAACCCCGGTACCTACCGTGAAAGGGTAGTGTCCTAGGCCTCTAGACGATGGGGACCTTGAACGATTTTTCTTCTTGCCATTGTGGTGGAGGTACGCGGGATCGAACCGCGGACCTCTTGCATGCCATGCAAGCGCTCTCCCAGCTGAGCTATACCCCCGCGCGAAGAAGGCGGGATTATAGGGAGCGCGTCTCTCGATGTAAAGCGCCGATTGAGAAACGCCTTGCGGCGATCGCCTCAGCGGACGCTGATTTCGATCCGGTCGTAACGACCGGCGTCGTCCATCACCGTGATTTGATAGCGGCCGGCCTCGCTGAAGCGCTGTAGCAGCGGCCGGCCGGGGGGAACGCGACCGATCTGCCGGCCATTGAGCAGCCAGATCCGTTCCGCCTGACCGCCTTGCGCCTCCAGGCGAAGTTCCGGCGCCGGTCCGTTGCCGGCGCGACGAATCGTTTCGCCATCGCCGACGCCGACGATTTTCAGCCCGGCTTCGGGCGCGCCGGCGCCGGCGCAGGCGGTGGACCAGGGCGGCGGCAGCGCGCGGGCGCGCGTTGTCGCGTCGAGCCATGGTTCGAGCGCCGCCGGCCAGCGAGCCATCGCCACCGCCCGCATCTCGCCGTCAGCGCAAGCGGCCCTCACTCGCTGGCCGCTGCTTGCGTCGCGGTAATCGGTATAGCGCGCCCCGCCGTCACGCAAGCGGTCGGGGAAAGTGGGCGGTGCGGTGCCGTTGAGCAGCCAGGCGGTTCTTTCCTGATGGCACAGTTCGGATGGCGTGTCGTCGCCACGCGTGCCCAGCGGCCAACAGATTCTTGCCGTCGACACGCTTGCCGGCGAGGTCCGCGACGCGGTTTGACCGTCGTCGAGTACCGCGAAAATATCGACGAGCAGTGGCGCGGCGATATTGGCGCCGAAAAATCCCGGGTTGGGCGTGCCATCCGGCCGGCCGATCCAGACGCCGACGGTGAAGCGGTCGCTGACACCGGCTGCCCAGGCATCGCGAAAACCGAAGCTGGTGCCGGTTTTCCAGGCGATGCCGCGGCGGGCACCGACACCGCCATCCACCTGTCGGGCAATCGGCCCGCCGGATTCGAGTACATCGCGAATGATGAACGCCGCGCCCTCGCTCATCATGCGGGCTTCTTCGCGCGGCGCGTCGGGCAGGTAACGCGGCCGGCCGCTGACGCCGCCTCGCGCCAGCGCGGTGTAAGCGCCGACCAGTCCTTCGAGGTTGATCGCCGTGCCGCCAAGAATCACGCTGAGATTGGGGGTGGCGCCGCGCGGCAGTTCCAGCTTGAGGCCACCGCGACGGAGGAGTGAAACGAAGCGCTGCGGTCCGAGCCGGTCGAGGACTTCGACCGCCGGTACGTTGAGCGAGCGCCGCAGCGCTTCCGAGACACTGACCGGGCCGCTGAAATTGGCCTGGAAATTGCCCGGCTGGTAGCCGGAAAACGATTGTGGCACGTCCGCCAGCAGCGATTCGGAATGGATCAGGCCCTCGTCGAGCGCCAAGCCGTAGAGAAAGGGCTTTAACGCCGAACCTGGCGAGCGCGCCGCCTGCACCATGTCGACGTGCGCGAAACGCGCGTCGTCGGCGAAATCGGCCGAACCGGCGTAGGCGCGGACTTCGAGCGTTTCGTTATCGACCACCAATGCAGCCATCGACACGCGCGGCGGCAGCACTTGCAGCCGTGCCGAAAGAAGTTGTTCGACCGATTGTTGAATGCCGGCGTCGAGCGTGCTCTCGATGCGCGCGCTGCGCGGCCGCAGCCGGCGCAGCCGCTCGGCGAACAGAGGCGCCAGCAGCGGTTCGTGCACCGCCTGGGCGACCACCGCTTCCTGCTTGGCATCGGCCACGACGGCCGCGCCCCAGCGCGACTGCAGGCGGTCGAGCACCTTGTCGCGCGCGATGCGCGCCCGTTGCGGGTAGCGGTCCGGGCGCAGCAGCGACGGCGCTTGCGGTAATACTGTCAGCAAAGCGGCTTCGGACTCGGTCAGGCGCTGTGCCGGTTTGCCGAGGTAGGCTCGGCTGGCGGCTTCGACGCCTTCGAGAACGCCGCCCATCGGCGCGAAGTTGACGTAGATCTGCAGGATTTCCCGTTTGGAGCAGCGCAATTCCAGTTGCACGGCACGTAAAATCTGGCGCAACTTGCCGGCGACGGTGTGGGGTGTCGGCTCAAGCAGGCGAACGACCTGCATGGTCAGCGTCGAGCCGCCGGAGACGATGCGACCATGGCGCAGCCATTGCCCGGCGGCGCGTAGCAGCGCCCACGGATTGACCCCGGGATGCCACCAGAACCCGCGGTCTTCGTAAGCGACCAGCGCTTCAAGATAGCGCGGCGACACTTCTTCCAAGCGCAACGGATGGCGCCAGATATGCGCCCGATCCGGAAACGCCCGCAAGGGCGTGCCGTCGCGCGCCAAAACCACCTGCGCCAACGGTGCCGAACGCCCCGGCAGGGGCGGTGGCCACCACTGGTCGGCGAGCAACAGCAGGGTCAGCACGGCGGCCAGGGTCAGCCGTGACGGACGGGTCATTTCTTCGCGCCGGCGCTTTCTTCCTTGCCGTCGCTGATCGTCAACACTTCGTTGCCGCCGGCAAGGCCGAAGATTTGCGGCTGATACATGTCTTCGGCGTAAGTCGGCGGCACCACGAAGCGGCCCGGCGTGACGACACGAACGCGGTAGAAGAACGGCATCTTGCCGGAAAGCCGAGCCGCGACGACGAAACGGTCGTCGCGGAATTCGACGTGCCGGATATCGCTGTTTTGCATCGCCTGTCGCGGGTCGACGCCCTCGACGGTGATCGCCGATTGCTCGCCTTGGACGATGTTGGCGTTTTCGATCTCAACCCCGGCGGGGACGTAATCCACCACTAGACCGTTGGCGAAGCGGCCATTGCTGACCACTTCGACCCGCACGATGGCTGTCTCGCCGACGCGTAGCGGACGATTGCCAAGCGGTTTGCCGTCGGCGGTGAACCAGTCGCGCTTGAGATCGAAGGCGTCGCGTCGTGCGGCAGGCATTTTGGCCGGGTTGCCGGTGACGTTGAGTTCGACGAACAAACGTTCCTTGTGGTCGTTCCTGAGCTTCAGTCCGGCCGCCAATTCCGCGGCGGTCAGAGGCTGGAACTGCGTGCCCTTGCCGCCAATGGTCAGCGGTTTGCCGGTGGACTGCAGTTCGGCGGCCCACGATTTGCCGGGTTCGCTGACGAAACTCCGTCCCAGCAGGAACAGCGCCAGTTTTTCCTGGGTGCTGTAGTAGCGGTAACGCTCCATTTCGCCCGCCACCTGCGCGACGAGATTCTCGCGCCCTTCCGGCTTGAGCTGGTGCTTGTCGAGCAGCACGTAAATCAGAGCCCAGTCGCGCAGATTGCTGCCGTAGTCGCCCCACCAGGCATGGACCGCGCCGTCGCGCGGTTTCTTCAGGCCGGCGGCGATGGCGCTTTGCGCACGCGCTTCGTCACCCATCAGCTTCAGAGCCAGACCGACATGCACCAGCGATAGCCCCGAATGCGCGGCCGCCCGCGATTCGTGCAGTTGCCGCAAGGTCGCCAGCGGCGCCTTGCCTTGGCGGGCCAGCACGTAGGCACCGTAGGCGAGCACCGCGAAACGGCCGGAGCCGGCGTAGCGGTTATCGTTCCACATCGCGTTCGGGTTGTATTTGACCGCGGTCGTCGGCAGGCCGGCGATGCCTTCCTGCAAGCCTTTGAGCAAAAATTCCACGGCACGTTTTTCAACGTCGGGCGGCACGTTGAACCCCTGTTCGCGCGCGTCGAGCAGGAAGTTGGTGACATAGGCCGACAGCCAGTACTGATACTCCGACAAATTGCCCCACAGACTGAAGCCGCCGTTCGGCGCCTGCATGCCGGCCAGGCGGGCGATCGCCTTGTCGAGCATCTCGGCGCGCTGGGCCTTGCCGTAGGGCTTGAGACCGAACTGCCTGGCCGCTGCGTCGTCAATGAAAACATGCGGGTAGGCGCTGCTGGTGGTCTGCTCGGCGCAGCCGTAGGGATAGGTCAGCAGCCCATGCACGGCGCTACGCACGTCGATCGGCGCCTTGTCCGAGACGACGAGTGTCGCCGCCACGCTTTGACGCAGCAGACCGCCGAGTTCGGCTTCGCGAAGCTCCACCGTTTCGCCCGGGGCCACGGCCAGCCGCCGGGTCACCGTTTGCCGCGGCGTCGGCGTCTGCACCTGGAGCGGAAAACTGCGATTGAGCTTGAGCAGCGGGCTGTCGACGCGCACCCGAACCTCGGTGAGGCCCAGGGCGCTGCCGGCCTCGATGGGAATGCGCAGCGTCCGTTTCTGCTGATCATTGAGCGAAAACTGCTGCTCGCCGCCCTTGATCGCCAGCCCTTCGCGGTTGCTGACCGCGATTTTCACTTCCTGGGTGCTGCCGGCGAGATTCTGCACGTCGAGTGCCAGCACCGCGCTGTCGCCGACGGAGAGGAAGCGCGGAGTCGCCAGTTCGACGATCAACGGCGCGGCCACCGTCACCTCGGCGTCGCGCATGCCGAAACGTTCGCCGGTGGCGGCCACCGCCATCAGGCGCAGACTACCGTTGAAATCGGGCACTTGCAGCGTGATTTCGGCTTCCCCTTTATCGTCCAGCGACACCGGACCGCTGAACAAGTCGACCAGACGCACCTTTTTCGGCATGCCGCGGGTCGGTTTGGGCGCCGCGTCGCCGCCGAATTTGAGCTTGCCTTTCTGGCCGTCCATTTTTTCGATCAGGCGGCCATAAACGTCGTAAGCGTCGGCGCCGTAACGCAGCTTGGCGAAGAAGAAGCCGTAAGCGTCTGGACTGGGGAAGCGCGTGATGTTCAGGATGCCGACGTCGACCGCCGACAAGGTGACCATCGCTTTTTGTCCCTTGGCCTCGGGCACCTTGACCTTGACCTTCAACGGCTTTTCCGGCTCCATTTTCTGGGGCGCTTCCAGGGCGACGTTGAGCTTTCGATTGCCGCGTTCGAGCGGGATGTGAATCAGGCCGAGCGCTCGCGCCGGCGTGACCTTGTCGCCGCCGTTGCCGGGCCGCAGGACCATCGCCGAAACGTAGAGATCGTGCCGTTTCCAGGTTTTGTCGAGCGGAATGTCAAGCGTCGTGCCACCTTCCGGCACGCGCATGCGATGCACCCACAACGCGCGATCGCCTTCGACGGTGATCAAGGCCTCGCCGGCGTGTGGCGGCGTGATGGTCAGATGCGCGGTTTCGCCGTCGGCGTAGGCCGGCTTGTCGAGCTTGAGCGCCACCAGATCGGGACGCACACCCTGCGTTTCGTCGTCCTTGGCCGACCAGCCGGCGTAGAAGCGGAAGCGCATCGTCTGGCGGGTTTCCGGATCGAGAATTTCGATGCGGTAGCGGCCGTACTTGAGCGGAACGCTGAGCTTGCCGCGCCCGCCGGCGGGAACGGAAACCTGCGTGGTCCGCACCAGTTCGTCGGTCTCGGTGAAGCCCGAATGCCAGCCGCGCCGGTCGTCGAAGCGCCAATAGTAATTGCGGTTTTCGCGGAACAGGCGCACCGGTAGGGCCGCGCCGGCTTTCAGGGCGCCGCTGGCATCGGCGCGTACGACTTCGAAATCGGCCGACGCGCCTTCGCGGGCGTAGTCGCCGACGAACAGCGGCCGCAGGCCGACCAGCACCGGCGCCGGCCAGTGGACGCGCTCAATACCGCGCACCACCGGTCGGCCACCGCTTTCGAGCAGACTCAGGGTGGCACGGACGGTAAACGGCGAGTGGCGTTTGGCGACGGTGTCGAGATCGACATCGATCCGCGCCTTGCCCTGCTCGTCCAGCGTTTTTTCCGGCAGCTCGCTACGCGACCTGACGGTGTCCTCGTCGGCATCGCCGAAAACGAAGCCCGGCAGTTTTTGCGCCAGCGGATTGCGGTTGCGTTCGCTGGTGACCACGCCGAGCAGCCGATTGCCGGCCGCCGGCGCGCCGTAAAGGTAGCGGCCGTTTACGTCGACGCGCCAGGTGTTGTCACTGGTCAAACGCTCGACAGTGCTCGCCAGATCGAGTTTCATCCGCTCCGGCAGGAACTCCTCGACACCGAATTGCAGGCTGGTGCCGGCCAGTTTGGTCGCCGGGTCGGCGCGCAGTTCGAGATGCCACGCGCCAGTGGCGGCGTCGCTCGGCAATTCGATGACTCGTTGAAAATAACCGGGAAACGCGTTGTCCGCTTGCCAGGTGGCGGTCCACTGCGCCTTGCCGTCCGGGCGACGGAGAATCGCTTGAATCGGCTGCGGTGGCACCGGCTGGCCGTCGGCGTCGCGCGCCAGCACCGACACCTCGAAGCGTTCGCCAGGGCGGTAAAGATTGCGTCCACTGTAGGCAAAAAGGCGCACCGGCACGTACGGCATGCCGGCGATGTCGAATTCGGCGAGATCGAGCGCCGGCTCCTTGAGAGCGATCAGCGACATCTGCTCGCCCTTGCGCGCCATGACCACGCGAGCCGATTTCGGCCGCTCGGCAAAGACGGCCCGACCGTCGCGGTCGCTTTCGGCGCGGGCCAGCGTCTTGCCCTGGGCGTCGATCCAGGTGACCTCGACGCCGGACACCGCCTTGCCGTCGGTCAGCGAACTGATGTAAGCGTCGGCACCGCTGTTGGCGTATTGCCGCAAATGCAGGCCGAGATCGCTGACGTAAAAATAGGTGGTCTGGTAGTCGTTGCGGAAACGGTTCGGCTGCGACATCACGGCCACGTAGACACCCGGTTCGCGCAGCGCCGGGATGCTTTCGACCGGGATGAAGGTGACCGCGCGACGATTCGCCTTTTGCTCGGTCAGGAAACGACCGACGAAAGCGCTGGTGGTCAGCTTGTTCAGTTGGTCGAGTTCCCAGCTGTTGGTGACGCCTTTCAGGCGCGGGCGGACGTTGTAGCTATACCCCTCCTCTTCCCCGTCTCCGCCATCGTTGTCGTCGTCGGACGCATTCTCCGGTGCGACGCGCGACGAACCGACGACCACTTTTTCGAGAAATTTGGCCAGTTGATCGGGCTTGACCTTGAGGAACTGAATGTCCACTTCCGGAATATTCACCGTGGTCACCGGCAGGCCACCGTTTTGCGCCGCCGGCAGGACCATGCCGCGGCTGGCGAAATAAAATGCCGGCGCCACGGCGGCGGTCTTGATCGAAAAACGCGATTCCGCATCGAGCTTTTCCCCGTTGGCGGCGCTCAGGCCGGCCTGCACGCGGATCACATAGCGCGTCTGCGGTTTGATATGCGGAAAGAACAACAGCCGCGGGTTTTCGCCGACAACCCAGGCGCCCGCCACTGGCTGACCGCCGTCGAGGACCGTGTCACGGTCGGCACGGCTGCTGCCGGCGGCCTTGTCCGCTTGAGCGTCCGTCGACGGTTCGTCGTCCGCCGCCTCTTCTTCCCGCGGATGATCGTCGCCGCCGACGCTCTGGTCCTTCTTCGCCGCCGGCATTTCCAGCACCTGGATGAATTTTTCGTGATCGCCCCGACTGCCGAGCGGCAGGCTGAACGAGAGCGCCAGCGCTGGCAAGCCGTCCAGTTCCCGATGCGCGCCATCGACGACCTCGAAACGGACGCCTTCGGTCGACGCGTCGTCCGGAGCGCGGTGCGGAAAATAACCGATGGCGAAAAAACCGGCCGCTGCCAGGATCAGAACGCCGATCAGGGCGGATAACGGCGCCAGTCCACGCTGCATGAATGGTTTGTCGACTCGCATGGCGCCGCTCCAGAAAAATAATGCTGACAGGATTCTAGCAGCCGTCGGCCGCGTGGGCGGGTGAATTTGCGGTGCGGACCGCGAGCGGCGGCCGGCGTTCAGATCCGCGCGTCGCCAGGCGCGCAATCGACCTGAAACAAGGCCCGGTCCTGGAGGCGAACGGCGCTCAGGTGGCGGCCCCACAGGCAGCCGGAGTCGAGTGCCAGCAGGTTTGGTTCGATTCGCAGGCCCAGTGCCGACCAATGGCCGGTAACCAGCACCTCGTCGGCGCTGCGCCGGCCCGGTACGGCAAACCACGGCAGATAACCCGGTGGCGCCGCGTTCGCTTCACCCTTGGTCTGAAATTCCATCGCGCCGGCGGGGGAACAGAAACGCATGCGAGTCATGGCGTTGACGATGACCCGCAGGCGCGACCAGCCCTGGAGGTCGTCATCCCACGCCGCCGGTTCGCTTCCCCACATGTTGGCGATGAATTCGCGGTAACGCGGACCGGCCAGCATCGTTTCGACCTCGGCCGCCAGCGCGCGGGCCTGCGTCGCCGTCCATTGCGGCAGCAAGCCGGCGTGGACCATGCAGAATCCGTTTTCGCGATGGCAAAGCGCCCGTTCCCGCAGCCATTGCAGCAGCTCGTCACGGTCCGGCGCGCCGAGAATCCCTTCCAGGGTGTCGCCCTTGCCGCGACGACCGCGGCCTTCGGCAACCATCAGCAGGTAAAGATCGTGGTTGCCGAGGACGGTGACGGCGGCATCGCCGAGATCGCGCACGAATCGCAGCGTTTCCAGCGAACGCGGCCCGCGGTTGATCAGGTCGCCGACCAGCCACAGGCGGTCGCGCGCCGGATCGAAATCGATTTTCGCCAGCAGACGCTGGAAAGAGTCGAAACATCCCTGAATATCGCCGATCGCGTAAGTGGCCATCGTGGGTCGGTCAGCCGTTGGCGAACGGGCCTTGCTGCCAGCGCCAGGCATCGCCGCACATCGCGTCGATGCCGCGCCGCGCCTTCCAGCCGAGCAGGCGCGCCGCCTTGCCTGGATCGGCATAACAGGCGGCGACATCCCCCGGCCGGCGCGGTGCCAGGGTATAGGGAATGGGACGACCGCACGCCGCGGAAAAAGCCCGCACCATGTCCAGAACCGAATAGCCGCGACCGGTCCCGAGATTGGCTGTCAGCAGGCCGTCATTGGCCAGCAGGTAATTCAGGGCGGCGAGATGACCCTCGACGAGATCCATGACGTGGATGTAGTCGCGAACGCCGGTGCCGTCGGGCGTCGGATAATCGCCGCCGAAAACGTACAAGCGCTCGCGTCGGCCGTCGGCGACCTGCGCCACATAAGGCAGGAGATTATTCGGCACGCCATTCGGCGCCTCGCCGATCAGTCCGCTTTCATGGGCGCCAACCGGGTTGAAATAACGCAAGCGCGCGATTCGCCAGTCCGGATCGGCATGCGCCAGATCAGCCAGCATGTCTTCGATCATCAGTTTGCTGGCGCCGTAGGGATTGGTCGTCGAACGCGGGAAATCTTCTTTGATCGGCACCGAGGCCGGGTCGCCATAAACCGTTGCCGAAGAACTGAACACAAGGGTTTTAACGTTGCTTTCCGCCATCTCGCCGAATAAGGCGATGGCACCCCCGACATTGCAATCATAATAATGGAGCGGTTTTTCCACCGATTCGCCAACGGCTTTCAGGCCGGCGAAATGAAAAACGGCGTCGATGGCGAATTCGCCGAAAATGTGCCGCAGCAAATGGCGATCGCGCACATCGCCCGCAAAAAAGATCGGCCGTTGCCCGGCGATGCGGGCAATGCGATCAAGCACTTCCGGTCGGCTATTCGACAGATTATCGATGACCACGACCCGATGACCCGCCGCCAGCAGAACGACACAGGCGTGCGAACCAATATAACCGCTACCGCCGGTGACCAGAATATTCATTGTCGGATATTTTTCAATGCGTGTTATCGCCGAACGATCCGCCGACACATCCACGGCGGGCCGAGAGCAAATGGCATGGGAACAGCGGGGGGGTGTCGCGCAAGAGGCTCAAGAACGGCGAAACCGATGCTGGCCGGCGTGATTCCCGGTAATGGCGACGACCAGCCGGCCGTCGCCATTACCGGGCTATCGTTAACTGCCGAGTCGTCAAACAAAAACGGCGGTATCCGTCTTTCACCGTTCGACCCGCTGGAAAAACTGCCGAAATACCACCGCCGAGGCCAGATCGCCGGGTATTTGGCGATTAACCGTCCACCAGAAAATCGTTCCGATGCCTGCCTTGCGCTTCGAGGCTGGTCAGCCAGTTCGGCGCCTTGCCACGGCCCGACCACGTCTCACCTTGCGGACCGCGATATTTCGCGGCGACGGTTTTGCGAGTCATCACCGGCGCCGTCGTGCCGACCTTGAAACCGCAATCCGCCGCCGTCAACCCAAAATCGGCAATCAATTGCCGTACTTGCGAAATGGCCGACGCTGCTTCAGCCCGCCGGGCTTCTTCGATTTGCCGATTCAGCGTCTCTCGTTGAGCGATTAATTCTTTATAAAAAGACATTCTCTCCACCTTATGAAAAATCATTGATTTACGCGGCAGGCCATGCGTTTTCGACCGACTGCTCGCTATCTCATATTATGACATGATTTCGCGGCATTTCAGAAATCATGTTGTTGATACAACGAAAGTACTTTTTGTTGTAAACCCCCGTGACTTGAATTGATCGTCGGTGCCGCGACGATTCGCGGCGCCACCTATTTTTCGTCGGCGAATAATGGTTTTCTATTCGCCAGCGATGCCGACGACTCGTCGCCAAGCTTTCGATATCCACCGGCGTGGAAAATCAAAGGTTCTCTGGCCTTTCCTTGCGAAAAACGCTTTACGCGCCCGAGAAAAATCAAATGGTCACCGCCCGGATATTCCGCTTCCGGCATGCATTCAAACCATGCCGAGCAGCTGGCGAGCAGCGGTACGCCACCCAAACCGTCGTGAGCTTCAAGGCCGGTGAAACGATTTTTTTCCGGGGCGGAAAAACATTCCGAAAGCGATTGCTGATCGGCGGATAATACATTTACCGCATAATGGCTCGCTTGGCGAAACAGGCGCAGTTTCGGTGATTCGAGCGATAAACTCCATAAAATAAGCGGTGGGTCCAGGGAAACGGCGTTGAATGAACTGATGGTGACGCCAATCGGCAGTCCATCGGGTGTTCGCGTCGTGAGCACGGTCACGCCGGTGGCAAAGCGCGCGAGCGCGGCACGAAATGCGAGGCCGAGGCGATCGTCCATGGAAAATGACGGGGCCGTTGACGTTGCCGAGAGTGACGTGTGGGGGATTTGGGCCAATGTTTCCGGGTATTGCGAGTCGATGGTCCGCCGTGTCAAACCGCCCAGACGGTTGGCGCGGGCATGCTAAGATCCATGATCGAACAAAACAAAGCCTTGCGTTTCATGATGCAAAACCTCTCCGGCGTATCCGCCGGAAAATCTTCGCGACTATCGGCGAGCGGCGGTGCGACTGCGGTGACCATTTGGCGGCAGGCCACGATAGCCCGGCATAATAATGGATCATCGCCGCACGGATCACGTTTATTGCCGCGATTTTGGTGACAATGTGTATTTTTAGGCATTTCCGGTCTTTTTTTCTCACGGCACTGCTTTGAAGTCGCCGGAATATGGTGCCCGCCGCGTGAATGAACGGCGCCTGGCGGTGGCGTCGGATTTTGCCCGCCGGGTTGTCGCCTGGCAAAAAACCGGCGGTCGTCACGATCTGCCGTGGCAGGGCACGCGCGACGCGTATCGGGTCTGGCTGTCGGAAATCATGTTGCAGCAGACGCAGGTGCGGACGGTCATTCCGTATTACCTCCGTTTTGTCGCGCGTTTTCCGACCTTGGAAGCGCTTGCCAGGGCGCCGTTGGACGATGTGCTCGCGTTATGGGCCGGCCTTGGCTACTACGCGCGCGCGCGTCATTTGCACCGCTGCGCTCGAACGGTGTGGGAGATGCATGAGGGCCTTTTTCCCAGCGACCCCGCCATTGGCGCGCGCCTGCCGGGAATCGGCCGTTCCACCGCCGCCGCCATTGCCGTTTTCGCTTTTGGCCGCCGGGCGGCGATTCTCGACGGCAATGTCAAGCGCGTCCTGGCGCGCTGTTTCGCCGTCGAGGGGGGCGATTCCGCCGCCGGCGACGAGCGCGCGTTGTGGGCGCTGGCCGAATCGCTGTTGCCGGAAGGCGATATCGAGTGCTATACGCAGGGGATGATGGATCTCGGGGCGACGATTTGCACGCGCGGAAAACCGCTCTGTCAAGCGTGCCCGCTGCACGGACGCTGTCTTGCCGAGCGTGATGGTCGACAAGAAGAATTGCCCCGGCGACAGGGACGGAAAGCCTTGCCGTGTCGTCAAAGCACCGTTCTCTTGCTTTGTGACGGAGAGCGCGTTCTCTGCGAACGCCGGCCACCCAGCGGTATCTGGGGCGGGTTGTTGAGTTTGCCCGAGGGCACGCGCGAAAGCGCGGGAAATTTCGCCGCGCGACACGGCTATCGTCTGGTGGGTTGTCACGATTTACCTCCTATAACGCATGACTTCAGCCACTTCCGCTTGCGTCTTGACGTTTTGCTGTGCAGGGTCGACCAGAGCGGCGCGGTTGCCGGCGAGGCGTGTTGGCAATGGCTCGCGGTTGACGGTCTGGCCGACGCGGCCTTGCCGAGTCCGATCAGAAAGCTGTTGTTGTCCGCGCCCTGGGCGTCGCGATGACGCGGTTCGCCGCCGCCGCCGACGGGCGCGCGGCGGCGCTTGTCGCTTTCATGACGATCGTTGGTCGTGGTTTGCCGTGCCGCCGTGGCCGATGGACCAGCGGCCGAAAGCGACACCGCCTGCCAGGGTGACGAATCCCGCGGCCCAGCCGGTCTGCGTGGCCTGTCCGAAATAATCGAGCGCCACGCCGAACACCACCGGCCCGACGAAGCCGCCGGCAAAGCCGGTCGAGGAATAAAGCGCCAGCGCCGTGCCGCGAATCGCTGGCGCGGTTTCGGTCAGCAGGCCGGCGGTCAGCGCCGCCGAATCGAGATTCATGCTCGCCGCGTACACCAGCAGCAAAACGACCAGCAGGGCGCTGGATAAGCTGCCGGCCAGCACGGCGACCAGGAGCGCCAGCGCGCACGATAGCGGCATCACCGTCCGCAGCCAGCGCTGCCGTCCCCAGCGGTGGGCGCCTTCGTTGCCAAGGATGCTGGCGGGAACGGCGAGGAAGGTGGCCAGCGCCGCGATCACGCCGGGCATCGCTGTCCACGCCTCCGGTCGGCTGGCCTGTGTCCACGCCAGATAAGCCACCAGCCAGCTCCGAAAGCCGAACAACTCCCAGTTGTGGCCGAAATAGGCGCCGCAGAAGGCCAGAATGCGGCGGTCGCGCAACACCTGCGTCCACAAGCGGCGTGCGACCGGACGCGCTGGCGGTGCCGGTTTGGGCGCCACGCCGCGCCAGACGAGCACGACCGCCAGTGTCGCTGCCGCCGCGGCGAGAGCAAACGACGATGACCAGCTCAAGACGGTTTGCGATAACTCGATCCAGAGATACGACAGGCCGGCGCCAACACCGAAGGTCGCGGTATAGAACGCGGTCCCGCGCGATTGCGCGGCGAGCGGCAGGCGGTCGGTCATGGCTTTCAGCCCGGGCATGTAGGTGCCGGCGAGGCCGAAACCCGCCAGACACCACCAGCACAGCGCCGTCGTCAGGCCGTCGGCGAAACGGGAAAAACCGGCCAGCGCCAGCGCGGTCGTCGTCGCCGACGCCAGATAGACGCGTCGGGCGTCGATGCGATCGGTCAATCCCACCAGCAGCGGCACGGCGAGAATGTAGCCAAGGAAGAAGATTCCGCTCAGCCAGCCGCTTTCGGTCGCCGATAGCGACCACTTAATCGAAAACCGTGGCAGCAAGGACGGCACGAGGGCGAAACCGGCCATCGAGGCCGCTTCCGCGCAACAGAACACCAGAACCAGGGTCGCCGGCGAGCGTTCGCGAGTCATCGTGCCGCTGTCGGCTCAATCGCGTGGCACACGGGCGACGCCGCTCACGGCGAACCCCCGTCGCCCCAGCGCCGGATCAAGGTGTGCGGCACGCGCAATTGATCGAGAATGCGCGCGACCACGAAATCGACCAGATCCTCAACCCGCCGCGGGTGGTGATAGAAGCCGGGGTTCGGCGGCAGGATGACCGCGCCGGCCCGTGACAGGCGGAGCATGTTTTCGAGATGTATCGCCGACAGCGGTGTTTCGCGCGGCACCAGAATCAGTTGGCGCCCCTCCTTGATCGTCACATCGGCGGCTCGTTCGATCAGCTTGCTGGCCAGTCCTTGCGCCACCGCCGCCAGCGTGCCCATCGAGCAGGGGCAGACGACCATCGCGTCGGGCGGATTGGAGCCGCTGGCCATCGGCGCGAACCACTCTTCCCGGCCATGCACCTCGAGTCGCCCGGGCAAATCGCGGTAGCGTTCCCGCAGCAGGGTTCGCGCCTCGTCGGCGCGCGTCGGTAATTCCAGGCCGATTTCCTGGCGAGCGACGACCTGCGCGACCTGCGAGTACAGCAATTGCACCCGGCAATCGGCAGCCAGCAGGCATTCCAGCAAACGCACACCGTAGGCCATGCCGGAGGCGCCGGTCAACGCCAGACAAACCGTTTTAGCCATTTTCAATCCTGGGTTCGCCCGCTGCTGGCGCGTCGCGCAACAGGCGGGCGGCGATCAGTCCGTTCGCCGTGCCGAAAATCAGTGCCGCCGCGGCGAACAGCGGTACCAGCAAAAACAGACCGTTGTCCGGAATCAGCCAGACGCGCGCCAGCAGCAGTTGCCCGGCAATATGCGCGAAGGCGGCGACGATGCTCCAGCTGACCAGCCCGAAACGCCGTCGCGGCAAGCGGCAGGCCAGCGCCAGCGCCAGCAGGCTGAACAGGGCGCCGACCAGACTCATGAAAAACCCTGGCGACAGGAAATACCCCAGCAGCAGGCTGCCGGCGAAAATCCGCAGCGCGGAAACCCAGGCGGCGGTGGCCCAGTCGTAACGGGCAAGAACGATCAGCGTGACGATGTTGGCCAGACCGGGTTTCACGCCTGGCAAGGGCAGCGGGATGGCAGCGTCGACCAGTGACAGGGCGATCGCCGCCGCCGCGAGTTGCGCGATGCGCTGGTCCTCTTCCGTCGCGACCAGCCTGATCGAACGCGTCTGGCCGGTCAAGGTTCTGAAATCGCCCGGCCGCGCGAGATGAAGGCAAGGCTGTAACCGGCCTGGAAGCGCGAATGCAGCGCCTCGATGGTCGGCGGCGACACCGGCGTCGGCGCATCCCACTTGATGGCGTAATTGGCGCCGGAACCGCCGGCGTTTTCACGCATTTCGACGAAAATCTCGAGAGTGCCGAACGGCGGAATGGTTTTCGGCGCCTGAACCGAGTTGCGGATCAAGGCGCCGTCGGTGTTGTAGTAGGGCGCTGAAACGACACGGATGGCGGTTTTCGGATCGGTATTGCGGATGCTGACCAGCACCGAGAGCAGAATCGCCTCCGGCCTGCCCTTCGCCGTGACGTTGCCGTGCCGGATTTCGGAGTAAATCGGCACATACACCGTTTGCCCCTTGGTCGGCGGCTCGATGCCCTCGGCGAAGGCGGCGGGCCACGCGGCGAATAGCGCCAGGGCGGCCACGGCCAGGCGGGCCTGGAACGCGTGTCGGCCAAGTGGGCATGGCAGTGGTCGGGCGGAGTTCATGGCGGATGTCCTGACGAAGGTGGTTTGACAACGATTCCGATTCGCCGATTATCGCGCAAGCGGCAAGGCTTGGTGCCGGGAGTTGCGCTGCCGGGCGAAATGAAAGGAATGGAATGAAAAAAGGGCGCCACGCGGGCGCCCTTGCCGAAGACCAACGGTTGGCGACGGGAATCAGTGGTGGTACGCCGATTCGCCGTGCGAGGTGATGTCCAGCCCCTCGCGCTCTTCTTCTTCCGGTACCCGCAAGCCGATGACCAGATCGACCAGCTTGAAAGTGACGAAAGACACCACGCCGGACCACACGATCACCGTGCCGACGCCCCACAACTGGCTGATCAACTGCGCCGCCATGTCGTAATCGCCGACCTTGTTGGTCACGTAGTCATAAACGCCCGTGCCGCCCAGCGATGGCGCCGCGAACACGCCGGTAAGGATCGCACCGAGAATGCCGCCGACACCGTGCACCCCGAAGACATCGAGCGAGTCGTCGGCGCCGATCAGGCGCTTGAGACCATTGACGCCCCACAGGCAGACCACGCCGGCCAGCAAGCCCATGGCGATGGCGCCGATCACGCCGACGAAGCCCGCCGCCGGCGTGATCGCCACCAGACCGGCGACCGCGCCGGAGGCCGCGCCGAGCATCGAGGGCTTGCCCTTGAGCAACCACTCGGCCAGCATCCAGGACATCGCCGCGCAGGCCGTCGCCACCCAGGTATTGACCATCGCCAGAGCGGCGGCGCCGCTGGCCTCGAGCGCCGAACCGGCGTTGAAACCGAACCAGCCGAACCACAACAGCGACGCGCCGATCATGGTGAAGGTCAGGCTGTGCGGCGCCATCGATTCACGGCCGTAACCGATCCGCTTGCCGATGACCATCGCCCCGACCAGGCCCGCCATGGCGGCGTTGATGTGCACCACCGTTCCGCCGGCGAAGTCCAGCGCGCCCTTCTGGAACAAGAAGCCCGCCGTCTTGCCCGCCGCTTCGCCCGCCGCCGCATCGATGTAGGCATCCGGGCCCGCCCAGTACCACACCATGTGCGCCATCGGCAGATAAGAAAGCGTAAACCAGATCACCATGAACACCAGGATGGCCGCGAACTTGGCGCGCTCGGCGAAGGCGCCGACGATCAGCGCGCAGGTAATCGCCGCGAAAGCGCCCTGGAAGACCACGTAGGCCAGTTCCGAGATGACCACGCCCTTGCTGAAGGTGGCGGCGACCGAGTCGACGGTGACTCCCTTGAGCAAGAGTTTGTCGAACACGCCGAAGAATCCGTTGCCCTCGGTGAACGCCACCGTGTAGCCGTAAACCACCCACAACACGCTGATCAAGGCGAAAGTGACAAAGACCTGCATCAGCACCGACAGCATGTTCTTGGTGCGCACCAGGCCACCGTAGAACAACGCCAGGCCGGGAATGGACATCAGGATGACCAGCGCCGCGCTGACCATGACCCAGGCGTTATCGCCCTTGTTGGCGACCGCCGCCGGCGTCGCCGCCGGTGCGCTCGCCGTTGGCGAGGCGTTGGCCACCGCCGGATCGGCGGCTGGCGCGCCCGGCGTCGTGGTCGCCGCGGGCAGCGCGGGCTTGTCTTCGGCACAGGCCGGGGCACCGAGGCTGACGGCGCCCAGCAAGGCCAGGATGGCAAATAGACGTCTCATGGCGTTTTCCTCACAGAGCATCCTCACCGGTTTCGCCGGTGCGGATGCGAATCACTTGTTCAATGGACGAGATAAAAATCTTGCCGTCGCCGATCTTGCCGGTACTGGCGGATTTTTCGATGGCCTCGATGACCTGATCGAGAATGTCGTCCCGGATCGCGGCTTCGACTTTCACCTTCGGCAAAAAGTCGACCACATACTCGGCGCCGCGATACAACTCGGTATGGCCCTTCTGGCGCCCGAAGCCTTTGACTTCGGTAACCGTGATTCCCTGCACGCCGATGGACGACAGCGCTTCGCGTACTTCGTCAAGCTTGAACGGCTTGATGATGGCGGTAACCCATTTCATGTTGCACTCCGTGTCCTGGGAGGCCGACGCCTCCCCGTGTTTGCGAAAAATCGTTCAGAAGGTTCGGCTGACCGACAACACCCCGATGCCGCGACCCGCGTCCTTGCTGTGCGAACCGACGCTGACCACGCCACCGTTGTCGGACATCGAGTTCGTGAAACAGTACGGTTCACCGTCGCGGCAACGGCCCTTGGCGTTGCTGTCGACATACGACAGCGCCAGCACCCAGCCCTTGATGTCCTTGCTGACGCCGAGTTTCCAGTCGGTGTAGTCGCCGTTTCGGACGTTTTTCAGATTCAGCCGGCCGACATGGCCGTTGATGCCCCAACCGTCGCCCAGGTCGTAGTTGACCGAAAAGTCCAGATACTGGGTGCCCTTGGTGCTCTTGTCGGTCGGGCCGGCGCTGTTCAATCCGCGCAGCGAAAAATAATCGTCAACCGCGTAGAAATACTTCAAGGACAAGAACTTCCACGAACCGCCGATATAGATTTCCTTGTTGTTCACTGTCCCGGAATTGGCGCCCAGGCCCAGACCGCGTGCATACGAACCCGGGTAGTAGTAGTAGATCGCGCCGACATCGAGGCCGACATCGCCGAAAGTGGCCTTGTAACCGCCGTAAAAATCCATTTCCAGGTTGCCGTCGGGGAAACCGGCGCCGGAACTGACGTTTGAATTCCAGTTGCCCAGGTAAAAACCGCTTTCATGCGCGTAGTCGATGCCGCCCTGCAACGCCGGTTTGCCAAACGTCTGATCGATGCCGCGGAAACGATAGCTGCTGAACAGTCCGAGGTTGCCGGTCAGCGGACTGGCGGCGGCCGGTGCCGCCTCCGTGGCTGGTGGGGTGGTTTGCGCCCATGCCGGCGCGGCGAGCGCGGCGCAAACGGCGGTGGCAAGCACGGTTTTCTTCATGGTGACGTCCTCAATGGAAGGAAAAAAAGAAATGCTGCGAACCATCTAGCAGGTTCCGTGCCAAAATTATTTACGCTTATAAAGCAGTTTGTTGAATCGATATTGCCCGAACGTTCCGGCGTCTTCGCACTGCCGCGGGGCGACCCTCGCACGCCATGCACTAAATTAGTGCTGCCGCCGGCGCGGCCGGGATGTTGTAATAGAGGCCCGCCCATTTTTCATTCGGTGACCGCCATGCTCGACCCCAGAATCCTCGACGATCTTGCTTCCCGCCTGGGCAAGCTCGTTTCCGCCAGTCCCGTGGCCGATATTGAAAAGAACGCCCGCGCCTTGCTCGCCACCTTTTTCACCAAGCTCGATCTGGTGAGCCGGGAGGAGTTCGACATTCAGACGCAGGTCCTGCAAAGGAGCCGGGCCAAATTGCAGGAACTGGAAGAGCGTCTGGACCGGCTGGAAAACCCGCCGGAATCAAAATCCTGAGCGCCAGCCAGCCGGTTGCTCCGCCTCGCCAACTGATTTTTTCGCGCGATGCCTCTCGCGATCGTCCATAGTCGTGGTCTCGACGGCCTGTCCGCGCCGGAAGTCGCCGTCGAGGTTCATTTGGCGGGCGGTTTGCCGAGCGTGACCCTGGTCGGCCTGCCCGACACCGAAGTCAAGGAAGCGCGCGATCGCGTGCGCGCGGCCTTGCAAAACTCCGGTTTCGACTTTCCAAGCAAGCGGATCACCGTCAATCTGGCGCCGGCCGATTTGCCGAAGGAGTCTGGCCGTTTCGACCTGCCGATTGCCCTCGGCATCCTCGCCGCCTCGGGACAGATTCCGGGCGCGGCGCTGGAAGGACACGAATTCGCCGGCGAGCTGTCGCTTTCTGGCGAGGTACGGCCCATTCGCGGCGCCCTGGCGATGGTCCTCGCCGCCGGCGGCCGCGGACGTTCCTTCGTTCTGCCGGGCAGCAGCGCGCGGGAAGCGGCGCTCGCCGATGGCGTGCGGGTATTGACCGCCAATACCTTGCTGGACGTCTGCGCGCACCTCAGCGGACAAGCCGCGCTGAGCGAATGCGAGGCGGTGGCCGAAAACCCGGCCGAGGACGGCGCTCACCCGGATCTGGCCGAGGTGCGCGGTCAGGCGCAGGCCAAGCGGGCGCTCGAAATCGCTGCCGCCGGCGCGCATTCCATCCTTCTCGCCGGCCCGCCCGGCACCGGCAAATCGATGCTGGCCAGCCGTCTGCCCGGCGTGTTGCCGCCGATGTCGCAAGCCGCCGCGCTGGAGTCGGCGGCGATCCTGTCGTTGGCGGGCCAGTTTCGCGCCGAGCATTTTCGCCGCGTTCCCTATCGGGCGCCGCATCACACCGCCTCCTCGGCCGCGCTGGTCGGCGGCGGCGGCGTGCCGCGCCCCGGTGAAATCTCGCTGGCGCACCAGGGCGTGCTTTTCCTCGACGAAATTCCGGAATTCGACCGTCGTGTCCTCGAAGCGCTGCGCGAACCGCTGGATAGCGGTCGCATTCACATTTCACGCGCGGCGCGGCAAGCCGAATTCCCCGCGCAATTCCAGCTCGTCGCGGCGATGAATCCCTGTCCCTGCGGCTTTCATGGCGACGCGCGCGGCCGTTGCCGGTGCACTCCCGATCAGGTTTCACGCTATCGGAGCCGTCTTTCCGGGCCGTTGCTGGATCGCATCGATCTACAGATCGAGGTGCCGGCGGTACCCGCCGAGGTGTTGCAGCAGGCGCCGGACGGTGAATCGTCGGCCATCGTCCGCGAACGCGTGATCCGGGCCCGCGACAGGCAACTGCGGCGACAAGGCAAACCCAACGCCCGGCTGAGCGGCAAGGAAATCGATGCTCACTGTCAGCCGGAAGCGGCGGCTCAGGCGCTGCTCAAACAGGCCATTGCCCGATTCGATCTCTCCGCGCGCGCCTATCATCGCTTGCTCAAGGTCGCCCGCACCCTGGCCGATCTGGCCGACCGCGAAACCATCGGCGCGCAACAGGTCGCCGAGGCGGTCCAGTATCGCCGTTTCACCAAGGATTGAGCCGCGCGCGCGGGAGCGTCGGCACCGCCGGCGCGAGAACCGGCAAAAACGATCGGGTACCGCAACGCTCCGAGTCCCCAACCGCTCCACGCCAGAGTCGCGGGAGGATGTTCCTGCGCCTCCGACATCTCCTTCTCCGGTCGCGTCGCAAAGGCGCGGTGCTTCGCGCCCGTGGCCGGCAGGCGACCGACAAGGGATTCGGTCCGGGCCACCGGTGGCTGGCTCCAGGTTCGTCTATACTCGCTTGCGTCGCGCCGATTTTAGCCGTTGCCATTGGAGCATGAAAACATGAACAACAGGACCGGAAACCGCTTCCCGAGTCTGATGGCCGGCCTGCTCTGTCTGGCGCTTTCGGCCTGCGACGCCGACAAGCTGGCCAGGCTCCAGCCGGGCGTCAGCAGCGCCGACGACGTGAAGAACACGATGGGCACGCCGGCGCTCGAATGGAAAGAGGCCGACGGCACCCGTTTCTGGGAGTATCCGCGCACGCCGGAAGGGGTGGTGAACTACAGGGTGACCATCGCTCCCGATGGCAAATTTCGCGAGATCAGGCAACTGCTGACCGAGGAGAATTTCGCCAGGATCACGCCCGGCATGAGTCGCGACAACGTGCGTTTCCTGCTCGGTCGTCCCGCCCGCCAGCGCCATTTTTCGCTCAAACGCGAGTGGGTATGGGACTGGAAAACAAAGACAGAGCCGGGCATGGACTGGTATTTCAACGTCCACTTCTCCGAAGACGGGCGGGTGACGAACACCAGCACCCATTTCGAGCCCCGAGGCTGAACGGGGCTGGCGGCGGGCATCCGGCACGCCAGACGCTCCGAACGACAGGATTTGTGATGCACGGATTGCACCTCATCGCCGAACTCCACGATTGTTCGGGAGACCCGCGCCTGCTCGCCAGTGCCGCGGCGCTACGGGAGTTGTGCACGAACTTGTGTCGTGCGTTCGGCCTGACGCCGGTCGGCGAACTTTTTCATCAATTCGACCACGGAGCGGTCGCCGGCGGCGTCACCGGCGTGGTGGTGCTCGCCGAATCGCATCTCGCGGTGCACACCTGGCCGGAATTGAAAGCGGTCACGCTTGATCTGTATGTCTGCAATTTCAGCCAGGACAACAGCGCCGCCGCCCGGCGCGCCGGCCAGCAACTGATCGCCGCGTTCGCGCCGGCGCGTACCGTCCAGCGCGAAATCGAAAGAGGCACGCCGGACCGCCTCCCGCCCGCGCTTGTCGTCCCGGGAAGTGATTAGCGCTCCCATCAAAGAGTATACTTCGCGTCTTTATCGCTAGGTCATCCGAGGAGGTGTCGTGGAATCGCTACGTTTTACGCTTGACCAATCGGAAATCCCGACACATTGGTACAACGTTGTCGCCGACATGCCCACACCGCCGCTGCCGCCGCTCGGCCCGGATGGCCGGCCGGTATCGCCGGAGCAGATGGGCGCGATTTTTCCGATGGCGATTCTCGAACAGGAAATGTCGGCCGAACGCTGGATTCCCATTCCAGAGCCGGTACGCGAGGTCTACCGGCTGTGGCGTCCGTCGCCGCTGATTCGCGCGCGGCGCCTGGAGGAAGCGCTAGGCACCCCGGCCCGGATTTACTACAAATATGAAGGCGTTTCCCCCGCCGGCTCGCACAAACCCAACACCGCGGTGCCGCAGGCGTTCTACAACCAGCAAGCCGGCATCAAGCGCATCACCACCGAGACCGGCGCCGGCCAGTGGGGGTGTTCCATGGCCTTCGCCGGGCAGATGTTCGGCCTCGAAGTGCGCGTGTACATGGTCAAGATCAGTTACCAGCAAAAACCCTTCCGGCGCTCGATGATGCAAACCTGGGGCGCCGAAGTGTTTGCCAGCCCCTCGCCAATGACACAGACCGGCCGCGATCTGCTGGCCAAGGACCCCGAAAACCAGGGGTCGCTGGGCATCGCCATTTCCGAGGCAGTGGAAGAAGCCGCTTCCCGGGCGGACACCAGCTATGCCCTGGGGTCGGTGTTGAACCATGTCGCCTTGCATCAGACGATCATCGGGCAGGAAGCGAAGAAACAGTTCGAGAAAGCCGGCGACTGGCCGGACATGGTTTTCGCGCCCTGCGGCGGCGGTTCGTCGTTCGCCGGCGTGGCGTTTCCGTTCATCGCCGATAACGCCGCCGGTGGCCGCAACGGCCGGCCGACGCGACTGGTCGCCGTCGAACCCACCTCCTGCCCCACGCTGACCAAAGGCGCTTACGCCTACGATTTCGGCGACGCCTCCGGTTTCACGCCCTTGATGAAGATGTACACCCTTGGCCACGATTTCATGCCCCCCGGCATTCATGCCGGCGGTTTGCGCTACCACGGCGATTCGCCGCTGGTTTCGCAGCTCTATCATGAAGGCTTGATCGAGGCGGTGGCCGTTGCCCAGTTGGCCACTTTCGAGGCCGGTGTGCTGTTTGCCCGCGCCGAGGGCGTCATCCCCGCGCCCGAATCGAACCACGCCATCCGAGCGACGATCGACGAAGCGTTGCGCTGCAAACAAAGCGGCGAAGCCAAAACCCTCTTCTTCAATCTCACGGGTCACGGGCATTTCGACATGGCGGCTTATGACCGGTATTTCGCGGGCGAACTGGAAGATTTCGACTACCCGTCCGACGCCATCCGCTCGTCGTTGGAACACCTGCCGAAAATCGGATAGGTGCTCCGATGCGACTCGCCGTCTTCGTTCTGGTGCTCGCCAACCTGCTGTTGCTGGGCTGGTCGCGCGGTTATCTGACCGTCGCCGACAACCCCGATTCCCGGCGCGTCGGACAACAACTGCGGGCGGAAGAGGTCAAGGTCGTGTCGCGTGGCGATCCCCCGCGCGCGGCGAGCATGAACCACGAGACGGCGAGCGCTGTCGAGAAGAAAAACGAGAAAGACGAGAAAAGCGAAAAGGGTGAGAGCGCGAGCGTCACCGAGAAAAAAATCGCCGACCGGTGCCAGTCGTGGCGAGAGGTGGCCGTCGTCGATGCGGATGGCGTCGAACGCTTGGTGACGGAGAAATTTCCCGCTTTCAAAGTGGTGCGCACGGCAATCGCGGAAAGCAATGGCTACTGGGTATTCATTCCGCCGTCTGCCACTCGCGAAGACGTGAGCCAGAAAACCGCCGAACTTCAGCAGCAGGGCGTGCATGACTACTTCGTCGTGCAGGCCAGTGGACCCAACCGCTTCGCCATCTCCTTGGGCACCTATCGCACGGAAGAGGCGGCCAATGCCGGCCTGGCGGTGCTGCGCGCCAAAGGCGTCAAGACCGCGAAAATTGGCGAACGTATCGGCAAGGTGTCGTCCAATACACTGGAAATCCATGGGCCGGAGAACGAGGCCGATGCCTTGCGCCAGGCTGTTGCCGCCTTGCTGCCCAAAGCCGTGTCGTCCGTCTGCCAGGAAAAGGCCGCGGAGGTGGCGCGATGACCTTCATCGTCGGCCTGACGGGGGGCATCGGCAGTGGCAAGAGCACGGTGGCCGACTTGCTGGTGCGGCGTGGCGCGGCGCTGGTCGATACCGACGCCATTGCTCATGCGCTGACGACGCCCCGTGGCGCGGCAATGGCGACCATCGCCGCAGCCTTCGGCCCGACCGTTCTCCAAGCCGACGGCGGGCTGGACAGGGCGGCCATGCGCGACCTGGTCTTCGCCGATCCGGGCGCCAAAACCCGGCTCGAGGCGATTTTGCATCCCTTGATCCGCCGGCACAGCGAAGACGCCTGTCGGGCGCAAAGCGCCTCGCCTTACGTCGTGCTGGCGGTTCCCCTGCTGGTCGAATCCGGTTTCTACCGCCAGTACGTCGATCGCGTGCTGGTCGTCGACTGTGACGAGGCGACGCAGCGTGTCCGCGTGATGGCGCGCAGCGGTCTGACGGCCGAACAGGTCGCCGCGATCATCCGCACGCAGGCCCGCCGCGACCAGCGGCTGTCCGTCGCCGACGACGTGGTGCGCAACGACGGCCCCGTGGAAGACTTGGGTCCGCAAATCGACCGCCTGCACCAGCGCTATCTTGCCCTGGCCGCCGCCAAAAAGCCTATTGATCGTTGAGGTTTTACGATAAATGATTCAGAATCGATGCAAATTTCTGTTCCTGAACCTGGCGGCAGCGTGATTACCTACGAATATCCTTTCAACGAACGCATACGCACCCTGCTGCGTTTGGAGGATTTATTCCAGAAAGCCGCCGTTTTCATGCAACGCGACGGCTCGCAGGAACATCACGTCGTCTTGCTGACCTTGTTTGAAGTTCTCGATGTCGCCGGACGCGCCGACCTCAAAATGGACCTGATTCAGGAGCTTGAGCGTCAGCGGCAAAGCCTGTTGGGCTTTCGCAACAATCCCGACATCTCCGAGGACGCGCTGTCCGGCGCGTTGTACGAAATCGAACAGGCGTCGGCGGCATTGCTGAGCATGAACGGAAAAATCGGCCAGCACCTGCGCGACAACGACTGGCTGATGAGTATCAAAAGTCGCGCCAGCATTCCCGGCGGCGTCTGCGAGTTCGATCTGCCGTCGTACCACTACTGGCTGCATCAGGCGCCGGATGTTCGCCACGACGCGCTGCAGGCCTGGCTGCAACCGATGCTGCCCTTGCGCGACGCGTTGGCGATCGTTCTGCGCCTGCTGCGCGCCAGTGGCCACCCCGAACACTACGTGGCCAACAATGGCGCTTTTCAGTTGATGCTCGGCGGCAGCGCCTCGCAGATGGTGCGCATTTCGCTGAAGCTGCACGCCCCTTACATCCCGGAGATCAGCGCCAACAAATACGCGCTCAACATCCGGTTTACGCGACCCGACAGCGATCATCGCCCGCGACATTGCGACAACGACGTGGAATTCGACATGTTGTTCTGCAATTTGTAGCGATTTTTCCGTCCAAACACCGATGCCGCTTTCGAAGCCCCGTTATCGCGGGGCTTCCGTCCACTGGGGAACGCATGTCGATAGGCTGCCGCGTGTACGCCCCAGTTGGTGAACGATGGCGTCGCCATCGCGGAAATATCCTGCCGGCTAGAGGAGATGGCGATGGACGGGAAAAATATCGAGATTCTCGAGCGGGGGGTGGGTTACCAGGGGTTCTATCGGCTGGAGAAATTGCGTTTGCGTCACCGTTTGTTCGCCGGCGGGATGAGCGGGCCCCTCGTGCGCGAGTCGATCGATAAAGCCGACGTGGCGGCGGTGTTGCTTTACGATCCACGAACCGACGAGTTGGTGTTGATCGAACAGTTCCGCATCGGCGCCCGCGACGACCCGCGCGGTCCTTGGCTGCTGGAAATCGTGGCCGGCCTGATCGAGCCGGGCGAGAGCGCGGAAGAGGTGGCGCGACGCGAGACGCGGGAGGAGGCGGGCTGCGCGGTCTTTGATCTCGTGCACGTGAACACCTTTTACGGGAGCCCGGCGATGAGCTCGCAGCGCGTTCACCTCTACCTCGGACGGGTGGACAGCACCGGTGTTGGCGGAATTCACGGTCTGGCGGACGAGGGCGAGGATATTCGCGTCGTCCGCCTGCCCGCCGAGCAGGCGCTCGCTCTGCTCGGGCAGGGACGAATCGATTCGGCGTGGCCCTTGATCGCCTTGTTGTGGTTTGCCAGCCAACGCGAGGCGGTTCGTGCGCGCTGGTTGGCGACGTGAACGATGCGTGACGACCGCCAGGCGTACCCGGACGATTGGCAACGGTTTCGGAAAGGCGGGGTTTGACCTCCCCAACCGGAACCGCGATACTGGCGTTTCCGCGCCGGACCCGGTCTTGGCGCTCACTCGTTCACTCCGCGACCGATTGCCGCCGATGCGCCACCGTGAGCACGACAGACTGGCTCCATCCCCACCTCCACTGCTCTCACCCCGATTCCGCGTGGCGTTCGCCTGTTTGCTTGCCCTCCTCGTGCCGGCCTTTTCCGCCGCCGATACCCTGTTCTGCCATGTGAGCTATGGCGGCGACACACGCCTGCTTGCCGCCGAGGCGGTGGATTCACCGTATACCGCGCCTGTTCAGGCCATCGGGTCCTATTTTCTGTTTCGCATGGTTCTGGAAACGCGGCCCGCCGACCGGGCGACGGTGAAACTTTATGTTTTCGCCGACCGGGAAGGCGGACCGGCGCCCATTCATCAGGCAACACATCCTTATCCGCCCGTTGTCGGCCACGGTTCTCGCCATGGCTTTACCGGTCTAAATCATGTTTATGAACCGTTGCGCGACGGCGAATTGGCGTATTGGTGCGAGTTGTCGTCTTCGGGAGAGCGGCGACCATGAGTCGAAGGGCCTTTTCATGGCGTTGGCGTAGCGTACTGGTTTTGGCCGTTGGCGTGCTGCTCGGCCAGCCGGTGGTCGCGGACCCGGTCAACCTGGTGTTCGTCGGCGACATCATGCTCGACGACGGTCCAGGGAGGCTGATCGAAAAGGGGGGCGACCCGCTCGCCGCCGTGGCGCCCGTCTTGCAGGATGCCGATTACGTGATCGGCAATCTGGAGTGCCCGATTGCCACCGTCGGGCAAGCGCTGGCGAACAAGATTTACAGTTTTCGCGCGCATCCCAGGGTGTTGCCGGTACTGGCCGGTCGTTTCGATGCGCTGAGCGTGGCCAACAATCACGCCGGCGATTACGGTCGCGAGGCGTTCGTGGAAACGCTTCACCATCTCGCGGGGCTGAACATCGCCGCGTTTGGCGGCGGACACAATCTCAGTGAGGCGCATCGACCGTTGTGGATCGAGCGCCGCAATCTGCGCATCGCCGTTTTGGCCTACAACGAATACAAGCCGCGTTCCTTCGAAGCCGGCGCCGAATGGGCGGGCGTCGCCTGGAGCGAGGACAGCCATGTTCTTGCCGATATTCGCGCCGCCCGCGCGGCCGGCGCCGATCTGGTGATTCCGTTCATGCATTGGGGTTGGGAATTCGAAGCCGCGCCCAGCGAACGGCAGCGGCAATTGGCGCGCGACATGATCGATGCCGGCGCCGATCTGATCGTTGGATCGCATCCGCACGTGACACAAGGGGCGGAATATTATCGTGGCAAACTGATCGTCCATAGCCTGGGCAATTTTGTTTTCGACGGTTTCAAGACGCCAGCGGCTCGGAGTGGCTGGCTGTTGCGTCTGGCGGTGGACAAAAGCGGTTTGACCTCGTGGGATACCGTGGCGGTGCGAATGGACGACGACGGCAGCCCGCGGCCGCAGCCGGGCGTTTCCACGCCCTGTGGTCGTTCGGGCGACGATCTGGTGCGCGATTGCGTGAACCGCTGACGCGAGTCGTCACACGCAACAAAAAGGGCCTTGCGCATGGCAAGGCCCTAACAGGGACGACACCCGCGGCGATTAAAGTGCCGGGTATTTTGCCGGGTCCGACAGTTTCTCGATGATCTTGTTCAATTCCGGCAGCGACGCGGTTTCATCGTAAATGCCCGCGCTGACCTGAATCCCGGTTGCGAAAGAGACATCGGCGGTCATCGCGTACGACAGTTTGCGCGACAGGCGACCGGCGCCGGGTTTTTGCCACATGTACTCCACCCAACCGCCATGGCTCTCGCTGCCAACCTTGCACAGATCCTTGAAAATGAACTTGCCGCTGTTGTCGGTAATCTGCATGATCGGCCTACCCACCAGATCCGGGCGGATCGGATGGGCGATCATTTTGTCCTTGCGACAGTCGTAAACGAACACGTAACTGTCTTTCCATACCCATTTGCTGTCTTTATGGTTGAACTCGGCGTAGCCGGATGCGCCTTTGTTATGCAGGAGCCGGGCCGCTTCCCGGACCTTGTTGACCGCTTCCTCGGCGGTCGCCGTGTCGGCTTCCGCCGCCATGGCCACGCGGCCCATGCCGCAGACGATCAGCAATCCCACCAGTCCTGCTGTTTTTCCATATTTCATCGTGCCTTACTCCTCTGTTCACTGTTCGGTTGAATTGGCGACAATCGGTCGCCGTCGGCGATGGATTCCGCTCGCGGGGGCTAACCGATCCAGGGCTTGCCGACCGGCAGCACATCGCGGCCGAACAAGTCGGCGTAAATGATGTGGGCCATCACATACCACGCCATGGCGGCCGTGACCATCAATTCATAACCGGCGACAACCGTCAGATCGGGATAACCGAAATGCGCCAGATCGAGCAGTATGAAACCGATCAGCAGCAAGGTGAAGGTCGTGGCCAGGGCCGTGCTGACGCGCATCGAACCGATCCAGAGAATCGCCGTGAATGCCGTCCAGGCGATCAGAAACCACCCGACGTCGGTTTTGCTCGAGGTGTAGAGGTTGTAATGGTTGCCGATCAGCAGCAGTGCCAACGCTATCCAGAAACACCCGTACGCGGTGAAGGCGCAATAACCGAAATTATTGCCGGTTTTCATTTCCTGAAGTCCGGCGATCATCTGCGCCAAACCACCGAAAATCAATCCGAGCCAGATTACCGGCCCCATGCCCATCCAGCCGACATTATGGAACTGCAATACCATTGTCGTCAGGCCAAACCCGGCCAAACCGACCACGGCCGGATTTCCAAGCTTCTGTTCTGCCATGAAATACTCCCTTTTTTATTGGCTGCCGGGGAAAAAAGAAAATGCCCGCAGCCGAGTGGATTATATGTTGTAGTCCCTCGGTCGCTGCCACGACTAAGCGATCACAATGACGGCGACCGGTGATTATTGTACCTAGGCCTTGCTTTTCAGGCTATCCGCGGGTTGATTTTATTTAATGCGGAATACGGTTTTTTGTTGGCCATTGGTGATTTTTCGATTGCCGGTGCGCGCGAGCGGGGTCGATTTTAACGGTCTTGACGGGAAAATGTTTCGCCGATAAAAGGCAATCGACACAACGCGATACGCGATAAAACGTACGGGCGGTCCACGATTCGGAATGGGGCGTTTCCGGTTATTGGCGCGGGGGTGTCAGGCGGTGGCCACCAACCCGTCTTCAAGCGGTGTGACCGTCACCGCCACATCGGGCTCGTGGGCGTCGCCTCCCAGGATGATGCCGCGCAGCGGCGAAACGTCGGCAAAATCGCGGCCCCAGGCGAGCGTGATGTGCTGAGTGTCGGGAAGCAGGTTGTTGGTGGGGTCGAAATCGACCCAGCGACCGCCTTCGAGTTTGGGGCAGAAGACCGCGACCCACGCGTGCGAGGCGTCGGCGCCGACCATGCGCGGCTGGCCCGGCGGCGGCTGGGTGAGCAGGTAACCGCTGACGTAGCGGGCGGCAAGGCCTTGTGAACGCAGGCAGGAAAGCATCAGGTGGGCGAAATCCTGGCAGACGCCGCGCTTGTCGGCCAGGACCTTGAGCACTGGCGTGGCGATGGTGGTTGCTTCCGGGTCGAACTCGAATTCGCTGTGGATACGGCTCATCAGCGCTTGCACCGCGTCCAGAATCGGTCGTCTAGGAGTGAAACACGGGGCGGCGTAGTCGGCGAACTCGCGTTTAACGCGTACATAAGGCGACTCGAACTGGAAACGGCTGGCATCGGTCAAGACCGGCCTGGCGCCGTAGGCAAGCGCCGCGCGGACCTCTTCCCATGGCGGCGAATTCTCGCGCGCGGGATGTTGAAGAGGCGGCAGATGCGGAAGCACTTCGACGGTGCTTTCGGCGCGCACGTTCAGGCGGTCGTGCGGGAATTCGAGAGTCAAGTCACTGACCGGGTTGCCGAAACAATCCTCGCGATGGCGCGCGGCCGTTACCTCGGGATTCACGATGATCGCGTGTTTCAGGCAACGCTGCCAGACGCAATCGCGCGGCGTCAGATGCAGCAGTTGGCGCGACAGCGATACCGGGCTTTCATAGCGATAGAGCGTCTCGTGGACGATGTGATAGCGGGCGGGGGGCTGGCGGTTGGCGGTCATGAGGCGAAGGTCTGCCGGCTGAATTCGCCGACATGGCTGAAATAACGCATCGCCAGGCGATCCGACAGGGTCGCCGCGGACAGCGAAATCTCGTCGAGCACCACCGCGAGTTCGATGCGCGGGCCTTTGTCCGCGCCCGGGTCGCGGAGTGGTCCTTCGAAACACGCGAAATCGAACGTTTGCAGGCGTGTCAGCATCGGTCGCAGGGTGTCGTCCGGTGGTCCGCCGAGCAATCGGGCAAGGTTGCGGAGATAGCGGATGAGCGTTTGCAGTTGAAAGGCCACGGAATGCGGGTTGCCTTCGTCGAGGACGATCAGATCGAGCGTCGGTAGCCATTGTGGCTGCGTCATGTAGCGGGAGCGATAGGTGATGATGCTATCGGTGAGTTCGAGCAGCCATTCCAGGCTTCCGGCGGCGCGCGTCGATGGCAAGCGCAGAAAGTGGCCAATGGCGCTGGTCAGAAAAATCAGGCGTTCGATGCGTCGGCCGATGATCAACAAACGCCAGCCATCGTCGCGGGTCATGTTGTCCATCGCGAAACCCGACAGCGTGGACGAGACGAGCAGCACCTGGTCCAGGAAGGCCAGCGCGTCGGCCAGTTCGGTCGGTTCGTCGTGGCGGTACGCGTCGCTGTAACGCTGCACTTGATGCTGCAGGCGGTTAAGCGCATGCCAGTTGTCTAGCGAGAAACGCTCGCGGACCTGCGCGCCGACCCACAACAAGCGGCGGATATCGCCGGCGAGGCCGTCGGCCCATTCCTTGCCGCGGATCGCGGCCAGAATTTGCGACTCGGGCGGTTTTTCGCACGCGACGAGCCGGCGGGTGGTGGCGTCGTCGGCCTCGTTGGTCGGTGTCGGCAGCAAATTCATCGCCTGGCAGAGGTCGAGCGCGGCGTTCAGTGCCGGCAAGGCGTCGGCGCCGGTATCGACCAGCCGCGACAACGCGACGCGCAGCAGGCGGGCGGTTTTGTCGCATCGCTCGGCGTAACGGCCGAACCAGTAGAGGTTTTCGACGACACGGGACGAAAGATTACGTCCGCCGCGTACCAGATCGGCCTTGCCGACCGAGTGTTTGAGCAGGCTGAAGGTATTGACCGCCTGGTTGGTCAACACCCAGGTATCCTTGCTGGAACCGCCGCGCTGCATCGAGATGACGCGAACGTTCGAGGCCGCGGCGACGCGCGCCAGACCGCCGGGCATGATCGTGTGCCCGTTCGGCGTGGCGGCGACGAAAACGCGCAGACCGACGCCGCGTGGCAGCAAGCGCCGCTCGCTGGCGTTGCTCCAGGCCGGCGCCTGTGAAAAATTCACCAGTTCCTGCGCTACGTAAGCCTGTGGCCGAGTTCGCAGACGGGCGATCATCTCCTGGCGTTTGGCGCCGGCGAGTTCGTTGCCAAAAACCGGATCGAAGCGCTGCGACGGGTAGGAGCCCTTGATGACCAGGCGGTCGAGGTTTTCGATGGTGAAATCCAGCGCCGCCTGTTCGCCGCACCACCAGGTGGCGACCGATGGCATCGCCAGCGGTTCGCCGAGCAGTTTTTCGCACGCGCCCGGCAGAAAGCCCGGCAGGGCCGCCGATTCGAGCAGGCCGCTTCCGATGGCATTGGCGACCAGAACGTTGCCGGCCCGCACCGCCTGCAGCAAGCCGGCGACGCCCAGCGCCGAGTCGCTGCGCAGTTCGAGCGGGTCGCAATAATCGTCGTCGAGGCGGCGCAAAATCGCGTGTACTCGTCGCAATCCACTGAGCGTGCGCAGATAGACGCAATCGCCGCGAACCGTCAGGTCTTGTCCTTCGACCAGCGGAAAGCCGAGATAGCGCGCCAGATAGGCGTGCTCGAAATAGGTTTCGTTGTACGGACCCGGCGTCAGCAACACGATCAGCGGCGGTTCGCCGGTCCGCGGCGCCCAATAGGCCAGACTTTCCTGTAATTGCCGGAAAAACGAGGCGAGGTGCTGTACGCGCAGATCGCGGAACAGTTCGGGAAAAACACTGCCGACGATGGTCCGGTTTTCCAGCGCATAGCCGGCGCCGGAGGGCGCTTGCGTGCGATCGGCGATCACCCACCAGCGGCCGTCCGGCGAGCGGGCGAGGTCGGCGGCATAAAGATGCAGGTAGGTGTCGCCCGCCTGCCGGATTCCCTGGCAAGGCCAGAGAAAATTGTTGTGGCCATAGACCAGCGCCGACGGCAGCGTGCCGTCCTTGAGCAGATCCTGTGGGCCATAGAGGTCTTTGAGTACCGCATTGAGCAGTCGCGCGCGCTGCGAGACCGCCGCCGCCACGCCTTGCCATTCGTCGGCCGAAAGAATCAGCGGCAATGGATCAAGCTCCCACGGACGATCGGCGCCTTGCGGGTCGGCATAGACATTGTAGGTGACGCCATTGTCGAGAATGCGTCGCCGGACGTAGTCGAAACGGTGGCGCATTTGTTCCGGGGTCGCAGCCTCGAGGTGTGCGAGAAGTGCTTGCCACGCCGGCCGAATGTCGCCGTTATCGGCCAGCATTTCGTCGAAACGGTCGGTTTTTCGGGAATAACTCGCGAGAAGGGATGGCGTCATGAATGAAAAAGGCGCGGGAGCGCGCGGTCCCACGCCTTGCAGTTTCTGATCGGCGCAAGTCTAACGTAAACTTGTCGTCGGCATTGGTCGGCAACTACCGCGGGCGGGGCTAAATGGCGAAAACGACGATGAAACGATTGGTGATGGTTGTTATTTCTTGCCTGTTATCGCTCAACGCGGAGGCCACGTTCGACGCCGCGATAGCCGCGGCGATTCGGCAGGCGCAAGCGGAGCGCGATAACCCGCAGGCCGACAGTCTGGGGCCCAGTATCTGGCAAGCGGCCGATCGCGGTGATCGTGCCGCCATCGACCGCTTTCTGGCGGAGGGCGTCAACGTCGACGCCAAATTTCCCGGCGGCACGGCGCGGCAGGCGGTTCCCGGGGGAACGCCGCTGCTTTTCGCCTTGAGAAGAAAGCGGCTGGCCACCGTGGAATTTCTCCTTGACCGGGGTGCCGACCCCAACGGCGCGACAAGCGACGGTTATTCGGCGTTGCATTATGCGTTTTGGGCCGGCCTTGCCGAGGACAAAAGCAGTTCAGACTACGACGGGCGTTTTTTGCGCGTGTTGCTAGACCGCGGCGCGGCCATCGATGCCCGCGTTCCCCATCGCGACAGCGTGCTGATGCTGATCAGCGGCCATTCCCCGGCGCAGCCAGAAGCACTGCGAACGCTTCTTGCCTATCGTCCCGATGTTAACCGGCGTCAACCACCGAACTGCGAGACCGCTTTTTATCGCTTGGTATCGGAAACGCGCGGTCTGCCAGTGGCCAAAGAGCAGGCGTTGAAACTGTTGCTGACTGCCGGTGCGAATCCAAATGCCAATCTGGCCGGCAGTGGCTACCACGGGGTCGGTGGCGGCAGGGACGGTTGGTCCTACGCGCACTACCGGACGCCCTTGCTCCGTGCCGCCAATTTTCACGGTTACGCCGATGTCGGCACGACCGGCTACCAAACCGATCTTGCGGCCAATGCCGAACTGGTTCGCTTCTTGCTGGACAACGGTGCCAATCCACGGTGGGGTGGCATCGGCGGACCGCACGACATCGACCGGGAGTGCCCGGATATCCCCGATGGACAGCCGGGAAGTTCCGGAACCGCCGCGCCGGAGTGGGTCGGCTTTCCTTTCACGCAGGCCAATCCCGCGCTGAGCGAATTGTTAGGCCGGACGGCGATTCATCGGGAAACATTCGACCGCGTTGTGGCGGCCGCACAGCCGATCCAGCCCGGTGAAATCGGTTTTCCGGCCGTACACGACATGTTGTCTTCCTATCACCACCTGAAATATTACTTGAGTCGCGACAAGGATTCGCTGGCGGACGCGGAACGCTATCGCGCCACGGTGGCCCGCAAGGAAAATCTGGAACATGGCATGCGGAGCGTGTTGCGCCTGGGTGGGCGTGTCAACCCCGCCTTCGTCCGCTTGTCGACTGAAACGGGCTGGCGCGATCTGTGGGAAACCGGTTTTTCTCCCGCCTTTGGTGGCGTGAGGCATCTGCCGCTTTACGAGCACGAAATGCCCGACGATCTCTACCGCGAATTCCTTGAAGCAGGCGCCAGTCCGGCGATCCGGCGTGACGAGGGCGGAATTTCCGGTGCCGATGTGTCGGTGATTCAATTCCTGATCCGCCGCAACGCGGCCAGCAAGCTGTCGCTGATCGGCGACCACCTCGGCCTGCTCGAACGTCTGCCGACCTGGTGCCGCCGGACGGCAAAGGGGATCGCCGAGGAACTTGCCGCGCGATCGACGGCCAAGTCCGCCGACGCCTCGTTCGGCGAGACTGACCGGGAGGCGGGGAAAATACTACGGACTCTACTGCGCAGTTCGGGGTGCAGGGATGTGATTGGAAACGTTCGTTTGCCATGAGTATCTGATTTGTATTAGTATCCGTGCTCTTTTTCCACACTCGACTTGCAAGGGAGGTCGCACCATGTTTCGCCATAGCACCCTTTGCAGGTCCCGCCTGGCTTAAATTCTCGGCGCCGCCCATGTGGTGGCGGCCTCTTTTTTCGCCCCGGCTTCGGCCTGCCAATTCATTTTTTCCATTTTTTCATGGATTGGTACATGGGCAATTCCATTCGGCATCTGACCGACGGCGTTTTCTTGATCGCCTCGGCACAAACTTGGATCGAAGGTCACGCGATCCAGCAATTACAAATTTCGGCACGACTCGAGGGGATGCGCTTGGTGGTCGGCATGCCCGACCTGCATCCCGGACGGGTTTATCCAGTGGGAGCGGCGTTTTTTTCCGTTGGCCGTTTCTACCCGGCGTTGGTCGGCAACGACATTGGTTGCGGCATGAGCCTATGGCGTACCACACTGGCGGGCCGCGGACTTTCAGCGGACAGGCTCGAGAAGCGTCTGGGCATGATCGATGGTCCGTTACCGAGCGATCTTCGTACTTACATGGCCGGCGACGATCTCCCCGACACCGGTTTCGAGTCGTCGCTGGGGACGATTGGCGGCGGAAATCATTTCGCTGAGTTGCAGCGAGTCGACGAAATTTACGAGCACGACACGCTGGCCGCCTTGGCGGTCGATCGGGAGCATTTGCTGCTGCTGGTGCATAGTGGCTCACGTGGCTTGGGGCAGCGGATTCTGACGGCACATGTCGAGCGTTATCGGCATGGTGGCCTCGTCGACGGCACGCTGGCCGGCGACGATTATCTTGAGCAACACGCATTGGCATTGCGTTTCGCTCACGTAAATCGCCGCTTGATCGCCTGGCGCATGCTCGAGAAATTGCGGGGCGACGGCGCGCCAATCGTCGATCTCGATCACAATCTGTTGACCCCTGCCGAGATCAATGGTGAAAAGGGCTGGCTACACCGCAAGGGAGCAACGCCCACCGACGCCGGTTTACTCGTCGTTCCAGGTTCGCGCGGCGATTACAGCTATTTGGTCGAGCCTGTCGCCGACGCGGTCAGTCTCTACTCCGTGGCGCATGGTGCCGGGCGCAAGTGGATGCGTAGCGACTGCCGGGCGCGTTTGTCGGCTCGTTATGATTCGAGGCAACTGGCGCGTACCGCACTTGGTAGCCGTGTGGTGTGCAACGACAGGCGCCTACTGTTCGAAGAAGCTCCAGAGGCCTATAAACCGATCAGCAGTGTGATCGGTTCCTTGCGGGACGCGGGACTGGTTCGTCCGGTGGCGCGCTTGCGGCCGGTGCTGACCTATAAAACGTGCGGCGAGGTGTGGCAATGATTTTATTGCAAATTTCAGCCGCAAGCGGTCCCCGGGAATGTGCGCTGGCGGTCGCCAAGACGCTTGGCCGTTTGTTGTACGAGGCCCGAACGTGCGCGGTCAACGTCGACGTGGTCGAACTTGTGCCGGGCGATGTCGGAGGAACGTTCCTTTCGGCATTGTTGACGCTCGATGGCGAGGCTGCGCCAAAGCTTGCTCGTCGATGGTGCGGGACCGTGCGGTGGATTTGCGCCAGTCCTTTTCGACCGCATCACGGTCGAAAAAACTGGTTTGTCGGTATCGCCGCTCATGCCGAGCCACCGCCAGCTGAAATGAGTGAAGTCCGCTTCGAAGCCTGTCGTGCCTCGGGGCCGGGCGGACAGCACGTTAACAAAACGGATTCGGCCATACGTGCCACACACCTTGCGACCGGTATCAGTGTCAAGGTGCAGGCACAACGCAGTCAGCACGCCAACAAGCGCTTGGCAATGCTGCTGATCGAACAAAAGCTTGCCGAAACCGCGTCGCAAGCGGCGGAAGTACAGCGCGCGGTGCGGCGGCAGTTTCATCGCGATGTTGAGCGTGGTAACGCGGGCCGGGTATTTCGAGGCGAGAATTTCGAACCCGTGCGGTAGTTTCATGGCAACGCCCAACGGTGGTGACAAGAGGCGTTAGGCGAAAATGCGCGGGTTTTCTAACGACGACGCGTATTCCGTAGGCATGGGCGCTTCCGCGCGGCCTTCTGTAATCGCATTGCTTGGAAATTTGGTTGATGGGGCGTTATTGAAAAAATCACCCAACCGTATCGGCAGGGCCGTGCGCTCGCCGACGAAAGACGGTTTTGGTGGGTGTTGACTGGCTGGGGCGTTTATTGACGGCTTCAGGCCAGTCACTTCCGGGTGCGCTGTTCTAGCAATTTGATTTCTTTCTTGTATTTCAGAATTTCCGCGTGAATTTTGCTTTGTTCGGCCATCGGGAGTATCGCCGTGTTCATCAGCTTGTCTTCAAGCTTTTGAATGCTGCTGACAAGATGTTTTATCTGTTCGTAGGGGGTCATGAACATCGTGATCTCGCCTGTAAGGGTAAATCGTACGGTAACTTCCGCAAATCCGATGATGCCTTGGTGAAGCCTCGTTGTCTATGAAATTTGATTTTTCCGATGACGGCGTTCAGGCGGGCGTCCGCGAGGAGGAAGGTCGCATTCCTGCTAAATAAGCAGTGCTCGGGAGACGGCTTGATGCCAAAACGTATCGACCGCGGCGAACCGGATGGTTGCGGTCGAGCCGCCTCGAGGTGTGTCGGGCTGGCGGCAACGACTTCAATTCTTGCGTGGTCAACGAGGAGGCTACCGACCAACGGCGTTGGCACGCTAGACGAGTTTCACGCGTATCTCGCCGACGCCGCTTATCCCGGCGGTCAACACGTCGCCGCGGACGACCGTCGACACGCCCGCCGGGGTGCCGGTGAAAATCAGATCGCCGGGCGCCAGGGTGAGATAGGTCGAGAGATTGGCGATGACCTCGGCGACTTTCCACGACATTTGTTCAAGATCGCCATGCTGACGCGGCTCGCCGTTGACCTGCAACCAGATCGCTCCACGCCGGGGATGTCCGATGGCCGTTGCCGGCTGTAGATCGGCGATGGGCGCACTGTGATCGAATCCCTTGCCCATGTCCCAGGGGTGTCCCTTGTCCTTGGCCCGGAGTTGCAGATCGCGCCGGGTCAGATCCAGTCCGACGGCGTAGCCGAAGACACCGGCAAGCGCATCTTCCGGTCGAATGTTGGCGCCGCCCCGGCTCAGGGCGATGACCAACTCCACCTCGTGTTGCAGGTTGCCGGTGGCCGGCGGGTAGGGAACATTGCCGCCGCCCGGGACCAGCGCGTCTGCGGGTTTGCTGAAGAAAAACGGCGGCTCGCGCGTGTCGGCGCCCATTTCCGCCGCGTGATCGGCGTAGTTGCGGCCGACGCAGTAGACGCGGCGAACCGGGAAAATGGCATCGCTGCCGGCGACCGGAATGCCAACCGGCGCGGCTGGCGGAAAGACATATGGCATGATCGTTCCTCAAAAAAGTCAAACAGGATTGTCGATATCGACGAATTGGCAGTCAAGGCCGAAGCGCTCGGCCACATGCGCCGCGAGTGCCTGCACGCCGTAACGTTCGCTGGCGTGATGGCCGGCGGCGAGGTAGGCCACACCGGATTCCCTGGCCAGATGCACCGTCTGTTCGGAGATTTCGCCGCTCAGATAAAGATCGGCGCCCAAGGCGATTGCCTGTTCGAACAAACCTTGCGCGCCGCCGGAGCACCACGCCACGCGCTCGATGCGGCGATGTTCCGGGCCGATCAGCAAGGGTTGGCGCCCGAGCCCCCGCGCCACTTGGCCGGCAATCGTCGCGGCGCTGGCGGCCTGCGCGGGGCGCCCGAGCCAACCGACATCCTGTTCGCCAAAGCGTCGATCGACCAGCCAGCCAAACCGTTGAGCAAGTTGTGCATTGTTGCCGAACTCGGGGTGTCCATCCAGCGGCAGATGATAGGCGATGAGGTTGATGTCGTGTTTGAGCAGCGTTTGCAGACGCTTTTTTCGGATGCCGGTGACTCGGCCGTCCTCGCCGCGCCAGAACCAACCGTGATGGACGAGAACGGCATCGGCGCTCCGTTCCGCCGCCGCTTCCAGCAGGGCTTGGCTGGCGGTGACGCCTGCCACCAGGCGCCGGATTTCTGGCCGTCCTTCCACTTGCAGGCCGTTTGGGCAATAATCCCTGTAGTGCCCGGCCTCCAGCAGCGTGTCCAGGTAGTGTATCAATTCTTCACGTTTCATTTACTGGCTCCAAAATAGTGCTCCATGCGTAGGCTCTGGCTGATTTTTGCACAAACGGTAACCGTTGCTCTCGCCATTTTCTTCGTCGTGATGACGCTCAAGCCGGAATGGCTTGGCAAAGGGCCGGCCACTGCCACGGTCGTCACCGTCGAGGAGGCCGAGCCTGCCAATTTACCGTCGTCGCCCGGCAAATTGGCCTCTTTTCGCGATGCCGCGCGAAACGCCTTGCCATCGGTGGTGCATATCTTCACATCGCAAAAGATGAAGGCGCGGCGGCACCCGATGCTGGACGATCCGATCCTGCGCCATTTCTTTGGCGATGGCGTCGAGGGCGACGCTCCGGCCACGTCTGGGTTGGGTTCCGGTGTGATTGTCAGCACGAAGGGCTATGTTCTCACCAATTTTCACGTTGTCGAAGCCGCCGATCAGATTGAAATCGCGCTGAGCGACGGCCGGAACCTGAGTGCTCGCCTGGTTGGCAGCGATCCCGAGTCCGATCTGGCGGTGTTGCAGATTACTCAGCCCAATGGCAAGGAATTGAACTTGCCGGCCATCACGCTGGGGAAAATGGAGCATGTCGCCGTGGGCGATATCGCGCTGGCGATAGGTAATCCTTTCGGTGTCGGTCAGACGGTGACCATGGGAATTATTTCGGCGCTGGGCCGTTCCCACCTTGGAATCAATACCTTTGAAAATTTCATTCAAACCGATGCAGCGATCAACCCCGGAAATTCGGGCGGTGCGTTGGTGGATAGTCAGGGCAATCTAATCGGTATCAATTCGGCGATATATTCACGATCCGGCGGCTCCTTGGGTATCGGTTTCGCCATCCCGATCTCGATCGCCAAGAACGTGATGGAGCAGATCATCCAGAATGGCTCGGTGACGCGTGGCTGGATCGGCGTGGAGGCACAGGAAATCACGTCCGATTTGGCCGAATCCTTCGGCCTGCCGGATGCAAGCGGGGCGTTGATTGCTGGCGTGCAGCGCGGAAGCCCGGCGGATACCGCCGGAATCAAGCCCGGCGACATACTTCTTGCCGTCAATAATCGCGAGGTGAAGGATCCACAGACGATGCTCGATTTGATCGCCGGTCAAAAACCGGGCGATACGGTTGATTTCAAGTTAAGGCGACAGAACAATATACTCAATACTGCGGTGAAAATCGGTAAACGAGCACCACAAGCGCGTCCTCGCGAATAACGCCCGACGGAGTCGAAACATGTGCCAGTTGCTCGGGATGAACTGCAACGTACCGACCGACATCTGTTTTTCGTTCGCCGGATTTCAGGCGCGCGGCGGCGCAACGGATGTGCACGGGGACGGTTGGGGAATTGCTTTTTTCGAAGGCCGGGGCACGCGGGTGTTTCTGGACCCAAAGCCGTCGAGCGTTTCGCCGGTGGCGGAACTGGTGCGCGGCTACCCGATTCATTCCAAAAATGTCATCGCGCATATTCGCAAGGCCACGCAAGGCGTGATCGCGCTTGAAAACACGCATCCGTTCATGCGCGAACTGTGGGGACGCTACTGGATTTTCGCGCACAACGGCAATCTGCCCGATTTCTCGCCGCTGCTCGACGGTAGTTTCACGCCTGTGGGCGAGACCGACAGTGAGCGCGTCTTTTGCTGGTTGTTGCAGAATATTCGCCAGCGTTTTGACGGGCGGGTACCGAATCGATCGATGCTTTTTGACGTTTTGCACGAATTAACACTGGATCTGAGCGCGCGCGGCTCCTGCAACTATCTGTTGTCGAATGGCGACTGCCTATTCGCGCATTGCTCAACCCAATTGAGCTACATCGTGCGTCAGGCGCCATTCGCGGTGGCGCATTTGTGCGACCAGGATTTGACGATCGATTTCAGCGATGTCACCACGCCGGATGATCGCGTCGCGGTGATTGCCACCGTTCCGCTGACCGACAACGAGGAGTGGTTACCGATGCCGGTTGGCAGTCTGTGGTTGTTCGCGGAGGGCGCACCGGTCGCGCACCGCCACACCGGCAGGCAAGCGGAGAATATTCCGGGCTGACAAGGCGCGCGGGCGGCGCGGCGGGCGTGTTTAGGGTTTTGGCGCCTGATCGTCGGATGCGGTTCTGGATCGGCCGAGATCGGCGATGGCTTTGTCGGCCTCCTCGGACGACAGCGGCGACCAGTCGGACGCGGCTTCGGCGGCCGGTATTTCACGCGTGCGCCGCCGAACGAAACGGGCCATGAATAAACCCAATTCGAAAAGCAGGCACAGCGGGATGGCCATCATCAGTTGCGACACCACGTCGGGCGGTGTGAAGATGGCACCGACGACAAAGGCGCCGACGATGACGTAAGGGCGCCACTCCTTGAGCTTGTCAATTTCGACAATGCCTACCTGAACCAACACGATCACTAGGACCGGCACCTCGAACGTCACGCCGAAGGCTATAAAAGTCGTCATCACGAAAGACAGGTATTTCTCGATATCGGTCATCCAGGCCACGCCGGTAGGCGCGACATGCGCCATGAAACCGAAAATCGTTGGGAAAACAAGAAAATAGGCAAAAGCCATTCCAATGAAGAAAAGCAGCACGCTGGCGGCGACCATTGGTAGTGCCAGGCGTTTTTCGTGTGCATAAAGGCCGGGCGCGACGAAAGCCCATACCTGGAACAGGACATAAGGCAAAGCGATCAGAAACGCAACCATCAACGCCACTTTCATCGGCACCAGAAACACCCCGACCACGTCGGTGGCGATCATCTGCCCGCCTTGTGGCAAGGTGGCCAGCAGGGGTTGCGCCAGTAGCGCATACAGTTCTTTCGCCCATGGAAACAGGCAAATGAAAACAATACCGACCGAAAGCAGGCAGCGTATCAGGCGCGTGCGCAGTTCGACGAGATGAGACAGAAAGGACTCTTCTGGGGGTGTCATCAACGCATCAAGCCTGTCGGTTGGGGGATTCGGCAGTTCCTGTCGAAACGGCTGATGGCGATGGCGGGCTTTCGGGCCCGCGCGGTGTATCCGGAATGGCTTTAACCGTCTGTAGGGTCTGTTCTATTGCGTGTTGCGCGGATTGCACCTCGTTGGTCAGCGTCAGTTGAACGTTGCGGGCGGATTCTTCAATCTCCGCCTGGAGTTTTCGCAGCTCATCAAGCTGGATTTCACGGTTGATGTCCGATTTGACATCGCTGACGTAGCGTTGCAGACGGCCCAACAAATGCCCGGTCGTCCGCGCGACTTTAGGCAGTCGCTCGGGACCGATCACCACCAAGGCAACGACGGCGATTACGAGCATCTCCGAAAATCCGATATCAAACATTGGCGACCGCAGGGCAAAGAAATGGTGGAAAGGGCGAGTTCACCTGGCCGGAAAGGCGGCGCAATAAGATCGAGCGCTTTTCATTGCCGAAATCGTCAGGACTAGCTTCGGGTTTTCTCCCGTATTTCCCCTTCGATGGTCTGACCGGTGCCGACTTGCGGTGTTGGTGTCTGCGGAGGGGGGGGGTCGGCCACCTTTTCTTCGGCAGTGGCATCGCGCATGCCTTCCTTGAATCCTTTGACCGCCCCTCCCAAATCGGAGCCAAGGTTACGCAACTTTTTGGTGCCAAAAACAAGCAGAATGATGATCAAAACGATCAACCAATGCCAGATGCTGAAAGAGCCCATTGCAGGTCTCCATAAAATGAGAGTCGACGGGTCGCGACCAGACGGGTGCCCACACCGTTTCTCAGGACGGTGCTACGCGGTTGGCGCAATCCGTTTGAGCATCGGGCCGACAGGTTCCGGTCCACCCACGATGTGCGCATGTAAATGCGGCACCTCCTGATGCCCGATACGCCCGGTGTTGATGATGACCCTGAAGCCATCGGGGCTTCCCTGTTCGCTGGCCAGTCGGCTGGCGGCGGCGAGCAAGTGGCCGAGAACCGGTGCGTCGGCATCGGTGACCGTTGCCAACGATGCGATGTGGCGCTTGGGAATGATCAGGAAATGCACCGGACGCGCCGGATTGATGTCGTGGAACGCCAAAATCTCGTCGTCTTCGAAAACTTTGCGCGCCGGAATCTCGCCGCGCACAATCTTGCAAAAAAGGCAGTTTCCCATGGGCTATCCCTTGCGAGATTTCTTTTCGTCGACTCCGGAAATGCCTTCTCGACGACGCATTTCCTGCAACACATCCTCGATCGTCAAACCATAAAAAGCCAGCAGGACCATGGTGTGGTAGAGCACGTCGGCCGACTCCCAGACGACATGCAGGCGGTTGCCCTCTTTTCCGGCCATGATCAGTTCGGCCGTTTCCTCGCCAATCTTCTTAAGGATCGAGTCTGGCCCCTTGGCCATCAACTGTGCCGTGTAGGACGTTTCCGGGTCTGCCTTGCGGCGCGCCAACAATGTTTCAGAAATTCGGTGCAGCATGTCCATGTTCATTTGCCGTAAATGTCCTTCGGGTCCTTGACTACCGGTTCGGCGGCAATCCAGGATTCTCCCCGCAGTTGGTGGAAAAAGCAGCTTTCGCGGCCCGTGTGACACGCAATGTCGCCGACCTGTTCAATTGATAGCAGCAACACATCACCGTCGCAGTCGGTGCGGATGGCGCGAACACGTTGCATATGCCCCGACTCTTCACCTTTGCGCCACAGCCGCTGCCGCGAACGTGACCAGTATACCGCGCTGCCGCTATTGACGGTTTCCCGAAGCGATTCCCTGTTCATGTACGCGAACATCAGTACCTTGCCGCTGGCGGCATCCTGCGCTATTGCGGGCATCATACCCTGCTCGTCCCACTTCAGGGCGTCCAGCCATGGCCGATCCGGGTCGAGGTCACTCACAAGCGGACCTCGATTCCCTGTTTGCGCATGTATTCCTTTGCTTCTCGCACAGTGAATTCACCGAAATGAAAAATGCTCGCGGCCAGAACCGCATCGGCGTGCCCTGTGGAAACGCCATCGGCGAGATGCTGGAGGTTGCCGACACCACCGCTGGCAATCACGGGAATGTCAACGGCACCGGAAATCGCACGCGTCAGCGAGAGATCGAAGCCGTTGCGCGTCCCGTCACGGTCCATGCTGGTGAGCAGTATTTCCCCCGCGCCGAGGGCTTGTACACGGCGTGCCCACGCCACGGCGTCGATCCCGGTATTTTTCCGCCCCCCGTGGGTGAACACCTGCCAGGCATCCGGCGCCTGTTGCTTGGCGTCGATCGCCACAACGATGCACTGGTTGCCGACCTTGGCGGAGGCTTCCGCGACCAAGTCGGGATTTTCTACGGCGGCGGTATTCATGCTCACCTTGTCGGCTCCGGCATTGAGCAAGCGACGAACGTCGGCCACCGAGCGGACGCCGCCGCCGACGGTCAGCGGGATGAATACTTGTGCGGCACAGGCTTCGACAATGTGCAGAATGATGTCGCGCTGATCGGACGACGCCGTGATGTCCAGGAAAGTCACTTCGTCGGCTCCCTGTTCGTCGTAACGACGCGCAATTTCCACCGGATCGCCGGCGTCGCGCAGATCAACGAAATTGGTGCCTTTGACCACGCGTCCGGCAGTGACATCCAGACAGGGAATGATTCGTTTGGCTAGGCCCAAGGGTCGCTACCGTCGAAGACCGCCAAGACAGTCTTCGTGCTCAAGGTTGTTCTGCCCGGTCGGCTTCCGCCTGAGCGGAGGCGAAGTCGAGTGAGCCGTCGTAGATCGCGCGACCGGCTATGGCGGCGCTGATGCCTTCTTGTTCGACGGCGCAAAGTTGCCGAATATCTTCTATACATGACAGGCCACCACTGGCGATGACGGGAATAAGCAACGCTTGTGCCAACTTCACCGTGGCCTGGACATTAAACCCGGTCAGCATGCCGTCGCGCCCAATATCGGTGTAAACAATCGCTTCCACACCGTAATCCTCGTATTTTTTCGCCAGATCGATGACATCGTGTCCGGTCATTTTCGACCAGCCGTCGACCGCCACCTTGCCGTCCTTGGCATCGAGGCCGACGATAATGTGACCGGGAAACGCGCCACAGGCGTCGTGAAGAAAACCCGGATTCTTGACGGCGGCGGTACCGATGATCACATAACTGACGCCATCGTCCAGACATCGTTCGATGGTATCGAGATCGCGGATGCCGCCACCAAGCTGTATCGGGATGTCGTCGCCAACAGCCTGCACGATTTCCTTGATCGCCCGCTCGTTTTTCGGCTTGCCGGCAAAGGCTCCGTCAAGGTCGACCACGTGCAGGCGGCGAGCTCCCTGCTCCAACCAGTGCCGTGCCTGCTCGCCTGGGGAGTTGGAAAAGACCGTTACCTGGTCCATGAGCCCTTGTTTAAGACGGACACACTGTCCTTCTTTCAGGTCAATCGCTGGAATAATCAACATGTTGAAAGCAGAAGAGAGGTGAGTTACGAGAATGTCGACAGCTCGTCAGGGTTGCCAGCCGACGAAATTCGCCAGCATGGCGAGACCCGCCGCAGCGCTTTTCTCAGGGTGGCACTGTATGGCGAAGATATTATCCCGCGCCACCGCACTGGTAAAGGGTAAACCATAATCGGTTGTTCCAACAACGCAAGTTTTGTCCGCAGGATCGACATGGTAGCTGTGAACAAAATAAAAACGCGACCCGTCGGTGATTCCATTCCATAGCGGATGCTTCAAGACTTGCCGCACCTCATTCCAGCCCATGTGCGGAACCTTGAGCTTGTTGCCGGCGTCGTCGTTCATCTTGTCGGCGGGAAAGCGGCGAACGTCGCCCTTGAACACGCCGAGTCCTGGCACGTTGCCTTCTTCGCTGTGTTCGAACAGCATTTGTTGGCCAATGCAAATGCCAAGAAAAGGTTTAGTGCGAGCCGCGTTCAAAACGGCTGAACGCAGGCCGCGCGCTTCGATTTCTCGCATGCAATCCGGCATTGCGCCCTGGCCCGGAAAAACGACGCGTTCAGCGGATTCCACTACCGCCGGGTCGGCAGATACCAGCACGGTGCGGCTTCCAGCAACACGCACCAACGCTTGCCAGACAGAGCGAAGATTACCCATGCCGTAGTCGATGACAACGATCGCTCCTTTGCCGGAGATTGGCGTTGTCATCAGAGAGAACCTTTGGTTGACGGAATGCAGTTTTCCGTTCGCGCATCAAGCTCGACAGCCATGCGCAAGGCACGTCCGAAAGCCTTGAAGACGGTCTCGGCCTGATGGTGCGCGTTATCGCCGCGCAGATTGTCGATATGCAGGGTGATCTGCCCATGATTGACCAAACCCTGGAAAAATTCGCGAATCAAATCGACGTCGAAAACGCCGATCGTCGCGCGCGTGAATTTAACGTGAAATTCCAGTCCCGGCCGGCCGGAGAGGTCGACCACCACTCGTGAAAGCGCTTCGTCCAAGGGAACATAGGCGTGTCCGTACCGCCGTATGCCTTTCTTGTCGCCAAGGGCTTTGGCCAAGGTCTGCCCAAGGGTGATGCCGATATCTTCGACGGTGTGATGGGCATCAATGTGCAGGTCGCCATTGGCTTCGATGTCGAGGTCGATCAAGCCATGCCGTGAGATTTGCTCAAGCATGTGGTCGAGAAACGGCACTCCGGTCGCGAAACGTCCTTGACCGCTGCCGTCGAGGTTGGCGCGAACCGTAATTTGGGTTTCAAGCGTGGTTCTGGAAATTTCAGCGTGGCGCATGGCGAAATAGTTGCCGGAGACGAAGAGAGAATGTTGGCGCGACAGTTCTTACGGGACGAGCAGATTCAGGCGCCGCTACGCGACATAAACGACGCGGCTACTGCCTCGAAAGCGCATGATACCATCTCGTGCTGCGTGTACCTTCCATTCAACCGAGTCGCCTTCGATGAGTCTCTACTGGAGTTCCTTGGTCCGTCGCTTGACCCCCTATGTTCCTGGCGAGCAACCAAAGTTGACCAATTTGGTCAAGTTGAATACGAATGAAAATCCGTATCCGCCGTCGCCGCGGGTGGTTGAGGCGATCGCGAACGAAATCGCGCAAGATGGTCAGATGTTGCGCCTGTACCCGGATCCGAACGCCGATTCGTTGAAGGATGCCGTCGCGGTGCGCCATGCGGCCGCTGGTATTGCAAGACCGCAAGTGTTTGTCGGCAACGGCTCCGACGAAGTTTTGGCACATGTTTTCGCCGCCTTGCTCAAGCACGAGTTGCCGATTCTATTTCCTGATATTACTTACAGTTTTTATCCCGTCTATTGCGGTCTTTACGGAATCGATTTCATTGCCGTGCCGGTGGACGAGAGCTTTGCGATTTGTGTAGACGATTATGATCGGCCGAATGGCGGCATCATTATCGCCAACCCGAATGCACCCACAGGCCGTGCCTTATCGCTGGAAGCCATTGAGCGCATGCTTGCCGCCAATGACCGGTCGGTCGTGGTTGTCGACGAGGCTTATGTCGATTTCGGTGCCGAGTCAGCGGTTGCATTGGTCAATCGCTACCCCAATCTGCTCGTGGTGCACACTTTGTCGAAGTCGCGATCCTTGGCCGGTTTGCGTGTGGGTTACGCCGTGGGGCATGTCCAGCTGATCGAGGCCCTTGAGCGCGTTAAAAACAGTTTCAACTCGTATCCGCTGGATCGGCTGGCGATAGTCGGTGGCTCTGCCGCACTGGCCGACGACGAGCACTTCCACACAGTCCGGCAAGCGATCATGGCGAGTCGGGAGCAGTTGCGTAGCGCGTTGCTGGGCTTGGGTTTCGAGGTGGCGCCTTCAGCGGCCAATTTTATCTTTGTCAGGCACCCCCGGCACGATGCGGCCCAGATTGCCAGCGCTCTGCGTCAGCGCGGGATCATTGTCCGCCACTTCATGTTGCCGCGTATTGATCAGCATTTGCGGATCACGATCGGTACCGACGAGCAATGCCTAGCATTGGTTGCCGCTTTACGCCAAATTATTGAGTTGAATGTGGGGCGGCTGTAGTCAAATTGACAAACGCCGGTTTGATGATCGATAAAGAACTGCGACAAAGTGTGTCGCATCAAAAGCGCTAAAGAAAAAGGCCAACTTCGAGAAGTTGGCCTTTTTCCTTGGACTAATGGTCGGGGCGCCGGGATTCGAACTCGGGACCCCTTGCACCCCATGCAAGTGCGCTACCAGGCTGCGCCACGCCCCGACAACCCGGCGAGTATAGCCGAAAAGCGATGCAATCTCAAACACGCAACATTTCGACGATTCCCAGCAACTCGGTTCGCAACATTTCCGGCGTCATCGCGGCTTCGGGAGCTACGTTGTCGGCTTCAATGTCCTCAAGACGGTTGCGAGCACCGCTGATCGTGAAGCCCTGGCTGTATAGCAGCTCTCGGATGCGACGAACCAGCAATACCTCATGATGTTGATAGTAACGGCGATTGCCACGTCTTTTGACGGGTTTGAGCTGGGAAAACTCTTGTTCCCAATAGCGCAGGACATGTGGTTTGACGCCGCATAGCTCGCTCACCTCGCCAATCGTGAAATAGCGCTTGGCGGGGATTGCCGGTAATGGCCCGTTGCCGATCTCTTTAGGATTGGCTTCCATCGTAAGCATGCTCCACCTCGGCCTTCAGTTTTTGGCTGGCATGAAAAGTAACGACTCGTCGCGCCGTGATCGGGATTTCTTCACCGGTCTTGGGATTGCGCCCCGGCCGTTGTGGTTTGTCCCGCAACTGAAAATTGCCGAAGCCAGAGAGTTTCACGCCGTCGCCTCGTTCGAGCGCGTTGCGAATTTCCTCAAAAAAAGCCTCGACCATGTCCTTGGCTTCACGTTTATTAAGGCCGACTTTTTCGAACAGTAAATCCGCCAGTTCTGCTTTGGTAAGCGTCATTCCTTTCCCTCTCAGACGCGAAGCTGCGCCGCGAATGTCTCTTGCAGGTACGTCACCAGCGTTTGCATGGCGCTATTGACGTCGGCTTCGAGCAACGTTTTTTGAGTATCTTGCATCACTATACGGAAGGCAAGGCTTTTCTTGCCCGCTTCGACGCCGCGTCCGGCATAAACGTCGAAGAGGCTAATTTCACGGACAATTGCTGGTTTGTTGCTGGTTAGGCCGGAGACAAGTGTCTGCAATTCCAGTTCTTGGCTGACCATGATCGCCAGGTCTCGGGTAACGGATGGCTGTCGCGATATTTCTCTGTATTGCGGCACGAAAGCGTTTAATACCGCGGAAAGATCAAGCTCAAAAAGCACCGCTGGTAACGGCAGTTCGTATTTTTGCAACCATTTTGGATGCAATTCGCCAATAAAACCAATGACCTGGCTGTTTATCGACACCGTTGCGCTGCGGCCGGGGTGTAAGGCCGGGTGAGCGGCCTTTTCGAAGGTGGCCGATAACGGGGCTAACAGACGTTCAAGGTCGCTCTTGACATCAAAAAAATCGACATTACGCGTCTGGATGGCCCACTGTTCGGGAAGGGCCGAACCGTAAGCCAAGGCTGCCAGTTTCCACGGTTGGTGAAAACCCTCCACCGGCGAACCTTTCGGATCGCGACGAAAACAGCGACCCGTCTCAAAAACGCGCAAGCGTGTCTGACGACGCTTTAAATTTGTCGCCACGTTGGCGACGAGTCCGCCGATCAGGGTGGATCGCATGACGCTTAACTGGCTGGCGATCGGATTGACCAGACGGATTGGTTGGCGGTTGCCAGCGAAATCGCTTTCCCAGTTGTCTTCGACGAACGCAAAGTTGATGACTTCCTGATAGCCACTGTCGGCGAGAATTTGCCGCACTCGTTGCAAGGGCCGTGCCGTTTCCGTTTGCGGCAGCATGGCCAGTGTCGCTTGCGGTACCGAGGAGGGAATGTTTTGATAACCATGCAGGCGCGCAATTTCCTCAATCAAATCCTCTTCGATCTCGAGGTCGAATCGATAAGTTGGTGGGCTGATAAGAAAATCGCCGCCATCGCGGCTGAATGGCAGACCGAGACGAGAAAAAAAATCGCCAATTCGCTCGTTGGTGAGAGGTATGCCGAGAATTTTGGCCGCGCGCGCCGGGCGCAGGCGAACGGTCGGTCGTGCCGGGAGTGTCGCCAACGCCTCGCAAAGCGGACCGGCCTGCCCACCACAAATATGAAGGACGAGGCCCGTCGCGCGCTCAAGGGCGCGTCGAGTGCCGCCAAAATCGACACCGCGCTCGAAACGGTGCGACGCATCCGATCCGAAGCCGTAGCGACGCGCGCGACCGGCGATTGCCGTTGGCGTGAAAAAAGCGGATTCGAGAAATACCTCGGAGGTGTCCAGAGTAATGCCGCTTTCCTCGCCTCCCATTATGCCGGCCATCGCCACCGGGCCGTGATCGTCGGCGATCAGCAGCACATCGCCTTGCATTTCAAACGTTTGCTCGTTGAGCAGCATGATTTTTTCGGCTGGACGCGCCATGCGGGCATGGATCGCACCGTTTAGTCGCGTGTTGTCGAAGGCGTGCAGCGGCTGACCAAGTTCGAGCATGACATAGTTGGTGATGTCGACCAGGGCGGAGATCGGCCGCAGGCCACTACGCTCCAGACGACGGCGCATCCAGACAGGTGTTTCGGCGCGCGCGTTCACGCCGGCAATGACCCGGCCACAATATCGCGGGCACGCTTGTGGCGCATCGAGAACAATCGCTCGTTGTGCTTGAATGGTCGGCTCGATAGTTTTAACGTCGATATAGCGGGCCGGCGTATCGGTCAAGGCGGAGACTTCGCGGGCGACACCCTCAAGTGATAGGCAGTCGGCCCGGTTCGGGGTTAGTTTGAGCGTCAGCAATCGATCGTCAAGGTCAAGATGACGACGGATGTCCTCGCCTACCGGCGCATCCGCGGCGAGAACGAGGAGGCCGTCGGCATCGGCCGCTAGCCCCAGTTCTTTAGCGGAACACAGCATGCCGGACGAAGTGACGCCGCGAACCTTGGCCACTTTGATGGTGAATCCCCCCGGCAGTACGGCACCGGGTAGTGCGCAGGGGACTTTGACGCCAATGGCGGCGTTGGGCGCACCGCAAACGATTTGCGCCAACTCGCCAGAACCGGTGTCGACGCGGCAAACGTTGAGGCGGTCCGCGTCGGGGTGCTTTTCAAGTTCTACGATCCGTGCGACAACGACCTGTCCAAATGATGGGGCAACGGTCTCCTCGGTCTCCACTTCGAGGCCAGCCATGGTCAATAAATGGGTGAACTCGGCACCCGCGCATACGGGATCGACGAAGCTGCGAAGCCAGGATTCAGAGAATTTCATGACTGCTCAATGTTTTGGAGTGGGCTTTCATACGAATTGACGTAGAAAGCGCAGATCGCCGTCAAAAAACAGGCGTAAATCGTTGACGCCGTAGCGCAGCATCGTCAAACGATCCGGACCCATACCGAAAGCGAAGCCGATGTATTTCTCGGGGTCGATGTTGACGTGCCGCAGAACGTTTGGATGAACCATGCCGCAACCGGCAATTTCCAGCCAGCGACCTTTCAGTGCCCCTTGCATGAATGCCATGTCTATCTCGGCCGATGGCTCCGTGAATGGGAAAAAGGAGGGACGGAAGCGGACCTGCAGGTCGTCGCTTTCGAAAAAGCGGCGGAGAAAATCGCCAATCACGCCTTTCAGGTCGGCGAAACTGACCGCCTCGCCGATCCACAATCCTTCAACCTGGTGAAACATCGGTGAATGCGTGGCGTCGGAGTCGACACGATAGACACGCCCCGGGGCAATCACGCGAATTTCCGGCATTGTCGCCAAGGAGGCATATTTCGCGACGTGCGCCTGCATGTAACGCACCTGGATCGGGCTGGTATGTGTGCGTAGCAATACGTTTTTGGCGACTCCGCCGGTTTCGTCTTGCAAATAGAAGGTGTCATGCATGGAACGCGCCGGGTGGTCGGCTGGCGTGTTCAGTGCCGTAAAATTCTGGAAATCGGCTTCAATCTCGGGGCCGTCCGCGACGTCGAAACCGATTGAGCGAAAAAGACCCTCGATGCGTTCCAGCGTGCGTGTTACCGGATGAAGTCCGCCACGCGGTTGACCGCGTCCGGGAAGCGTGACGTCCAAGGCTTCTTCGGCCAACCTTGCTTCCAGCGCCATTTGCCGGATCGCTTCGCGACGCGCGTTTAGCTCGGCCTCGACGGCTTCCTTGGCGCGATTAATCGCCGCCCCTGCTGTCTTGCGTTCTTCTGGCGGAAGTTTGGTCAAACCTTTGAGCAGGTCTGTGATCTGGCCGTTCTTACCAAGAAACGCCGCCTTGACTTGTTCCAGTGCATCAGGGTTGTCTGTAGCGGCGAAAGCGGCCGATGCCGCCTGAACGATCTGTTCGAAATTATGCATGGTTCACCGAAAAAAAGGAGGCGCTCGCCTCCTTTCTTGATACGCGCCGAGATCAGGCTTCCAGTTTGGCCTTGGCTTGCCCTGCTAGAGCTGCGAAGGCGGGTTTGTCGAAAACGGCCAGATCGGCCAGCACCTTACGGTCTATTTCGATCTGCGCTTTCTTCAAACCGTTCATGAACGTGCTGTATTTCATGCCGAGTTCACGGGCAGCCGCATTGATTCGGGCGATCCAGAGACTACGGAACTGTCGTTTTCTTTGACGCCTGTCGCGATAGGCATATTGCCCGGCTTTCATTACGGCCTGTTTGGCAACGCGGTAAACGTTGTTGCGGCGACCGCGGTAGCCCTTGGCCAGGGCGAGAATTTTTTTGTGGCGCGCGTGTGCGGTTACTCCACGTTTTACTCGGGGCATCTTCTATCTCCTCAGGCGTAGGGCAACATCGAACGAACCATGGCCTTGTCGGCGTCATGCACAGCGGTCATGCCGCGCAATTGACGCTTGGTTTTGGTGTCCTTCTTGGTCAGGATGTGTCGCTTGAACGCGTGCGAGCGCTTGATGCGGCCGCTGGGGCTGATCTTGAAGCGTTTTTTCGCTCCAGTCTTGGTCTTCATTTTGGGCATTGAATGCTCCTGTTTTAGCATGTTGCCAGGTGTCTCCCGACGGGAGTTCTTCAAACCCGACATCACTTGTCTTTTCCACTTACAACAAACAACCGGGGAAATGTAATTTCCGACTACTTTTTCTTGCTTGGCGTTAGCACCATCACCATTTGCCGGCCTTCCATTTTCGGCATCTGCTCGACAACGGCCAACTCCTGTAAGTCACTCCTTATCCGCTCGATCTGGCGCATACCGATGTCTTGATGGGCCATTTCCCGACCGCGAAATCGCAAAGTCACTTTAACTTTGTCGTCTTCTTCGAGAAAGCGCGTCATATTACGCAACTTAATCTGATAGTCGTTTTCATCGGTACCGGGACGTAGCTTGACTTCCTTGACCTGCACTTGTTTTTGTTTGAGTTTTTGTTCGTGCTGTCTTTTTTGTTCCTGGTACTTGAATTTCCCAAAGTCGACGATTCGACAGACCGGGGGCTGCGCCATTGGGGCGATTTCAACTAAATCGACTCCCGCTTCCTCTGCCAGCGCCAACGCGGCCCTGACGTTCATGACACCCAACTGTTCGCCGTCCAAACCGACCAAACGGACTTCCGGTGCGTTTATCTCTTCGTTAACGCGTTGCGCCTTTTGCAGTGCGATGGCTCCGCTCCTTGTTCCAACAGATAATCAAGCCGTGCCGCCTCGCGCCTCGATTTCATCAAGCAGTCGTTTGGTTAATGCCGTGACCGACATCTGCCCCAAATCTCCCCCGCCACGCGTGCGCACGGTCACCAAGTTTGCCGCCATTTCCTTGTCGCCAACGACGATTTGGTAAGGCAGCTTGTTCAGGCTATGTTCCCGTATTTTATAGGTAATTTTTTCATTGCGCAAATCGGAGTCGATTCGCAGGCCCGCTGCGCGCAATGTGCTTGCGACGTGCTTGGCGTAGGCGGCTTGCTTTTCCGAGATGTTGATCACCACAGCCTGTATCGGCGACAGCCACAATGGCATGGCACCGGCATGGTTTTCAATCAATATGCCAATAAAGCGTTCCAGCGAGCCCAGAATCGCCCGGTGCAACATCACAGGAACATGACGCTCGTTGTCTTCGCCGGCGTAGTGTGCGTCGAGACGTTCCGGTAGTGCAAAATCGAGTTGTAGCGTGCCGCACTGCCAGACCCGCCCAAGGCAATCCTTCAGCGAAAATTCGATTTTAGGGCCGTAGAAGGCACCCTCACCAGGTTGCAAATCATAGCTCAAATCTTTTGTCGCCAATGCTTCGGCCAGGGCAGCTTCCGCACGGTCCCATGCCGCATCGGAGCCGATTCGTTTCGCGGGACGCGTCGACAACTTGACGATGATGTCTTTGAACCCGAAATCGGCGTAAACCTGTTGCAATAGATCGATGAAAGCGGCCGTTTCCGGCAGCACCTGCTCCTCGGTGCAGAAGATGTGCGCGTCGTCCTGTACGAAAGCGCGGACCCGCATGATGCCGTGCAAAGCACCGGACGGCTCGTTGCGATGGCAGGAGCCGAACTCCGCCAAGCGCATTGGTAAATCACGATAGCTACGTAAGCCCTGGTTGAAAATCTGAATATGACCGGGGCAGTTCATCGGCTTGATTGCGTAGTCACGGTTTTCCGAGGCGGTAGTGAACATGCTCTCGGCGTAGTTTTGCCAGTGTCCGGAACGCTCCCACAATGTCCGATCCATGATGCTTGGCGTTTTCACTTCGCTGTAGCCGTGCCGACTCAGGACGCGGCGCATATATTGTTCGATCTCTTGCCAAATCGTCCAGCCTTTTGCATGCCAGAACACCATGCCCGGGGCTTCGTCTTGCAGATGAAAAAGGTCCAGCTGTCGCCCCAATTTGCGGTGGTCGCGTTTCTCCGCTTCTTCCAGCATGTGCAGATACGCGTCTTGGTCTTCCCTGCGAGACCACGCGGTGCCGTAGATCCGCTGCAACTGTTCATTACGGTGGTCGCCACGCCAGTAGGCGCCTGCCAGTTTCATCAGTTTGAAAACTTTAATTTTCCCGGTCGAAGGAACGTGCGGGCCGCGACAGAGGTCGACAAAGTTGCCTTCTCGATACAGAGATACCTCTTCTCCAGGTGGGATTGCATTGATCAACTCGGCTTTGTAGTGCTCACCAACGGAGTTGAAATAGGCAATCGCTTCGTCGCGTTGCCATATTTCACGTACGACCGGGAAATCCTGCCGCGCAAGTTCCACCATGCGTTTTTCGATGGCGGCCAGATCTTCAAGCGAGAATGGGCGTTCGTAAGCGAAGTCGTAGTAAAAGCCGTTTTCGATCACCGGGCCGATCGTTACCTGCGCTGTCGGAAAAAGCTCTTTGACGGCGTAAGCCATTAGGTGTGCCGCAGAGTGGCGAATCACGTCCAGCCCTTCGCGATCCTTACCGGTGACGATGTCGAGCTTCACGTCGTTGTCGATACGGTAAGAGGTGTCGACCAGATGCCCGTCAACTTTACCCGCCAAGGCCACCCGCGCTAAACCCGGGCCGATATCGTTGGCGATATCGGCAACCGTGACTGGATCCGCGTAAACCTTCTGAGAACCATCGGGTAGCGTGATGACCGGCATGTTGCAATCCCAGCAAAAATGAAAAAGCCAGAGGCCTGCTCTGGCTCGGAAATGTCTTGAAACCGGCCGTGGAGCGAATCGGGCGCTGGCATTCAAGTCACCAATAACGATCACGCGAATTGTAACACACGAAAAACCTCGATTTTTCAGACTTGCGCCCTTTTCCCAAGACGTTGGTGCGGAAACTCGAAATCGAGCGCGTCGAATCAAGAGGCCATTTTTTGCGGACTCTCTTGGTTTGACGTGTTTTTTGCCGGATGCCGCTCGGCGAGAGGCGTTATCGTGTCGAGGTTTGCGCTAATTTTTGCTCGATTCTGGTTACCGGAACGGCGCCAGGAATGCGCTCGCCATCGGCAAAAAAGATGGTCGGCGTGCCGTTTATGGATAACTTCCGCCCTAGCTCGACGGACTTCCTGACGGCAGCGGTATCGCAGTCGCTTTTTCCATTCGGTGCTTTGCCGTCAATCATCCAGTCATTCCATGCCTTGGCTTTGTCCGGGGCGCACCAGATTTGATTGGATTTTTCTAGAGAGTCCGGAGAGAGGATGGGGTAGAGAAAGGTGTAAATCGTTACATTGTCGAGCTTGGCCATGTCTTTCGCCAATCGCTTGCAATATCCGCAGTTCGGATCTTCGAAGGTGGCGAATGCGCGTTTGCCGTCGCCACGGACCTGCTTCACCGCCAGGGCGAGCGGCAAATCGGAAAATTTGATCGCGGACAGTTTCTGAAGTCGTTCATTGGTAACGTTCTTCATGGTTTTGCCATCGACCAGACCACCGACTACGAGAACGGAGATTTTTTCGTCGGTGTATACGATTTGTCCGTCGATATAAACCTCGTAGAGTCCGAGATAACTGGTTTTGGTCACGCTACTTACAGAGCCTCCCAGTTTGGCTTCGATAGCCTTTTTCACGGCGGCTTCGTCGGCCATGGCGGACATGTTGAGTCCGGCGGCGAGCGCCAAAAATATCAGGCGTGATTTGATTAACATGGTGTGTCTCCGGTGTGGGAATCGTATGGCCGTCTAAAAGGCGCCGGTAGCGTAGCGTACGAGAAGATTTTTCAGTAAAGGCAGGCCGTTGGTCAGGCGCATTCCGCCATTTCGCAAGAGTTTTAGCCCTGGGGGGTGGTGTCGGAAAAGTTGGTGCAGGGCGTGCGTTGCCGTTTGTAGCAGCAAGATTTCCTCGCGCCGTTCGCGCTGGTAGCGACGCAACAGGCGTTCACCGCCGATGTCCTGCCACGCCGGCGTGGCGGCAAGCAGATCGGCCAGGGCTTTTGCGTCCTGATAGCCCAAATTGATGCCGTGACCGGATAGCGGGTGGATTCCATGCGCTGCGTCGCCGATCAACGCGAGTCGGGGGGCGATGGTTTGGGGCACCCGCATTAGACGCAGAGGAAAGCCGGCCGCGGGGGTTAATAAGTCGAAAGCGCCAAGTTCATGATTGCCGGCGGCGGCGATTCGATGACACAGATCATCCGGCGCCAGTGCCAGCAGCCTGCCGGCGTTTTCGAGCGGTGTCGACCAGACGATTGAAATTCGATCACCGGCGAGCGGCAACCAAGCCAGCACACCATCGTCGCGGAACCATTGTCGTGCTACACCTCGGTGAGGGCGTTCGCAGGTGAAGTTGGCGACTATTCCCATTTCGCCGTATGGGGTGTTCAGCGCACGCAGATTCGCCGCGTTCCGCACCCACGAGTCCCTTCCGTCCGCGCCAACCACTAATCTGGATGTGAGTATTTGACCGTCGGCGAGCGTCAACGCCGCTGCTGTCGGGGTGAATGACAGGCTGCGTGGGGTGGCGGGAGACAATAATGTCATATTGCCTTGACGTTTGATGCTTTCCCAGAGTTCGCAGGCCATTAGCGACGACTCGATGATCCAGCCGAGTTCGGATATCCCCGCTTCGTAAGCGGAAAAGACGATTTCGGCACCGCCATCCCCCATGACGTGCATGGCATGGATCGGTGTCAGCCTTTCGGCCGGCAGGTGTTTCCAGGCGCCGATCCGGCGCAGAAAATCGGAATTGGCCGGTGAGACGGCATAGATACGCGCATCCCAGCCGGTCGGACGTGTTGGGGGATGTTGCTCGATCAAGGCGATTTTGAGCTGCGATTCGCGTAGCGCGCTTGCCAGCGCAAGACCTGCCAGTCCACCGCCGACGATGAGAACGTCAAATTCGTTCATTTGCTTGCTTTATGCGTTCGGAGAATCGGGGTTCTTATTCCGTATCCATTACTGTATAAGGATGGCGAATGGTGTTAAAACTTCGCGGCAATGGTAACGACTATCGATCTTCCGCGACACGGCTATTTCCCCGCGACGGTTCGCGCCGAACGCGATTCGCCGATCGACGCCTTGGTTGCCGCGTGTGTGCCCCAGCATGAAGCGCTGGATTTGGTCGTGGCGGCTTGGTGGCAACCCGCCGCGCATTGCTTGTTGGCAACCATTGATGGAGGCCGTCCGGTGGTGGTCGTTCCGACTCCAGACGGGCGCTGGGCGGCCTGCAACGCGTTTCTTGACGAAATGTGCCGCACAGCCCAAGAAGCCGAATTGCGTTTGTCCAAAAAATTCGGACGCCGCAAGGGGTATGTTGTTTGCGTGTCCTCGGCGACGGACCAAGACAAATCCAATTAAAAGTGTTTGCAAGCCGGTATTCCACTATAAGCAATAACACATCGCGTTAGATGGTGATGCCGGTTACGCGCATTCGCCAACTGGTGGCCTCGAGCGGTGGTTCGTCGCATCCGTGACGATCCTCAAGGGGCTTTTTCGCCACTTTGAGAAAACTATCTTCAAAGTTCTTCGTCAAGCAGAGCCTGTTGTTGGCGGTTGATGAAATCGCTCATGCTGTCGATTCCACGGAGTTGCAAAATACTGTTGCGTACCGCCGCTTCGAGAAGAACGGCGATATTGCGACCCGCAGCCACGGGAATGACTACTTTTCTGACCGGGACACCGAGAATTTCCTGAGATTGAGCATCCAGCGGCAAGCGTGGGCCTTCGGAACTGCTGGTGGGTTTTTGCAGGTGAGCGATCAGTTTCAATTTCATCTTTCGGCGCGAAGCTGTCTCGCCGAAAATCGTGCGGATATTGAGCAGCCCAAGTCCGCGTACTTCAAGATAGTCGCGCAACATGCTGGGACAGCGCCCCTCGATCGTGGTCGGCGCAATGCACGCCAATTCAACCACATCGTCGGCAACCAGGCCGTGTCCCCGCGTGATCAACTCCAGCGCCAATTCGCTCTTGCCGACGCCGGAATCGCCGGTAATGAGCACGCCCAAGCCAAACACGTCCATCAACACGCCGTGTACCGACGTGGAACCGGCCAGGCGTCGTGAAAGATAGACGCGTAACAGATCGATCACCGCCGCGCACGGCTTGGGACTGATGAACAACGGCGTGCTGGTCGCTTCGCAGCCCTCCTGAATTTCCGGCAGAAGCTCAAGATTGTCGGCGACGATCAAGGCGGGTGGTTTGGCGACCATGAGTTCCTTGATCTGGTGGCGGAGACGTTCTTTGGTCACACGGAACGCCCATGCATGTTCGGCTCGCCCGATCACTTGCAATCGTTCCGGGTGGATCACATTGAGATGACCAACAAAATCGGCGCCGAAATTGCCTTGTCCGCGTAATTCAATTTGTCGATCCACGCCGACGGCAACCACCCATGAGAGTTTCAGCTTGTCTCGATGGTCTTCGTAGAGCTGTATCACGCTGAATTGACGCTGCGCGTTCATTATTTTCTCTAGTCGGCCAGCAATTGAAGAATACTGTGCGGGTCTTCAGCCTTGGACAGCGCTTCGCGGCATGCGCGCTCGGAAAAATGTTGCGCCAGCTCGGCAAGAATTTGCAAATGCTGCTCGGTGGCCACTTCGGGAACGAGCAAAACGAAAAGAAGTGTGACCGGCTTACCGTCGGGAGAGTCGAAAGGAACCGGTGAAGCGAGGCGCAGGAACGCGCCAGAGGCTTCCCTCAAGCCCTTGATCCGTCCGTGTGGAATGGCCACGCCTTGACCCAGGCCGGTCGAGCCAAGTTTTTCACGTGCGAACAAGCTATCGAAAACCGTGCTGCGAGCAATGCCCAGTTGGTTTTCGAAAAGCAGCCCGACATGTTCAAAAACGCGCTTCTTACTGCTGGCGTCCAGATCGAGAATGATGTTGTCGAGGGGAAGTAGTTGGGATATCTGGTTCATGCGACTAAACCCGAAAAAGCGGACGTGATCTTATGAAAGCAATAAAGCGCATGGAGCGGCCGGTTGGGTGTTTTCCCAACCGGCCGCTCCATGCGCGGCCGGCACCGCTATCATTCGGCAACGATGTGGTCGACGATTTTGTTCCCGCGATGATGATCTTGCAACTTTTGTTTGTATTTTTGTACTTGCCGTTCAAGCTTGTCCACCAGACCGTCAACGGCCGCGTAGAGATCTTCATCGATCATTTCCACGTAAACGTCCTTACCCGCGAGATGAACGGTTACTTCGGCTTTCTGCTTCAGTTTGTCCACCGACAAAATCACATTGACGTCGATCACGTTGTCGAAATGACGCGTGACGCGTTCGAGTTTTCCGGAAACATAATCGCGCAACGCCGGGGTGATTTCGAGATGGTGTCCACTGACGTGCAGGTTCATGATGTGGCTCCTTTTTTATATGGACTTGCGTAAATTGACCGGCGGGATACTGAGCGCTTCACGGTATTTTGCAATTGTTCGCCGTGCCACGACAATGCCCTGCTGACCAAGAACTTCGGATATTTGACTATCCGATAGAGGCTTTTTCGGTTCTTCGGTACTGATCAGTTGTTTGATCAGTGCGCGAATGGCCGTCGCCGAGCATGCCCCGCCAGCTTCGGTGCTGACGTGGCTGCCAAAAAAATACTTCAGTTCGAAAATCCCACGTGGTGTCGCCATGTATTTTTGTGTGGTGACTCGCGAGATGGTGGATTCGTGCAGCCCCACGGCGTCGGCGATTTCGCGCAATATGAGCGGTCGCATGGCGACTTCACCGTGGTCCAAAAATTGGCGTTGTCGATCAATAATAGCCTGTGCGACGCGAAGAATAGTGTCAAATCGTTGCTGCACGTTCCGGATCAGCCAGCGCGCTTCCTGCAATTGCCCCGCCAGTCCGGAGCCGCTTTGCCGGGAGAGAATTCGGGCGTACAGATTGTTGACGCGTAGACGCGGAAAGGCGTCGGCGTTGACGTTCACCGTCCATTGACCACGAACTTTTCGTACGACCACGTCGGGTGTCACGTAACGCGTATCCGAGGCCGAATATTGTGCTCCAGGCCGTGGATTCAGACTGCAGATCAAGGCTTGAGCGGCGCGCAACGCCGTATCGTCGCTGCCAATCAGTTTTTTTAACTTTGGAAAATCGCGATTGGCCAGAAGTTCGAGATGATGACGGACAATCTCAAGTGCCAGTTCCCGCGTGCGGTCGGCGGGCAGGACCGCCAGTTGCAAGGTAAGGCATTCCTTCGCATTGCGGGCGCCAACTCCGGTTGGGTCCAGATATTGGAGACGGTTCAGGGCAATTTGCAACTCTTCAGGTGCGATTTCCAATTCCGCGGGTAGCAGTTCCGCGATTTCGGCCAACGATTGGGTCAGGTAACCGTCGTCGTCAAGCGCTTCAATCAGACAACTCACCAAGATGCGGTCGCGGTCAGGAATCGCCATCAGGCCGAGTTGCCACAACAAATGGTCGCGCAAGGAAACCGTGGCGGCTTGTACATCCTGAAAATCGCTATCGTCGTTTTCGTCGAAGGTGCCTGATGAGCTGGCGTAAGCGGGTTCCTCTCTCGCCCACCCGTCATCGTTTTCCAATGTCTGAGGCAGGGGCTCCTCTTCGTGGGCGGGCTCGGCGGACGCGCTTTCAGTGCCGCGTGTTGAGGCCGATGGCGACACCGGATAGTCGTCCACCCGTTCGAGCAGCGGATTCTCCTGCAGGTACTTCTCAAGCTCGTGTTCGAGTTCAAGCGTCGACAACTGCAGTAGACGAATCGACTGCTGTAGTTGAGGCGTTAACGCAAGATGTTGAGAAAGCCTGAGCTGGAGGGATGGTTTCATTTACGGAACCGGACAACCCGCTGTTTTGGCGAGATTAATTGCCCGTATGGTTCTCGAATGGCAAAGATGAGGTGTCGGATTCAGAGGCGGAAATTTTCGCCCAGATAAACTTTCCGGACGTTTTCATTATAGATGATTTCCTCTGGCCGGCCAGCCGCGAGAACGCTTCCTTCATTGATGATGTAAGCATGATCGCAAATGTCCAGCGTTTCACGGACATTGTGATCCGTGATCAAGACGCCGATACGGCGCTCCTTGAGAAAGCGGATGATCTGTTGGATATCCAACACGGCGATCGGATCGACGCCGGCAAAAGGCTCGTCAAGGAGAATGAAACGTGGCCCGGTCGCCAAGGCGCGGGCGATTTCCACGCGGCGTCGTTCTCCACCGGACAGGGATGTTGCCGGCGCCTTGCGTAAGTGGTTGATATGCAATTCTTCAAGCAGATTTTCAGTTCGCTCGTCGATTTCCTGGGCCGGGAGTTCTTGCAGTTCCAACACCGCCCTGATGTTTTCGTCGACCGTCATTTTGCGGAAAACCGAGGCTTCCTGCGGCAGATACGACACGCCCATGCGGGCGCGTCGATGAATCGGCAAGTGGGTCAGGCGTTTGCCGTCGAGTTCCACTTCGCCACCATCGCAAGGGACCAAGCCGACCACCATGTAAAAACAAGTGGTTTTGCCGGCCCCGTTTGGTCCCAGTAGGCCCACCACTTCACCGCTGGCCACCTCGAAGGAAACGTCGTGGACGACCGTGCGTGACTTGTAGCGTTTTTTTAGGTTTTGCGTCGAAAGCGTGCTTTTTGTATCTGGCATTTTACCGGTCGTCTTCAAAAGCGCCGCGCAGCAAGCGCCGAATGGTTGCACTCGAGAAACCGCGCCCCGCGAGAAAACGTGCTTGCCGTGCGATTTCCGTCGGGTCGGTCACGGGTTTGGCAGAAAAACCGTATTTTCGTTGCCAGACCTGTCGCGCGCGAGAGAATTCGTCTTCTCCTGACGCCAGTGCCTGGTTGATCACGTCATCGTCTACGCCCTTGGCACGCAATTCACAAGCCAGACGCGCATCGCCAAAGCGCGGCGCTCGGGCATGCAGGCGCGCGGTTGCGTAGCGTTCGTCGGATAGCAGCCCTTGTCCGATCAGGTCGTCGAGCAAGGTGTCGAGTTCCTGCCTTGACCCGGCGTCGCCCGCGAGCTTGCCACGGAGTTCGACGCGCGTGTGATCACGGCGCGCGAGTATGCGCAGAGCACGCTCACGCAATGTTTGGGACATTATCGGGCACTAAGCGCCGGGAACTGCCGTTGCCAAGGGAATCTTCACCGCCGAACGGATCCTGGCTTCGATTTCCTGGGCGATTTCCGGCTTGTTTCTGAGATATTCGCGTGCATTGTCTTTTCCCTGGCCGATCTTTTCGCCATTGTAGGCGTACCAGGAGCCGGATTTGTCGACCAGTTTGTGCAGTACGCCGAGTTCGATGATTTCGCCCTCGCGCGAAGTGCCCTCGCCGTAGAGAATGTCGAAAATGGCTTCGCGGAAAGGCGGCGCGACCTTGTTCTTGACCACCTTGACGCGGGTTTCGTTACCGACGACCTCGTCGCCTTTCTTGATACCGCCGATTCGGCGAATGTCTAGGCGTACCGAGGCGTAGAATTTGAGCGCGTTGCCGCCGGTGGTGGTTTCTGGGCTGCCGAACATGACGCCGATTTTCATGCGGATCTGGTTGATGAAGATCACCAGGGTATTGGTGCGGTTGATGTTGGCCGTCAGCTTGCGCAATGCCTGACTCATCAGCCGCGCCTGAAGGCCGGGTAGGGAGTCGCCCATTTCACCTTCGATTTCCGCCTTTGGCACCAGCGCGGCCACCGAGTCGATGACCACCACATCGACGCTGGCCGAACGCACCAGCATGTCGGCGATTTCCAGCGCCTGTTCGCCGGTATCGGGTTGCGAGATCAGAAGTTCGTCAAGATTGACGCCAAGTTTTTGCGCATACGCCGGATCGAGTGCATGTTCGGCGTCGATGAAAGCCGCCGTGCCGCCGATTTTCTGCATTTCGGCGATCACTTGTAGCGTCAGAGTGGTTTTGCCGGACGATTCCGGACCGAAAATCTCCACGACGCGCCCGCGCGGTAGGCCACCGATGCCGAGAGCGATGTCGAGTCCCAGCGAACCGGTGGACACCACCGGAATGTCGGCAACGACGCTACCTTCGCCCATTTTCATGATCGAGCCCTTGCCGAATTGTTTTTCGATCTGGGCCAATGCCGCCGCGAGCGCTTTCGACTTGTTGTCGTCCATTGACTGTCCTTTTATTGATTGACGGGAATTATCCCACGTTCGACCGTGTTGACGATGCCGGGAACGGTGGTGTGCTGTAATTATATACAGCTTGTCGCGCGCGGAGGAATGTCGCTTTGGTGGCGACCGCCGCGTTCTGGAGGGGCTGGCGGCTCAGGAGGGATTATTGAGGCGACTTTCCAGTAAATCCGCGATTAGCAGCAGTTCGCGGACTGTGCCCAAGGTAAAGCCCTGGCGCTCGCCGTTGCGGTTGTCGCGTAGCAGTTTGTCGAGATAGGAGGCACATTCCGGAGTGTCCCAAGTGTGCGAAATTTCAGCAAGGATGTGCGGCAAACGGCTGATCGATGGCAAGCGCGTCAGCAACTGCTCGATCGGGGCGTTTTGCACGTCGCTTATCGCGAATGCCGACGGGGGATTTACCTCCATGCTTTCCCAGGTCGGTGGCGCGACGTTGAAATGCTGCTTGAGTTTCTGGCCCAGGGTATCGAATGCCGCGTGCTGGTCGTTCTGCCGGTAAATTTCCAATAGCTTCAGCCATGGCGCCACCGCTGTCCGTGGGTGGTTGTCGATGAATTCCTCAATGGCCTGGGCCGCGCCGGCGAGACGTCCGAAGGACACCATGATTTCCGCCAGTTCCAGCACGGCCGTCGCTTCCTCCTGGCCGCCGATTGCGGCATTGGACGCCTCGGTGGCGGAAATCGGCGTGGCGGTCGAGGGGGTCGAGTCCGCGCCGGCGGAGTCGGGACCGGAAATGCTGTGTTCGGTCAATGGCGACTGCTGGCTGAAACCGGAAAGACCCGCTGGATCGCTCAATTGCCAGCGGCTGATGGCGCTGTCCTGCATCTCGGCTGGTGGTTCCGAAGGGCTGGAGGCGATCGCCGCTGTGGGTGGTTGTCTGTTCGAACGCTGGCGAAGCAGCCAGGCAAGCCCGCCACCGAGGACGAGAACGCCCAGCGCGCTCAAGCCGGCCAGCCACCAGCCTTCGTCTTCCTCGACCGGTGGCGGCGTGAACCGTGGTGCCGGCGGTTTTGCCGCCGTCGGTGTGGAGGGCGTACCACTGGTACCCGTGGCGATCGGTGTTGCCGGAGCCGTGGCGATGGCCGGTGCCGTTGCGGGCGATGGCGGCGGCGGTGCCGCGACCGGCAATGTGACGGAGGCGGGTGCCGGAGCGGCGCCATTTTGCAAGGCCTCGATCCGCTCGTTGAGCAGGCGGACTTTTTCGCTCAGAAGGCGCTGTTGTTCGGTTTGCTGATCGAGCGCCATTCGCAGCCTTGCTTCCGCGGCGTCTTCCGCCGTCGCCAGGCTGGTTGATTGGCGGGCCTTGCCGGCATCGAGCGATTGCGCGGCGGTGGGCTTGTCGTTGCTTGCCGTCGTCGGCGTCGGCGTCGGCGTCGGCCGGGCGCTGCCCGCTGTCGGCCAGCGATGCGCCGCGCTGCCGCGCTGCCAGCCGTGGCGGGGGGATTTCCTGGCGGAAAGATAGCGCCGTGGAGCCGGCGTGTCGGCGGACGATAACGACGTTCTCTCGACACGCATTGGCATGGCGGGGATCGACGGCCGGTAGTTGCGCACCACCTCGGCGCCACAACCCTTGTGCAGGTTGATCCGCACGGACGATTCGAGAACCGGCTGGAACGAGACGATGCGCAGGCGGTAGCGGCCGGCGTATTGTTCGAGGCTCACCCGCCCTTGTGTCAGCGGCGGGGTGCCAGCGCCGTGTTCGGAGGCGTCGCCGAGACGAAAGCACTCGGCGAGCGGTTGGTCGCCGACCACGGCGTCGGTCAGTTCGACTTCGGCCTCCAGGCGCTTGCCGACTGCCGAAAGCACGGTCATCTTGCCCAGACCAACGGCCTCTGCTTTTCCGATCGACAACAGAATCATCGACAGCAGCGCAATAAAGATCGAAGACGTGTGATTTTTCACGATTTTGATGGGCATTGGACGCCGTAAAGATCTGTTCTAAGTGCCTATTCTATGCCAAGGTCGGCGCGATTGGCTGAAATCGTCAACCTGCGCGCCGGCGGCGGGCGACCGGGGTGTGGCGGCGGACGAGGGCTCATGCCGACACGACGCCGGCCCGTCGCAGAATACCGTCCAATGCGTGCGCCACCGATTGCGCGCGGACCGCGTTGCGGTCGCCGGCGAAAGCCTGCGTGTCGGTCGCCAGTCGTCCGTCCGCCGCGGCCCAGGCGAAGCAGACGGTGCCGACCGGCCGGCTGACCGAACCGCCGCCCGGACCGGCGACACCGGTGATGGCCAATGCCCAGTCGGCATGCGCGTGACGCAAGGCGCCGCGCGCCATCGCCGCCGCCGTTGCTTCGCTGACCGCGCCTTGCGCCGCCAGCATTTCGCTGTCGACGCCGAGCATTTCGACCTTGGCCGCGTTCGAGTAGGTGATGAAACCGCGCTCGAACCACGTCGAACTGCCGGCAACCGCCGTCAGGCACTGCCCCACCCAGCCGCCGGTGCACGATTCGGCGGTCGCCAGACGCTCGCCGGTCGCCAGCAGCGCGCGGCCGACTTCGGCGGCCAGCGCTTCCAGCGACGCTTGATCGTGGCCGCTCATCCGAGTACGAAGCGGGCCATGGCCAGCACCAGCAGCGTGTAGCCGGCGGCGACCAGATCGTCGCTCATCACCCCGAAACCGTTTTTCACCTGCTCGTCGAAATAGCGGGCTGGCTGCGGCTTGCCGATATCGAACAGACGGAACAAGGCGAAGGCTGCCATTTGCCACGGCCATTCCGCCGGGCAGAACAGCAACACCAGCCAGAACGGCACGATTTCGTCCCAGACGATGCTGCCGTGATCGACAACGCCCAGATCCACGCCGGTGCGATGCACCGCCAGCACGCCGCCGACGAAACAGATCACCAGCCCGCCGAGCAGCTCGAAATCGCTCATCCACGGCCGCAGCAAGGGAAAGGACGCCCAGGCGAACAAGGTGCCGACGGTGCCCGGCGCCACCGGCGACAGGCCGCTGCCGAAGCCGCAGGCCACCAAATGCGCGGGATGCGCGAACAGAAAGCGCCAGGAGGGTGCCTTAGTGGCCAAAATGGTCAAAGCCTCGCTCATTCACGGCCACCGCCTTGCCGTGGGCATCCCATACCGTCAAGGTGCCGCCTTCGCCAGCGCACGTCTCGCCGCAACGCCACAGCGGCAGGGCCAGTTCCAGGGCCAACGCCGCCAGTTCGCCGCGTTTCGCCGGCGGCGCCGCGAAGGCCAGTTCGTAATCGTCGCCGCCGGCCAACTGGCACTGCCGGGCCAGCGCCGGATCGGCGACCGCCGGCAGCGGCGGCAGAGCCGCCAGCGACACGCGCCCCGCCAGCCGCGAACGTTGGAGGAGATGGCCGAGATCGGCCAGCAGACCGTCCGACACGTCGATAGCCGCGCGGGCCAGTCCGCGCTCGCGCAGCGCCAGTCCGAGTTCAATGCGCGGCCAGGGATTTTGCAGGGCGTTCACGCAACGCGCCGCGAGTTCGTCCGGCAGTCGCGTCCGCTGTTGCAAATGCGCCAGACCCAGCGCGGCCAGGCCGGGCTGGCCGGAAACCCAGAGATCGTCGCCGGGCATGGCGCCGTCGCGCCGCAGCGCCGTGCCGGCGGGGACTTCGCCGATGGCCGTCAGACAGAGGTTGAGCGGCCCGCGGGTGGTGTCGCCGCCGGCCAGATCGACGCCGTGGCGCCCGGCGCAGGCGAACAGGCCGTCCGCGAAAGCCGCCAGCCAGTCGTCGCGCGCCGCCGGCAGGCTGCCGGCCAAGAAGGCCCAGCGTGGAGTGGCGCCCATCGCCGCCAGATCCGAGAGATTCACCGCCAGCGCCTTCCAGCCGAGTAGGCGGGGATCGGTCGCCGGCAGGAAATGCGTGCCTTCGACCAGCATGTCGGTGGTGACCGCCAGCGCCATGCCGGGCGAAGGCGCCAGCAGCGCGCAATCGTCGCCGGGACCGAGCAGCGTCCGCGGCGTCGGCCGTGCGAAATGGCGGGCGATCAGCTCAAATTCGCTGGGCATCGTCGCCTCGCGGCAAGCGGGCCGGTGGCGGCAACGGTTCAGCGTCCCTTGCCGCGCGTCGCGCGCTTGGCCTCGACCTCCACCGGCCGCAAGCGCGCCGCCAGCTTGTCGAGCACGCCGTTGACGTACTTGTGGCCGTCGGTGCCGCCAAAACTCTTGGCCAGCTCGATGGACTCGTTGATGATCACCCGGTAAGGCGTTTGCGGGTAATTCGCCAACTCGAAAGCGCCGCCCAGCAGCACGCACGCTTCCACCGGCGACAATTCGCCGAAGGGGCGGTCCAGAAAGTCCTGCAACCGCGCCTGCAGCGTTTCGCGCTGGGCCAGCACGCCGCGCAGCAAATGAGTGAAGAAATCGCGGTCGGCCTTCTCGAAACCCTCGCTGTCGCGCAGATGCGCCTCGACCGCCGCCTCGTCGTTGCCGCTCAGCCGCCATTGATAAAGCGCCTGCAAGGCAAACTCGCGGGCGCGACGGCGCGGCGAGCGCGCGACCGGCGCCTTGGCCTTGTTCGGCGGCGTGGGTGTGCTGGAAGTCGACTCGGTCATCACACTGGCTCCCCGGCGATTGCGCGTAACAAATGGGCCATTTCCACCGCCGCCTGCGCGCAGTCGGCGCCCTTCAACCGCATGCGGGCGATGGCCTGGTCGTCGTTCTCGCAGGTCAGGATGCCGTTGGCGATCGGCACGCCGCTGCTCAACTGCACTTCCATCAGCGCCCGGCAGGAATCGTTGGCGACAATCTCGAAGTGATACGTTTCGCCGCGAATCACCGCGCCCAGGGCGATCAAGGCATCGAAACGGCCGCTGCGCGCCATGGTCTGTAGCGTCAGCGGAATTTCCAGCGCCCCGGGCACGCTGGCCACGGCGATGCGGCCGGGGGCCACGCCCAGCCGCCCCAGTTCACCGACACAGGCGCTGAGCAAGCCCTCGCAGATATCCCGATTGAAGCGGCTCATGACGATGCCGACCGCCAGCCCGCCGCCGTCCAGCGACGACGGATATTCACCATATTCGGCGACCGCCCGGTCGCGCGCGGCGTTGACGGCGGGTGGCGGAGAGGTGCGTGTACTCATCGGATGTCATCCAGATCGGCGGGTGTGGCGATGTGGCCGGTCACTTCGAGGTCGAAACCGGTCATGCTCGGCATCCGGCGCGGGCTCGACAGCAATTTCATCTTGCCGACGCCGAGATCGCGCAGAATCTGCGCGCCGATGCCATAAATGCGCGGGTCCCAGCGCGCCGCCGGGCGTTTGGCGGCCGCCGGCTCGCGCAGCAGGTCGAGAATGTCCTGGCCGCTTTCCGGGCGATGCAGCAGCACGATCACGCCCGCCTCCACCCGCGTCAGCGCCGCCATCGCCACCGACAGCGGGAAGGTATGCCGGCCACCCTCGAGATCGATGAAATCCACCACCGACAGCGGCTCATGCACCCGCACCAGCGTTTCCCGGTCGGCCCGGATGTCGCCCTTGGTCAATACCAGATGCACCTCGTTCGACGTGCGATCGGTGTAGGCATGCAAGGTCAGTTCGCCGTGGGCCGTGCGCACCGGTTTGGAGAACGTGCGCTCGACCAACGCCTCGTGCCGGCTGCGGTAATGGATCAGGTCGGCGATACTGCCGATTTTCAGATTGTGTTCGCGGGCGAAGCCGACCAGATCCTCCAGGCGAGCCATGCTGCCATCGTCCTTGAGAATTTCGCAGATCACCGCCGCCGGTTCCAGCCCCGCCAGCTGCGCCAGATCGCAGCCCGCCTCGGTGTGCCCGGCCCGCACCAGCACCCCGCCGGGACGGGCCATGATCGGAAAGACGTGCCCCGGTTGCACGATATCGTTCGGGCCGGCGTTTCTCGCCACCGCCGCCTTGATCGTCCGCGCCCGATCCTGCGCCGAAATGCCGGTGGTCACGCCCTCGGCGGCCTCGATCGACACCGTGAACGCCGTGCTGTACGGACTCTTGTTGTCGCGCGCCATCTGCATCAGGCCCAGTTGCCGGCAACGCGCCTCGCTCAGCGTCAGGCAGATCAGGCCGCGACCATGACGGGCCATGAAATTGATCGCCTCGGCGCTGACATGCTCGGCGGCGAGAACCAGATCGCCCTCGTTTTCCCGATCCTCCTCGTCAACCAGGACCACCATCCGCCCGGCGCGCATTTCGACAATGATTTCCTCGATCGGCGAGACATCGGCCGACGTGCTTTGTGGTGCCATGCTGTTCTTTCCTCCTGTGCGGTCCGTGTGCGCCGCGCGACCCACCCGGCGTGACCGTCGGAAGCGCGTCCACACCGCCCGGAACGGCGCCGCAGCCTGGATTCTCGCAGTTTCCGGCCGCCTCCGCCATGCTGGCAATGATCGCGATGGCGCAAAGGCGCGCCAATTAGCGCACGCTCAAGCAATCGCCGCCGGCAAGGCCGTCCAGACAATCCCCGTCGGCAGGCAGGCCCGCCCCAGACGCCCCTGAAAGCCGCGCGCCGGCAAGGGATAACAGCGCACATCGTCGGCCGCCGGCGCGATCAGAGCGGCAATCGCCGTCAGGCAGCGCACCTTGTCCGCCTCACCGCCGACCAGAAGGAAAACGCTGTACTCCAGCGGTGTCGCGTGCCGGCACATCTCGCGATGCACCCGTTGCAAGCGTGCCGGATCGGCGATGTCGTAGCCGATCACGAAACATAGCGACGCGTCAGAACGCATCGTCGTTGGTCGCCGACGACACCGACGCGGCCACCGCGCCCGCCGCCATCACCGCCGACGCCACGTCGGCCACGCTGTCGGCCAGCCGCTTGCGCAAACGCGCCACCGGTTCCTCCCACTCCGCGTAAAAGCGCGTCCGGCCCGCCTTGCCCAACAGGCACGCGCCGGCCGCCAGCGAAAAATCGTCGGCGCGCAACTTCTCCGAACGAAACAGCATCAACACATGTTGCTCCACCTCCACCCGCAGCGGCTCCACCACATCGCAGGCCAGCGACTCGCGGCCGTAATCCAGGGCATGAAAAAAGCCCACGAAAGGGTCCAGCCCCGCCCCGTACAAGGCCAGCACCGCCTCCGCGTGCAACAGCGTATACCCCAGCGACAGCATCGCATTCACCGGATCGCGCGGCGGACGCCGGTTGCGGCCGGCGAAATGCAGGCTTGCTGGCAGCAGATCGGCGAAACCCTCGAAATACGCCGCCGCGCCCGCGCCCTCCAGTCCGCGCAAGGCCGCCAGCGACGGCTGTGCATCCACCGCCTCGATCGCCGTCGCCAGGCGGCGCAAGGCCAGCGTCAACGGATAACGCGAACGCGGCTCGCTGTCGCGGCGACCGTCGAGAAACGCCGCCTGCGCGCGCAGCTTGCTCTCCACCACCGCCCGCGCGAAACGCAGGCAAAAATCGGCGTCCAGCGACAAACGGTACTGCGCCACCCGCCGCGCCGCGTCGTTGTGCGGCCGGCCGAGCAACAGCGTCGGCGCCGCCTTGCGGCCGGAAAGCACCACCACCCCGATGCCGCGCTCGCCCAGCTTGCCAAGCAGCGCCGACGACACCGTCACATCGCCGCGCATGAACACCCGCGACAAGGGCGCCAACGGCACCGTGCCGACGCGCTCGCCATTTTCATAGAAGACCAGCGCCTCGCCATCCGCCTTCAGCGCCACCCCGCGCCGGTCGATATACAAACTGCTCATTCGCGCTCGCTCCTTGTTCAGACGATCAGGAAATACGTCGTTGGCGCTTCCGTGGCGCGGCCCAGCAACTCGCGCCGCATGCGCGGATCGAGCTGGAAGATGTGCGCCCGGTCCTCCTCCGGATTCAGCAATTCCGTCAATCGTCGCCGCACTTCCCGCAAATCCGCCGCCGTCAGCCAGCACTCGAAAAACGATTTCTGACCGCCGACCTTGTAGCCCAGCAAAAAGCGGTGCACCCGTCGCCAGCGTTTCGGATCGCCGACGTCGTAACAGATCAGATACAGGGTGCGTGCCACATCGTTCATGGCTTTCACGATACGCCTGCCGTTTTCGCCGGTCAGAAACCACAAGCTTGCCGTTAGCGCTGCCTGCCGCCTTCCTTGCGGTCAACGGTCGGTTATCGGACAAAAAGAACGGATCGAAAACTCGGCAAGAACCTTGCGTTAATCCCTTTGATTTCAGGGCTGATTACTGAGCACATCATCGCCTACGGATCGGCGCGCGACCTGAGGTCTTAATCCCTTTGATTTCAGGGCTGATTACTGAGCCTATTTGGCGTTGGAATGATTGCGGAGATTGTAACGTCTTAATCCCTTTGATTTCAGGGCTGATTACTGAGACCACTATTCGTCAAATCGCCTCCCAAAAAGAAGTCTTAATCCCTTTGATTTCAGGGCTGATTACTGAGAGGTATTATTCTTCAAGGTTGTAAGAATCCAGCGGTCTTAATCCCTTTGATTTTAGGGCTGATTACTGAGAATAAAATCTGGAAGCGAAGCGGCACATCAAACGGTCTTAATCCCTTTGATTTCAGGGCTGATTACTGAGCGGCTAGTGACTTCAATAATACTAAGTTAAGTCTTAATCCCTTTGATTTCAGGGCTGATTACTGAGCCGAGACATGCTTGAACTCGAACTAGCCGCAGAGGTCTTAATCCCTTTGATTTCAGGGCTGATTACTGAGAGACAACACGAATATACAAAAAAGCGCATTCAACGTCTTAATCCCTTTGATTTCAGGGCTGATTACTGAGGGAGAAGTGCCATGCACACTAAACTGCAAAAGCTGTCTTAATCCCTTTGATTTCAGGGCTGATTACTGAGTGATCTTCGATGAAATCGAGAAGGTCTTCCAGTGTCTTAATCCCTTTGATTTCAGGGCTGATTACTGAGGAACCAACTGGCACGGAGGCCAACCATGAAAAAAAGTCTTAATCCCTTTGATTTCAGGGCTGATTACTGAGCATGGGGATGATCAATTACCTAGCAAGGAGCTTGAGTCTTAATCCCTTTGATTTCAGGGCTGATTACTGAGGTCGCCGTCCATGCAAACATCATGCAATATCCGTCTTAATCCCTTTGATTTCAGGGCTGATTACTGAGTAAACGCCAGTACCGTATGGAGCGGCTTTGTCGGGTCTTAATCCCTTTGATTTCAGGGCTGATTACTGAGGCGAACAAGTACGCTACTCGCGCGTACTACATGCGGTCTTAATCCCTTTGATTTCAGGGCTGATTACTGAGGTCGCGGGGTTGCTTAATATCCCCGGCCTTACCACGTCTTAATCCCTTTGATTTCAGGGCTGATTACTGAGACGCGAAGTACACGCAAAGCTTGGCCCAGGGGCGTCTTAATCCCTTTGATTTCAGGGCTGATTACTGAGCGACGCCGCCCGGCTTCTACAGCAGGCGGCACAAAGTCTTAATCCCTTTGATTTCAGGGCTGATTACTGAGCGCTTTGCATCGGCCTCGACCTGCTGTTTGTCTTAATCCCTTTGATTTCAGGGCTGATTACTGAGGTACCCCCAATTTTTTAAGGAGTGATCCACCATGAAGTCTTAATCCCTTTGATTTCAGGGCTGATTACTGAGACGCGGGGTTTGTCGAGGCGTGAGCGCATGGTCCGTCTTAATCCCTTTGATTTCAGGGCTGATTACTGAGGCGGCGGATGCCGTTATAAAACCGGCGTTGCGGTCTTAATCCCTTTGATTTCAGGGCTGATTACTGAGGACTTGCGCTCGACATCGCGACGTTGCGGATGGTCTTAATCCCTTTGATTTCAGGGCTGATTACTGAGAGACCGCCAGCAGAAACGGCGAACCTTTCGCCGGTCTTAATCCCTTTGATTTCAGGGCTGATTACTGAGGCACAAAAACGGCGGCTCGTAACGCCTACCTGGGGTCTTAATCCCTTTGATTTCAGGGCTGATTACTGAGTGCGTTAGAAATGCGACGCACCAAGATCGCCCAAAGTCTTAATCCCTTTGATTTCAGGGCTGATTACTGAGGCACAGGAGCAAGACAATGAAAAACACCACCTTCGTCTTAATCCCTTTGATTTCAGGGCTGATTACTGAGAAAGCCACCATAGGTATAGACGGATGGTTGACCAGTCTTAATCCCTTTGATTTCAGGGCTGATTACTGAGAACCGGCACCAAAGGGACCTTTTCCAGGCGGCGCAGTCTTAATCCCTTTGATTTCAGGGCTGATTACTGAGAAAAAGTCAGCGACGGAGGCGTTGGCAGCCGCCCGCGTCTTAATCCCTTTGATTTCAGGGCTGATTACTGAGGCGTCGGCGCGGCGGAGTTCTACAAGGCCGTTGGTCTTAATCCCTTTGATTTCAGGGCTGATTACTGAGGCACTCGAACGACTCGTCGATCTGGCCGCACTTCGTCTTAATCCCTTTGATTTCAGGGCTGATTACTGAGAAAGCCGAATATATCGAAGACGGCGACGGCTTCCGGTCTTAATCCCTTTGATTTCAGGGCTGATTACTGAGGTTGGTTGCACCATATACCCAACGGCGGAAGCCGGTCTTAATCCCTTTGATTTCAGGGCTGATTACTGAGATGGCCACCTCAAAGACATTCACCGTGCCCGACGGTCTTAATCCCTTTGATTTCAGGGCTGATTACTGAGTGCTCGCCGCGAATAACGCGCTTGTCGCCATGTCTTAATCCCTTTGATTTCAGGGCTGATTACTGAGGTCCTGATGGGGCACAACATGTCGGAGTTCGACGTCTTAATCCCTTTGATTTCAGGGCTGATTACTGAGGCTCCGGCCTCTTGGAGTCGATCAAGGAAGACATCGTCTTAATCCCTTTGATTTCAGGGCTGATTACTGAGAGCTGGCGACCTGGAAAAACCAGACCGCCAACCGCGCGTCTTAATCCCTTTGATTTCAGGGCTGATTACTGAGTGCGCTCGCTAGTTTACCTCTTTTTTTCAGTGGTTTGCGGTGACCGTTCGCGGTTTTCGACGGCGGGCGCGGCGATGTCCGCGCGGAGGGTTTCGGTGAGGGTGTAGCCGCCAAGGCCGAAGGCGGTTTCCTTGCCGACGTGCAGCCATTGTCCCAGGCGTAGGAAAGGGAGAAAGGGCGCCAGCGGGCCATGCAGCCGCCAGTTGCCGAGCGCGCCGCCGAGGCGCATTTCGCGCTGCTGCCGCGAGGAGTAGCGCCGCCAGTCGCGCCAGGCCAGATCTTTTTCGTCGACCACATCGGCCGCCGCCCGGCGAAGCGGGGAAAAGTCGTCGAGCAGGGGGCCGTCGCCATGGAACTCGGCGAGCAGGCTGGCGCGACGGGCCAGGGCGAGCAGCAGCGCGCGCGCTTGCAGCTTTTCCGGCGGCAGGGCGTGACCGTTGGCCTGCAGGCGCAAGGGGGTGGTGAAGCGCAGGGTGAGAGCGGTCGGCGCGGGGTCGGGCGCCTCCGGTGAGGGGGATCGCGGGGCGGTGGACGGCGATGGCGCTGTTTTCCGGCCGGTGGATTTCCTGTTCGCCGTCGCTGCCGCAATGCAGCAGCCGGGTGAGTTCGGCGGTGCCGTCGCCGGCGCCGATGCCGCGCGCCAGGGCGCGCCGCCAGGCGAGGACGATCAGCGGCAGTTCCCGCAGGGCGCGACCGATCAGGACGTGATGAAAGTTCAGCGTGTCGCCGACGGCCAGCAGGCGGCTGCCCCAGGGGGGCGGCTCGATGACGTGGGGCACCGGGATGCTGTCGAAGCGTTGCAGTTTGTGGGCCGCCACCGGCGCGGGCGGGGCGAAGATCGCGGGATAGGGGCAGGTGTCGAGCAGCGGGCAGCCGGGGCATTCCGGGCGACGGGCGATGCAGGCCAGTTGGCGCAGGGCGTGCCCGAAGGCGCCGCGCAACATCGAGCCGCCGTAATCCGGTAGCCGCAAGGGCCGGGTGACCCGGCATTCGAGACGGTAGCGGGCGACGGGGAAGGTGGTGGGCAGGTTCATGTGGGTGTGCGCAGGGCGGCGAGTTTGAGTTTTTTCCGTTCGTCCTTGAGGTCTATCCGGACGACTCGCGGTAGCCAGTGCTCGATGGCGTCGGCGGCGGCCAGCCGCTCGTCCAGGGGCCAGGCGGCGGCGTCGCGGGCCAACGCCCGGGCGAGACCGTGGAAGGTGGCGTTGGGATTTTCCTTGTTGCCGCGCAGTTGGTCGGCGCGGGCGGCGAAGTCGGCGGCGAATTGGGCGATGCGGCGGTGATTCGGCGTCATTGCCGCCAGTTCGCGCTGACGTTGTTCCTCGGCTTGCGCGGCGGCGCGCTCGGCGGCGGCGCTGGCTTCCTTCTCGGCGGCCCGCTGGGCGAGTCTGGCGGCGTGTTGGGCGAGTTTTTCTTCCCGGCGCGCCAGGCGGTCGCGGTGGTCTTCGAGCAGCGGCCGGCTGCGGCGGGCGAGTTTTTGGCGCACGGCGTCGGCAAGATGGCGGTGCCGGTCGTCGCAGGCGTCGATCCACAGCCAGCCGAAGGGCAGCAGGCTGCCGTCGCCGTGGCGAGTCGGGCTGGCGTAGCGGTTTTGGCTGGTGGTGGGGCGGAATTCGAAGGTTTGTTTGCCACCGACGCGCGGGCCGAGGATTTTGATGCGGCGCAAACCGTCGAGCGTCACCGATTCGGCGCCGGCGTGACGCCCGACGCGTAACAGAAAGCCTTGCCGGGCGGCGAGCAGTTCGCCGAGTTCGTTGCCCAACAGGTCGGCGATCAGCGCCGACCAGTTCTTGTCGAGGAGGTGACCGAGAACCGGGTGCCGGAGTTCTTGTTCCAAACGCGGGCGGTAGTAGGCGTTGCAGGCGTCGCACAAGGCGCGCCATGAAATTCTGGCGCCGGGGCCGAAACGCATCTCGCCGACGAAGGCGGTCGGCAGGGCCTCGGGAATGGTTTCGAGAAAGATTTTTAATTCCGAATTCGGGTCCTTGTCGCCGGGACGCGGCAGCCGCTTGCGCTTGCTGATGGCGTAGAGCACGCGGCCGGGTGGCGGGTTGTCGGCGTCTTCGGGGTTGGCGTCGGCCAGCGCCAGCAGGCGGAAGGGGTCGTTCTGGAATTCGCCGGCCCGGTAACCCAAAAGGCGTTGCTCGATGGTGGCGGCGGAGTTCTTGCCGGAGCGATCCTGCCAGTCGATATCGCTGTCGAGCGATTTCTGGTTCAGCCAGGCGGTGCGGATGCTGCCCTTGAGCGAACTGCCGGGCAGGTAGGGCGCGTTGTCGAGCGGCCGGTAGGCGGTGCGCGCCAGTTGGAAATTGTTGTAAGTGGCTTCGCCGTTCGGGTCGCGATGCGTCGGTTGTCCGATCTTGTCGGCGTATTCGCGGGCCAGCGCCGGCACGATGTCGACTTGATGGCGGGCGAGTTGGGCCAAGCCGGCCGCCGATTCACGGAAGAAGCGTTGAATGGCGCCGATGGGTTCGGCCTGCTCGGCGAGCCTGGCGAGTTGCCGGTGTTCTTTTTCGCTCAGGGCGTCGGCGAGATCGGCCGCGTCGAAGGCGTGCAGCAGGCCGTCGTGGATGACGAAGCCGCTGGGTTCGTAAACGTCGCCGCAGCCGATGTGCACCGGGGAAAGAGTGGAAATGGCCAGGACGCGGGTGGACGGGTGGGTGCTCACGGTGTGTGCTCCAGGGCGATGGGAACGACGGGGCTGTAACCTTGGTGTACGGTGGCGGTTTCGGCCTTGGAAAGCCGGCCGTCGCCACCGAGTCCCTGGCCGATGAACAGGCGTCGCCGCCAGCCGTCGGCCGGGGTGAACACGGCGCCGGTGGCGGCGAGCAGGATCGGGGTTTTGAACGGTTTTCCGGTCGTCGCCAGAATATTGCCGTGTCGGCCGAAGCGGGTCAGTACCCGCCAATAGCTGCGTTCGGCGGTGAAACCTTGCCCTTGCGGCGCGCACGGGGCGAGGGTCCAGTACGCGCTGGCGGCGGCCGGCGACGCGAAGGCGGCGGGTTGGAGGCTGTCGACGGTGAATTTTCCGAGACCGACGCTGGCGTCGCGGCCATATCCGCCGTCGCCGAGCGCGGCCAACAGGGCGACGGTTTCCGCCGCGCTGACGCGCTGTTCGTCGAGAAGCAGGTAAAGGTCGATCTTCTGGTCGACGGCATGGTGGATTCGCGGCGCGGTGTAGGGAGCGAAGGCGCCCTCGCCGGTGGTGCCGCTCAGGCGATTGAGGGTGTTGTGCGCCTGGATGTCGTGTCGTGGCGCCTGGCCGCCGTAAGCGACGGTGTCGTCGTCGGCCACCCGCGGCATCGCCAGGAGGGTTTCGCCGGCATGCCGGCAGGCAATCCAGCGTTTTTGACGGTCGGCCTTGCGGCTGGCCTTGCAGGCGTCGGGGCCGGCGGCGAGATCGTCCAGGTGCCGTGGCAGGGTGGGACGCGGCAGGTAGCCGCTCGGGAAGCCGTCGGAGACGACCAGCCACGGCTTGCCGGTGGTGTAGCCGTCGAGGCGGCGTCGCAACTCGGCGTCGCCGGCGGTTTCACGCAAGGTCCAGCACAATTGACCGAAGAGGGTGTCGCCGGCCAGTGGCGTGCCGAGCGGCGTGCGCAGGGTCAGCGTGGCGCGGTGCAGGACGTGATGGGTGGCGTCGCTCATGATTCAGGCGACCGCGACGAAGGCGTCGATGGCGTCGAAGTCGGCCTGGATCGGACGGCCGTCGAGCGTCAGATCGCGCAGGGCGAGCTTGCCGTAGCCGCGCGAGCCGGAGCCGCCGAGGCTGTCGGCTTCCAGCAGCTTGAGGCCGCGCAGCAGCAAGGGCAGCAATTCCTCGTCGTCGATCACTTTCAGCGACAGCCGGAAATCGAACTCGGCGCCGGCGATGACGCGCTCGATGAAGCGCGGGTCTTTGGCGACGCCGGCGATGCGATCGATGCGGTTTTCGCTCTTGGCTTCGGTGACCAGGAGGTGACGCGCTTCAAGGCTGGCCAGCCAGTCGGCGTTGAGCGCGCAATCCCAGAAGGCGATGCGGGTGGGGCCGATCGCTCTGACCAGATCCTCGACGTTGCCGCCGGGCGCGCCGCCGAACAGGCGCAGCAGGTCGCGCGCCGCCGGCGTGTCGTGCCGACGCAGGTGCTCGAAGGAGAAGGGCTGGCCGTTGGCGACGCCGACCAGCCCAAGCCGCCATTCGAGCAGCGAGCGGATCTTGCCCTTGAGCGAGGAACCGGGAATGTAGGGCTTGTCGTTGAGCGGGTTCTTGATCACCGGGCTATCGGTGCCGCCGATGCGCATCTCGGTGTCGCCGGCGCCGATATGCAGGCCGCTTTTCAGGACGAGGGTGGCGTTGAGTTGTTTGATCCGGGTGAGTTGCATGGGGTGAGCTCCTTGGATGTTCAGCCGCGCAGGGCCTTGAGGAAGCCGAGGACGGCTTCGAAGTGCAGACGGAAATGGTCGAGCGCCTTGGCGCTGGTGGTCGTTTTCAGGCACTCGCGAAACCAGAGGACGAATTGTTCGTCGACCAGCTTGCGCCCCTTGGCATAGGCGACCTTGGCGTTGAGCATGCGGATGAAGGCTTCGTACTGGGTGAACTTGTTGTCGTCGCCGTCGATGCGTTCCTGCCAGCCGACAAGCTCATCGTAAAAGCGGCGAATCTGCGTCGGCTTGTTGAGGGTTGACGTCGCCTGATTCAGTCGCTGGGCGACTTCTTCGGCGTGTTGATTGAACAGTTCCGGATCGGGCGGGTCGGCGGTGAAATTGAAGGGCATCGTGGAATCTCCTTGCGGGTAGTGTGCTACGAGCGGCGGGTGGTGTCTGGAACGGCAAGCTTGTCGCGGGTGCGTGGGCGGTGGCTCATTGGCGACGACGGTAGAGCAGCACCGATAACGGTAACCGATAGGCGCCCTTGTGGGCGTTGAGCGCGCCGCCGATTTCACGGAGGGCGTCGGCGAGTAATTGGTCGCGGGATGCCGGCGCGCCACCGTTGCTCTTGATGCGTTCGCGGAAGAAGCGGCTGAGCCGGTAGTGAAGCCGCGAGCGCCAGATCGCGTCTCGCGGCGCCGTGCTCTCGGCCTTGTCGGCGAGATGCAGCAGGGTGTAGGCCAAGCCGCTGGAAAATGCCGCGTCGTGCTGGTCGGCACGGGCCATCAGCGCTTCGAGCGCCGCCAGCCGCGAGCCCAGCAGCGTGTGCCAGTCGCGCCAGGGGATGGCGTGCCGCCAGAGGCTGGCGGCGTTTTTACCGGGAAGGCGCTTGGCGTCGTGCAGGGCTTTCTCGGCGCTGCGCGCGAGATGGCGGACCGGGGTTCGCGGGTGGGTCATGGTCAGACCGGCGGAGAAACTCAGGCGCGGGTTGGCGACGTAGGCGGAAAATTTCTCGCGTAGCTCGCCGGCCAGCGCGAGGGTGGATTCCCAGGGGCCGATCAGGAAGAAGTCGTCGCCGCCGGCGAAAACGGTATAGGTGTGCCGGTAGCGCGCGGTCTGACACGCGTCGTGTCCGTGCTCGCAATACCAGGGTAGCCAGAGCGCGAAAAAGGCGTTGATCTGTCGCGACAGCGAGGCCATTTTGGCGAAGGTGGGTTTTTCAAGGCCGTTCTGAAACATGTCACCGAGGTCGTCGATGTCGCCCTTGAGCGTCAGCAAGGCGATTTCGCCTTGCCAGCGCTCGCCGTCGGTCGGTCGGCGATCTTCGCAGGCAAGATGGTGCAAGGTCTTGATCTGCCCAGGAACGACGTCGTCTTGCCAGGCGCCGTATTTTTCGGCGGTGCGCACGTCTTCCGCGTCGAAACGCGGCACGTGGCTGTTGACGAAGCGCCGGGCGTAGCCGCGCCATACCCCGCCATCGGCGTCGGCGGCGTCGAAATCCCATGTCCGCAGCAAGGCGCCGTTGCGAACCAGTTCGCCGTATTGACCGGATTCGTCGGCGGCCGGAACGATCGCCAGTCGATAGCCGAAATAGTCGAGTCCCAGCGGCGAGGGTAGCGCGGTCGTGTGTCGCGCGACCAGCAGACGGGCTTTGCGCGTCAGTTCTTCGCCGATGCGGATCTGGTCGTCGGCCAGGGTGGACAAGGCATACGCCCGGCGTGCGGAAGGCGCGGCGTCGGCTGGGTGCCTGCCGTTGATCCGGCAAACGCCGAGAGTGTTGTCGAAACGGTCGAGAAAGCCGTTGAAGACGCTGACGGTGTCGGCGGCGCAAAGGTCGAAACGCCGATGCTTGGCGACATCGAGGGCGGTAAACAGGCGTTGTTGTAACTCGCCGAAGCGGCCGGTGGAGAAATCGTCGCACGACGCCGGGGTGCTGGCCAGGCCGACGCCGATCTCGCCGTAGGCATGCTCGAGACACCAGGCGTTGAGCTCTTGGCGGCAGCGGGCGACGGCGGCGCTCGCGTCGGCGGTGTTCGGCGCGACGATCAGGAACTTGCCGGCGGCGTTGATGATTTGCGCGCTCGGTGGCAGGGCGAGTGCGTCGAGCAGTTTGAGCGCCGCGCATTCGGCGAGCAGCGACACCTGGAAGGAACGGCCGCGCAGCAGTTTATGGGCGTTTTTTTGCGTTTCTCCACCTTCGGCGAAGATGAAGTTTTGAATGCCGAAAAAATCGCCCTGCACGAGCAGGATTTTGCTATCGCCCCACCCGTCGCGCAGATGGTGTACTTCTTCCGTGCCTCGCGCGCGGTGCCAGCGCCACAGCGCGGTGGCCAGCGCCGCCGTGGCCTTGCTGTGGTCGTACAGCGACACTTCCGGTTTTACGCCGAAGGCGGTGGCCGAGGGAATGGCATGCGTGACGGTGAGCCACAGGCTGTCGAAATGGTCGAGCCACAACGGCAGGTTGGCAAGGTGGGATTTCGGGATGCGTCGCACGCCGTCGAGCAGCGCGTTCCACAAGGTCAGGTATTCGGTGCGGGCGTCGGCGTCATTGGACGGGGTGCACGCGCCGACGGTGCGGGGGAAGATGCCGTCAGGCGAGAGGGGCCGCAGCGGGTAACGCCATTCCAGTTCGCCTTCCTTGACGCCGGGCCGGTGGATCTGTTCGAGCAGGGTCAGCAGACGGGCACGGTAATGGTTGTCGCGTTCCTTGCTGTTGTTGTATGTCTTGACGAACTCGTCGCGTTCGAATCCCGAAGCCACGCGGTCGGCGGTGGCGACGATCCATTGCAGGAAGGTGTCGGGGCGGTGGTGCGCGCTGGCGGCGTTGACCGCCGAGTCGGTGGCCTTGCCGTCGGCGCCGGCAAACGGCGAACAGTCGCGGCGCAGATCGGGGAAATGACCGGTTGCCTCAAGGGCGTCCCAGGCCAGGGCCGTGTAAGCGGCGTGGATGTGGCTGTGGTGGCCGTCGGGTGAGTTGCCGTGCCGGTGCCACGGGCAGTATAGATTTTTGTGTGCGTCGAGCCGGCCGTCATGGTCAATGCCGGCGCGCTCGGCCAGCTTGCCGATGTCGTGCATGAAGGCGGCCAGCGCGATGCGGGCCGATTCGTTCAAAAGTGTCATGGTCGTCTGTTTCCTGGGTTTACGGCTGGAAGAGGGTTTTGCGCAGCGATTTGAGTTCGCGGCGCAGGCTGCTTTCATCGTCGAGCGTTTTCGTGGTCTGCTCGCTGCGCGGCCGGACGCCATGCGCCAGCGCGTTGCGCAGGTATTCGAGACGCGCGACCATCGGCTTGGCGCCTCGGGCGTGGGTGTAGGCGTCTTTTCGTTGCTGGAAGTCGTTGGGGTTGTCGCTACGCTCGTTACAGGCGCGAGTAATGAAGGCTTCGTACATGTAGGTGACGCAGCGCAGGTAGTCGCCTCGCTCGCCGTAGGCATCGGCGAGCGCGAGTTCCCAGTCGTCGCGCTTGCCGCGCCGGAACCAGCCGATGCGCTCCTTGAGGTTGGCGCTGAACAAACCGCCGAGAGGGCCGGCATGCGCTTCGACCGAGGAAAAAACGCTGTTCAGCGTTTCGCGTGCTCGTACCGGGTTGCCTGTCCGTTCGAAAAAGGCCGTGCGGGCAAGCAATTCGGCGCGACCGGGGTCCATGCCGTCGGCGGTAAGCAGCGGCGCGAAGACGCTGTAGTCGCCGTCCTTGTCGTAACTGGACAGCGCGTCGACCCAATCGAGCATGGCCAGCAGACCGCCCAGTCGCAGGACGGGTGTCTCGCCACCGGCGGTCATTTCCAGCGCGCCGTAGTAAAGATCGTCGATTTTGACACCGACGACTCGCGACAAATAACGCGCGGCGACCAGCGCCAGCATCGGCAAGTGACGAAAGCCGTGCGTGACGTCGATCGCCAGCTTTTCGTCGACGCGTACCGTGGCGGCCAGGCCACGCAGAACGCCCGCTTGTTCGGCGGCATCGCGCGCGTAGGGAATCAGCAGGCAGTCCACCGGCACGCCGAGACGCTCGGCGAGTTGCCGTCGCGGCACGTCGAGCACGACGGCGTCTACCGCGCCGGCTTCGACGGCGGCCATCAAGCGCAGCACCGCGTCGTCGTCGGCGCCCTCGTGCTCGAAGAAAACATCCCACATGCTGCCGGCGGTGCCGACCAAAATCAGGCGATCCGGTTGCAGATACTCGTGGAGGGCCATCCCGAAAAACGGCACGCCGCGGGCAAAACCGGCGTCGAAACGGTAGGTGGCCATGGCATAGCCGGTGCGCCGGTCGGCGCGACCTTTGCCGAGAAAGCTGATGAGAGTGGTCATGGGCATTTTTCCACGGGAGATTGAGGGGATGATTGAGTGCGGGCGTCCGTCGCCGCGTCGATTTCGCCATACCGGATGGCTTCCGGCCGCAGGTTCAGGCGGTAGCGGCGCGGTCGGCGTTCGCCGTCGCTGATCAGGTAGGGCGTGGCGGCGGCGCCGAGTTGGTGGTGGAGGATTTTTTTCAGCTTGGAAAGATGCGTCGAAAAATAGTCGCCGTCCATGCCGCCGCGCAGGGAGCGCTCGGTGTGGTCGAGGTCGCCCAGCACGCCGGCGACCCGGCGCCGTTCGATGAGATAGCGTGTCTTCCAGTCGTCGTCGGGTGCGTCCTTGGTCGGCGCGGCCAACGGCGGTTCGCCGCATTGCGCGCGCCGGGCGAAGACGCTGAGCAGCGCCAGTTCGGCGGGCGGCAAGGCGAACGTTTTTCCCGCCGCCCGGACACGGCGCGAACCGAGGTCGAGCATCAGTTCCGGCGGCGCCAGGGCGTGGCGGGCGGCTTCGACGGTTTGGTTGTAGCCGGCGCGGCCGGTGAGCAGCGCTTCCGGCAAGCCGTGTCGCAAACTGACAAACGGGAGTTCGGCGAGGGTGATCTGGGCGTGAGCGCAGTCGACCAGGCGACCGCCGGGCACTTCGAGCACATGGCTGTGTGGCGTGGGATAGTAGAAACCGTTGCTGGATTCGAAGGGGGTGGAAACCAGCACATGCGACAGCCGGTCTTGCGGCCGACCGTAAAGCGAGAGCGCGTAGCCAAGAAAAAACCCCATGGTCTTGCGGCCGCCGGCGATGGAAACATGCAGTGCGCAGTCGGCATCGGCGGTGAAGGCGCGCACGATTTCGGTGATGCCGTCGGCGGCGCGACGGTTGTCTTCGGGCGAGCGGATGTCGTCTAGCGGCTGGCCCGCGGCGTCTTCCAGGATATGAATGCTGTCGTCGGTGAAACGGATGGCCGGCAGCGCGTGGTCGCGACGGAGGCGGTGAAACCAGCCGGGTTCGTCGGAGAGCAGCGCCAGACGGGCTTTTTCGGCGCCGCCGCGCGTGGTGATCAGGTGGATTTCGGTAGGGACGAACGGCAGGCCGAGCGGCGCGACCGCCAGCGCGTAAAGCGTTTCGGTGACGATCTGCGGCGACAGGCCGGTGACGGCGACGAGGATGCGGCGGGGATAGTCGCCGGGGTGTGGGTGGGTGTGCATCGCATTGGCATGAGTGATCTGGATGTCCGCCATTGTCAGACTTTTATCAATGGAATGGCGAAATCGCAAGCTTGTGGCGTGGCAAGCGATCCGCCGGGACGATGATCGGGTGAGGGTGTCTTTTTTGGCCGGGCCAGGGTTTGCGCGATGATGAATCGCGGATGAACGGGGCATTAAGTCGTTGTTCAGCTTTCCGGCGATAAGGTGCGCTCCTGACCGCGGCTGGATCGAGACGCCGTGGCAGAACGCGGCGCGTCGCTGTTGTGCGGCGCGCCGATCCATTACTGATAAAAGGACCACGACAGATGAAAAAAATAATTGCCGCCGCGCTGCTGAGCGCCGTTACCGCCAGTGCGTTCGCTGGACCGACCTGCAATGTGCCAGAGGCGCAGTGGATGAAGGAAGCCGATTTCATCGCCAGCAAGGAGGCGCAGGGTTTCAAGATCAAGACCTTCAAGGTCAGCAAGGGCAAGTGCTACGAGATCTATGGTTTCGACAAGGATGGCAAGAAGGTCGAGATCTATTTCAATCCCGCCACCGGCGCGGAAATCGAGCGCAAGTAACGCCGGGCATGGTCGGGTGGGCGTCCGACGGCGCCGGCCCGATCGTCGGGGCCTGTCAATGTGTCAATGGAGCGAGAGCGATGAATCGGCAGCCTGCTGATGATGACTATGAATACGGTGTGCGCGTGTGGGATCTTTTCGTGCGCGTTTTCCACTGGAGTGTGGTGAGTTGCGTGGTGCTCGATTATTTCGTGGTCGACGACGGCAAACCGCTCCATCAATGGCTGGGTTACACGGCCGCCGCGCTGGTCGGCGCCCGTATCGTTTGGGGCTTTGTCGGTTCGCGACATGCCCGGTTCGCCGATTTCTTTCCCACGCCTGCGCGTCTGGCGGCGCATTTCCGGGCGCTACGTGCCGGACAGGGCGCGTTTCATGCCGGGCACAATCCGGTCGGCGCGTTGATGATGCTGGCCTTGATGGCGCTGGTGCTCGCGCTCGGGCTGACCGGTTTCTTGCAGACCACCGATGCATTCTGGGGCGAGGAGTGGTTGCAGGAATGGCATGAAACGCTGGCGACGCTGCTGGTTTCGCTGGCCGGCCTGCATGCCCTGGCGGCGATCGCGATGGGTCGGCTGGAGGGCACCAATCTGGTTGGCGCGATGATTACCGGCGTGAAGATCCGTTCGCGCGACGGTGCGCGGCCGTAGGCGCCACGAGGCCGTTTTCCGATTACGTCGGGCAGGCGCTCGCCAACAAGCGGTCGCAATGGTCGGCGAGGCGGTGAACGGCGGCGTCGTTGGAAAACGACCGGTATTTTTCAGCGTGAGCGCGGGCACGTTGGGCGAAGCCGTCGTCGCCGAGCAGTTTGCCGAGCGTCTTGGCTAACAGGGCGGGCGGCTGTTCGGCGGTGTAGCCCAGTCCGCACCCGAGTTGCTGCACGCGTCGGCAGGTCATGTTTTGCTCCGTCTGCATTGGCAGCAGCAACAGGGGCTTGCCGGCGCCGAGCATGACGTCGACCATGCCGCCGGCGTGGCAGACCGCCAGATCGCATTCGTGGCGAACGCGCTCCATCAACAACGGTTTTTCACTGAATGCCAGATTGGCGGTCTGGTGACGGAGGACATGCTGTCTGGCGACACCCTGGGCGAAGACCAGAACGCTGGCTTCAGTCCGCGATAGCGCGGTCAGGAGTTGTTCGAATGGCGGGTATTGCGATTTCAGATAGGCGAAGAGGCGGGTCGGACGTTTTCCCGGCCAGCACGGTTCGGCGCCCTGGGCGACAGTGTTGATCGCGCCGATGTAGTTTTCCGGCGCGCGCGGGCCATAGACGTCGAGATCCGGCACGCCGGTAATCAAGGTCGCCTCGGCGTCGTAGAGATCGGCCACCAGTTCCATCGGTGGTGCCGCGAGCGCCCGCAATACGCTGTTGGCGTTATCCAGCACCCGTTTCTCGGTGTCGGCGAGGCGGATGGCCGCGGGCGGCGGTTCCCACCAGCGATAGGCCGGCAGCGGTTTCAGGCGTGGCGGCACGGCGAAACTGTTGCCGGTGACCAGGCGCGGCACGCGCAGGCCGCGAGCGGCGAGCAGGGCGGTGGGCGCATGATCGAAAACCAGCAGGTCTGGCTTGAGCAGGGTGAACAATTGCCGCCAGGCGCGGGCGATGGACAGCAGGCCCGGCGGGCTGAGAAAACCGAACAGGAACAAGGTTTCGGTGAAATTCAGCGCCGCCGGTAGCCCCTGAACCGGCGGTAGCCAAAGCGGCGCCTGCAAATATTCCAACGCGTGCGGACCGAGCATTTCATCCGCTCGCGAAAGGTCGCGCAGAATCATCACCGGTCGGTGTCCGCGTGCGCGCAACTCCTGGGCGATGGGCAGGAAGCGGCCGATATGGCCGTAGTCGGAACCCAGTTCCCAGATCAGGGCAATGGTGGCCATGGGGTGTGAAATGAAATTGGGCGCCAAGGGCGCCCAACGAGAGCCATATGATCGACTGCCGCCGAGACTCAGCGGCGCGATCGTCTCGCGTTCAGACCGAGGCCCAACAATCCGGCGCCCAGCAGTGCCAGCGTGCCGGGAACGGGAACCGTGGAACTCCGGTTGCCGATGATGTTCACGGGTGGGTTGAGTTGGCCGTTTTCCGCGAAATCGTTGGGATCGCCCAGGGAAGCATAAATCGAGCCGGTGCAAGAGCCGCCGTAACCCGTGCTGGCCGACATCAATGCGGGGACGTCGGTGTTGCCATAGCCTCCGCCGCACGAGGTGCCGGTCGCGAAATTCCCGTAGGCGGTGCTGACCAGATCGAAATCGATGGTCAAGCTTTGGTTGATTCCCAGGCTGCCGAGGTTCAGGCTGACATTGGTGCCGCCCCAGGAATAGTTGCCGCCGCTGAGGCTGGCGCCGTTCAGTTCGGTGCCGCCGCGGGTCAATACGCCGTCGGAATCCACCTTGGCCATGCTCGAAAACAGCGTGTTGACGCCGTTCATCTTGATGACCAAGTCGTAGCTACCGTAACCCGTGCCGGCCACGCCATTGTTGTTGGCACTCAAGCTACCGTAGTAAATGAAGAAATTCAGCGTGTAGTCGGTCGCGTAACCGTTGTTGTTGTTCAGGGTGACCGTGCGATGAAAATGGCTGCTGCTGCTGAAGACGCCCGAGCCGCTGGCGGCGGCGCGGTAGGTGCCGTAGGCGTTGCCCCAGGCTGAGGCGTCGGCATAGTTGCCACTGAAGAAGGCGCCACTGCTGGCCGAGCCGGAGATATAGGCGTCGTTGGTCGACGGCCCGAAGGTGTTGGTGGTGGTTGTAGTGGCGGTACCGTCGACGGTCAATACATTATTGATCGTGGTCGCGTAAGCGGGTGTGGCGACCAGCGCGCCCAGTCCGAGCAGATGCGCTGCCAGGACTTTCAGGGAATGAGTGTGGCAAGTCATCGGTTTTATTCCTTTTTACTGTAACGCCAATAATGGAAGCAGAATGCGTGCCATTTTTTATTGAATTGATTTAACGTTGCTAATTTAGAGGCCATGGCGGTGGGTGTAAAAAAGACCGACAAATGACCGCGCTTCGATCCGCCCGGCGAGGGCCGTTGGTTGCCGGAAGAGTCGCCACTCGCGGCGGCTATAATCGTTGCCTTGCCACTGGAACCCCGCACGATGTCCGATCTGCTCGCCAACCTCAATCC
>JAKOTN010000100.1 GCA_029776255.1 Pseudomonadota bacterium
ACTTTCATGGTTACCTCCCGTTGTGCGGCGTTTCGGGTCCGGTCATCATACCGGCCACGCCTCTTTGGCCGCGGCATACCCGACCGGAAATATCTTTCCCCGCTTTGCCTATAAATAAATAAAACTCCCGTCAAATGAACTGTTCAGAGACGAGAGAGTACAATAACACCTTGATTTTTCCGCCTCATTTTATTTTAATCCCTAACCTTGCGATTGTCAATATGTGGGGAAACGGCCGGTCAACGCTGCTGACCGGCGCTGTGAACGAGGCGTACCTTGATGCTGTGGACCGTTCCGTCGTCGACAAGGTCGATCACTGTTTCCTCATATTCCGTCGTTTCTTCGGCCATGCCTTTGTATTCCGTTATTCCTTCGGTCACGTTTTTGTGATCCGTTGTCCCTTCGGCCGTACCTTTCTCCGCACTTTCCGCCATATCTTCGGCCGTGCCATTCACCCTGCTTCCCGCCGCACATCTTGCTGAGCCGCCGGTTATGCTTTCCGGCGCGCATTCTGCTGCACTTCCAGCTGCGCCTTTAACCGCGCCATTCACGGCACCTTCTGACGCACTCATCGACATACCGACAAGCGTGCTGTCCGCCATACCGTACGCCGTTCCTTCAGTCGTTGCCGCTGCCATACCGTCCGCAGTATTTCCCGCAACTCCATCTGCGTCTGCGTCATGGCCCTGCTTCACGTCTATTATATAAAGCGATGTGCCGTACCTGTACGTGATCCTGTAATCCCCGAACCCTTCGGGGACCCGCGGCCTGATATGCAGCCGGCTGCCCCTCTTTTCAAGGCCGAGGAACCATCTGACCAGCCCGCTGTACATCCATCCGGCAGAACCCGTGTACCAGCTCCAGCCGCCCCTGCCCATACAGTAGTCGTTGTACGATACGTCAGCTGTCATCACGTACGGCTCTCTTTCGTACCTGAGGGCGTCCTTTTCCGTGATAGTGGCATATATCGGGTTGAGCATCCTGAAAAGCCGGTACGCCCTGCCGGAGTCACCAAGGATGGACGCGGCTATCGCAAGCCACACGGCTGCATGGGTGTACTGCCCGCCGTTCTCCCTCATTCCCGGGCAGTAGTTCCTGATGTATCCGGGTTCCCTGTCCGTCTTGTCAAATGCAGGAGTCAGCAACAGCGATATCCCTTCCTTCTCGACCACGAGATGCTTCCACGCCGAACTGAACGCCATGCGCGCCCGCTCCGGATCAGCCGCTCCCGAAATGATGCTCCACGACTGACTTATCGAATCGATCCTGCATTCCTCGTTTTCCTTCGAACCCATCTTCGAACCGTCGTCATAGAACGCCCTGAGATACCATTCACCGTCCCAGGCATGTTCCTCGATACTTCTCTTCAGCATCTCAAGCCTTTCCCCGAGTTCGTCGGCAAATCCATGGTCATTCTCGTGCCTGCATACGGGTATGAACTTCCTCAGCAGATCGCACATGAACCATCCCAGCCATATGCTCTCTCCCTTTCCCTGTATGCCTGCCCTGTTCATGCCGTCGTTCCAGTCGCCGCCTCCCATCAGCGGCAGGCCGTGTTCGCCGTAACGCACGCGTTTTATGGCATTCCTGCAATGCTCGTAAATGCTGGCGTCCTTCTCCGAAACCTCGGGTAAAAACATCATCTCCCCAACGCCGTCTTCAAGGGCAGGGCCCTTGATATACGGGGTCCTTTCGGAGAGTATGGACCAGTCGCCGGTGGATTCTATGTAATGCGCCGTCGCATACGGGAGCCAGAGCAGGTCGTCCGAGATCCTCGTGCGCACCCCGACGCCCTTCGGCGGATGCCACCAGTGCTGCACGTCCCCTTCCTCGAACTGCCGCGAGGAAGCCAGCAATATCTGCTCCTTCAGCATTTCCGGCTTTGTCCACACAAGGGCCATTGCATCCTGCAGCTGGTCCCTGAACCCGTATGCCCCTCCGCACTGGTAAAACGCTGCTCGCGCGAACAGCCTGCATGAAACCGCCTGGTAAAGCAGCCATCCGTTCACAAGTATATCCATGGCCCTGTCGGTCGTTTCGACCTTTACGGCTCCGAGCAGGTCATCCCAGTACTGTTTCACCCTCTCAAGCTCGGCGTCCGCAGCCCCGACATCCCTGTACCTGGTCCTCATCCTGCCGATCTCTTCTTCACTGTTGCTGCAGCCAAGCCCGAAAATCACCGTGACGCTTCCGCCCGGCCCGATGGACACGGGTACCTGTATCGCTCCGCACGGGTCATAGCCCTCGCCTGTCCGGCATGAAAATTTCTCTCCCAGCCCGCCGGGCTCGCGCACCGAACCGCCGGGACCGAGCACTTCCTGCCTGTCGCCCGTGTACGACGTTATCATCCCGCTCGAGAACATGAACGCCCTGAAACCGCGGAAATCATAGTTGTACACATTCCTGGCGCACAAATATTCATATTCGTTGTCGTACGACGTCACGACGTACGGCGCCGCAGATGCCCTGTCCACCCCGAGGACCCATTCGACATAATATGTCAGCGTGAAGCTACGTTCCCTGTCCGAATCATTTATGAGCGTGAGCTTCCACAGCTTGACCGGCTGGTCCACAGGGACGAAAACGGTCAGATGCTGCCGGATGCCGTCCTCTTCATGCTCGAAACACGAATACCCGAAGCCGTGCCTCGCCAGGTAAGCGCCCCTGTCCTTCCTGCCGAGCGAGACCGGCGTCATTATCCTGCCCGTTGTCTCATCCTTTATATAAATGGTTTCGGGACACTGGTCGATAACAGGGTCGTTGGACCACGGCGTCAGCTTGTTTTCCCTGCTGTTGAACGCCCACGTGGAACCTGCGCCCGTTTCCGATATCATGAAGCCGAAATCCTTATTGGCGATGACATTTATCCATGGGGCCGGCGGGACATTGTCCCCGTCCATGATGATGGCGTACTCCCTTCCGTTTTCCGAAAATCCTCCAAACCCGTTGAAAAACTCAAGGTTCTGCGCCGCGTTCACCATATGCACCTCCAATGCTGTTCCTGATACTCAATCCTGCAGCAATGTTCGCACGCATTTGTCTTCCCGTTCATCTGTTTGCGCGCCACCTGCCCGTCCAGCCGGGCACATCGGCAATCACGTTCCTGAAGTGCAGGCCCGTTCTCTCTGAAATCACCACGCGGGCCACCGTATACAGCAGGTCGATCTCGGGAGGTACGAGCTGGTACTCGTGCAGGATGAATATGCCGGCCCGGTCCCTGCTGTTGTATGTCCTCAGCGAGCTGGTCATCTGCCTGAGCATGTCATCGAGCTCATTCATGTACCCGTACTTTGCGCTGCTCAGGATCACCAGGTCCGCCGTGACACAATTTATCCGCATGTATTCGTACAGTTTCAGGACTTTCCGTATGAACCCGGCCTCTTTGACGGAATCCACCGTCAGCAGCAGGATCGGGTTGTCTCCCGATATGCCGAACCTCCAGAGTGAGCTCTGATCCTTCCAGTTGCGCCTGATTCGCTCGGCAGGGCCTCGGTAATACCTTGACGGGTAGAACACCGGTCCTATCAGGTTCTGGAAAACATTCAACTGGTTTCCGTAAATGCCCAGGTATTTCAGTTCCGTTTCACTCTGGTTCCTGAATTTCTCCATGATATTGTCTATCCTGTACGGTATGCTCATCTCTTCGCCGATCCTGACAGCCTCCTCGCGGCTTGCGCAAACCCCGGTTATGAAAGATATGGATGCCTTGCCGCCGGGCTCGAGCAATATGCTCACGCGGAGGCTCATGATCGGGTCGGGAGAGAAGCCGCACCTGTTCGACAGAGGCAGCCCGTCCCTTACCGCCGCAGGATCCTTAAGCGTGTTGAGCCTCCCTATGAACCTCATCCTGTCGTTTTCGTATTCAACGGCCTTGTATGGCTTCCTGTCTGTCCTGACCATATGCATTATGACAGGTGCGCCATCAGCTCCCCTTCTCCTGGAGATAAACACGTCGCTTTCCTCGATGAATTCGCTCTCGATGAACAGCTTGTTGAAGGCCGGGTGTCCCGATTCCGCCATGAAGGTGTCTGCCACCACCTCGATATAGCTGGTCAGTTCGATCAGTTTCTCTTCGCTGCTGTGGTTGGTAACCGTAACCTTTCTTATCTCAAGGTCGTGTTCCAGGGAAAGGCTGACTGTCGTTTGAGTGGAAACGTCCCCGTCCTTCCTCGTGAACTCGGCCCTGTCGTATGAGAATACCGCCTGGTAGTGGTCCGCTTCCTTCCGGGTCGGGTTGAAAGCAGCGCTCCAGTACCTGCCGGCCTCAACATCCCGGATGTAAATATAAAACCCGGTCTGGGCGTATAAATCCGGCCTCCACCTGTAAACCATCATGTTCCCCCAACGGCTGAAGCCGTCGCCGTCGGAAGTCACGAGAACCGAATAGCTGCCGTTGGAAAGGTAGTTGACAACCGGTATCGGCGGCGACACGGTCCTTATCTTCCTGGGCACAGGCATATCCTCTCCTGAAGTCGCTTTCTTCCTGATATTGACCGTGTATCCCTTCCTGCTTACCGAAACGAACCATGAATGTCGTTTCTCCTCAAGCAGCGTCTCCGACGCGCGGATCATCGGGTCGGAGTGGAACCGGCGGCGCAGGATGCCCCCGTTCAGGTAATTGTTGATCGCCGCCATTATCATGCCCTGATGATGGGCCATAAACGACCTTACTATGCAGTAAGGCGCAGTGCTTACGGGATCAGGCGCGCTGAAGTCTATGGCCTCGTAGAAGCCATATTCCCCGTAAGCATTGAGTTCCCTGATCCTCCTCAGGTTGTTCAGGGTCTCCTTCCCGGCATACTCAAGTGCAAGCACCGATGCATAGGGGGCAACCACCATCGGATCGCTGTATACCGGCTGCAGCCGGAGCATGGGAACGCCGAAAGCCTTGTACTGGTAATTGGCATCCATGTCGAACATGTAGTACTGGGACTCGGAAATGCCCCAGGGTATGTTCATGCCCTTCGCGTACCTGGTGTTTTTAGCATACCTGATCTGCTGAAGCACTGCAGCCCGCGCGGAATCCGCGAAAACGGACCCGTCGAATTCCTTCAGCAGCAGGTTCGGCATCAGGTACTCGAACATCGTACCACTCCATGAAACGTGCGCGGGTATCCCCCTGATCACCGTAAGCGGCCGCCCCAGCTTGCTCCAGTGCTTCACCGGCACCTCGCCCCTCGCGATGGCGATGTAACTGGTCAGCATCGACTCAGAGGCAATAAGGTCATAACATCCATTGTCATATGTCTTTGTCGAATCGTTGTACCCGATATGGAACAGCATCCTGTTTTTATTGAAAAGCCTCGAGAAATCCACGCTTTTCAGCAGGTTGTCGATGACCCTGCACAGGCCTGCGATTGTATCGAGCAGTTCGGCTGCGGCCGTGTTTCCCTGTTCTGCAAGCCGGGCCGGCGTGATGCGGTCCTCAAGGCAGTATTCCCGGAGGCCGAGATTCTGTACTTCTTTCTCAAACAGTCCGGCCAGCCTCGCCAGTTCATCCCTGTCCCGGATCATGCCATCCCGTTCACCGCAACTTGCCGCAACCCGTTCCTTTTCCGATATCACAGCCTGTTCCTTAAATGCTGCCTGTTCTGCCACGGCAGTTGCGACCCGGCCCCCATCTTCCGGCTCCAGTATCGCCTCGATGGTTTTTAGTAGTTCGCCGAACTTCACGCGCTGCAGGTCCGCCGGCAGTTCAGCCCCGTTGAGCCTGGCAAGCCGCGCAAGTTCATGAACGAGCGCGCCGCTTACGACAGGATTATCCCTCTGCTCAAGCAGCCCGTTCCTGAAAGCGATCATGTCTCCTATGAAATTGCCGCTGTCCACGGTTGACACATACCTTGGTTCAAGGACCTCGAGCGTATTCACATCGTACCAGTTGTACAGGTGTCCTTCCCACTTGGGAAGCACGCTTACCGTGTACAGCATGTTTTCCGCGAATTTCAGCATCGAGCTGAACGTTTCAAAGCCCATGTCCCTGGCCGACAGCAGTGAAAGGAACTGCAGGCCTATATTCGTGGGCGACGTTTTTCCTGTGACCTTTATCTTTCCCCTGCCGAGGATCTGCACGTTGTCCGGACAGAGCCAGTTGTTCTCCCTCGTTGCATAGGTCCTGAAGAACTGCCATGTCCTGCGTGCCGTTTCGTTAAGCAATTCACGGTCTTCTTCCTTCAGCGTCGGCTTAGCATCGCGCCTGTGGCTTATAAGGTATGCGATGCAGAAAGACGCTGCCCAGAAGGCGGCCAGAAGGCCGTATACCACCACTGTCGGCATGCCCCTGTCGGACGTTGCAAGCAGCACTGCGGTAAGAGCCGCAGCGAACAGTCCGCTGTGCCCCATGTAGAACAGGTATCCCGTTGCCGTGTTCCTGGCCGTCCTTTCCACGTTTTCCGCCGAGTTCCACATGAGCAGGTGTTTCTTGCTGATTGCCAGGCGGTACAATGTTTTCAGTATCGCATCGAGCGAGTTGAATGCCGCCGCCGGGACAAACACCAGTTCAAGCAATGACCGCAGCATCATTATGCTGATCTCGCGGACCATCAGCGAATAAACGAGGGCAAGCCTGGGTCTCCTGATCTTGTGGACCAGGGTCGAACCCAGTATCAGTACGATTTCCAGCACCGGGCTGAACATCACGACCGGAAGGCACAGCCAGTATGCGCCTGGTACCAGCAGCAGGCTGAGAATTATGAAAAGCAGTTTGCTGACCGGTATGAGGCTGGCTATCATGTTGTCCGCGATCTTCCACCTGGACAGAAAACCCAGGTCCCTTTTGAACAACCACGGCAGCAGTTGCCAGTCTCCCCTGATCCAGCGGTGTTCGCGTTTTGCGTATGCCATGTAGCTGCCGGGGAAGTTCTCCATTATGCTGACCGTGCTGGAAAAAGCGGTCCTGGCATAACAGCTTTCAAGCAGGTCGTGGCTCAGTATCCTGCCTTCGGGCAGCCTCTTGTAAAGATGCTGGTGGAATGCCTTTACGTTGTATATGCCTTTCCCGACGTAAATGCCTTCCCTGAAAACATCCTGGTATATGTCGGATACTGCCGCCGTGTAACTGGGCAGTCCGGACACGCCGCCGAATATCTTGGCAAACGAGCCACCGCCTTTTTCGTATATATGGTTCCTCACGATGGGCTGGATGATCGCATACCCCTCCACAACCTTCCTCTTCTCCGGGTCCACCAGTGCCCGGTTGAGGGGATGGTCGATCATGCCTATGAACCTGGCAGCACTGTCCCGTTCTATCTCAGAATCCGCATCCAGCGTTATCACGTATTTGCATGTACGCAGAAGCTCTATGTCGCAAATCAGCGTGTCAAAACTCGTTTCCTTCGGGTCAACACCGTTGAGCAGGGCATTGAACTCCTCGAGCTTGCCCCTTTTTCTCTCCCAGCAGATGTAGCAGTCTTCCGTCCGGCTCCATCGCCGCTCCCTCATGAGCAGCATGAACCTGTTGTTAGCCGAGGGATACATTTTGTTTAGCTGCTCGATTTTTGAGACAAGTGCCGACCTGATTTCCTCATCTTCAGGCATCCTGCTGGACGGAGCGTCTGCATAATCGGCCAGCAGCGCGAAATACAGGTTCGGCTGCCGGTTTACGAGGTAATGCCTGAGCAGCCTTTCAGCGTAGTCCAGGGCCTGTTCCATCCCAGATACTATCACAGGCATCACGACAACAGTCCGCGCGTTGTCCGGTATCTCCTCAAGGTAGTCCATCATCGGCATCTGCTGTGCCGGTACGATCCTCGACATTATGTTCCTGGCAAGCCGGGCAACCGCATCCTTCACCAGCGGCAGCGCTGCAAGCGCAAGGATCACCCGTTTGAATGTCTCAAGGCCTCCGGCGCTCCTTACGGCATAGTCCAGCAGGAAGAGCACGAGGACGAACAAGACGGCAGTCAGCATGAAATACAGCGTGCCCTTGAGCTTCCTGTTGTCCCCTGGCCGGCGGACTGGCCTGTTCAGAAGCCTTGCCCTGAGGACAGGATATCCTTTCCCGATCAGGTATGCGCCGACATGCCGCGAGCAGTATACATCTTTCCTTTCTTCAGCGGCGAGTTCCACGCAGGCTTCCGCAACATCGGGCTCGCTGGCGCCGGTCCTCCGGGCCAGTTTTTCGACGGCAGTCCTGTACATGGCACGGCTCGTGCTGTCCATCTCAGTATACACGCCTGCCGGGTCCCTGGCGAGTATGCGTTCGGTCACCGACAACTCCTCCACCAGTTCGTTCTCGTCGATCTGGTTGAGTTCCCTGAGGCTGGTGATAGCCGTACGGATCTGCGCCTCGAGTTCGGACTGCCTTCTTCCCTCTTCCCTGAATATGTCTGCCGTGCTGACAGTCCTTCCGTCGGCCTCGAAATGGTATGAGATGTATTTCTGTATTTCGTTTTCATCGACCGACATGCGCCTGAGCAGGTAAATAACGTGCGAGTGGAACGTTATCATGTCGTCATGTGAGCGGAACGGTATCCTGTCGGCGCGTGTGCGGCGCATTGTATTATCGGCACGAGAGAAGAACACTGTCTTGTCGGCGCGTGTGCGGAACGGCACACTGCCGGCGGCCAGATGGATTTCCGCACTGTCGGATCGTGAGCGGAACTTTTTCCTGTAGCTCCCGGAGTCCACCGTCACAAGCAGCGGGCTCACGTCCGGCTGTCCGTCCTGGTTTTCGCGCATTCTCTCCCTGACAAAAGCTTCGGCCCTGGTCTTAATCTTCGTAATGCGGATTATTTCTTCGGCTACCTCTATCGTGCGTTCAAGCAGGCAAAGGCCGAGCATTTCCTGGAGAGCGTGGATCTCCCTCTCTGTCAGCGGGTTTTCCTCCTGATACGCTTCGATCATGCGCACTATCGTCTCCCTGTTCAGATAACCGCCGGACAGTTCGATCATTTTCTTCGCAACTACATATACCCTCGGGTAGCCGGCATACTCCGTTTGCCTGAGCAGCGGCAATGGCAGGTACACCGTGCCCGTGACCTTGGCCTTCTTTATTTCGCGGTAAAGCATCTGGAAATTGTCAAACAACCACCGCGCAGAAGGAACAAGCGAAATTATCTCCGTCGGCGTGCGCGCTATCTGTTCCCTGATCATGTTGATTTTCCTGTATGCCGCCTGGTTGTACCAGGTAATGATATAGTTCTTCCTGCGGCACTTCACGCCGACGTGGCTGCGCGCATGTTCGGCCATCTTCTGCTCCCATTCTTTCGGGGTTAGGTCTTCCTGCATGGTATATTTCTTTTCCTTTTTCCCCACGTCTGCCGCACTGAGTTCAGTGCACATGTGGGTCCTCTTCATGCCATAGATCGTCTCTCCCATACACCTTCTCCTGTTCCTGTCCAAAAAGATATCATATATTCCAAAATTGAAAATTTTATGGTTTTTCTTTTGATTGCAGCGGTTGTTTATAAAGCCAATCTTAACTTTTTCATTATATTCAGTAA
>JAKOTN010000022.1 GCA_029776255.1 Pseudomonadota bacterium
GGGGAGCGAAGGCTGATCTGGCGGCAGTGCGTGCAACGTGGGGTGCGGCACCGTGGGCGGACTCAAGCCCGTTCAATGACGACAACAGTATCGCGGCGGATCCGCGATTCGTGGGGGCCGCGACGGGAAACCTGGCACTATCCCGCATCTCTCCCGCCATCGGAGCGGCGTCCGACGGCAGCACCATCGGGGCCTGGCAGCCGGTGCCTATGAGACGGCCTCAACGCATTGGTTTTTGAATCATGCCTTCACAGCCCAAAACCATCGTGTTCCCCGTGGCCGGCATCCACCGGTCGTTTGCGTGGCAGACGCAGCCGCCCTACTCGACCATCGACGCGGTCAACGTGCGCAGCGCGGGGGCCATCACCGGCCGGGACCGCGGCGGCTCTCGGCCGGGGCTCGTGCGGGCGTTCTCCGAGCAGTTGGGCAGCGACCCCATCACGGGCACGATCAGCGGTACGCCCGTCTACTACGCGGAGGCAGGTGTGACGCGCATCACAGCGACCGCCCCAGTGTTTGCGGCCTGGATGGTTGGCATGTCGGTCACGTTCACCGACCCCAACCCCGACACAAGCTACCGGATCGGCAGGGTGGTCAGCAGCACGGTCATCGACGTGAGGGGAGACGCCTCGGCCGAGAGGGGTGCGTTCAGGATCCCCTTCGGCCGGCCGATCAACTGCCTGGGGTCCGTGCGGCCGGCGGTGGGCACGGAAGCGGCCAGTGTGGTGGACACGTTCGAGGGGCGGGCCCCAGGCAGGACGATCTACAGCCTGCCGTGGTTGGTCTCGGCCGTACCAGACTGGGTCAGCGGGGCCTTGATGTCGGTCCGCGAGGTGTCAGGCAAGCGCTACGCAGTCGGCGGCACATGGGACGGGTTCGGCTATTCAGGCAGCAACCTGCTCGCGCCGGTCTCGATAGACCTGACCAAACCCTACTCGCTGACCGCATCGATCGCCCCTCATAATGGAGCCCATGGGCTCGGAATCGTGACGCTGTATCTTCGGATGGATGATGCGAGCCCTACGGCCAACAATTGCGTGGCGGCCAGGGTCTCGGCGGAATCAATTGCCCCAGGATGGTGGCGGATCACGCTGGTGCGCATCCGATCCGGACACGTCACTGCCGAGGCGATGAAGGACATCTACTTGCCTTCCGTCTACACCAAACAGCTTCGCGTCGCCGTGTCGGGCGACACCGTGACTGCCGGGTTTGACGGCGTGAATGTCGTGTCGATCACTGATGCAACACCGCCGGGCAGCCGGTTCGGCATGTCCATCTATACCGATCAGCCGCTCACTGGGCCGGTTCCACTGGTCGACGAGTTCCGTCTGGACTACAGCCGTCCGTCGATCTCGCTGGACTTCTCGCGGCCGGTGCTGTTTGCCGGCGCCTACGGCACTGCGTACCGCGAGAACCAGGCCGGCGCGATCGAAGCCATCAGCGGAAACGTGAAACTCAACGCCTCGCGGCGGCTGGGGACGGCAGAGTGGGGCGGGCGGCTATTCGTTGCCGATCACGACACGGCCCCGAAACTGACCCTGGACGGCTGCATCATCGAAAACTTAGCCGGCGTAGCCCCAGGCAAGGTCATCAAGCACGCGACCGCCACGTTCAACGACAAGGGCATCGACATCCATAACGATCTGTGCGTCATTACGAAGTCTGGGGCGGGCGGCACGCCGCTCGTCGGGGCCTACCGCATTTACTCGGTGGCCGCGGACAGCATCACGCTGGTCGATGTGGCCGACTGCAAAGACACGGCCGTCTCTATTCGCGTCGAGCGAGCCCCCAAGGTGTTCACGCCGACGCTGGCAACGCCGTTATCCATCTACCAGCAGACCATCGACAACGGCAAGCCAAAGGGCATCATGCCTACGGGCTGCCCGCTCATCGCCGTGTTTCGCGATCGCATCGTCCTGGGCGGAAATCCGCCGCACATCTTCTACTTCTCGCGGGCGGGCGACCCATTCGACTGGAACTTCGGCGACGACCCGGACGACCCGGCCCGGGCGACGGGCGGGGCCAGCGGCCTGACCGGCATGATCGGAAAGCCGCTCACGGCCATCTGCCGATCGGCGGACGACTACCTGATCCTTGGCACCGCGACGGAGATCTGGGCCCTTCACGGCGACCCCGTGTCCGGCGGGCAGATGCTCGACCTGTCGGACAAAGTGGGAATCGTGGCGGCCGACGCCTGGACGCGCGTGCCGGACGGCGGGCTGGTCTTCCTCTCGCACGACGGGCTCTACAAGCTGGCCCCTGGCGGGAACAGCCGACCGCAGATCCTGAGCGACCGCCTGCCCCGCGAACTGCGGGACATCAACCTGAACACCGTCTGGCCCATCCTGGCTTACGAACCGCGGGCCAAGGGCGTGAAGGTCTACCTCGTGCCCCAGTCGGCTGACGCCTCTGGCCAAGGGCTGGACCGCCACTGGCTGTACGAGCTCCAGACGGATGCCTTCTGGAAGGAGCAGTACCACTCGGCCCACGAGCCGATCAGCACGTGCCTGTACCCGCTGAAGAACCAGCCAGGCGAATCGCTGCTGCTGGGCTGCCGCGACGGCGTGATCCGCTGCTACTCGGACGACACGGGATCTGACGACGGGGCTCCCATCGAAAGCAAGGTTTTGCTGGGTCCGTTTCGGGCAAGCGGCGATCGGGACCTGATTATCGACGAGTTGATCGCCACGCTGGGCGAGTCGAGCGGCGACGTGGACTGGGAGATCTACAGCGCGGACTCAGCCGAAGCGGCCTATGCGTTGTACGTGGCCGGCACGCCGAGCCACACCGGGGGCACATGGTCGGCCGGGCGGAACCTCGTGGATCCCGTGCGGCACCGCGACCTGGTACACTACCTGCTGCTCAAGAGCCCGGCCGGATCCGTCGACCGCTGGGAAATGGAAGAAATCATCGGCCGGTTCCAGGCTGGTGCGGAGTATCGACCGCTGTGAGAGTGCCGAGCATTCAAAGTCTGGGTCAGGCCCGAAGTGTGCTACAGGCGCTCGCCGACGACGTCGGCCGCCTGCAGAAGTGGACCTTGGTCCCCGCCAGCGGCTACTACAACCCGACGCCCATCGACACCAACAGCTTCCGGGTGGCTGACGATAGCCTGCCCATCTGGACAAGCGGGCTGCCCATCCGCTACCGCATCGGCGAGGTGAACTACTACGGGATGGTGAACAACACCGCGGCCGGCGACGGGATCGTGAAGGTCTTCGGGCCGGCGCTGACCGGGCCTATACAAGCTCTGTGGATCGGAGACCCGCGGCTTGTTCAGCAGGTGCACTGGAGCTTTGAAGGCGAGTATGGCGGGATTTCCGGAGACCTGAACGCCTCGTACGGGCGGCTGTTCGCGTGGTGCGGGCCGCCGGCGTATCTGGTCTGCGCGGTCCTCTACCATCATACCGGTCGAACGGGTGGGACGAAAGAGCCCACGGTGGGCATTTACACCAGCGCACAGAGGGCAGTCTTTGCCGCGGACATCCTCGTGACTACGTCGGCCCAGGTGCAGTCCACGCCCTCGGCGAGCCTGTACCGGGTCACGTGGCTCTACTACTTGGCGGCACGGGTAACAGGTGTGGACGACGGCAGCCCTCACGCCAAGGGTTTGAGCGTGACGCTGCAGTTCGTTTTGGAGTGATAATCATGAATCTCAGTAGCCTCGCAGGACTGTTGCAGTCGAACAACGGACAGGGCAGCAACGGACAGGGCAGCCTTCCGACGCCTCAGGATGAGATGGCTGCCAAGCTGGCGCCGCTCGCACAACAGCTGTCGCCGCTCGCACAACAGCTGTCGCCGCTCGCACAACTGCTCAACAGCATCCAGTTCTCCATTGGGAACGACAAGTTCCGCGTGAACGTCGGCGGGACGGGCGTCAGCGGCGGGGCTGGCCAGGCGGGCGGGCAGAGCCCCATGCTTGCCCAACTGCTTGACCAACTGCTGGCCAAGAAAAAACAGCCCCAGGGGCTCATGCGTCAGGAGCCGAGTCTGCGTCAGGAGCCGAGTCTGCGTCAGGAGCCGAGTCGGGATGCCCCCAGGCCCAAGCTGTATTGGGAGCCGGAATGGCTCCATCGGCCGAGCAATGTGGTCTGAAAAGGCACGATCTCGTAAGGAGTGAATCATGAAGGCACGTTGGGCGCCACTAGCCGCTATCTCGGGCATCGCCGGCGGCATCATGGACTACCTCCAGGGGATGGCCGACCGCGAGGAATGGCGAAAACGAACCGACGAAGCCCTCAGTGCCATCGACGCAACGTCCGACAGGATGATGCACGGCACGGATGAGTACAAGGGCATCCTCGGCATCATCGACAGGTATACCCCGCAGTACGGAGCGCTCGCCGGTGCGATGGCCGACAACGCCAACGCCGTAGCCCGCAACTTGAGCAACGCCTACGGCGGGCTGACCAACCTGTACGACAGCGGGGCAGCCAACATCCAGGGCACGTTCGACGCCATGTCGAGAGACGTCCAGGGGCGCTACGCCGGGCTGGAAGAGGCCCTGAACCAAGCCTACGGCAACCGCACCAGCACGGCCATGGGCATGCTCGAGGGGGCGGGCGACCAAGCCAAGGCCGACATCCGCCAGGCCTACCGAAACTTGGACGCCGCCCAGCAGCAGGCGCTGGTCAACCGCGGCCTGGGCAACACCATCCTCGGCGCCTCGATGAAGGCGGGCACCGAGCGGCAGGCCCAGGACGCCCTCGGCCGGCTGAACGAGATCCTGCGCCAGCAGCGGCTCGATACCTACGGCGCCTTCAGCGGAGACGAGCTTGCCAATCGCCGGGACATGGGCGTAGGCGGCATCGAACTGGCCACCAACCTCGGCAAGAGCAGCACCGAGTTGGCCAAGAACCTGTTGCAGAACCGCGTGGCCCTCGGGCAGGATGCCGCCTCGGCTGTCACAGAGACGGGCAAGTGGGCAGCCGAGCGGGAGTACATGACGGGTCTGGATGCAGTCGCTAACGCGGAACGGCTGGCCAAGGACGTACTAGCGTTGGAAGGCACGAATCTCGACCGCCGCGTCGGGGCCTCGCTCGACTTCGGCCTTCCGCCCCAGGCGGTCAGCTTTTTAACGACAGCCAGTCCGATCTTCATGGGGCTGGATGCGGCCGAGAAGTCCAAGCCCAGGAAGCAGAGCAGTTCCCCGTTCAGCTTCTGAATGAGCATCTGAGGTGGAGGTGGCCATGCCAGCACAATTCGCCCCCCGGGGCGCTAACTTCGCGACCGAAGCGGCCATCGCCAACGCCGCCATCATGCAGCGTGCGGCGGAGGTTCGGGCTCGCAACTTCCAGGAAGAGCAAGACCGCCAGCAGCGGATGCAACTGGCCCAACTCGAGATCCAGGCCCAGCGCGAGCGGGACGCCCGGGTGTTCGCGCAGCAGGCTCTCATGCAGCAGCGGCACGCCGAGTACACCGCCCTGCGCGACGCCCAGCTTGACCGGTACACCACACAGCGGCTGGAGCGGGCCCGCGAGTGGCAGGTCTACGACAAGACGCTGGCCGAGACGGGCGCCTCGCCGGCCACCATCCGCGCCGAGGCCATCCGGCTGGGACGGCCATACGAAGAGGTGTACGCCGAGCTGGCCGAGAAGCGCAAGCGGGTCGAAGAGGAGCGGGCCTACCAGCGTCGGCTGGACTACATCCGTGACAGCAGCCAGATCACCAACGACATCGCCCAGGAGAAGATCAAGAAGGGCATCCGAGCCCGCGAAGAATACCTGCGCGAGGCCCGCAACGATCCGACCATGTCGGCGACGGCACTGGCCGAGCTCGAGCGGCGGGTCGACTTCATGAACCGCCAGGACGCGGCCGGCGTGAAGCTGCCCGAGCCCTACGACCCGGTCAAGGACCTGCTGCAGAACGTCCAGGTGGACCCGCGCACGGGCCTGTCCCGCTACCGCACCAAGGACGGCGAGTGGAAGGCCGATCCGCGGACCATCCAAGCCCAGCAGTTCGAGGAAGTCGACGAATCCGAAGTGGACGAGTACCTGCGGAAGGAGTTTCAGCGGCGATTCAACGAGACGGCACCGGCCGACCGAACAAAAGGCAAGCAGGGCGTCGTCGGCGTCTGGGAGGGTGATGCCAAGAAAGGCAAGTACCGACCCTACCTGCCTGAAGAGGTGAACGACGACGAGCGGTTCCTGGCTCGGCTCAAGATCATGGCTCGCAAACAGCAGGACAAGATGCTGCAGGGCATGATTATGGACGTAGTCAAGACCCATGGCGTGACGCCCGAAGTGGCGGCCGACTACGTCTTCGAGGAGATGCGGAACCGGAACAGCGATTTCAAGCTGAAGCGGGCCCAGGAAGAGGCGGCCAAGCGGGTCAAGGAGCGCGACGTTGCCGCGGCACGCGGGGAGACGTGGCAGGAAGCCAGCCCCTTGCCGCCCGACCCGTCTCAGCTCAAGGTCGGTGCGACCTATCTCCTCCGCGACGGCCGGATCGGCCGGTGGACCGGCGAAGGCTTCGAAGTCACGGAGTGAACATGGCCAAGCTCATCAGCCTGGAAGAGGCATATGGATCCACGACAGCCGTTGCCCCCAAGCGACGGCTGATCTCATTGAGTGAGGCGTACGGCTCGAGCGCCTACACGCCCCCCGCCAGCGAGGACAAGGAAGTCGATGACTTCATGTCCACCCTTGCCCTGATGGAGCGGGTCAACGCGGACCCCGCCGACCAGCCAGACTACGAGGGCCCGAACATC
>JAKOTN010000034.1 GCA_029776255.1 Pseudomonadota bacterium
CCGCCACCGGTACCACTGACGCTGACATCGCCACCGCCTGAACCGACCGTCGAACCGGCACCGGTCAAAAGCACACCGGAATTGCTTGCTCCAGAACTGCCGCCACCGGTGCCTTGCACGTGCGTCCAGCCCGTGCCCAACGCCGAAATCAGCCCCGCTCCTTCAACGTCGACGCCCAGATTACTGCCTCCCGTGCCGCCCGCGTTCCCACCCGTGCCCATCACGGACACGTTGCCGCCGCCACCGGCGGTGATTTGTCCGGCGGTCGAGACATAAACACCAATGTTGCCCGCCGAAACACCCGCCCCGCCGCCGGTGCCGGTAACGGTCACATCGGCATTGCCGCCCGAAGTAATGGCGGCGCCGGCACCGTTCACATAGATGCCGTGGTTGGCATTTTTGCTGCCCGCGCTACCGTTGCCCTGCCCGGTGACGCTGACCGCCCCGCCACTGGATGTAATCGTCGAGCTCCCACCCGAGACATACACGCCGTAATTGCCGTAGCCCCCGTTGGCGCCGCCCGTGCCGTGCACCGTCACCGTCCCCGTGCCGGCCGCCGACACGCTGCCGCCTTCGACCCGAACGCCCAGTTGAAAATCGCCACTGCCTGTCCCACCGATGCCGCTCACGTTGACGTTGCCATTCCCTCCAGAGGTGATCCCGGCCCCCCCCGTCGAGGAAACCATCACACCATAATTATTCGCAGAACTCGCTCCCGAACCGCCGCCGGTGCCACTGACGCTGACATCGCCGCCGCCTGAACCGACCATGGAACCCGTACCGATCAGGAGTACGCCAGTATTGCCGGTCCCCGAACTGCCGCCACCGGTGCCTTGCACGTGCGTCCAGCCCGTGCCCAACGCCGAAATCAGCCCCGCTCCTTCAACGTCGACGCCCAGATTACCGCCTCCCGTGCCGCCCGCGTTTCCACCCGTGCCCATCACGGACACGTTGCCGCCGCCACCGGCGGTGATTTGTCCGGCGGTCGAGACATAAACACCAATACTGGTGGTTGAAGCTCCCGTTCCACCGCCGGTGCCGGTGACACTGAC
>JAKOTN010000047.1 GCA_029776255.1 Pseudomonadota bacterium
GCGCCCAGAATCCCATCGACCACCACCCGCAGCTTCCTCAGCGGATGACTTGCCGGAATCCGCTCTTCCAGCGTCCGGTAGCTGAACATCGCAGGCTGCGTCGTGTCGGGCCTTCTCATCTTTTTTCCATCTCGTTCAGGCAAGGTTCGAATTATCCCATCGGCGTAGCTGGGGCGGGGTTTTTGAGCAGCCTGTTAAACATCAACAGATAAACATGGCATTTTGTGGTGCCAAACACGCCTCTATCGCTAGGCGTCGCGCTGCGACGACAGGCGTCGGTAATGTGGGAGTGTTTTCGAAAATACTTTCCATGGGGCGGAAAAATTTGTTTTTTCGCTCTCTTCGTCGTCCGAATATCTCTAAAAACGTGCACTAATTCATAACGTATCAATGACTTGTGGCGAGATACTTTCTCCCATGGGTCGTCGCCTCGCGAAGAGGGTTAAAGGACCCCAATTCTGAAACCACTCAATTTGTGAGCGACAAAATGACTAAATCGATTCATCTCGCCATCGGCCTCATCGGTGCTCTCGCTACCCTTTCAGCATCAGCCATCACGATCGATGGAAATTTGTCCGACTGGAATATCGATCCCGCAACCTGGAAATCATCGGATCCCACGGTTCATTCCACGATCGAGGATCAAGTCGGCAATGGTTCGTTTTACCTGAGTCCCGGCTGGGGCGGTCAAGCATACGATGCCGAGGCGATCTACACCAAGATTTCCCAAACCGATCAGAAGCTTTATATCGCACTGGCGACCGGGCACAACCCGAGAACACTGAACAATCCGGCAGCCAATACTTTCGGTGCCGGCGATTTCGCCATCGATTTTGGCAGGAACGGCACCTTCGACCTGGGCATCAACATCAAGCACGTCGTCGGCGTCGATAGCGGCGGTGGCTACACCTTCGAGAGCTTCGGTGTCGAGGGCGGTGTGTACAGTAATCCGACCTGGGCGTACGGCCTCTGGAATGCCAGCGGCGCTTACACCAACCCCAATGATCCGAGTTACGCGCCGGATCTGCTGAATCCGACGCACATGCTGGCGGGAATTTATCGAGGAATGGCCGAGCTGGCCTATACCGTCACGCCAACAACGGGTTATGGCGGCAACCAGAACGATCCGCATTATTTCTACGAGTTAAGCATCGATCTCGGCCTCTTGACCCGCAGCGGTTGGGATGGCGGCGCCTTCGATGTCCATTGGACCGAGAATTGCGCGAATGACGGGATCTCCGTCGATCCTCCGGCGAACGTTCCCGAACCAGCCTCCTACGCGCTGTTTGGCCTCGCGCTGTCGGGGTTGCTCGCCGTTCGTCGGAAAAGCGTGGCGGTGGCGAATTGCCGATAGGAGCGAGCCGTTTTGGGGAATCTTGTCCCAGTTGTTGATTTTTGGCCGACGCGCCACGAGCAAGAATGTCTTTGTCTCAATGCGTTTCAAAAACGGCCCGCCACAACGCCCGCACCGCGTCGATCCGGCGTTTTTCCACTGCGCGATCGACGCGCGCGCGGCGGCCGGCATTGAGTCGTAGCACATGCTGCATGTGGCGAAAGTCGCGATAGGCGCTGCGCACCGGCTCGGCCAGTTCGGCGGCGATCAGGCCGAGATCGGCGGCGATGCCGAGCAGCGCGATGTTGCCGAGATTGCCACACAGCCGGGGATGGCTGTGCGCATGGCCGAGAATCAGGTACTGGACGATAAATTCCACGTCGATCAGGCCACCACGGTCGTGTTTGATGTCGAAGGACTCCTCATTGCGTGAGGCGTGTTGTTCAAGCATCCGCTGCCGCATGGACAACACCTCGTCCCGCAAGGTGCAAAGATCGCGCGGTTGGCGCAGGATTTCGACGCGGATGGCCTCGAAGCGCGCGCCGACAGTCGGGTCGCCGGCGCAGAAGCGGGCCCGTGTCAACGCCTGATGTTCCCAAACCCAGGCACGCTGCAATTGGTAATCGCGAAACGCATCGACCGGACACACCAGCATGCCCGCGTCGCCGTTGGGGCGCAGGCGCAAGTCGACTTCAAAAAGCGTGCCGGCCGAAGTTTGCGTCGACATCCAGGTGCTCATGCGTTGCCCGAGGCGGGCGTACAACTCGCCGGCATCCGTCTCCGGGTCGTCGTGCAGATAAACGAGATCGAGGTCGGAGGCAAAGCCGAGTTCCTTACCGCCGAGTTTGCCGTAACCGATGACCGCGAAACGCGGTGGGCGTTCCGGATGCGGATGTCGGTGTCGAAGTTTTTGCCAACACAGATCCATCGTCGTCTGAACCATGATGTCGGCCAGTTCGCTAAGACGGTCGGCAAGATGCTCGACGGTGTGCAGGCCGGCGATGTCTTGGGCCAGCAGACGAAAGACCTGAGCGTGATGGGTTTCCCGCAGAATATCCATTTCGCGCTCGGTGTCGTCGGCGTGTTGCGCCAGACGCAGCTGCAGATCGTCGCGGAATGCTTGCCAATCCGGCGTTGGATTGAAAATATCCGCGTCGAGAAGTTCGTCCAGCAGAATCGGGTGACGGGTCAGATAGTCGGCCGCCCATGAAGAACTACCGATCAGTTCGGCCAGTTTGCGCAATGCTTGCGGATATTGCTGCAACAGCGCCAGATAGGCGCCGCGCCGGCTGATCGTTTCCAGAAAATCGAGGCCGCGCTGCCAGGTCGCGTCCGGGGTGGTCGTCGCTGCCGCCGCTTCGATCAAACGCGGGCCGAGGGCATCCAGGCGCTCGCGGTTGCTGGCCGGCAACTGGAGATAGCGACCACTTTGTCGAAAGCTCCGCAGACTTTGCAAAACGGCCTGCGGCTGACGAAAGCCGAGATTGGCAATATTTTCAAGTGCCTCGTCGCCGAGCGTCGACTCCTCCCACAGTCCGGCGAGCGCATGCCGGCCCTCTTCGGGTTCGGAAAACACCTGTTCAAAATGCCGGGCCACTTTCTCGCGATGCGTGTCGAGCGCGGTCATGAATGGCGCCCAATTGGTGAAGCCCATCGATTCCGCAATGCGTGCCCGCTCCATTTCGCCGCTGGGCAGTTTGTGCGTTTGAGCGTCGTTGATGTATTGCAGCCGATGTTCGAGGCGACGCAGAAAATCGTAGGCGGCCGCCAGTTCGCGTTCCTTTTCGGGTGGCAGGAGTCGTTTGTCGGCCAAAAACGCCAGCACCTTCAGTGTCGGGCGGATCTGTAGCGCGGGGTCACGGCCGCCGCGAATCAACTGAAAAACCTGCGCGATGAATTCGATTTCGCGAATGCCCCCGGGGCCGAGCTTGACGTGGTCGGCCATGTCCTTGCGCGCGACTTCGCGGCGAATTTGCGCATGCAGGTCGCGCATGGCGTTGATCGCGCCGAAATCGAGATATTTGCGAAAGACAAACGGGCGGGAAATCTCGTGCAGGGCTTTCAGCCACTCGTCCTGCCGGTTGGCGCCTTCGTTCATCACCCTAGCCTTGATCCAGGCATAGCGTTCCCATTCACGACCCTGGGTGATGAAATAGTTTTCCAGTGAACCCAGCGAGCCGACCAGCGGACCGGAGTCGCCGTTCGGTCGCAGCCGCATGTCGACACGGAAAACCTGACCGTCTTCCGTGAGGTCGTCGAGAGCGCCGATCAGTCGCTTGCCGAGCCGCGAAAAGAAATCGTAGTTGTCGATGCGGCGACCGTTACCGGCAGTTTGCCCCTCTTCCGGATAAATGAAGATGTAGTCGACGTCCGACGACACATTCAACTCGCGACCGCCGAGTTTTCCCATGCCAACCACCAGCAGTTTTTGTGGTCGGCCGTTGCCGTCCAGGGGTTCGCCGAACGACTCGACCAGTTGCCGGTGGTAATAGTCGAGTGCGTGATTGGTGGTGACGTCGGCGAGTTGGGTCATGCTCTCCACGACCTCGGCCAGAGTGGCTTCGCCAGCGATGTCGCGCACGATCAGGGCAGCCATCACACGCTGGCGAAGACGGCGCAGGGCGCGTTTCAAACCGTCGTCGTTGGCGAAGGTCTGGTGGGCCAGAAAATCCCGCATTTTGTCGGCGGTCACGGCCGTGGTGATGTTTTCCTGTAGCCACTCGACAATCTCCGGGCGACTGGCGAGAAGATTTCGCAGGTAATGACTGTGTATCTGGGCTACCGTCCAAGGGGCTTGCAACGCGCTTGCTTTCGTCGTCCGCATGTCGTCGATGGGAAGCATGGAATTCTCTCGTCAGCGGGTGCCCCAAAGTAACGGCTCTCGTTGGCGGGAAGCCCCGCCGCAAAGCCGTTACAATGAGCGCCCGACGGTTTTTCAAGGTGTTTCGACATTCTAGTGACGCTCACCGATTGTTGGCAAAAGTCTCTACGCGGTGGCCGACACTGATGCGCCAGGAACAGTTTCGCCCACTATTCGCCAGCTGTTCGCGCGCCGTCGGCGCGGTGATCGCACATCCTTTTTCGCGCTCGTTCGGGCGGTTGTTGGCACGCGCTTTTTGGTTGCTTTATTTCGGTTTTGTGTTGCTGGTTCTGGCATTGCGCTACGCGGTGTTGCCGAACATCGAGACTTATCGTCCCCAAATCGAGGAACACCTCGGCCGGATGCTTGGCCTGTCGGTTGGTATCGGACGCATTGAAACCCGCTGGGACGGCATCAATCCCGATCTGACCCTTTCGGATGTTCGCATCGCCGATCGCCAAGGACAACCGGTCTTGGCGTTCAATCGTGTCGAGGGCGTTCTCTCGTGGACCTCGCTGCCCCGGCTGCAATTGCGGCTGTTGGTCCTGCGAATCGACAAGCCGACGCTACATCTGCGCCGTGACGCCGACGGGCGTTTCTTTGTCGCCGGCATCGCCATGAGCCAGGACGGTAGCAATAGCGATGTGGCCGACTGGGTGCTGGTGCAGAAAAAAATTCGCATCGACGACGCCACGGTCGTGTGGGAAGACGCCAAGCGGCAGGCGCCGCCTCTGGCCTTCGCGAATGTCGATTTCGCGCTAGACAACGACGGCCGACGGCATCGCTTCGGCTTGACCGCCCAGCCGCCGGAATCGATGGCATCGCCGATCGACCTGCGCGGCGATTTTCGGGGCAAGGATATCGAGCGCACCGAGTCATGGAACGGACAAGTCTTCGGTCAGATCGACTATGCGGATCTGGCCGTCTGGCGCACCTGGCTGGATTATCCAATCACCTTGCCGCGCGGCCGTGGCGCGCTACGCGCTTGGGCCGGTATCGCCGAGGGGCGCTTGCAGGAGTTGACGACCGATTTCTCGCTTGACGATGTCCACCTGCAATTGGCGGAAAATCTGCCGCCGCTCGATCTGGATCGGATGTCGGGGCGGCTTGGTGTACGATTTTCGCCGGATGGAGCACGCGTGGACGGTCGTGGACTCGAGCTGTTGACGCGCGAATCGACGGCAACGAACGACGACGCGCAACACATTCATGTCGGCCCCACCGATTTTCATGTCGACTGGCAAAATCTGAAGAATAGCGACGCCGTGCGCGGCAGTGCCCGGGCCAGCGTCCTGGATCTCGCTCCTCTACGCAAGCTCGCCGCCCATCTGCCATTGGATGCCGGTTCGCGGAAATGGCTCAGCGATCTGGCACCGCGCGGGCGCCTTGCCGACCTGCGCGTGAACTGGCAGGGAAACATCGAAAAACTACAGAAATATGCGCTCAAAAGTCGTTTCGACGAGTTGTCGATCAACGCCTCGGGGCATTTTCCAGGTGCGTCGAGTATTTCAGGGTCGATCGATGCCGACGAGCATGGTGGCAATATCAACGTATTGGGGCGAAAGGCGAGTATCGAGCTTCCCGCGGTGTTTACCGAATCGTCGATCCCTTTCGACACCCTGCGCGCGGAAGCGAAGTGGAAAATCGCCAAGGAACAACTCGATGTCGAGTTGTCGCGCGTCGAATTCGCCAATCCGGAAGCGGCCGGAACCGCGCAGGGAAGCTACCGCCTTGGCGGCACCGGACCCGGCCGCATCGATCTGACGGCGAATCTGGTCCGCGCCGACGCGCGCGCGGTCTGGCGCTATCTACCACGAGTGATCAATGCCGATGCACGGCAATGGGTGCGCAACGCGCTCAAGGCGGGAACGGCAAGCGAGGCCAAGCTGGTGCTGAAAGGCGATCTGGCGAATTTTCCTTTTAGCGATCATAAGAACGGTCAGTTTCTGGTCACCGTGAAAGCGCACGATGTGACTCTCGATTATGGCCCGGGCTGGCCGTTCATTACCGGCATCGATGCCGATTTGCGCTTCGAAGGAACGGGGATGGTGGTCCAGGCCAGCAAGGGAGCGATTTTCGGTGCGAAACTGTCGCAAACCCGCGCCGAAATCCCGGATTTCGACGCACCGGTGTCGACGCTCAAGGTCAAAGGGCACGCCGAGGGAGAAACGGCGGAATTTCTGAAATTCATCAAGCAAAGCCCGGTGGCCAAACAAATCGATCACTTCACCGACGACATGGGCGCCGTGGGCAAAGGGACGCTGGACATCGGCATGACCATTCCGTTACAGGAGGCACGTCTCGGTGAATCGAAGGTCGATGGCAACTACACTTTCGCGGCCAACGAGGTGACGGTCGACGCTTCATTGCCACCGCTGCAACAGGTTAACGGTGGCCTGCGCTTCTCCGAAAAAGATCTGAAACTTTCGGATATCAGCGCCATTTTTCTTGGTGGCTCGCTCCGAATCGGCGGTGGCACGCAGAGCGGCAAGCTCGCCATCGCGGCCAGTGGCAGGCTGGGCATCGACGAGCTACGCCGCCGGGTTGAATGGCCCTTGCTCGACCACCTGTCCGGAGGAACGACTTATCGCGCCGATGTCCGCGTCGTCAAGCGCAATGTCGAATTGGTCCTGGACTCCAATCTGACGGGAGTCGGTTCGACGCTTGCCGCGCCGTTTGCCAAGAACGCGGCCGACGTCCTGCCCCTGCATCTCGAAACCGTCATTCTGCCGTCGACCGGAAAAGGGGCGCCGACAGGCATGCGCGAACAGGTGACCGCGTCGCTGGGCAACGTGGCCAACCTACAAATCATCCGTCGCCGGCAGGCGGAAAACAGCGTTATCGAACGTGGCGCGATCGCGATCGGCCGCCCGCTGCGCCCAATGCCGGAGCGTGGCATCGCCATCGGGGTGACCACCAAGACGATCGATCTCGATTACTGGCAAAGCCTGTTGCGCCCGGCCGGCAAGGATGTCGCGGCGGCTCCAGGCCCCCGTTTCCCTATGGCCTTCGATCTGAAAGCCGATGAGGCGATCATCCTCGGCAGATCCTACGGCGATGTCAGCCTCGGCATCTGGGGCGCGGCGCCGCAGTGGCGGGGCGGCGTGCAATCGAAGGACGCAATCGGCACTTTTCAATGGGACGGCGCCGGCGCCGGGAAGTTGGCGGCACATTTCAAAAAATGGCGACAGCCGGACAAGGAGAGCAAGAACGCCACCGTGGAAGAGGCGCTCAAGGAACTGCCGGCGCTGGATGTCGTCATCGACGATTTTGCCGTCGGCGCCAGCCGTTTCGGCCGTCTGGAGGTGCAGGCCCATAACGACGGCGGCGTCTGGCGGCTGACCAAGGTCGAAATCGCCAATCCCAACGGCAGTTTGACGGGAAGCGGCCAGTGGCAATTCGCCGGTGGCAAGCGCATGCAGCTCGATTTCACGCTGGAAAGCAGCGACGCTGGCAAATTGCTTGAACGTCTCGGCCATGGCGGCGTCGTCCGCGGCGGCGTGGCGACACTGAAAGGAAAAATAGGCTGGAATGGGCAGCCGACGATGCTCGATTACGGAACACTCAGTGGCGACATGCGCCTCGAAGCCAGCAACGGCCGCTTCGTCAAGCTCGATCCCGGCGCCGGCCGGCTGCTCGGTCTGATCAGCCTGCAAGGTCTGCCGCGCCGCTTTTTGCTTGATTTCGGCGACGTCTTCAGCGAAGGTTTCAGTTTCGACAATATCAACGGGCGAATGACGGTAAAAAGCGGTCTCATGCGTACCGACCGCCTGCAAATCGACGGGCCGTCGGCAAGAGTGGTGATGCGCGGTGAAACCGACCTGAAAATGGAAACACAGCGTCTCAACGTGACAGTACAGCCCGAATTGGGCGGAAGCGCCGCGTTGGGAGTGGCGGTGATCAACCCGTTGGCCGGCGTGGCCACGTTGTTGGCGCACAAGATTCTTCAGAACCCGCTTAACAAGGTCTTCAGCTTCGACTATCTTGTCACCGGCAAATGGGACGACCCGAAGGTCGAGCGACTGTCGCGTGCCAATCCTGGGCGGGAAGATGCCGCGCCACCGCCCACCCCGACCGGAGGAAGCGATGAACCTCAGCCGTGACGATGCCTTGAACAATGAAAAAACGGCGTCTCGTCTGCGAGTCGCCGCCGTGCAAATGGTTTCGACGCCGCGTATCGACGACAATCTGACCGCCGCGGCGCATTTGATCGCCGATGCGGTGGCGCAAGGCGCCGAATTGATTGCCCTGCCGGAGTATTTCCCGATCATGGGAATCCACGACAGCGACAAAGTAGCGTTGCAAGAGCACGACGGTCACGGAACGATTCAGGATTTTCTTGCCGGAATCGCCCGCGAACACGGCATTTGGCTGATTGGCGGCTCCTTGCCACTGTCGGCCAGCACGCCCGACAAGGTTCTCAATACCAGTCTGGTTTACGATCCCCAGGGTCGGCGCGTGGCCCGTTACGACAAAATCCACCTGTTCGGTTTTCAGCAGGGCGCGGAATGCTATGACGAAAGCGCGACCATCGAAGCCGGGCGACGGGTCGCCGCCTTCGAGACGCCAGTTGGTCGTATTGGCCTGTCGATTTGCTACGACCTCCGGTTTCCGGAACTCTACCGGGCGCTTGGCGTCTGCAGCTTGCTGATCGTCCCGGCGGCATTTACCGAAACCACTGGGCGGGCACACTGGGAAATCCTGCTGCGTGCCCGGGCAATCGAGAATCAGTGTTATGTGCTGGCCGTCGCGCAGGGTGGTCAGCATGAAAACGGACGCGAAACGCACGGCAACAGCATGCTGATCGACCCCTGGGGACTCATTCTCGACCGCAAATCGAAAGGACCGGGAATCGTCATCGGCGACCTCGAACAATCTCGCCTGGAGGAGGTTCGCGCCAGCCTGCCGGCGCTACGGCACCGCGTGATGTGAAATCAGCCCGTTACCGCGGAAAATCTTGGAAATTCAATGACTAAAAAAGCACAATCGCTACTCGCGCAGGCCCAGAAGACCTTGCTGACCCCTTACGGTCTGAATGCATTGGATCTGACCAAGGTGTTCGGCACGATCATGACGCATCGGGTCGACTACGCCGACCTCTATTTTCAGTACTGTCGTTCCGAAGCCTGGAGTCTTGAGGAAGGTATCGTCAAGGCAGGCAGCTTCAGCATCGACGAAGGCGTCGGTGTGCGTGCCCTGGCGGGTGAAAAAACGGCTTTTGCATACTCCGACGATATCAGCGCCCAGGCACTTGGCGACGCCGCCGCCGCGGTACGGGAAATCGCCGCCAGCGGTCAGCAACGCAGCGTGCCGGCGCTAAAGAAAAGTGTCGGCCAGCACCAGTTGTACGTTCCGCACGACCCGTTGGCGTCATTGGACGCGGCGAGCAAGGTGCGGCTTCTTGAGCGCTTGGAGGCGATGGCGCGGGCCGAGGACCCGCGCGTTTCACAGGTCATGGCGCATCTCGCCGGCGAATACGAAGTGATTCTGGTGGCGGGCAGCGACGGCCGGCTGGCCGCCGACATCCGGCCCTTGGTACGCGTGTCGTTGACCGTGATCGTTGACGAAAACGGCCGTCGAGAGCAAGGCTCGGGCGGTGGCGGTGGCCGCACCGACTACGCCTATTTCACCGATGAATTGTTGCACGGCTACGCGCGCGAGGCAGTCCATCAGGCGGTGACCAATCTGGCGGCCCGTCCGGCGCCCGCGGGCACGATGACCGTCGTCCTCGGTCCCGGCTGGCCGGGCATTCTGCTCCATGAAGCGGTTGGCCACGGTCTCGAGGGTGATTTCAATCGCAAGGGCAGTTCGACCTTTGCCGGTCGTATCGGCAACCGCGTCGCCGCCAAGGGGGTCACCGTCATCGACGACGGAACCATCGCCGGGCGGCGTGGCTCACTGAATATCGACGACGAAGGCAATCCGACACAGCGCACGGTGTTGATCGAAGATGGCATTCTCAAGGGCTACATGCAGGACACGCTTAACGCGCGCTTGATGGGTGTTGCACCGACCGGCAATGGCCGTCGCGAATCGTTCGCGCACCTGCCTCTGCCGCGCATGACCAACACCACGATGCTGAATGGCGGTTTGAGCGCCGAGGAAATCATCAAATCGGTGAAAAAAGGGATTTACGCGGTCAACTTTGGCGGTGGTCAAGTCGACATCACCAACGGTAAATTCGTTTTCTCGATGTCTGAAGCGTATCTGATCGAAAACGGTAAAGTGACCGCGCCAGTGAAGGGCGCCACCCTGATCGGCAGCGGACCGGAAGCGATGCAGCAGGTGTCGATGATCGGTAATGACATGCGCCTCGATCCCGGCGTGGGAACCTGCGGCAAGGATGGCCAAAGCGTGCCGGTCGGGGTTGGGCAACCGACCTTGCGCATCGACGGTCTGACGGTGGGAGGCACCGCGTAGTTTTTAGTGCCGGGAGCGAAGCCGTCAGGAGTCGGCTTTTAAAAACGCCTACCCGCACCCTTGCCCTCGGCCAGCCGCCGCCGCACGCGATCCCGGAAGACACACGCCGGCGGTCACGCGCCGGCGCCAGCCATTAGCCGGTAATGTATTTTTCCAACTGATCGATGATGAACTGCTGCGCGCTGATGGTTTCCTTGACCACGTCGCCAATCGAAACGATTCCGACAACCTGATCGTCCTCGATAATCGGCAGGTGACGGAAATGCCTGTCGGTCATGATCGCCATGCATTCGTCAACCGAACGGTCGAGCGTTACATAATAAACCCGAGCGGTCATCAGTTCGCGGACAGGCGTGTCTTTCGATGCCTTGCCTTGCAGAATGCCCTTGCGCGCATAATCGCGCTCGGAAAAGATGCCGACCAGCTTTCCCTGATCGAGAACGAGAACCGCGCCGACATTGTTGTAAGCCATTACGCTCAACGCCTGATAGACGGAATCGCTGGGCGAGACACTGATCAATGGGCGATCCTTGCTGGCGAGGATTTGCCGGAGTGTTTTCATTTGACGTCCTTTATGAGCAGCAGGCCATCCATGCTAGATCGGAAGACGCTCGTTGCCAAGAGGGCGAGTCGCCTCCTCGTCGCAGGGGAGTTTCCCGCCCCGCCCGATGGATAACCAGACAGTCTTCTAACGAAGGCCGGCGGCGTATTCGGCAACCGCGCCGATTTGCGCATCCGACAACTTTCCGGCAATGGTCTGCATCACTTTTTCGGTGTCGTTCGCACGTTCGTGGCTTCGGAAATTCTTCAATTGGTTGACGGTGTACTCCGCATATTGTCCGCCCAGGCGCGGATACTGCGCGGGCAGGCCACCACCGGCCGGACCGTGGCAACCAGCGCAAGCGGGAACCTGTTTGCTGAAGTCGCCCTTGCGCCATAGCGCTTTACCCTCGGCCAGCAGCTTTTCGTCCTTGGCAACCGATGGTTTGATCTTTTGCTGCGAGAAATACGCCGCCAGACTCCGCATGTCTTCATCCGACAGCGTGGCCACCATGCCAGCCATGATCGGGTTGGCGCGGACCGCCGGCTTGCCGTCGACCGCTTTGAAATTGCTCAATTGCTTGTACAGATAGTCAGGAACCTGACCTGCGAGGATTGGATTGGCGGCTGCCGGGCTGTTGCCGTCGGCGCCATGGCAGGCGACGCAAACGCTCTCGGCGATTCCCTTGGCCTTAGCCAGGTCAACCGCTGCTTTTGCCTGTTCCGATGCGAAGGCGGGAAAACTGGCGGCGAGGAGAACCGCGAGTGCCGTTGTACGAATCATGTCCAAACTCCCATTGACAACGATGACAAACCTTTGGCCGAAGTAGCGAATCAACAAACCTGATATTCTATATCATTTTCCTGCCACGGCGGACGCCTCCCTTTTTCACCCATTCTGCGGTTCATCGATGCCTCTTTTTCAAAAGGCGGTTTTTCATACCACCATTGCCGATTTGCGCGACTTGCCTGCCGATTCGCTGTGCGAGGTCGCTTTTGCCGGACGTTCGAATGCCGGAAAGTCGTCGGCGATCAATACGCTGGCCAATCATTCGCGCTTGGCTTTCGTTTCAAAGACACCGGGGCGCACGCAGCATCTCAACTATTTTCGGCTTGCGGAAGGCAAGTATTTTGTCGACTTGCCGGGTTATGGATTCGCCAAGGCGCCGGAGGAGGTCCGTGGCCAGTGGGAGGGTTTGCTGGCGCCGTATTTGCAGCAACGCATGGTGCTTTGCGGTCTGATTCTGATCATGGACAGTCGCCATCCGTTAACCGAACTCGATAGGCAAATGCTGAACTGGTTCGCGCCGACCGGCAAGCCGATACATGTGCTGCTGTCGAAGGCCGATAAATTGACTCGTCAGGAACAACTGCTGTCTCTCCGCGAGGTGCGCGCGGCCCTGCGTACGCTGGGCGAGAATTGCAGCGCGCAACTTTTCTCCAGTTTGAAAAAAACGGGGATTACCGATGCCGAGGCCGTCCTCGCCAGTTGGCTCGGCATGGAGAGGCGTCTGGAAGTGCCGCCACCGACGGGTTTGCGTAGCGAAAAGACGGCGCGGCCAAAGCAGCGCGCCGCCATGGGCTGGGGAGCACGCAAAGCATCCGGCGCCGGCAAGCGTTCTACATAAAAAAGAGCCCCCGGCAGGGAGCCGGGGGCAATAACTACCGCCTGACGCATCAAGTGCTCGGGCGCCCGCTCTCGGGGAGGTAAAGCGGGAGACGGTCTTGCCGTCCGTAATCTCTGAGTGCTTATTTTAACGTGAGTTCCTCATTTTATTTTAATCAAATAAATCAATATTATTTATATGGCTGCAACAGGTCCTGAAAATTTCTTGGCGGGCTTTCCGAGTACACGCCTGCGTCGCATGCGCCGTGACGATTTTTCCCGACGCTTGATGCGCGAGTCGCGATTGACCGTCGACGATTTGATTTATCCGGTGTTCGTGCTGGACGGTGTCGATCGCGTCGAACCGGTATCCTCGATGCCCGGCGTCGTTCGCCAGAGTCTTGACCGGTTGTTGACGACCGCCGAGCAGGCCATGACCCTCGGCATTCCGGCCCTGGCGTTATTTCCGGTGATCGAAGGCGACGGCAAGAGCGCCGGCGCGGAAGAGGCTTACAACCCGGATGGACTGGTGCCGCGGGTCGTCGTCGCCTTGAAAAGGGAATTTCCCGACCTTGGCCTGATCACCGACGTGGCGCTTGATCCTTACACCAGCCATGGACAGGACGGCTTGATCGCCGCCGACGATCCGCGCGGCTATGTCCTGAACGATGAAACCTTGCAGGTACTTGCCCGGCAGGCGTTGGTGCACGCGCAGGCCGGTGCCGATGTCGTCGCGCCGTCCGACATGATGGACGGCCGTGTCGGGCGCATTCGTCAGGAACTGGACGCCGCCGGGCAAATACATACGCGGATTCTGGCGTACTCGGCGAAGTACGCGTCCAGCTTTTACGGTCCATTCCGCGAGGCGGTGGGATCGGCGGCCAACCTGGGCAAAGGCAACAAGTACACGTACCAGTTGGACCCGGCAAACACCGACGAGGCGTTGCGCGAGGTGGCCTTCGATCTTGCCGAAGGCGCCGACATGGTGATGGTCAAACCGGGAATGCCCTATCTGGACATCGTTCGTCGCGTCAAGGACGAGTTCAAGGTGCCCACATACGTTTATCAGGTCAGTGGCGAATACGCCATGCTCAAGGCGGCCGCGCAAAATGGCTGGCTGAGCGAGCAGGCGTGCGTTCTCGAGAGTCTGTTGGCGTTCAAGCGGGCGGGCGCGGACGGGATTCTCAGCTATTTTGCCTTGGCCGCCGCCGCGTGGCTCAAGCCTGCCGGCTGACACCCGGCGTCGGCAGGTAGCGCGTCGAAACCCGTTGCGCGGGATTTTCGATGTAGCGATAGAAGAGCGCGCCGCCGACCAGGCTGCCAATCCAGGCGACGGCCAAGCCGGCGCTGTTGATCCATGGATCGGTTGAGGCGAAGCGGGTGAAGAGGCCGTTGACCAGCAGGCAGACTGGAAAGTGAATCAGGAACACCGCGTAGGAAATCCTTCCGAGGTAAAGGACCCCGCGCCAATCGGGCCAGCGATCGAGAATTCCGCACCGGCGCGCCAGCGCCAAGGCCAGAGCGGCCAACAGGGCGATGGCGATGCGCGGGCGATAGTCGAGCAGCAGCGCCAAGACCACGACGAGGGCCATCGTCAGCAGCCAACCGACGGCTTGCCGGCCATTGGTCGCCCAATGGGTCAGCGCGCCAAGCGCATACGCGGCAAAGAAATACACCCCCCACATGTCCCAATCGCCATCGCGATTGAAGTGATACAAGGACATCAGCGCCAGCGCGACGATCAGCGTACAGGCGATGCGCGTCGTTCGAACACCGCCGCCGCCGATTCGCTCCGCCAGCCACAACAGCCCTAGCAGCAGCGTGAACAACTGAAAATCGATCGCGACGTACCAGACCCCGGCCGACAAGCCGTCGTAGCCGAGAATGCTTTGCAGGAACAGGACGTGCGCGATCAGTTGCGGCCACGTCGGCGCGGCGGGAACCGAGTCGTGCGTCATCAGCAGTCGGGCCAGTGCGGCGCCGCACATACCGATCAGCACGGCGGCGAGGTAGGGAATCGCCAGCTTGAGATAACGTTTAATCACCATCGAGAACGGGCGGATCGTGGCGATCCGGCCTTCCGGCGCCAGGCTTCGCGCCGCCAGGAAGCCGCCGATGACCAGAAACACCTGCACGGCCATCCGCGCGTGCTGGCTTAACCAGGACATTAGGGCGGGCGCCAACGGATAGGCGTGGTCGGACATCGGCCCATAGAAAGCCAGATGATGCAGGACGATCAATTGGCAGGCCACGGCTTTCAACAGGTCGATAAAAGCCAATCGCGGCTGAACGGTGGACACGGACGGGTCAGTTCCTCAGAAAACGTTGCTCGTAGGCGTCGAACGACAGCGCCGGCGCACAAAAATCGCCCTGTATCTGGTCGCAGCCGGCTTGGGTGACAAAGTCGCGTTGTTCCGCGCTATCGATGCCGTCGGCGAGCACCGGCAGTCGCAGGCTGTGTCCCAATGCGACGATGGCGTGCACCACGGCGCTGTTTTCGGACGCGCCAGCGGGATTCCCCTGGATCAGGTTTGAATCGAGCTTGATCCGGTCGAGAGGCAGGCGGGTGAGTTGAGCGAGGGATGAATATCCGGTGCCGAAATCGTTGATGATCACGCCCAGACCCATCGCACGCAGGTCGCGCAATACCTGGGCACTATTTCCGGCATCGCCCATGAGGGTGTTCTCCGACACCTCGAGATTCAAAAACGTGATTGGCGGACTCGCCGTTTGTAGCAAGCCGTTCAAGGTGTCGCGAATCGAGCCGCGGGCAAACGCCAGGCCCGAGATATTGATCGAAACGATGCCAGGAGTATAGCCAGCGGCCAGCCAGGTCGCCCATTGGTCGCCGACCCGGCGCAACAACCACTCGCCGAGGGGAATGATCAGTTCGGAGTCCTCGGCGACCTTGACGAACTGTGCGGGCGGCAACAAGCCACGGCTGGGGTGCTGCCAAAGCAGGATGGCTTCGGCGCCGATTACCGCGCCGGTGTGCAACGAAAATTGCGCTTGTAGATGGACCCGGAATTCCTCGCGTTCCAGCGCCCGCCGCAAATCGGCCTCCATTTGCTGACGTGCCAAGGAGGATTGCGTCAGACCGCTGGTGAAAAATTCATACGCGTCGCGTCCCTCTTCTTTTGCGCGATACATCGCCGTATCGGCATTCTTCATCAGCACCTCGCCACTGTCGCCATCCTGGGGAAAAACGCTGATGCCGATACTGGCGCCGACAAAAAATTCGGGGTTGGTGGTCACGGGGGACCGACGTAGCGCCTTGAGAATCTTGTCGGCGATCAGCGCTGCCGTGGTGGGTTCGACGATGTCGGCCACAATGATCACAAACTCGTCGCCGCCAAGTCGGCCCACGGTATCCGACTCGCGCAGCAGCCGTTTCATGCGCGTGCTCACCTCGCACAGCACCTGATCGCCGGCCTTGTGGCCGAGCGTGTCGTTGATATTCTTGAAACGATCGAGATCGATGAACAGAACGGCCAGACCCTTGCCTTCGCGGTTCGCGTATTGCAGCGCCTTATGCAGACGGTCAACCAGCAGCAGTCGGTTCGGCAAACCTGTCAGCGGATCATGGTGGGCCTGGTGCTTGAGTTGTTCATGCGCAAAGTGCAACTCGGTGATGTCGGAGAAAACGCCCACGTAGTGGGTCACCGAACCGTTTTCGTTCTTGACCGCGCTGATCGTCAGGGATTCGAGAAAATCCCGGCCGTCCTTGCGCCGATTCCACAGTTCTCCGCGCCAGCGGCCGTTTTCCGCCAGTGTTTGCCACATTTCCCGAAACAGGGAGTCATCGGTACGCCGAGACTTCAGGAAACGCGGATTACGCCCGAGTGCGTCCTGCTCGCCATAACCGGTGATGTCGGTGAACGCCCGGTTCACCGCGATGGTCCGGCCGTCCGGCGCGGTGATGACGATTCCTTCGGCGCTGCTGTCGAATACCGTCGCCGCCAGTCGCAGGCGTTCTTCCATCCGTTTGCGTTCGGTGATGTCGAGCATGACGCCGACCAGCCCGTCTTGCCGCCCGAGGGGGCCGTAGGTTGCCTTGTGGATGACGAAGTCGCGGGCGCTACCGTCGGCGTGCCAGACTTTCGATTCATATACTTGCGATCCGGAATGGTCCAGCAGCTCCCGGTCGAGCGCATGTTGTCGATTCGCCACCTCGATGGGCGACAAATCGAATACGCTGGCGCCGATCACTTCGCCGCGCGATTTGCCGACCAAGTCGAGAAACGCCTGATTACAGCCAAGATAGCGCCCCTGGGGGTCCTTGTAATACACCGGACCGGGAATGGCCTCGACCAATTGCCGCATGAACTGCAACTGTTCCGACAATTCGAGCGTCCGTTCGGCGACACGTTGCTCGAGTTGCTGATGGCTCTGCCGCAGAGCGTGTTCGGCAGCGCGTTGCGCGGTCACATCCTCGTACGTCCAGATTCGGTTTTGTCCTTCGCTGGCATGGTCTATCGTGCGACCGATGACATGCACCCGGATCGGCGAGCCATCGCGCCGGCAATACGAAAATTCACCGTCGAAAGTTCCGTCCGTGGCACCGCCTTGTTGAATCAGGTGCTCGGCGTTTTCCCACGCTTGCTGGGAACTGAAGAGAATGCGCGTCGACTGTCCGACCAAAACGCCGTGCGGATAGCCGAAAATCTCCTCGCAACGCCGATTGCAGCGCACGATCAGGCTATCGCGTTGATACGAAATACCGATCATTGCGTTATCGAAGATCAGTTGCTGTTCCGCGGCGCTTTTCGCCAGCGCCTCCTCGGCGGCGCGATGGGCGGTGATATCTTCGTAGAGAAAAACATAGCCGTCGTTTGCGTCGGCCGGATTGACCATGCCGCCGGTGATACCGCACCGGATCGTGCGTCCATCGCGGCGCCGGTACGTCGCGTCGCCGCGGAAAATGCCGCGCTCGGCGATTGCCGCATAGGTCCGGTGACCGACTTCCCGCCATTCGTCGTCGCTGGTGTAAAAAAGACGCATCGGCTTGCCGATCATCTCCTCCGGCGCGTAGCCGAAAATCTCGCCCAGGCGCCGATTGCAGCGTTGGATGACGCGATCGCGCAGAATCAAGATTCCGGCGCGAGCGTTCTCGAAAATGAGCTGTTGTTCAAGCAGCAGCTGCTTGTTGTGCTCGCGGGCGAGCACCTCGCGCGTGATGTCCCGAACGATCCAGACAATCCCCTGCCGCGGGAAAGCGGGGTCGACCGCTCGGGCGATCAGATGGGCGACGAAGGTGTTGCCGTCCCGGCGTGCCAGCGGCACTTCGAGATCAGCGACCTGCCCGGCGCGCAATCGCTGGCGCACCGCGCGACCGATGGCGTTCCGGGCGTCGCCGTCAGTATGAAAAACGGCATCGGACTGACCGAGCAGGGTGTCTTCCGGCCAGCCAAAAAGTTCGCTCGCGCGCGGATTGCAATGGTAAACGCGACGTTCGCGAGTGCACACCACGGCGATTCCGGAATGGTCGAAGATCGCCTGGCATTCCGACATCCGTCGGTCCTGAAAACTGGTATCTGTCATCGGCGCGCCTTTCAATCCATCCATTTAAGTCTATTTGGCTTGACAACGCGACCGCGGGATCGAAGGAGCCGGCACGTCGTCGCCGGTGCGGGTCTATCAGGATGCTCAAAAAGACCCTGACGTCTTCGGCCATTTGGCGCTGACGATGATTAAATATCTGCCGTTCAACCCTGTTGGTGCCTGGAAACCGGATTTCAGCCGGTGCTATGGCCCCTTTCGGGGTTGTTGGTCGCCTTTCAGCGACCTGCGGGCGGATTTCGCCCTATGTGACAGACAATCGCCAGCCGAACAGCGTCGCCATCCGGGTCAGGTTGTAACAAGCGAAGGTGAAGATGGTTTGCACTCTCACCCTCGCCAAGCCGATAAACCGAGTCTTACGCAGGCCGCCGACGGTCTTCGCCCAACCAAAGATTTCCTCGACCAACTTACGCTTTCTGAGACTCACCACATAGCCGGCATGTCGGGTCGTTCGGCCATCGATGGCCGAACAGGATTTCTTTGCCGCCACATGGGGCGTGACCTTGGCGTCACGCATCGCGCGCACGAAATCCGCCGTGTCGTAGCCCTTGTC
>JAKOTN010000053.1 GCA_029776255.1 Pseudomonadota bacterium
CTGATCATGTACGCCATCATCGCCCGGGTGCCCATCAACACCATGTTCCTCGCCGGCCTGCTGCCCGCCCTGGTGATGGTGGCCTGCCTGCTGGTCTTCGGCGGCTACCTGCGCCGGGGGGGCATCGCCCCGGCCACCCCGCGCCCGAAGGCCGACCCGCGCCGCGCCCTTGCCGCCGCCTGGGCCGCCCGCTGGGAGATCCTCGCCCCGGTGGTGGCGATCGGCTCGCTGGCCAGCGGCATCGCCACCCCCACCGAGAGCGCCGCCCTCACCGCGGCCTACGCCCTGCTCACCCAGGCCGTGGCCCATCGGGAGCTGAGCTGGCCCCTGCTGCGCCGCTGCCTTGCCGATTGCGCCCAGGTGATCGGCGGCGTGATGGTGATCCTCGGCATGGCGCTGGGCCTCACCAACTACCTGGTCAACGCCGGCATCCCCGACGCCGCGGTGGAATGGGCCCAGGCCGTGCTGCCGGGCAAGTTCGCCTTCCTGCTGGCGCTCAACGTGTTCCTGTTTGCCGCCGGCGCGCTGATGGAGATCTACGCCGCCATCGTGGTGCTGGTGCCCCTGCTGCTGCCGGTCGCCCAGAGCTACGGGATCGACCCGGTGCACTTCGGGGTGATCTTCCTGGCGGTGATGGAGATGGGCTTTTTGTGCCCGCCGGCGGGCATGAACATCTTCTTCGCCTCGGCGATGTTCGGCAAACCGATTCGCGAGGTCGCGGTGTCGGTGCTGCCGGCATTGCTGGCGATCTTCGTGGGAGCGCTGGTGATCTCGTGGGTACCGGAGATCGCGACATGGTTGCCGGGGGTGCTGCTCAGGGGCTGAGGGATGGCCAGCGGGGTTTGGACACCCGGCGGCCGGCTGTTCGCGGATGGCGACCAGGCAGGCATGCCCCAAGCCCGGACCTGATTAGCAACGAACCTCAGCCGACCGAATACTCCGTTGGGTATGCGGCCCACAGTTGGCGGTTGCCACGATCAGGCGCGTATGTAGCGTGCTGAGATCGAACCGGCGGTTGAATCGATAAGCAAAAGCCGCGAGGTACGGGCCTGCGTACTTTCGGAAAGCGAATGCGTGGTAACTCCCGCTCAGGCTGGTCTTGAGGTTACCCAGCACGGTGTTGATCCACTTGAATTCGGGTAGATCCTTGGGCTTTCGCGCGCCAATGACGGTGGGTCGATGCGTGCATTCGGCCTCTTTGACGGCGGTAAAGCAAGACAGCCCGTCGGAAAACACGGTACACCCCGGCGCCAGGCTGGACTGGGCCCACTGCTTGATGGCCTTGAGGGTGAAGCCGGAGACGGGGGTGAGTTTAATTCGCAGCGGATGCCCCTCATCGGTGAGCGAGACGGCGGCAACGAACGAAACTTTATTCTCCGAGCCTCGACCGGCGGTTCCGCCGCTACGCTCGCCGCCCAGGTAGGCATCGTCGACGTGGACCTGGCCTTCGAGAACATACCGCGCCTCGCGTTGTGCCATCGCGCACATCAACTTGTGGTGGATCAACCAGGCCGTCGGGTAGCTCACCCCCAGTTGTCGCATGAGCGCGAGCGCCGACAGCCCAGTCTTGGCTTGGCTGATGAGGTAGATCGCGAGAAACCAGACGGTCAGGGGCAGTTTGGTGCTCTGCATGACGGTGCCGGCGATCAGCGAGGTCTGATGCCGACAGGCTTGGCACTGAAAAAGCGAATGGGTTCGCCCGCGCACCCTGCTGTAGGCGGCCCCATCACAGCGGGGGCAACGAAACCCGGACGGCCAGCGCGCATGCTCCAGTGCCGCCTCGCACTGAGATTCGGTCCCGTAGCGCTCAAGGAAT
>JAKOTN010000105.1 GCA_029776255.1 Pseudomonadota bacterium
GGGACCGGGTGGACCAGGAGGAGGTGAAGGAGGTGAGGCCGCCTCGACGAGAAGCGCCACGTCCAACAGGTAGAGTTCGTCGCCGTAGCTGACCGCGGCGACGATGCGGTAGGTTCCAGGAATAGGGCTTGCGAACGCGAGCTTGCGTTGCTGTTCGAATGACGCCGCACAGTCGGTCTGGGTCAGTCCGCTCTGTTCCGGCGGAAAGACCCTCCACGCCGCCTTGGCCCCATCCGGACAGTCAATGCTGAAGACCGCGAGACGACCTGCGGCGATCTTCTCGGGACCGACAATCTTCGGCTCGACCGTCTGTGCGAGAAGGACAAGGCCCAGGAGCAGCGCGTTCATTTGTCCTTCCTTAGCTGCGAGATAATAAACACCACAATCGTGATAATGGCCTCGATCAGCGCCGGGTCAATGGTCTTGATCCCACGCCCCTCTAGTTCGTCGGCAACCGCGACTCTGATCTCATCGGCGGACGCATTGCCGATCAGTCCAAGTTTTCCGGAGTGCACCGCCTGAGCAATTTCGGCAACGAGTTTCGCCATGCCCGGCGTGAGACCGTCGAGGTACTGTTTGACGTCAGCTTCGTTCGTCAGATCGCCTGGAAGCGGCATCGCCGCCTGCACAACCTCGATGACAGCCTTGCTTAATGCGATCATTGTTCGCTCCTTATCAATTTCATGTCTCCATTCTAGGAGGCCCGTCATCCCTGAGGAATACGGGGTCCGACTGGATAGCGATTGAGGTGGGTCGGAATCTCGTCCAGGGAGTTCGTCTCGCGAAGGACGACCGACGGCGAATCCAAGAGGATTTGCCTTGCTTCCCACTCGTAGTAGTATCGCTCCGATCTCCGTTTCAGCATTACTAACTATCGTCTATACGTCCAGATTCCGTGACAGCATTTCTGTGCTGCCAATAGACAAAATTATCCAGCGAACCAAGGTGGGCGAATTGCGGATCGAAGAGCGTACAGAGTCGGACGTTGCGGTACGACCCTTGGAGTTCTGCCACCTTGTCGTAATGGCTCAAATAAGGCAGGTTATTGGCCACGATATACGCCCACACGTCAAGCCACGTCCACGAAGCGAGTGGCCAGCATTCGTCCATGACGATCGTCTCGTGGCGTTTGATTCGGCGCTTGCGCTTGCAGCTTTCCTCAGCACGCAAGCCGACGAACGCGCGCCGATATCCTCGAGCTTTCAGACGCGGAACGACGCGCCTAATGAATTCTGGAGCGAAGACCGCCCAGTCGGGACGACCGGCTTCGTATTGTTCCGAGGTGTAGATTTCGAGATTGGTCGCGCCCATGGCGACGGCATTTTGGACAATCTCGTTCTCGATCTCACGCGGCATGAAGCCTGGGCCATAGTCCCAGTGGACGACGAGAATCGTCGGCGCTTGCTGCAGGACGAGGTGAAGCAGCACGGTCGAGTCCTTGCCGCCCGAATACGACACATAACAGCGCTTATCGAGCGCTGTCGATATCGTGTCGATAGCCTGTTCCACCTCTGCGACATGCTCAGGCAATCGCGAGTAGGCCTGGAATGTCTCGCGCCATTCGTCCTTCATTTGAGTCTGACCTTTGCTCCTGGAGGAACACACAGCCTCACGTTCTCCGCCGCCCAGAATGGCGGCTTCCAAGCCAGCGGATAGGCGCACTCATACTCGCGCGCAGCCTCGACTGGAATGGGCCGCATGGCCACGCCGTCGCGCATGATAGAGCAGTCGTGATCGATCTGTTCGATCTGCATGCGCTTAATTAGACCCCAACCCATGCGAATGTTGTCGCCAAGGTGGGTCAAATCCGCGAAAAGTTCTTCCAGGAGGTCTTTTCGACCATGCGCGTAGAACGTCACCTGCAGTGACGGATTGTACACCCCGGCGAGTCGCCACGCGCGAAAGTAGCCAGACGCAATATCCAATTTGCCTTTGGACATTAAGTCCGGTTCTGGCCGCTTCACGTAGTTGACCGCGCGATAATCTTCCTCCTCAAAGACGCCGACGCTCGCGCATGGAATCCCGTCCTTTAGCGTGATCGTTCGCTTGAATTTCTTCTCGTCAATCGGCGTCGGCGTCTTGCTGTCGAACCGATTCGGGTCGTTGGCACGATGCCAGATCAGGTGGCCAATGATTCCGTCAAGATGAATCCAGCGGTGATTCAGCATGAGCGGAAAGGCTAGATCAAAGGTGATTTTCAGCGGCTTCGCCTTCATGCGATCTCCTTAATCAGGTCCTTGATCGTTTCAGCGTTCGCCGTCATATGCTCGACGTAGGGCGTATCGTCAGGAATCTCCTGATATTGCGGGTCGATTTCACCGAAGCCAGAGGCTGATCGAGCGCCAATAAAAGGCTTCTCGCGCCAGAGCTTAATCGCGCGACCGATCGTCGCGATAGCCATGCCGTCCTTCTCGTTGACCTGGAAGTAATGCCAGAGGATCGTCCCAGGCAGGAGAACCTCGAAGTCCACCTTTATTTGAACGGCTTGGTCATCCTCTTCACGTTCGCGGACTTCGTCGCGACGAGTTATAAATTCCTGACCGATCAATTCGCGAATCGGCAGGAACTCGCCTTCGAGTTCTGGCAGCATGACGCCGACAGTCTCCTGCGCGATGGGTACCGCGTGACCGACGATCAGTTGACCAGAGATAATCTGGTTCCCAATCGAGCAGCCCAGCAGCCGAATCAGCGGAATCGTGTCGCGAAGGCGCGTCTTCATGTCCAGGTCAATCCGGCCCGTCGATTCGCCAAGTTCGAGGACGCCGCCGCTGGCTAAGATATGCACCGCCTTCTTTGGCAATTCCTGAATGCCGCACAGGTCGATCAGATCACGGACGAGCAGACGCCTGATCACGCCCCGAATCGCATTGCCAGAAATGTACGGCACGCGGACGCGCCGGCCATTACCAATGACCGTCACCGCGCGAAGCATAGGTGTCGAGCCGGTCTTCTCGTCGCCGCCATGGTGGAGCGCACTCAAGAGTCTGATTCGTCCTCCGATTAGCTTTGTCACTGCTTTCTCCTTTCTGCATAAGAGACTGTTCCAACGTGGATATGGCGTGAAAGAATGTAATCCAAGACTTCTTCGCGTTGAGCTTCGAGCTTTTCAATGAGTGGAATGCCTTTCTCCGGAATGCTCTGGAGTCCGAAGTAGTTGCACAGTTTCGAGACGAATTCCGCCACGTCGCGACACGAACATGCGGCGCGAATGCGGTGATTCCACATATCAACAGGGTTGCGGAGCCGGAGCTTCTTCCAGTTGACGCGACTTGCAATGATCGCGAGAAGCTCGATCACGTCGCCAATAAATGGCGACGGCGAGTTTCCAATCGAGTCGGCCATGATACCTCTCCTGAATCTCGTCCAAAAAGTCAGGCGACATTTTCTGATAGCTTTTCGCTCCGAACGTGGCCTCCTGCACTTCGGACTTTGGCAGGACCAGCATCTGCTCGATCCTGCTGGCCATTGTCTTCACCTGGTGCCGATCGAGGAAGACTGGCTTATCGCAGAGGTCGGTGTAAATCCAGACGCCGTTCATGCCTGGCGTCGTGACCGCAAATGGCCACGCGAGCCACGTGTGTTTTTGACCGCTGAATGTCAGCTGCACGCCGGTTGGCTCGTCACACTGGTCGATCAGTTTCCTGACTCTCTCCATGCCGTCGGTCTCGGCGTTGATCCAGGTGATCGCGCTGCGAGTCACAATCCAGGAGCGATTTCTGAATGGCTTGTGTTCGAGCGCCGCAAGGCAGCTCACGCAGAATCCGTCGCCATTGCGGAGTTGATAGGCACTGAGAAATGTCTTCGAGTCGCGCTCCATGCCGACGGTATGTCGGCCACACACGCGGCATGTGACAACTGTGCCGCAGTTGATCGGCTCGGAGTGATTGAACAGAAGATCACTAATCGTCAATGTATGCATTGCAACCTCACTGCGAGTTTTCCTCCTTCTATCGGTGATAGTCTGCTGATTGACAGCCTGCTGATCTGCGAGTCGTCATCAAAGACACCGGCATGCTGCAGGGCGTCGAGGAGCGGCTTGAGCAGATTATCCAAGTCGCGCCGGCGCCGATCAGGTGGAAAGGCGGCGATTTCGAGTTCCAGTTCGGCATTGCCAAATGTGACGGCGTGGCCAGACTTGCATGTTAGCTGCCACACTAAGCCGTCCACAGCTTCGCGATATTCCCGCCCAGCCCGAGATAAAACCATCCGCCCGTTCACGTTCCGCCAGTAACGGTTGGCCGTCGGCGGCCAGGGGAGATCGATACTAATGGCTTGTTTGGTTGATTCCATCTCTACGGCTTTATCCGTCTTTTCCGGATGCGGTATTTCTTGTTTTGCCTCACGCGTTCCCATGCAACGATCACATTGCCGCGGTCTGTCCAGAAATTGCCGCGGTCTGTCCAGAAGGCGCGCCAGTAGTGCGCCCACATTCGCTCGTAGCACTCGGCACACCATGGGTCTTTACATGGAAATCCCGTGCCCGGGGTGCGATAGTACAGGTCACACGTGGCACGCCCGCAATTACAGCAGCGGGGCTTCTCGTCACTACCCATTGTCGCCTCCACTTTCAGTCTGGGACTCGCATCGAGTTTGCGAGCTCGTTGGCTATCGCGAGAGCCTCTCGGTCTGCCACCGAACGCCCAATCCGCCGTACAGCCAGAGGCACATACTCACACGGGATCATGGCTGGCCGGTCTTCATCCCTGTCGCGGTACCCCAGCAGCGTGTTGTGCCGCTCGAATTCTCCGACTAGCGGCAGTGCCGCTTCCGGGCTGACCCCGACCTTGCAGTAAGCCGCGTAGGTCCTGAGAAAGTCCTGCCGGAGCCACTTCTCTTCCTCGCCGCCACACCGTTCGCAGAATTTTTGCCAGCCGCCGAGACTGCGAATGGTCGCCGTGATGGCCGGGTCCTCAAATTGGACGCTCCCGTACCAGCCGACGGACGCCACCGCCCGCGTGGCGATCTCCCACGCGATCAAGGCGGCATCCTCCGGCTTGGCGTCCCCGGCCAGTTCCCGAAGTTCCGCGGGCGTCGGCATGAACCTGCAC
>JAKOTN010000110.1 GCA_029776255.1 Pseudomonadota bacterium
TGCTCATGTGTTACAAGTAAAATATAAGGTAGAATTTATAGATAATGGAATAAGAGTTTCTGTTATTATACCAATTCATTGGTTAAGTGATGATAGTAGAACATATCCAGTGGTAATAGATCCATCAGTAACAATAGGTACAGGAACTACTAATTCTCAGAGACAGCCATGGGGTATTTATTACGATTATGAGAGAAGTGCTGCGATATATCTAAGTAGTGAAATTGGGACTACGAATATCACAATAACAACATTAAAATGGAATGTTAAAACTGCATCCTCCTATGGAGATCCATATACTTTAAGATTAAAAAATACAACTAGTACTACTTTATCCGACGATACATGGTCTAATATTATCTCTGGTGCAACCCAGGTTAGTAGTGGAACAAAATATTTTTCATCAACTGGATGGAATGGTTTTAGTGGTCTCAGCTATGGCTATAGTTCAGGTAATCTTCTTGTTTTATGTGAGTCTAATTACACTGGTTCAGGGACTAGTCCATATCCATATTTTTATTATACAAGTACTAGTGATAACAAGCATGAATATTGGTATCAAGATAATTCAGCTCCAACAGGAACGGATACAGTAAGTACTAATAGACCTGATATTTATATCGAATATGTAAGCCTAAGGCCATGTGATCAATGTACACCAGCAGATGCAAATTTAGGAACAATAGGGACAAATAATTGGGGATATTCAATAACAGGTAATTGTGGGAATGGTGGTAAATGGGTAGCTAGCTTTACTGGAGAGGCAGGCTACACTTACTGGTTTGATTTATGTAATATAGGAACAGGTAATTTCGATGCAGATATTAAAATATGTGATGCTAGCTGCAATATATTAGCAGGAGTGGATGGTTCTTCTAGTTGTGGTTGGAGACCTAATCAATTTTCATGGAATTGCCCCAATAATGGAACTTACTATGTAATAATAGCACCTTATTCATCATATAGTTCTCATACTTGTAGTGGTACTTCAGCTAATACATTTACAATGTATTATTACAAAGGATTAGATTATTGTGGAGTAGTAGATCATGGTGGAAATGATTTGACTATTAGTTCTAATGTTTCTGTAGGAGGAGAGCATATAAATATAGGTACTTTTACAATAAATAGTGGAGTTACAGCTACAGTAAATCCTTCATGTCATTATTTCTATGTATCAGCAAATAATATAGTAATCAATGGTACTATAGATGCTAATGGTGCTGGTGAGCAAGGTGGTAGTGGAGGTAATTATGGTTATTTATGGGCAGAAGGTGGATATACAGATGGTAGAGGTATAACCTCTTGCTGGAGCAAAGATGAT
>JAKOTN010000123.1 GCA_029776255.1 Pseudomonadota bacterium
AAAATGGCTAAGCAAAAGTTTGAGAGAACCAAACCCCACGTCAACGTAGGCACCATCGGCCACGTTGACCACGGCAAGACCACCACCACGGCTGCCATCACCATGCTGTTGGCCCGTAAGGGTTTGGGACAGGTGAAGAAGTTCGAGGAAATCGACAACGCTCCCGAAGAGAGGGAACGGGGCATCACCATTAACACGTCCCACGTGGAATATGAAACTGAAAAGCGCCACTATGCCCACGTTGACTGCCCTGGCCACGCCGACTACGTGAAGAACATGATCACCGGGGCAGCTCAGATGGACGGAGCCATTTTGGTTGTTTCCGCTGCCGATGGCCCCATGCCCCAAACCCGTGAGCACATCCTGCTGGCCCGCCAAGTTGGCGTACCCGCCATTGTGGTTTGGCTGAACAAAGCCGACATGGTGGACGACGAAGAGCTGCTGGAGCTGGTGGAGATGGAAGTTAGGGAACTGCTGAGCGAGTACGACTTCCCCGGCGACGACATTCCTGTGGTGTCCGGCAGCGCCCTCAAGGCCATGGAAGAGCTGCAGGCTGGCGAACCCGGCCCCTGGTGCGAGAAGCTCTCCGCTTTGCTGGATGCAGTGGACGAATACATCCCCACGCCTGAGCGTGATGTCGACAAGCCTTTCTTGATGCCTGTTGAGGACGTATTCACCATTACCGGCCGCGGCACTGTGGCCACTGGCCGTGTAGAGCGCGGTACCATCAAGGTGGGCGACGAGGTTCAGATCGTTGGTCTGACCGAAGAGAGCCGCAAGACTGTGGCCACCGGCGTAGAGATGTTCCGCAAGCTTTTGGATCAGGCCCAGGCCGGCGACAACATCGGTGTTCTCTTGCGGGGTATTGACCGGGACTCCATCGAGCGGGGCCAGGTATTGGCTAAGCCCGGTTCCATCACTCCCCACACCAAGTTCGAGGCTGAGGTTTACGTCCTGTCCAAGGAAGAGGGCGGCCGCCACACTCCTTTCTTTGAAGGGTACCGTCCCCAGTTCTACTTTAGGACCACGGACGTAACGGGTGTTATCCGCCTGCCCGAGGGCACCGAGATGATCATGCCCGGCGACAACACC
>JAKOTN010000129.1 GCA_029776255.1 Pseudomonadota bacterium
CCCCGTCTATGCGGAGCTCTACTTCATCATCGGATTTCGCCAAGAACCGCCAGAATCGCATCGCTAATTCTCACCTCCTTCAACGGGGGCAGCATCGGTCACCACATCAGTATCCAGCCGGCGGATAGGCTGGTCCCCTCCCGGAATTGGCGGGAGATTCAAAATACGCCGCCATTCATTCGGCGTCAACGCGCCGCGGTCCACCATCCGCACCAGTCCCAGCTTGGTCTGCATGCTTGCAAACGTCAGGCTGGTCGCGTCGAAGACGATGCGATTTCCAAAGCCGCGCTCCCGCCGGGAAAACAGCTTGCGCGTGAACTCCTCCGACATCTGCTGAGCCAGCGGAGCAACTTCGGCCTCGAAATAGGCCAGCCATTTGTTTTCGTCGTACCGAGCCTGAACGATGTCATCATTGACCCGGAAAAACGAGTAAATCCGCTCCACCACCCGTTGTTGCAGCGGAGAAGACGGAACAAACTGCTGCCCCACATCTCGAAGTGGCTCCACATCGAACCGGCCGTCTTGCGGAAGAATGCCGGTTTCGTTTTCGATGCTCAAATATTGCTCCGAAAATTCCTCGACGTTACGCCGCATATCATCGGGCTTGAGTTGCTGCTTGAACTTCAACAGCCACCGGATGAAGGCGGACCGCTTGACGGCCTGCACAATGCTCTGGTCCGAAGCGTGGATGACCTCGAGCAGTTGCCGTAGCGCCTCCGCTTTTGGCGCGCCGAAGATGTCATTTTCCGCGTACTCGTCACGGAGATGGATGACGTCCGAATATGGCAGCTCGAGCAGCTTCCCGTCGGTCATCTGGAACCTCATCCAGAGCCGCCCGTCCGGCTTAAGCATCGCCTCTGCCGTCGCCGCCGGGATGATGTAGAGTTGCGCCGGCAGGCCGTACTCGTCGCGGACGATCTGCACGAACGCGTTATTGTTCAGCTGCAACAGTGTTGCCAGACGTTCTCGGAACATCTGGCCGCCGCAGTATGGATTCGGCTCCTCAAGCAAAAGCCGCAGATACGGCTCCGGATTGATTTGCATTCCTTCTGCCGTCTCCCGGATGTGCATGGCGGACAGCGCGCCAATCGCTTTCGCCTTCGGTCGGATGGCTGCCCGGACAATGTCGCTTTTGTACAGCGACCCATCCCAGGTTCGGTACCAGCCGCCGTGCTCAGTGATGAGCTTCACGCGCATCACCGTATCGGCTCGCCTGTTGAAAATTCGATTGATCCAGCTCACATACTCACCACCTCTCTTGTGCAACAGAAAACCGCCCTCAGAGAGCGGCTCATGGCTGATAGGTTGCGAAATCGTCTTTGCATTTCAGATATGCGACATAGGCGTTCAAAAACGA
>JAKOTN010000150.1 GCA_029776255.1 Pseudomonadota bacterium
TGCGGTTCGGCACTGTCACAGTAGATTGGTGCATTCGGCTCTGTTACGAAGTCTCTTAGCATTTCGATGAGTTCTTGGTTAGTCTTGTATCGCTCATAAAGTTCGTCGAGGATGTAGATATTATTATCTTTGATTCCTATTCTAAGACAAGCAGTCGGGTTGTTGTAACCGAAGTCGAGCCCGTAGATAACTTCATCAAAGTTTGCTGGTACTTCACTCGTAATCGTGTAATTGCTGTAAATCTTGTTCTTTATCTCTGCATACTCACCAAGAGCATAGATTCTGTAAAATGCTTCGTCTTGCTCAATCAACTTCTCTAACGTCTGTATGTACTCTCGATCTAGAAATGGGTTGTCCTTGTACCATGTGTGCAATACTTCTACGTCTTTGTCTACCTTGTCATAGAATTGCTTCTTTGTCCACCCATCGAGCGAGTTGTAGGTGAGGTACATTTGGTTCTTTGTCTCGGTCGCACGCCTCAATCTCAATTTTAGTTGCAAGTAGTCGTTATAGTCAAATTCTGTTGCTTCTTCCATCCATATGTAGTTGAACTCTGACGACTTGATCTTCTCTGGCGCGTCTATCCCTCTGAAGAAAATTACGTTTCTTCTTGGCAACTCGATTGTTTGGTCGACTTTGTGCTCTATGTACGGTACGTTAAGCTTATTGAGAACATCAAGAATTAGACGGTACGAGGTGAGCCTTAAACTTGGGTTGTACTTTCTTGCGATGAGTAGGTACTTGTTACGTCGGCTTAGCAATTTATCTATGATAAGAAACTGTGCCACGGTGTACGACTTGCCACTGCCCGCACCACCGTAGACTACGACTTCTTTGGCTCGTGCTTGCTGAAGAAATCTGTATATTTTTCCTATCGTCTTGACTCTATTGTTTCTTGTCGCTTCCTTCGGTTCTACCGTCGCTTCTACCATCTACGTACTCCACCTCAATTCTGAATCCATCTTTGTCGGTGGTGAGGTTCACGTTATCACGCTTGCCCCATTGTTC
>JAKOTN010000156.1 GCA_029776255.1 Pseudomonadota bacterium
GAGGAAGCGTTGGACCTGATACATCGTCAGCCGCGGCTGAGCCCGACCCATTGCTTTTGCGAGCGGTCCGATGCGTGCACGAGCAACAAGCTCAATGCGGAGGTTGCCGTCGTCATCGAAATATCCGCCTTGTAGGTAGTTCGGCCACAGTTGGTCGAGAGTGTGTCTATCTTGATATTCCACGTTCAGTCCTCCTCATCACGCGTCCGCGTGCTGTTAGCGCATAGCGGACAACTGTCAGATGTTCCCTCCACTTCCGCCGCCGCCGGCTCCGGCAACGGCGGAATCCAAGCAGTGACTATGGCGGCGTGAGACGGCATGTCCACGCAGCGCCACGCGGCCCGAAGCGCCGATGAGGGCGGCTCCAGAGCGCCCCAGTCGTCGCAAGGGAACGATACGACATCGTCCCTATCGCCGTAGACGACCGCCAGCTGCACCTTCACCGCCCCTTCCGGCGGTTGCTTGTCGAGCCCGGCCTCGGCCAGCTCGACAAGACGCCGCCATTCGGCGTCAGTGTAGATGCCGACGTTCTTTGCTTTCTCAACAATCTGTTTGTCTGTCATCTCTGTTCCTTTCAATGACGGCTTGGCCGCTGACCAGCGGTCGCTTGGCGACCGCCGCCACGGAGTCCGCCCAAATACGATCGTCACGAGAGACGTACCCGGGCGCACCGGCGTCGATTCGGCGCGGCGCAAACAGACAGTCGTACACCGCGCCGTCGGGGTCGGCGCGAAAGGTGCGACAGCAGACACCGCGCTCCCACCAGATCCGATCGACCCGCACGGCCCCATCAGGCAGGGCCGCTACTCCCGCAGCGCGGGGGCAATTGTTTCCCTGGACGGCCCAGGCCCTCGGCCCCCGTACAGGCAGGCTCCGGGGCAGGGTCGTGTCAGGCGGGCAGATAGTCGGACACTCTTGCGTCCTCGATAATCCGCGTCCACTCCGGATCGGCGGCCACGGCCAGATCAGCACAGCCGCGCTCGACGGCTACCCTGATCGAGCCATTGTGCGGCCACGCGCCACGGCCGCCGGCGGCCGTGTGGCTCGCCCGCAGGGGCGCGGGCATGTACTCCACGACCACCATCTCGGACGCCGGACCTGACCATGCACACATCTCGCCCGTCCACTCTCCGCACTGGCATTGGATCTTTTCCATGATCGTTCCTTTCCGCCCTGTGGGCTAAAAAAGTCTGCCTTGCTTCCCTGGTCGCACCATTGCGGCCTGTACAGACGCGCCCCGCGGTGGGGCGTGTCAGTTCGGGCCGGTCAGTCTTTAATCTCGGCAGAGCCTACGCGGTTGCCGTTCACGTCGAGAAGGCTGTGCAAAACACCAGGCGACATTGCATCTAAGCGACCCCCCAAGTCCGACAAAATACGGGCTACTTCGCCCACTTCTCCATCCTCGAACGCTTCATTGTCCAGATTGATTTCAATTACCAGTTTCATCGGTCGTGCCTCCAAAGCGCCCAGCCCCATTGCCTGGGCGCGGTCTCGGTTCCCTCAGTTGATCTCGGCCAGCCTGATCGGTGAAAAACGCTCGCATGCGCTTAGCGAATGCCCGGCTCCGGACGGGTTCGACGCGCACTCCGCACTGGCAGTTTGCGCACCTGGACCGGCCGGGATACATGTTCAGACACATGGATCGGCGGATTAAGAAACCGAAGGCCGATGAGAGAGGGATAGTAGCGCCGGTTGAAGGCGTTGTTAAGAACCAGATACATGTACATGATTTCTCCTTTCCGTCAAAAGCGCCCGGCACCATTACCGGGCGCGTCCTCGGTTCGTTCTCAGCTATCGAGCGTAACCGGCTTGGCCGGCTCGCCGGCCCGGTTATACTGCACGCGGTACTCTGGGACCTTGGCGAAGCCACACGCCATCCATAACCGCATCTGTTGCCGGCACCACTCGATGGCGCGCTCTTCGGTGGGCGCCATATGCAGGACCGCGTGTGTTCCGCTCACGTAGCAGTACCAGTCTCCGTTCATCGTCTTCCCTTTCGTGCGTGTTAGTGGTCTCGGAACAATGCCCGGCCGGGGCGTGACCCTGCGGGCGGACAATCATTGGGCCGCAGCGATGCGCGCCGCATCCTCGAAGGCGAACACGTGTGGACGCAGGATTGACCGCGCTTGCTCGATAGCCTTCTGCGTCCGGTGCAATGGAAGCTTGGCTTCGAGCTGTCTCTCGGCACGTGCAGCGAACTGCGCCGTTCGGGCCGCTGCGTCCAGATCTGCGAGCAGCTGCTGAAAAGCGGCATAGTCGAGGAAATCGCTAGACGTGGCATTTCGGCTTCGCATCTTAATTCTCCTGATTCTTCGTGGACCGTATACAATGCCCGGCCGGGGCGGGAATCCCGGCGATACCCTGCGGGCGGGGGGGGAGTCAGACTACGGACGACGTCCGGGCGATGTACTCATCGAGAGAGTACGAGGACCGGAGATAGTCCTCATAGAACTCGGCGCGGATGCTGGCCGGAACATAGTCCGGGCTCGCCGGATCGGAGCTGGCGCCAGCCCAGTATGCGGCATCGAACCGCGCCCGAGAGCACTTTGGCGGAGTGTCCTTAGCGCAGACCGGACAGAGGATCTGACGCTTGGACGGAAAGAACCGCGTGCCGTGCTCGTCGCCACACACTCGACAGTAACCCATTGTTTGCATTGCTCTGGCTCCTGATTCTGGGGATGAGTCGGCCGAACCATCGGCCAACGTTGCATCGATCATACATCAAGATTCATCGGAGGTCAAGTGGGATATCGGAAAATTATTCGGCGGGATTACGTAAACCCGGGGGATTCCGGGTCTTACGTCGCGAAAATTTTCCGAATGGTCTGCCCGGCAGCTCTGGCGCGAGCCTGGATACGGTCCATGTCCGCCGGCGTGAGCGGACGGCCCAGCCCGCCCGGACTCGCCGGCAAGGCCTGCCTGGAGCTCACCGGCCCAGCCCGGTCGGAGCTCACCGGCAAGGCCTGCCTGGAGCTCGTCAACCTGGTTGCCGGCGACGGTTGACGGAGAGGTTGACGGTGAGGGCTGACGGTGACGGCTGCCGGAGAGGTTGACGGCTGCCGGAGAGGTTGACGGCTGACGGTGAGGGCTTAGATCGTCTCGCCGGCAAGGCCCGACCGGAGGGGGAACGCCGGCAGAAAATAACGCTTGCCTTTCCATCGTTAACGGTGTAAATAACATGTAAATGAATGCTGGGCCGGCCGACCAGTGGCGGTCTGCGGACCACGGCCGGGGCGTCTGGCTGCGACGCATCATCACGCAGCATCAGCCGACCTGTGGCGGCTCTGTCGGCGACCCGCTCCCCTGCTCCCCTGGAGATAGGCGAGACGGTGCGAGGCGGCCTGGAGATCAATTCGAAGGGCTTGAATCGCAAGAGAGCCGCCCTTGCGCAGCAAGCGAGCCGCGAGAGGGGAAGACATGGGATTCCAGGGATTCCAGAGGTACTTTGCTGGGAAGGTGACGTGTATAGCTCGACTATACACTGGGAGTGCACCGCTCTCCGGCGACGTTGTCTCCTGGAGATCGGAATCCGGAACCCGCGTGCCCGGCTAGGGACAAGCCGCGGTCAATCGTAATGCAGGCGAGCGTAAACCCTGGTGATTGCATGGCTTGCGCGCATCGAAGGGATGCTCATTCTCTCCTGGTCGCTGCAAATCTTGCAGCATGACAGCCCGAAACGGTCGGCCGAGGCGGGTTTTTTGGATCAACCCCCCCCTGTCCGCGGGTCTGGCCCACTAACATATCCCCCTCTCCCTCTTCTCTCTCCCTATTTTCCGACGACCCGAAGAGCACTCCCCTGATTCTCCTCCCCTGACGCACAGAGACCCCTCCTGGCTGCCCTCAGAGCGATTCCCCCCTGCCTGGATACCCCTGAATTGCGCCAATTGCGCCACGGGCACGTATGGCGTTTTTAACGCCGCCAATAAACTCGTTAATTTCTGTTGACTTGCACCGGCCCCCGGTGTATATCATTTTCATACACCTAGGAAAAGGAGGTCTTCATGGCCAAGCAGGGCCAGCAGAAGGTGATCGAGGAGCCTGTCGTGAGCCAGCCCGTGTCTGTGGCGAAGCCTCGCCCTGAATCACTTCTGGCCACCGTCCGTGACCTCCTCGAAGAAGAAGAGCCGCCCTGCTTCTACCGCGACGAGGCTCTGATGCACGTGACGCACGCCCTGCGGTCTCTCGAGCGGCTGCGGTTGCGTGTGGCCCGCGGGGTCGAGGGGACGAGCGAGAAGTAGAACGCATGCCCGAACCCAGTACGTCGGTCGGCAAGCGGCGCAGCGGGTTCTCGGGCTCCAAGGCGGGATAGCGCAGTTGGCAGCGCGGCGCACTCATGCTCCGCAGGTCCCGGGTTCGAGCCCCGGTCCCGCAAGTCGAAGAGGGGTGCTCCCGGATGGCAGGCAACGTCAACAACCTGAGGTGGCGGGTGAAGAAGGTCGTTCTCGACACCTTCCTCGCCAAAGAAGGCAAGCTGGAAGAGGCCCGCGCCTACCAGGCCGAGCGGCAGCAATTCTTTCTCGCTCAGGGGATGAATCCCAACAGTGCGGCCGGTCAGGCGTGGCTCAACATGCACGACCGGTACGCCCCAGAGTTGGCCGCGAAGTACCCCGACTTCAGGAAGGCCCAGGAACGCACTCGCCAGGCCATGGCCCTCGGTCCCCGCAAGCGCGACGGCAAGGCTTCCAAGAAGGACCAACTTCTCCGGCTGAACCCCGACCCTTCCATCTTCCGGGCCAAGATCGCGTCACGAGACGCCAACTGCCAGTGGGTGACCGACGTGATCGCCCTGGACGTCGAGGACATCGACTTCACTCAGTGCCCGAGTGTCGCCGCCTACCGGATGCTTCTGAACTGGATCGACCGCCCGGATGCCTGGCTCGAAAAGGTCTGCAAGTTCCTCGTTGAGACCAAGGCGGACAAGGAAGACAAGCGGCGACGGAAGGAAAACCCCGAGATCCTGGAGGCATTGGAGGCCGATCGGCGTGCATTCCTCGAGCAGCGTAAGCGAGAAGTTGCCCTCGTCGGTTGACAGGGCCATCGCGGGGCTGAGCACCTTCCCCCGCGCGGACATCGCCGCGCGCTGCCCGTTCTACCACCTCGTGCCCAAGGATCGGCTGGAGAACCTGGCCTACCGCGAGCACCTGATCCGGAAAGCCGAAGCGGATCCCAACTTTGCCGACCTGCTGGTCGATGCGTGCAGCCAGGACATCCTGTTTTTCATCAACGCCTTCTGCTTCACGCTGGACCCCCGCAGGGAGGACTGCCCGAAGATCGCGTGGATCACCTGGGAAGAGCAGGACCACGTCATCCTGGCCATCAACGATTCGCTGGGCCGCTACGGCCTGTGGATTCCCAAGAGCCGCGACCAGTCGTTGACCTGGAACACGCTGGTCAACTTCGCCTGGGACTTCCTGTTCCACCGCGACGTTCACTACATGGTGGCGTCGTGGAAGGAGAAGATGGTCGACAATGGCGACGACCCCAACACCCTGTTTGCCAAGCTCGACTTCCTGTTCGAGATGCTGCCGGAGTTCCTGAAGCCGCAGCTCAGCCGGGTGTCCTTGCTCTGGAGCAACAAAACACTCAAGAGCACCATCAGCGGCGAGGCGACCACGGGCGACCTGGGCCGGGCTGGCCGCCAAAAGGGGATCCTGATCGACGAGGCGGCCACCATCGACTCGCTCGGCGGCGTCATCCAGTCCATCGCCGCGGTCACCGACAACGCCATCTACATCTCGACGCACAAGGGCCCGAACACCACGTTCAACAAGGAACTGAGCAAGCCGGGCAAGTCGGTGATGAAGGTCCACTGGACCAGTCGCCCGACCCACCGGCAGGGCTTGTACACGTCGCGCAACGGCCGGCCGATCCTGCTGGACACCGAGTTCCGCGGAAAGGTCCGCATCGAGCAGGCCGAGTACTACTTTCCCGACAACTACCCGTTCATCCTCGACGGCAAGCTCCGCAGCCCGTACTACGACCACATGTGTTCCAAGCTGGGCAACGACCCGGTGAGGATCGCCAGCGAGCTGGACATCAACCCGATGGGGTCGATCGCCAACTACTTCCCGCTGGACATGGTCGATCGGGCCAAGACGCAGTGCCGGATGCCCATGCACACGGGCGAGCTGGACTACGACGACCGCACGGCCGAGCCGGTCGCACGCGGGTTCGTGGAAGTCGCCACCGGCCGGCTGCGGCTGTGGGTTCCGGTCGACGAGCAGGGCAATGTCCCCCAGGCCCGCTACGTCCTGGCCTGCGACATCGGCGCCGGCACGGGCTCGTCCACCTCGACGGTCTGCATCGCCAACCTGGAGACGGGCGACTACGTGGGTTCGTGGGCTTGTGCCTACACCTCGCCCGAGAAGTTCGCCTTTCAGGTGACCGCCCTGCGTCGGTGGCTGGGCACGCCGGACGCGCCGGCCTACGTGATCTGGGAGCAGAACGGCGGGCCGGGCTCCATCTTTGCCAAGAAGATGCTCGAGCTTGAGCCGTCCATGGTCTACCACCGCGAGGCGAAGAACGGCCGCACGGGCGAGTCGACCAACATCCCCGGCTGGTGGACGGACGGCGACAGCAAGAGCGCCGCGTTCGGTAATCTTCGCGAGGCCCTGGAGAAGGGGTGGTTCATCATCCCCGACGAGTTTGTGGTGGAAGAACTGCGGCAGTACCGCTACGGCCCGGGCGCCGTTCCGTTGCACGACGGGTCGGTCACCGACGACATCACCGCCGCTCGCGACGCCCACGGCGACCGCGTGGTGGCTGCCGCCCTGCTGTGGCACGTCGTACGTCAGTCCCTGAATACCCAGCCGGAAGAGGACACGGCCGTCCCGATCAATTCCCCGGCCGAACACATCCGGCGGGCGCTGGCTCAGGAGCGAGCCGAAGAAATGGGCCTGCTCGCGTGTGAGTGGGAAGGGGGGTGGGCGGCGTGACCATGATGGCAACCCCGACCTTGACCGCTCCGACTCCGCTGGGCTCCGCCGGCGACCAGACTTCCCAGCGATGGGAAGAGCATCCGTACCTGCCCCCGGGCTGGACGCGAAGCAACCTCCAGCGGCTGCACGACATGATCGACAAGTCCACCCGCTCCATGGCCAAGTACCGCGAGGAGTGGGTGAAGATGATCGAGTACACCGCGGGCAGCCACTACAACGGGGGAAGGTCGAAGAAGAGCCGGCCGCTCAACCCGCTGCGGATGGCCATCAGCACGTACGTCTCGCGGTTGTCGGGCAACGTGCCGCGGTGCCGTGTCGACGTCGAGAACGTGAACCTCGCCCCGCAGGCGTACAACCTGGAGTTCGACACCAACCGCCGGCTCAAGACCATCGAGTACCTGGAGGAGTTCCAGGAGGCGAGCATTCTCGAGGCCATCATCGGTGCCAGCGTGGCCAAGGTCACCGTGGAACTGACCGAGCAAGTGATGGTCGATGGCATCCCGGTCTGGAAGAAGCGGCCCAAGCTCGACTTGGTGGACAGCGAGGACCTCATCCTCGATCTGCCCTCGAAGCGATGGTGGTGCATGCGGTACATCGGCAATCGCTACCTGGCCGACCTGGACGAGGTGCTGGACGACGAGCGCTACGACGAGACATGCAAGGGCTACCTGAGGCGAAGCCGCGGCAACCGCCGGGGCGACGGGCCGATCCCGTGGGAGCAGCAGCCGCTGGGCGTGGCCGGCAACGAGCAGCACGACCGCGACGACGACCTGACTGATCAAGTCCGGCTGATGGACGTCTACCTGCCCAAGTACAAGTGGATGCTGACGCTCGTCGAGGGGGCTCCGCACCTGCCGCCGCTGTGGGGCCGCAAGTGGTACGCCTGCGACCCGTACATCCCGCTGGTCTTCGAGCGGGTGGCCGGCAACGTACTGCCCATGCCCATCGGCCGCCACTGGTACGATCTGGCCCAGGCGGTAGACAACGCCTACGCCAAGCTCATCAACCAGTGCAAGCGGCAGAAGACCATCGCTGAAGTCCAGAGCAAAGCCAAGAACGCGGCCGAGATTCTGCGCGACACGCCGGACGGCGGGGCCTACGCGACCGAATTCAAGGATGCCATTCGCGAGGTCAGCTACGGCGGGCCGAACCAGCTCAACTTCGCGTTCGCCATCCACCTCAAGCACCTCAACAACTTCGTGGCCAACAACATCGAGTTGATCGCCGGGCTGGGCCCGACGGGGGTGGACACGGCCACCGAGGTAAGCATCCTGAGTGCCGGATCCAACGCCGGCCTGGCTTCCATGGAGCGCAAGATCCGCAACTGGTGGGCCAAGATCCTGCAGGCCATCGCCTGGTACTCCTACCACGACGAACTGTACGAGCCAGAGATCGAGCGCGGCAACCGCAGCCTGGGGCTGGTGGTCTACGAGCCCTGGAGCTACCAGGAGCGGGCGCGGTTCGACTTCTTTCAGTTCATGTTCGACATCCAGCCACACTCGTACACGTACCAGACGCCGGAGCAGAAGCTGGCGGCCATCAAGCGAGTGCTCATCGAGATCTACGCCCCGTTCATGCAGTTGGCCATGCAGCAGGGCGTGCAGTTGAACATGGCCGACCTATTCAAGGAGGTTGCGCGGCTGAGCAACCTCGAGCCGGAGTTGAAGAACATGCTGATGCGGGCGGAGATCCCCGATCCCCAGCCCATGTCTCAGGACACCGGGCCGTTCAAGGCCGACGTGCCCAAGGTGTACACGCATCAGAGCCGGCCGAGCCAGAAGACCAACCGCGGCCAAGAGGAAGTGCTGATGAGCGATCTGCTGGGGAGTGCCCGGCAGCGCAGTGAGCGCTGATGGGGAGCATCGACCATGTGGGAACTACTGGCACAGGGTACGCTGACGGACTACGCACAGCCAGCCGGGTTCATCGGCGTGCTGGTGTTCATTATCCGCTGGTTCATGACGGCGCTCGACAAGCGTAACGAGGTGATCGAGAAGATGGCCGACAAGGGCAACGAGGTGATCGAACGCAACACCAAGGCGTTCACCCAGCAGGCTGAGGAGCTGCGCGAGGTCAAGCACGCGATTCTAGGCGCTGGGCTGAAGCTCAATGATGGGAGTGGCAACTGATGCCCATGTACTGCTACCGCAACCAGGCGACGAACGAAGTGATCGAGGAGGTCTACCCGATGGGCAAGGCCCCCCGCCGGATCCGCCGCGACGGCAAGCACTACGTGCGTGACATTGCCTCCGAGTGCCCCATGGTGACCCCGCCTAGCATCGGCGGGCATCGCATGCGGCGCAGCCGGGCGCTGGGCGTGCCGCCGTTCCAGATCCCGGCCATGCAGAAGCACCTCAAGGAGACGGCCGGGTACGACGCGAAATTTGACCCCAAGACGGGAGAGATGCTGTTTTCGAGCCGGGCCGATCGTAACCGGGCCATGGAGGCCACGGGGACATTCGACCAGGACGCAGGATACGGGGATCGTGCCCCGACGAACTGCTGAGCGTGCGGACTTCCCGTTTTTTTGTCGCGCACACACAGGAAAGGACAACGAGTCATGACCGACGAGCTTGGCACAGGACTGAGCATGGAAAGCGCTCCGGCGACGGACACCGCGGATGCGCCCTGGGAGCAGCAGCCCCTGGGCGACAGCGGCACCATCGCCGACACCAACGACATCTACTCCGGCCAGGACGCCAATGCGGCCGGTGATCAGGGACCGGATGCGGGCATTCCCGGTCTCGAGGCGGGCGGCGCTCAGCCGGCTCAGCCTTCCGCCCAACCAGGCAGCGAAGGGGCGATCTCAGATTCCGATCGGGCATGGGCCAAAGGCATGGGCATGACCGACGAGGCGATCGCGGCGTTTCCGAACGCCATGGCTCTTCGCACCGCACTCGGAGGCATCGTCTCTCAGGTGATCGCAGCGGCGACCGGCGGCGCTGCACAGCCTCCGCAGCCGGGTCAGGTGCAGGGGCAGAACGGCCAGCAGGATGCCCCCGCCAGTCTGCGGCTGGATCTCACCAAGTTTGCCGGCTACGACGAGCTGACCGACGAGGCCCAGCAACTCGTGTCGGCTATCAGCGACCACGCGGTCAACGTGATGGCCCAGGTCGTCCAGGCTGTGAGCCAGGAAGTGACCAGCCTGCGCGAGCAGATCGGCGCTCTCCAGGTCTCGCACTACGACGCCCAGTTGCAGCGGTCGCTGGCGAACCTCGATGGCGAGTGGAAGCTGCTGGCGGCCAAGTACGATGACAGCAAGGCGCGCCGCGAAGTGCTCTGGGCCATGAACGCGGTGGCCGAGAGCTATCTGCGGGCCCGGCAGCCCGTCCCATCCTGGGACAGCCTGCTGCAGACCGTGCTGTACGCACGGCACTCCAAGGAACTCGCCGAGGCCCAGCAGAAGGCCCGGCGGGAGTCTCTGCGGAAGAACGATTCTATGCTGGCCAATCATGCGGCGGGACCGGGTTCGGCACGCCGCGTCAACGCTATCAAGGGTGGCACCGAGACGGCCGTCGCCAAGGTGGCGGAGATCTTGGGCCGGTAGGAGATCCGAACCCGCGCAACACAAGCAACCAGTCCGAAGGGATGAATCACTATGGCAAACGGAATGTCGGTCGACAAACTGATCGAAGTCATCAATACCACGCTTGAGACGGTCGAGCCGCCGACCTACGAGGACCTGTCGCGCACGCGGCAGAAGTACATCGCGGCCAAGCAGATCCTCAAGAAGCGGCGCAAGCAGCTTCGGGGCCTGGGCGGGACCTACCGCTGGGACGTGAAGGTGACCTGCCACGGGCAGGCCGAGCACGTCGGGGCGTACGAGGTCGAGCAGGTCACGGTCAAGGACATGTTCATGAAGGCCAACGTCCCCGTCCGCGTGACGCGGGGCAAGTTCGCCTTCGACATCATGGAGGAGGAACTGAACGGCGGCCCCGAGCAGGTGGTCGACGTCATCAAGGCCCGCGAGGTGGACGCCTACGGCGACGTGGTCGATAAGATAGAGCAGGCGTTCTGGGCCCCCGGCATCGACGTCACCGACGACAAGACGCCCTGGCCGATCCACCACACCATCCGTCCGCACCCGTCGGCCAGCACGCCGCCCGGATTCAACGGTGGCAACCCCCCCGGATGGCCGGACAAGCAGGGCATCAACTGCTCGGCGGTCACCCGGTTCAACAACTGGACCGCGGGCTGGAAGGACATGTCCGACGTTTCGCCGGGCTTCATCTACCGGCTCAACGAGGCCATGGACAGGACCCGCTTCCAGGCCCCGTATCCGTACCCCAACCGCTCGCCGGAAGAGGACGACTACATGTTCCTCACCGGCTACGCCCTGCGTCAGCAGATCAACCAGTGGCTGCGCCGGCAGAACGACAACATCGGGCGGGACCTGCGCAACTTCTTCGGCGACCCCATGCTCAACGGGACGCCGGTGCAGTGGCTGGAGGATTACGACGATGTCGGCGTGTGGGGCAACACGATGCCGTTCATCGGCCTGAACTTCAGCGTCATCGAAGTCCTGCAGGTGCCCGGATGGGACTTCAAGCGCATCGGCCCGGAAAAGGCCCCGATGCAGAAGACGGTGGTCGAGTGCTTCATCTACAAGATGTGGAACACGATCAACCGTGACCCATCGCGCAGCTTCATGCTCAACTACTTCGCCGACCTGTCGGCGTGATCGACTGAATTTCTGGACCCGGGCCTGAAAGCGTAACTCAGGCCCGGGCTCCGGGGTTGTTTTTGTGCGTCGGAGCGACCGACGCAGAAAGGCCAAGCAATGAACGCAACGACCACCTACAAGCAGGAAGCCCTCGACGTGCGGTCCGTCCGCTACACGGGCAACGAAGCCCTCAAGGACGGCTACCTCGTCTGCTGGAACCGCGACAGCACGAGCGCCGTTGATCTGGCCGGCAAGGAGACGGCCGACGCCACGGTGCGGAACCACAACCGATTCCGCGAGGTCGAGAAGCCCGCGGCGGGCAACCTGCACAACTTCGCCGGCGTGGTCTTCGGCAACTACGGGGCCAAGACCGGCGGGCAGGAGATCCGGATCGCCATCCCGCGCAACCAGTCGGTGGACCTGTACACCGACCAGAACTGCGTGGCCGGCGTCACGCTGCTGTGTGTCCAGGCGGGCAGCTTCCTGGCCGGCCCGATCGGCAGCGGCCCGGTCATCGCCCGTGCCGTCCAGACCGTGGACCGCTCGGGCACCAACGGGCTCGTGCAGTGTGTCGCCGACATGCCCAACCCGCTGATCGTCGGCAGCGCCACCGGCCGCCTGCACTCGCCATTCTGGGAGTCGTGCCCGCTCGACCTCATCCGCAAGGGCGTGGTGAACGGGTTCGAGTACTTCAACGACTTCCTCGGCAACTACGTGCTGGCCAACAACAAGACCGTCCAGCACCTGGATTCGGGTATTGCCGGCTACACGGCGGCCACGGCGGGGACCACACTCAGCATGCCTGCCGATGAGCCTACCGGCGTGTGCATCCTGAATAGCAGGACCACCCAGGAGGACGCCGGGATCAGTGCCCTCGGCGGCCTCAACACGGCCGGGCAAGTCCTTCTGAAGGGTCGCCGGACCTGGATTGAGGGTCGCGTGAAGCTCGGGCCTGACAAACCCGGCAAGGATGACGCGGCTGCGTTCTTCGGCCTGGCCGAAGAGCGCCTGGCCGCCAAAGGTGGCGTCCTCGGGTTCGCCGGAGCCATGAACGACAAGGACTACCTTGGCTTCTACCACGTGCAGGGTGAAGAGAGGTGGGACGCCGTCTACAACACGGCGGGCGGTGGTGCGGCCCGCACCCACGTGGCCGATGCCCACGTCTCGGTGGCCGACACCTACGTCAAGCTCGGCATCTACTGCGACGGTACGAGCGTGTACTTCTACGTGAACGGCGTGCAGGTCGGGGACGCCCTGGCCCTGACTGCGGCCGAAGTGCCGGACGACCAGGCAATGGCGTTCTACTTCGTGCTCATGAACGTCGGCGGCGGCGCACCGGCCGAAGCCGCCATCGACTGGGTGCACATCGCCCAGTTGCTGTAAGTCTGTGTTTTTCCTTTCCTCGGCGGATCCCGGGGGTGTAACAGCCCCCGGGTTTCCGCAATGGAGGACATCCCGTGGCCGAGTCCGACCTGAGCCTGCAGTACACCGACTTCGTCAACGCCATCAGCGACGAGCTTGGTTGGGGGAGTAGTTACGCGGGTCTCGCGGCAGCCCGTCAGGCCGTGGTCGACGACCGGCTGGCCGAGGCGTACCGGCTCTGCCTGTTTCCGCCACCGCTGGCAGAGGGCGAGGCACCGCACCGCTGGTCGTGGCTCAAGCCCATCCGCACGATCACCACGACGGCCCCGTACGACACGGGCACTATCGAGGTTGCGGCGGGCTCGCTGGACAAGGTGACGCTGACTGATGGCGTGTGGCCCTCCTGGGCCGCCGACGGGCAGATCGTCATCAAAGGCGTAGCCTACGACGTGCTGACCCGTGACAGCGACACGCAGTTGACGCTGGCCATCGACGCCCCGGAGACGGCGGCCGGCACGGCCTATACGCTTCAGCGGCGGTACTACACGCTCGAGGACGACTTCGCCGCCCTGGAAGGCCCCATGACCTACGAGCCCGGACAGTGCGGGTTCAAAGTGGCCGTGGTGGGCGAAGGCAAGCTGCGCGAGCTGCGGCAGTTGCGCGTGGGTTCCGGCCGCCCGACGCATGTGGCGGTGACGTGGACCATTCCCGCGCCGGGCAGTGCCCAGCGGGCTCGGATGGAGTTCTACCCCGTGGCCAACGCGGCGTACCTACTGACGTACCGCTGCAAGATCCTGGTCAACAAGCTGTCGTCCACCAACATCTATCCGCTGGGCGGCATGGAGTTCGGCGAGACGGTCATGGCAGCGGCCCGGGCCTGCGCCGAGAAGTGGCGGCTCCGTGCTCCGGGTCCGCGTTGGCCGGAGTTCATGCAGCGACTAGCGGCCAGCATCGCCGCCGACCGCCAGCAGGGCGCTGAGCACCTGAGCATCTTCAATCATCTGACCGAGGACGGTGAAGCGTACGGTTACGCCTCGCCGCATCTGGTCACGTACAACGGCTATCCGCAGCCGTAAGGAGCGATCATGAATCCGCACAACCTTCCGATGCAGTACAACATGGCCCCCTGGGAGATCCCTGATCCCGGCGACGGCGGGGCCATCCCCATCACGCAGTCGGGCGTGGTCAACCTGGTCAGCGGGGCAGGCAACGAGACCCGCACGCTGGCCAATCCCATCGCGGTCGGCCAGCGCATCCTGCTCAACTTCGACACCGACGGCGGCGGCAACATCACGGTCACCGTGGCCGGCTACGTCAACGCCGAAGAGGACAACACGCTCACGTTCTCCGACGCAGGTGAGCAGATCGAACTGGTCGCGGTCAAGCGCGGCGGCGTCCTGCGCTGGTGCGTGCCCAACCAGGACGTGGCCGGCGTCGGCACCAACTGCCCG
>JAKOTN010000008.1 GCA_029776255.1 Pseudomonadota bacterium
GGGGATGTCCCATTCGTAGTTGAAGGTTGAGGTTGGTGGTTGAAGCCGTCAGGGCCCGCAGAATGTGGGTTCTGACATCAACAACCGCAAAGGCAAGAAAGCTCAACCACCGTGAAACAGTCTAAAGCCAAACTTCGTGTCGCCAGCAAATTCAATGTCAATCAGTTGAGTGAACAGCCGCTGTTCGCCACCAACCCGCAGGCAGCCTTGCCTCTGCTATCAATGATCGGGCAGGCCCAGTTGTCCATCGATGATTTGCTGGGCCAACTCTCGCGCCAGTTCATCGAACAACTCCTGGTGCTGTCGGCCCAGACGGTGGCCGGCACCAAGCACCCAGGGCGCCAGTCGGGCGACATCCGCTGGCACGGCGCACAAAGCGGCGTGGTCGCCGTGGGGCACAGCAAATTGCGCGTCCAACGTCCAAGGCTGCGCAACGGCGCCGGCGAAGTGGCGGTGCCAGCCTATGCCGCGCTGGCCCACGACGGCGATCTGTCGCGTCGCATCGCCGACATCCTGGTGTGCAACGTCAGCACGCGCAAATATGCCCGCGTGGTGCACCGCGGCGCTGATGCGCTGGGCATCTCCAAGAGCGCGGTGTCACGCACGTTTGTCAAGGAAAGCGCCCAGGCGCTGGCCAAATTGATGAGCCGCAGCTTTGCCGAGATCGACCTGGTGGCAATCTATGTGGACGGCATCATCGTGGCCTCGCACCACATCATTGCCGCTGTGGGGGTGGACGCGCAAGGCAACAAACATGTTCTGGGACTGGCCTCGGGGAGTTCGGAGAACGCCAAGGTGGTCAAGGATTTGCTGGCCACACTGGCGGATCGGGGCGTGGACTTGAACGTTGCCAGGCTGTGGGTGATCGACGGCTCCAAGGCGCTGCGCTCGGCCATCGAGCAGCGCTGCGGCGCTGACGCCAAGGTGCAGCGCTGCCGCATCCACAAGATCAGGAACGTGACCGAGCGCTTGCCCAAGGACAAGGCCCAGCAGGTGCGCTGGGTGATGGCGCAATCGTTCAAGCTCGATCCGGTGCGGGGCAAGAGCAAGCTCCGGGAGTTGGCCCGCCAACTGCAGGCCCAGCACCCGGATGCAGCCGCCAGCGTGCGCGAGGGCTTGGAGGAGATGTTCACCATCACGGAGCTGGGAATCACAGGCGAGCTGGCACGCTGCCTGGCCACGACAAATGTCATTGAATCACCCAACTCCGTGGTGCGTCGGGTCAGCCGCAGGGTGACGAACTACAAGAGCGCAGACATGGCGCTGCGCTGGACGGCGGCCGGCTTTCTGGAGGCCGAGAAATCATTCAGGAAACTGCGCGGCTTCGCACAACTGAAGTCATTGATAAGCGGTCTTCGGCCACCAGCCCAGCCAGTCAAGAAGGCCGCATAATTCTCATGACCACCGGCTCAAACCTGCAACTGAGTTTGGGACATCCCC
>JAKOTN010000012.1 GCA_029776255.1 Pseudomonadota bacterium
TAACAAGAAATATTAGAATCATAAACATAGAAGTCTTAGTCTTATATATCAACAGGGTTTAATTCAATTGATATGATGTTTAACGGTGGATTTCAACGTGGTAGATTATATTTCATACTTGGAAAAACTGGTGGTGGAAAGTCATAATTTTCTTTATAATTGACTAAAAATATGTTACAAGAAGGTTATAATGTATTATATATAACATTAGAAAATACAATAGAAGAAACAAAATTAAGATTATTTTAAAACATTTCAGGTGTATCACTTGAAACATTTCATACAAACTAAGAAACTGTTTAGAAAAGTTGTTCAGAATTTTTTAATAATCCTAAAACTGGTACTTTAATGATTGATTATTTTCCATAACAATCTATCTCTATAAAAAATATTCAACGGTCTGTATTAGTTAAAAATCAGATGTTGTAATAATAGTAACAAACAAAACAAAATTCAAATACGGTTGATGTAATAATTATAGACTATTTAGACTTATTAAAATAGAAATAGGAAAATGAAAGAGTTAGATTAATAACATTGTAAAGAATATAAAAACAATTGTAACAAGAAATGAATGTTGTTGTTATTACACCATCACAAGTACACAGACAATAATATCGTTCACAAAAAATTGAACTTGATAATGTATCTGAATCGTTTGGAAAGTTATAGGAATAGGACGGTGTATTAATACTTGAACCATTTGAAGATGACGATAAAAAAATTAAAATAAACATCGGTAAAAATAGACATGGAAAATCGGGTTATAGAGTTGTTCTTGATGTTGATTTTAATACGATGAAATTTAAAGATACGGGGATTATAATATCATAAAACGAAATGATTGAAAAAACAGATTAAAAATAATAAGACTAAGACAAAGATTTAATTGATTAATTTTATGGTAATGTTTTATTGTGTAATGACATTGATTTTTGATTATAATAACAGGAGGTGTTTTTCTATGTATAGATTTTATATGTAATTAACGGTCTAAATGTTATTAATAATAATATTTACGTGTGTTTGTGTTTATTATAATATATTTAATCGTGATATTGAAACTTCGGTTAGAAACAAATAAAGAAAACTAATGAAAAGATATTATAGAAAGGAAAAATAATATCGAAAAATGAAACAAAATGATGAGGAGGTAATTGATATGAATGATATTAATGAAGTTAATAATGAAAATAAAAAAATAGTATAAACAAGTAAATCAACAGTAACATTTCTAATTTTTGATAATCAAGATGAAAATACATTGTTATTTAAATTTGTTTCTACTATAGATTTATTTGAATTTTCTATAACAAATTCTTATAAGAAATTTAGTATTATACTTCCAACATATGATTAAACATAAATACCAAAATCTTAATATTATAAAATATATATAGGTGATGATTTGTTCTAAGATGGTATATTAACAAAGTTTGAAAAAACAAACGTGTTATATACAAGATTTGGAATGAAACTTACGTTGATAACAGATGATTTTGAAAATGATAAAAACATAAATGAAAAACAATAATTGTTAGGATGAATGAATACCACAAAAGGAGGGTATGATTACTATGAGTATATTAAATGAAACATTGTAGAAAATGAAAAAAGAAAGTGAGTTTAACAGAAACACAGGTGATTAACCACAAACAAAAGGTATACTATCTGAAACAAACATTGATTTAATTAAAGTTTCATCAAAATTTAATTATTCTACAAAGAAACAAGAAGTAAATTTCTACTCATATCTACAGTAGAAACAGATGTTGTATGATAAAATTAAATTTCAAGTTGTATTAGTGTCAAATAATTACGATGTGTTTGTACGAAATCAAAAACTTTCATTTAACTTTTAGAATAATACAACAGTTTAGGAAAAATTTTTCGGTACAATATCACAAGAAATAATAAATTATGATGGACATAGTTCAGATAAGAATTTCTAACTGGATAGAGGTATTAGAGACCGATTTTGGGAAACAAAAAATCGGATAAAGAAACATAATATAGATTAAAAATTAACAATGTTTGATATTAACAAAGTGATGGGAATATTATAGAACAAAAAAGTCTAAACAATTATGATGTTAACATTGTACAAAGATGAATTTTTCTCTTTAATTCAATCACTATAAGAGTAATCACAAAAGAATGGAATATCAAATGATTTATTTTTCATTGAACTTTCAAAACCATTAGAAAGTTATGAAATGATACCTTTAACAACGATAACATGTTATCCTGATGTAGATGAAAATGGACGTTAGATTATGTCTTATAAATAAGATATACAACTTATACCATACAATGAATTTAAGACAAAATATTTGAATGAAAATATAGAAAACAAATATAACGAACTTAAAAATATATATGACAAATTTATGTATGAAGTTAAAAAAGAAGAAACAGAATAAGAAATAAACAGAATATTTGAAAAAATTGAAAGTATTTAAACAATGAAAAATGTAGAACAAGAAAGTAATATACTAACTAATATTAGTAATACTATTAATACACCAACAATAACTACAACAGATACAAACACAAATGATATAGAAGATGAATTTTTGTAACTTATAAACTAAAACAAAATTGATGATAACTAACTAAATGTGGATGACATTCTGAATGATATTAATGGTAATTCTGATTCTGATGATATACCTTTTTGATTACTTAACATAAAATGATACAGAAAAGGATGTGATTTTATGTCTACCGTAAGAGAAAATATTTAGAGATTAAAAGAAAAAATAACATAGAAGGGAAATGATAGTAAATCTATTATTGTATTGTTCGACCATATGAATGTATTTTTAACAATATTCAAATAAATTTAACATAAACATCAAATATAAAATGAATAACCTGATGAATAAGAATAAAAAGAAATTTAGACGTAGTATTAGTCATATATATTTAGATTGATGTATGAAATAGAATATGTTTTTCCACAGTAAACATTTATAATTATAAACGAAAAACACAAATCAAAAAATTTAGTTAATGTTTATGAAAATTATAAATAAAACAGAATGATAGACGTAGAAACGTTAACACTTGATGAACAAATAAAATTCATGAACGAAAAAGAATTATTAAAATTATCTAAAAAATTAATAAAAGATTATGTATTTCCTAAACTGAATACATTACCAAATGTGTTTTAGATTAATACAGAATTTGAAGAAGGTGACTTTTTAATTTAGTCAATTATACATTATACATCTAAATTATCAAATAATACGTTAAATTATTTGATAATATCATAGGATGGTGATTATCAATTACTTCTCAACGATAATGTATACATTTATCATGTGAGAAGAAAGGAAGTATTAAATATAGATGAAATAAGTGAAGAACTAATAACGAAAAAACTTGGTGTAGAATAACTGTCAAAATAAATTTAGAACACTAACAGTATTATACCCGACAGTATTATACCCGACAGTATTATACCCGACAGTATAAATTACATCATGTTAAATAACTGGATAAAGATATTAAAAGGTGATAGAGGAGATAATATTCCTGATGTATTGTATTCAATTCAACAATAAACAATGACAACTAATAGAACACTGAAATAAATATTTACAAACTATCAAAATGTTGTTAAATTATTTGAACTTGATAATATATATAATACGTAGTCTATGATAACAGAAATAGATGAACAGTTTAATATAACTGTGGAATAACTGTAAAATACTATATAACAAACAGTAAAACATTAGGATAAAAATTCAATAATAGAAACCATTAAAAGTAATATTGAACGTAATTATTTGTTAATTAATGTTAGATCAAAAAAATAATTATTTAATTAGTTACAATTAAATACGTTAAACAAAATGATTGACCCAATTAAAAAGGTGAATGAATATATAGAAATAAAAGAAAAATCAAAATCGGATGAAAACATCGATATAATATCTTTGTTCATAGACGATATAGATAATGTAATACAAACCGATCCATTTTATAAGTATTTTGTGTATTTGTCTTTCTTTATAATAAACCATAAGAGTAGAGAAAAGTATCAAAATATATATACAAAATATACACAGATGTTTACACGTCAAAAATATTCAACACTTAACAACATAATAAATCAAGAAATATATTCAAGTAATATTTTACTTAATATTAGTAATTTAAATTCAAATAATTGATACACAATTAAGAAAGGAGGTAACCCCACATATACTCTAAATTAATGAGTATATGTGGGATACTAATATGATAAGACCTGATGTAGAAAAATTGGATATAGTATAATTACATAAGATATAAAATTTAGACGTGTTTTTTCTTAAACAAAAATATAATAATTTTTATCATTACGATGTTGTTTATAATAATTATGTGTAGTATTCGTTTGATACTTCGGATACTGAAACTATAAAATCTATAATGAGTAAATAGATGAATAAAGTAATTGAAGGTATTAAAACATAGAAAAATAGTTAGATAAAAAATTATCTATAGAGTAGAAAAATTAAACAATCAAATATTACAGAATAACAATTGTTCAAAATATATACACATATACGATATAATAACGAATAAAAACCAAAACCAATATAAATCACAATGAAAAAAATGTAATAGAATACAAAATATTCATTAAATAAGTAATACATTATAGAAGTACCAATAAATGAAGTTAATTATTCAACGTATATGTAATAGAAAATGATATTTTAATTATTGTCTAAGGAAATTGAAAGTCTTTGTAAGATTTATAATGTAAATGTAATTTCTGTACCATTATAGAAAATTTAATAGAGAATTAAACCAAACAAAGATTACAAATACGTATTAGATGTAGATATTATAAATGTTAATCCTGAAACTAATTATTTTATACTTGATATTGAAACATAATTTTAAACTGATGGTACAAATAGACCTAACAATCCTGAACAACCTATTATATCAATACAAATTATTCATGTTTACAATAACACAAAAAAGTATTATTTTCTTATTAATTTACAAGAAAAAGAATTAGACAACAAAGAACAAATAATAGAACAAATAAAAGAGAAAATGACTGAAATAAATGTTGATAAGAATGATATTCAAATAATGTTTTCAGACAATGAAGAAGAAATGTTAAAGGATTATATATCATTGTTAACAAAATTAAAACCTTCAATTATAACTGGATGGTTTATAGAATTTTACGATATTCCTTATTTGATACAAAGAATGAAAATATACGATTTACATGAACAAATATCGATATTAAATATAATAAATTAAGATTTATATGATACTGACGAATGGAAATATTTTAATTCTGATTTAGAGTTTACCAATCTAATATTAGAAGAAGATTAATATGATAGAACTAAAACAAATAATAAACAAGATATGACCGTAACACAATTAATACAAAAAATAATACCTGATATTCTCACGTATGAAAAACTATATAAAAAATATATATTTGTTTAACCTTCATCATGGTAATTAACGAATGTATAAAAAGAAAACGGTATATCAGGAAAAACAGTAAGTCATGGATTTATTTAATATGATAGTTTCTTTAAAGAAAACAATATTAATTAATTAGTTGATTTTGTGTAATACTCAATGAGAGACGTTCAAATAATCTATGAATTAGAAGAAAAATTAAAGTTAATTGAATTACATCAATCGTTCCAAAGTATTATACCGTAATCGTTATTATAAATATCGAATACATCAACATCAGTACAAACATACTTCCAATTAAAATAGTTATAAGAAAGTGTATAATTATTAATTCCAACAAGAAATTTATATCAAGTAAATACGAAAATTAGTGGTTAGTACGTATTTCCACCTACTACAACAAACATTTTAAGTAATGTATTTGTATTAGACTTCCAATCTCTATACCCGAATTTAATTTGTACGTTTAATATTTCGTTTGAAAATATTTCTATAATAAATTAGGAAACAGAGTAGAAATTAAACAAAGATAACGTACCATATATAGATTTTTCACCGTAATTTCCTATAACAGAAAGTGAATTATATAAAAATTATGATGATACATAGAAAATAATTATACCAATTAAAAAGACATCAGATTCTTAGATTAATCATTAGTTATTACCAAAGATTGTTACAGAAATATTGTAAAAAAGATTAGAATATAAGAAAATATATGAAGAATTATCTAAAGATTAATAAAAGAAATCTGAATAAGTTAGTTACTATAATAAACAATTAAACTATAAAATACTATAAAATTCGTTTTACGGATAATTTGGTTATCAGAATTTTCCTTTGTTTAATTATTTGACATAACAATTAATTACTTAAACAGGAAGGTATATGATAAACAATGTATAAGATATAATAAATAATTTAACATTGACATTATCAGAAGATTTTATATAATCATTAGATATAACAGATAATAGATTAATTAATTTACTAAAAGATATACAATTAAATTTTGAAGTTATATATGGTGACACAGATTCAGTCTTTGTACATTACACACAATAAGATAATAAAAACATTGAAATAATGGACTATATAAATAAAAAGTATAAAGAAAAATATTATGAATAAATTTAAGATGATTTAAAAGATGTACTATAAAAGAAAATTACAGAGTATTAGTAAGAAATAGTTAGGTAAATTGTTAATACAAATATAATTAATATAATCAAAAACATATTCAAAAATTTATCTGATGATGATATAATAAAACAAAACACATTAAAGATGGAAGTAGACAAAATATTTAAATCTATAAAAATGTTTTCTAAGAAAAGATACTTTGGTATTTCTTTCAATAATAAAAACATATAGAAGGGAGTTGAGATTTAGAGGTCAGACACATCGTAATACTAAAAGAAAAAACTTGTAACATTATTTACATATATATTAACAAAAAGTAATGAAGAAAATTTTACGTTATCACTATATGATTAAATAATGAAAATTGTAAATGAAGTAAAGACGTAAATGACATCATTCGTAAACACAGAAGATGTAACAGATGAAATGGTAGAGACGTTCCAAAGTATTTAATTTTCAAAACAATTAAGAGATGAAGAGTACAAAACAGTACCAAATCACGTAAGATAAATGAACTAATAAATATAAATGAAATAATATACTCGTTAGGATTAGAATTAATATAAGGTACTATTATTACCATTTATTATATTTAATACAGAATAAACAAAACCGTTTTATGATAAATTAGTAAAGATATTTAATTAGACAGGTTCTAAAACAGAAATGTACTTAATTCAAAATCTATAATAACTGGACGATGTAAACATTATAACATAATTTTTAACAAGAATTAAAGAAATATGTTCTAAAAATTCAGGATAAATAATACCATCAGTATAACAGTACATAGACAAACAAATATTAATACCACTTGAATTATCGTTTGTGGATATAGAATAAGTCAAAAATGTTATTTAGGGCGTAAGAAAGGAGTTGTTTAGAACAGAAGAAATAATTATTAAAAGAGAATCAACAAAAAATGATAACCAATTATCACTATTCAATTTTAGTTGATCTAAATTTTATTGTTTAACAGAATTTTTACAATAATTTTACATAATAGAAACAATTATCACTCTCATATATCGAGTGATAATAATTAAAAATGAAAAACTTATTATATGGAGTAAGAAAAAATACAACATAATAGGAGGTAGTTAAAATGGGATACAAACACAATTAGAACGATAAAATAAACAGTAGTATTAATGGAAACGTAGGTGTAAAAGGATAACAAATGGATTTATAAACATTGTTAGAAAACATTATTATGATTATGAACTAACAATAGTAACAACTTGAAATTTTACAATTCTCTGTTGATTACATGTT
>JAKOTN010000037.1 GCA_029776255.1 Pseudomonadota bacterium
TCAGCATCTACTTTTCTCACCTCTGGATGATTTGCTAATCCTAAATAATTATTCAAACTCCATACTATCATTTCTTTACCCATAAATTTCATATGAGGCCCTATTTCTCCCTCTAACTGCGGGTACATGAAATAGCCATGTGCGAATTCATAATATTTACCCAATGGAGTGTCATCTAAATTAAACTTTTCGAAAATATCATAATTTTTTTTGCAAAATTGTATATTTTTTTTTAAATGATTTATAAAAGATGTAAAAATACATTATTTTATTTGTTTTTGTTTAATAAAGCATTCTATATATAACAATTATAATGTTTCTTTATCAACATGCAGGTGAGATATTCGCGTCTGATCGGCCCCTTGTCGGGGTCTTCGACGCGGTCGAGCAAGCTGGGGGCTGCCGGCGTCAACTGCCCGGTGGCCACGTCTACCAGGGCGAGTTCCCACTCCACCCCGATCGTCGCGGGGTCGGTGGGGGTGAACGCGAGTTTCATGTGCCGAGACTACGTCCACTCTGGCGAGTCGCGTGGCGCGATGGCAGCGTCAGCCCGTGGCGCCTGAGCACAGATCAAGCTGTCGCGCCTGCCCTAGACTCCGTTGCAAGAGCACGCTACGTCTGGGGATCGGAATGAACGCAGCTTCGCCATCGTCCGGCTTCGAGAGTTACTTCGAGTGGACCGCGGGCGGAATGATCGACCCCGATACCGCCCCCGCGGGGCAATGGGCGGCGATTGCCGCCCTTTGCGACTTGCAGTTGCTTGACCGCATCATCGAGGGCGAGCGCAACGTGGAGCGACGTGGCCGGATGGTGAAGGCGCGTATGCACTTCTCCCGGAACCTCTACAACGCCTTCGCCTCGAACCGGGTGGCAGGTGTGTTCCCACCGATGTTCACCACCGGGCCGGGACGCCTCCGGGACCTGATTCACAAGAGGCTCCCCGAGGCGATGTGCCTAGGCATGTTGATCGCCGCCGAGATGGACAACCCCTTCAGTCCGTTCGCGATCAAACTCTCCGAAGACCAGTCCATGGCGGCCCTCGCGCAGTTCGCCCGTGACTTGGGTGTGCCGGCGCGTTGGGCGGAACAAGCCAGGGACTCGGTGGCTGCGGTTTCGCCCAGACGCGGGCTTGGAGACTGGAGGACCTGGCCGGTGGTGATCGGCGACGGACTGGGCGCCGTGGCGTCCGTGCCGTTGGCGTTCGTCTTCGCCCCGGCCGGTCTCGGGGGACGTGCGATCTTCCTCTCTGGTCTTGCGGCCATGGGCGGGCCGGCCGCAATGACGGCTGAGCTCAG
>JAKOTN010000051.1 GCA_029776255.1 Pseudomonadota bacterium
TGAATAATGATATATCCACATTCAATTTCAAGAATATAGACAAAATAACTCTCAATTATACCCAAAATTTATAGTCTACATCTAAATCCAAATCATTAGTATAGAATAATACAAATTTCACAATTGACAACAATTTAATTATAGATACTGGAGTAATAAAATTAAACAATACTGATACTGGTATTGCACAAACCAATTCTATACTTAATTTATTTAATGTGGTTAAAATTAATACGTTAACTATTAATCATTCCATGCCAGAAAATACTGATATTAGAATATTGGTATCATTTGATAACAAACAAACATGGCAATATTATAATGGTACTGAGTTTATAATCACATCATTAGATGATATCAATACTATTGGCAATACTATTTCCGAAATACAATCGCTATTTACCGATTATCAAGTAAAAAATACTGATACTATATTTGACATATAGATCTCGTTAATAACAGATGATATATCAGTTTCTCCATCTATTACTTCAATTAATATATCATATACATTAGATAGTTAGTTACGAATATTATTATCTAATGATAAAGGTACTACATGGTATGGATATTACAATAATCAAATATTGCCAGTAGATATTAATAATGATAAAACAATATATAATTATGGATTTGATGCAAACACATTAAATACTATTCATGAATCTAATCCTAATATTTGGAATGAATTTATCACATCAGATAATGTCATTAGGTTCTAGTTCTATTTATCAGAAAATGAATATTCAGATATATTAGAATTAGACACATTATCTATGCAAGTAGATATAGCAGGTACATGGAAGTTGTAGAGCGATAGCGATTATGATTACAGTTTCCCATAGAATAATATATTGAGAGTTACCATATATACAGATGGTAGTTATAAGATAAACTATAATGTCATTGATTATACACCGCCTAATGACCTTAAATCATTTACATAGTCAAATGTAACAGCTGGGATTGAATTAACATGGACGCCACCAGATGATTATGATTATTAGGGAGTTATTATTAGAAAATCAACTATCGAATTTCCTATGAATATTTCAGAAGGAGAATTTGTATATCAGGGCGGTGGTACTAAATATACAGATGTTAATGTAGAAATAGGAAATATTTATTATTATACTGCATTCCCATATGATAATCGCACACCAACTAATATCAATTTGTCAGTTAGTACTAATAATAGAGTATAGATTGAACGAATATAATAAGGAGAGATATTTGTGAGTTTATAGACAATTAATAACCAATATATTGGTAAATTACCAAATACTACAATTACAATTAATGATATTAAATCAATATATTCTGATAGATATAATGTAAATGAATATACATATTTAACTCAGGCAAATGCATTATATTATAAAACCACATTAGTATCTAATAATGTAGATAAGATATTATATTTTGAATATTTTCCTTTTTCAGATATTAATACTGGATAGCTTATTATATATTATGATATAGATAAAACTATTCAATATTATAAATATGGAAATAATTCAAGTTCAGAATAGATATTGAATTCAATTATATAGAATATATCAGATATATTAGTTTCACATCCTTCAAAAACTGTTTCACAAATTGAAGTTAGATATTTTAATTCATTACCATCAGAAGAAAGAATTCATATATTTATCTTATTTACAGATGGAACATGTGTTACAAACCAATCTAATTATCCTATTAATCAAATAACAACATGGAATAATATTATTAAATTATAGGTGCCATACGACCCTAATGGATTTACATGCGGATTAACAAATACAAATACTCTTTTAATTACAAATTATACTAATACATAGTTTGAAGCATAGTCAAATGTTTCAACATTATCTAATGTAAAAGATATTCAATTTGATACTAATACATCTATATATTAGTTGACATATGATAATACAATATCATATTTTGGGAATAACGAGTTTCAACAATCTGATTGTGAAGCGTTTACTAATATATCTCAAATTAAATAGAGTACAAATACTGTATATGGTTTAACATATGATGGTAATATAAGATCTTAGGGAGAACATATGTATACTGAATCAAATGCAAATATTATATCATTAGATACATATACTAAATATGCAAAATATTTATTTTTATTTAAAGAAATATCAAATAACCATATTATCACATTTAATCCTGATTATATTGATTTAACATCATTATATAATATAACTCAACCAGATATTGAAACATTCTTAAAATATGGATTAGAATCTACAACAGGAATAGATTATACTTAGCTTAATGAATTCACATTATTAATTTCTACGTATTTACCAGATGCGTCGTTCGATTTAACGTTATATGCATTAGAACAAAGTAGTGAATTATCAATTTTATCATAGAATATTCCTATGTCTATGGTTTAGTCAATAAAAGCTTTGGTTATTAATCATTCTATGCCAGAAAATACTGATATTAGAGTATTATTATCATTTGATAATCAACAAACATGGCAATATTATAATGGCACTGAGTTTATATCTACATCATTAGATGATATAAACACTATTGGTAATACTATCTCTGAAATACAATCATTGTTTACCAATTATATATTAGA
>JAKOTN010000062.1 GCA_029776255.1 Pseudomonadota bacterium
ACCCAGCTTCAGTGTTCCGAAGCACCGGGGAGATCTCCCGGGGTAAGACGCGTTACCTTCCCTGCATAGGCGCCGAATTTATAAAGCACACCCTGTTGCCGCAGATAGAGGACTTCGCGGTCACGTGCCCGCTCGTCCCGAGTGCACCACACCTCATATCCGGTTTTTGTTCATCGCCCCGCAGTTTCGGATTGGGCGCACAGATAGACCCCGCCTCGCGGCGACGCCCTTGCCCTTGCCCTTCTCCTTGCCTTCGGCTCTGCTTGCCTGGCCGTAGGACTTTCACCTACGAAGTAACGCGCCATGCCCGGCGCACACGTGAAGCTAATCGGCCTGCGCGGCTTTTCGCGCAGGTCCGGTTGAGCGTAGTGTTAGGCGATTTACTAAATTGCCAAATAGATTCCACTAAGCGCAATAGCGCCGCCAGCGAAACGAGTGACTGTATGTAGATTTGTTTTTTGCGTGAGTATCCCTAACCCAATGCCTGCGGCATGAAGCATTGCGGTAGCCAAAGCAAAACCAACTGTGTATGAAGCAGCGCCTATTGCGGCAGGCATCTCTGCACCATGGGCATGACCATGGAATACAGAAAAGAAACCGACAACTAAGGCACTGTAGAGAAGTGGAAACCGAAATGCACCCGCAATCAAGACACCAAGCATCAGAACAGAAACCAATATCCCTTCTTCAACAAAAGGAACAGACACGCCCGAGAAGCCGAGAACGCCGCCCAAAATCATGACACCAACAAATGTGCACGGGACGACCCAAAATGCACGCCCACCAATTTGAGCTGCCCATAGACCGACAGCCACCATCGCAAGCAGATGGTCAACTCCACCGACTGGATGGCCAAATCCGTGCATAAACCCTGTTGTTTCCCCAACACCGGTATGCGCAAAGGCCAAACAGGGAAACACGAACAACAAAAAAAGCATTTTCACAATTGATTGCTTCATTGGCTTTCTCCTGTAGTGAAAAAATCTTAGTGGACTGGTTTAAAGCCTAATCGGGATAGGAAGATGCCTCGCGGCCCCTCCCTCCCACACCACCGGACGTACGGGTCACGTATCCGGCGGTTCGATGAATTGAATCTCTACCGTGCGCGGGTGCAAGATTCGGTAGTCCCAAGTTGATGAAGAAACGCAATGGTAACGCAATCGCTAATGCCGGCGTCTGAGCTTCCCTCTGTTTTTCGTCTTCCAAAGGGTGGGTTTCATGCTACCCGTTTTTCCTGATGCTGCTCGCTGACCCAGTCCTTGAGGAATTGGATCGGCGACCGGTAACCCAGGGTCGAATGCTGCCGCTTGCGGTTGTAGAACACCTCGATGTACTCGAAGCTGGCGGCCTTCATGTCGGCATGGGTGGCATACCGAACGCCATGCACCCGCTCGTTCTTGAAGCTGTTGAACCCGCTCTCGGTCGGGGCATTGTCCCAGCAGTTGCCCTTCCGGCTCATCGAGCACGTCATGCCGTATTCCTTTAGCTTGTCCTGGAAGGCATGGCTTGCATACTGGCTGCCGCGGTCGGAGTGGTGCAGCAGCCCCGGTGCCGGGCGCTTCCTGAACCAGGCCATGGTCAGCGCATCGGTCACGATCTCCGCCGTCATGCGCGGCTTCAGCGACCAGCCAACCACTTCACGGTTGAACAGGTCGAGCACGATGGCGAGGTACAGCCAGCCTTCATCCGTCCACAGATAGGTGATGTCCGACGTCCACACCTGGCCCGGGGCCGTCGGTGTGAAGTTGCGATCCAGCAGATTGTCCGCCACCGGCAGGCCGTGTTTCGAGTCCGTCGTCACCTTGTCGCGCCGCTTGTGGCGGGCTCGGATGCCATGGTCTCGCATCCGCCGTTCGACCCGTGCCTTGCTGGCCGAGAAGCCTCTTGCCCGCAGCTCACGCACCATGCGCGGGCTGCCATAGGCCCCTCTGAGTTCGGTATGAATGGCCCGGATGAGCGCCAACATCTGACTGTCGGTAAGGCGCTTGCGATCCGGCCGGCCACCACGCTTCCATGCCCGATAGCCGCTGATGCTGACGTCGAGCACTTCGCACATTTCGGACAGCGCAAACGTCTGGCCTTGCGCGGCAATCCAGGCGTACTTCACAGAACATCCCTTGCAAAGTACGCCGTCGCTTTTTTTAGGATTTCGTTCTCCCGCTTGAGTCGGAGATTCTCGGCACGCAGCCGGGACAGCTCCATCTCTTCGGCCGTCACGACTCTGCCGCCGGCACCGTTGAGCCGGCCTTCCGCCGCTGCCTTGATCCAGTTGCGCAAGGTCTGGTCGCTCAGCCCGAGTTCCCTGCAAACCATGCCTACGCTTTGCCCGTCCTTGACGCGCTTGACCGCCAGTTCCTTGAACTCGGTCGTGTATGCCTGCGTCGGTATCTTCATTTCCTGCCTTCCAAAAGTGACGACAATTTTAGGTCACCCTTGGCAGACGAAATTTCGGGGGAAGCTCATATGTTTCATTTGCAATTGGCTCACTTGACCAGACAGCAAGCCCCTTCAATCGCCCCTTGAGAGACTCAAGGAGGTAGTCATAGGTGTGGATGCGAATGTTGAGGTCATGCACCATCTGTCGCCGACGTTCGACAGTGCCTTCATGTAGCGATGCGCGCCGGCCGATGAGAATGAGGCCTGGAACGTTGCCGTTGATGCTTGTCAGCCCGAGGCCGCTCTCAGTTCGTAGGCGTGCGGCATAGTTCTGATTTGCGAGTAACCACGAACGCCAGTCTTGAATTTGCCGGATTGCGTGATTCAGGTGCTGCGACGGATCACCGTTCTTGTTGAACATGGGCTTCAATGGGCTCTCAAGTTCTACTGCTTGCCACTCGTAACCGAAGGAATGCTTTTCAGCGACCAGAAAATCGGTAACGTGCTCGGCTCCCAACTTCTGCTTTGGAATGACCCATCGGCCGTGGCCACCGCCCAAATGCTGAATTAGGAACTTAGGATTCGCCTGTAGAAACTGCTGAATATCCTCCTCGCGCGACGCTCCATCTAGCGCCGACTCAAGCGTAGCCACATCGTCTTGTGAGATTCGATCCCACCAGACAAAGAACTCGTTTAGCGGATCGTTCCGTCGCGCCTCCGCAAGAGCTTCTTCAGCATTCATGATGCGCACAGTGGGTGCCTATGAAACATAACGTTCGACGTAACCGGCCGGCGAAGGCCGAAGGCCGGAGCGGCTTTGACCGCAAAGTTAGGTGACACGCGCACGATAAAGCCCAGAAGCCTCTAGCTGCCCAAGAATTTTTTCCATGAGCAATGGATTCTTTGAGTAAATATCGACCCCAGTTTCTAAACCTTCAAACTGCTTCGAGATATAAAAAGTACCTTCGCTGGTTGTCACTTCCTGAATTATTTCCGCTGGAGCTTGTGATTGAAAAATAACCTTCTTGCCGATGGCTTTGAAATTGGGGCTTGATTCCAGCGTTTTTAAGAATAGGTCTTCATCAAATGGCTGTGCTAAATCAAACCACAGCGCGACGCCTGTTTCGCTGAGAACCTTTAAGTATTCGCAAGCCATGAATAGGCACCTAACGTCGAAGGTCAGGGGCGCTGCGCGGCGCTTTATCGCGCAGCGTCCCCTGGACCGAAATGTTGGGCCCCAGGGGCCGGAATAGCGAGCGTAATTCGATTGTGTGATGTGTCATTTTGTTAAGGCGGCGTGAATTTGGCTCAGTGCGGCATCGATAGTAACGGCCGGAACGGAGATCGCGAGGTCCCATGTTTGATCATCATCTCCGATCAACAGGAGAACCTCGCCATCTTCGGTGCGAACCCAATGGACCGGACTATGTGCGGCGAGACCGAGGCGCATTGCACGCGCTCCGACGCCAGGTATTGTGGCCAGCATTCCAGCATCCGCTCTCGGAAGCCAGACATTTACCTCCAAATTGGGCGAGCTAAGCTTCAGCGACAACGCATGTGATCCATCAGGAAAGTGTCCCTCTTCACAAGTGACGTCGAAGTTGAAAGCCATTAGCTTCCCGTCCGAGTTGATGGGGCCCAACGTAAAGTAGCCCCCCTAAAAGGCGGGAAATATTCCGTCTCAGGGCGGTGTAAAATGTTTAAAATAGCAGCGTAATACATTTAATCAAATGATTGAAATATTCTAGGGACGCCTATTGCTTGGCGCTAATGGATCGGTGTCAATTGCCATGCGGGACAACTCATTATTTCAATCGGCGGCGAAAAGGGATGGTTTTCGTCCATCGGCACCGCTTTCGAGAACGATGAAGCCGGAGTTGGAAAATCATCTACCTGACCCCTGACTCGGTTTGTCTGGTGGCGGGCGGTTGGTGGAAACGGGCTAGCAGCGCCAGCATGCCGCCGACCGCGAACGCCGGTGCCCATACCCATTTGAGTTCCGAGAGCAGCACGGCAAGGCCCTTGGCGCCGAAAATCTGATTGAGGCTAAGCGGCGACACCTGAATCACCCGCCAGGGGGCGAAGAACCGTGTCTCCGTCAGCGGCCACAGCAAGGCGACGCCCATGCCGCCGGTGGTGAAGGCGTCGAGCAGCCCGTGCGACGCGGTGGCAAGGAAGACGAAGCAAAAGGCGACCAGCCGGCTGGCGCGCGGGCGGGGCGCCAGAAGCCGCGCCGCGAGGCCGAGCGCGAGCGCGAAGAGCAGCGAGTGGCTGAAGCCGCGATGGCCAAACGGGTGCGCGTAAGCCACGCCGAGGTGGAAGGCCAGCACATCGAGATCGGGAAGCATCGACGCGGCGGCGCCGTCAAGCAGTAGCGCCGGCGATACCCGGTCGCGCCCGGCGCCCAGCCCGATGGCCAGCGGCACGACCGCATGGCTGAGAATGGTCGGCATGGGTTCGTTTTCGCAAGGCTGCTGTTGTGTGGCCTAGTAAGTCAGCAGGGGTGTTTTGCCGAAATGGCTGGGCGCCGCCAGTTGCTTGAGCATGAAATCGGCGACGTCGGCGCGCGAAATCTTCCCCGCCGTTATTCCGGAAAGGTTGTCGATGGCCCGATAACTGCCGGTCAGCGGGCCATTGGTCAGAAATCCGGGGCGCACGATCAGCCAGTCGGTCTGACTGGCCTTGATCATTGCCTCCTGGCGATCTTTGTCAGCATAAATGGTTCCCAGCAGCAAGGGTTGAAACAGGCGGTCGTAAATGAAACCGCCATGTCCTTTGCTGTCGCCGGCGCCGAGGCCGGTCACGAAAACAAGTTTCGGCTTTATTTCTTGCGTCATCGACGCGAGGATGTTTGCCGTACCGCGTGAGAACAAGGTGACCGGTTTCCGGGTCGGCGGGATGCCGACACACATGCAGACGGCGTCTTGATTGGTCATGGCCGTCGCCACCGCTGCCGGGTCGAGAAGATCGCCGGCGATGGCGGTCAGGTGCGCGTGAGAGACGCCCAGTTGATCGGGATTCCTTAATAGCGCGGTGACGTGATGACCTTCCGCGAGAGCCCTCTTCAACAATTCGAGGCCGATTCCCCGCGAGGCGCCAATAATCGAGATTTTCATCCGTTGTCCTTCTTTCGCTGTCGGTTACGATGATGTGCCCGGCGTTGGCGGCTGGAACGCGATGCCGGGAAAGGCGGTCAAGGGCGTTGGCAATTTGGAAGGCGTCGGCGCCCACTTTTTCACGACCGAGAGACAGTCCGATGGCGATCAGGCGCTCTTCGCCGCCAGGCTTCTGGCGGCGGCCAGACGTTTGGCGACCGGGTCGTTCAATTCGCGGGACAGGGAATTCCAGCGGGCGGCGATTTTGTCGAGTTCGGCCGATAAGCCGTCGGCCATGGCGGTGTCGCCGACCGCATAGGCCCAGATCGCCAGTTCCGCCTTCGCTTCGTAGGTTCCGAATCGGGCGACGGCGGACTCGAATTCCGCGCGTGCCTCGGTATTTCGCGAGGTTCCGGCGAGCGAGCGCGCGATCAGCAGCGAGACGGCTTCGGGACGAAACTCCGGCCGTTCCGACCGCAGGGGTTCGAGGTGGCCGAGCGCCTCGGCGTAGCGCAGGCAGTCGACGAATGCGCGCCCGGCTCCGAGCCGAATGTCGGGGTCGGAGGCGAATGGGCCGTGCAGACAGGCTTCGTATTGCCGTGCCGCTTCGTCCGCCTCGCCGACATCGAGCAGCGCGGCGGCGAGGCGCATCTGATTTTGCGCCGTCGGCGCGTCGTCGAAGGCCGCTCGCGCTTCGCGAACTTCGCGTTTGGGGTCCAGTACCTTGGCGGCGGCGGAAACCGCTTTCATCGCGCCGCGTTCCAGGCGGGAATTGGGCAGGTAAACGCCGAAAAAATAGACCAGGCTGCCAAGCAGGGGAAAGGCGAAAAGAATGAACAGCCAGTACAGTGGCTGGCGTGTGCGAATGGCGTGAATCGCGCACAGCACCGCCAGAATGACGTGGAGGCCGAGGCCCGCGAATGGCATGATGTTCTCCTTCGATGCGCTAATGCGTGTTCGATCGGCGCCGGGTTTGCCGGGCGGGTTGGTGTCAGCCGCGGTGCGTCGTCATCGGCGAGCGCTTGGCGCCGGCGACCCGGTCGGCCGGCGCGAGGCCACCGTCGGGGTGGTCGCTGGCCGGCATCGTGGTTAAAGTTTGCTGTTCTGGCACCCCGAACTGACGCACTCGCGAATCCGGTCTTGCAGGAATTGCGAGCGTTTGATGGTGGTGGTGGTGGCGCAGTCCAGGTTGACGTAAAACTCCGTTCCTTCGCGTTTCGAGCAATTCCTGTTTCTCTCGCCGATCCACGCGAGTTGCCCGGCCTTGAGGGCTTTTTTGCCGTTGGCGTCGAGTTTACCGCTCAACGTTTTGTATTTTTCGTTCAACTCGTCGTCGGCCTCGTGGTAGACCTTGTTCAAGCAATACAAGCCGTCGAAGTCGTTTTTGGGCACGTCGCAGGCGGAATTGGCGAACGCGTTGCCGAAAGAACAAAGCATGAGGGCGACGAACGTTTTTTTCATTGGGGTTTCCTTTGGTGATGAAAAGAGGGGGTGGCGGGTATCGCGAGCGTTTTGTCGTTGCCGGTCATCACGGTGCTGACCGCAGAAGGCGCCGCACATCCATGAGGGCAAAGCCCAGCAGGTTCGGTCCCCGCCAACAAGCGGGGTTGTCGGCGCCGGGGTCGTCGGCGGCGAGTCCGATGCCCCAGATCCGATCGACCGGACTGGCTTCGACCAGAATGGTGTCTCCGGAACGCAGGAGATAATCGCGCAGGGCGGCGTGTTGCCGGAATTTAGCCAGATTGCCTTGGCAGACGGCCGCGACACGGTGTTGCCGCCACGTCTCGTCGTCAAAGCCGGTAACGCGTCGCCCGGCGGCTTTCGCCTCGTCGGGCGTCGGTGCGGCGAGCACGCGTTCAAGGGCCGGCGAGTCGTCGAACAGCCTGGCCTTGGCGGCCATCATGAAATGCTCCGCCGTTGGATAGCGGGTGCCTTCCAGTTCGAACGGCGCGTCGAACCATTGGCTGAGGCAGCTTTTCGAGACCGATCCGTCGCGCGGCGGCCGATGACCCCAGAAGTGCAGGAAGTCGAAACGCTCGCCGGCTTGGCGACGGCGCTGGAGTTCTTCGAGGCAACGTGGCAAGGACATGGTTTCGGGCCGGTCGAGCGAAAAAATCCGGGAAAAGCGTCCGAGCGGCTATTGTTCCACCGCCGCCAGCACGGCGCGCAGTTCGTCGTTGACGGTCGCGCCCAGACGCAGCAAGCCCAGGGCCAGATAGTCCGAACGGTGCCGGTTGATCTTGCCGAAATCGAAGGACGCTTGATGGATATTGTCGCGCGGCACGACCTCGAAAATCTTCGGCCAGAATTTACGAACCACCGCCAGTATTTCGCCTTCCTCGTAAATCATTGTCCGCGAAGCCGGCAAATGCTTGTCGCCGAGACCATCGAAAATGCGGGGCGATGAATCGAAAACCACCGCGTCGACGCCCTGGCGCACCGAGATGCTTAGCGCCAGCCCGCCGCCGAGGGAATGCCCGGTGACGGTGATCTTTTTCTCCGGATGGTTTTTGACGTAGTCGTCAAAAGCTTTCCTGGCTTGTTTGTATTGCACGGAGAACGGCCACACGGCGAGATTCGCGGTCAGATAATCCTTTTTGTTGTCGGTGCCCCGGAAGGCGAAAATCACTTCGTTCGAACCCCGTTTCTCGAAAATGTCGTACGCCAGGCCGGAACGACGGGTCTGCGTCGGTTTGTCCGTCGGCTGACCGTCCCGTCCGACTTGTACCCAGCCCAGCTTCTCGACCGGAAATCTGACGCGATCGTTTTTGTGATAGGCGTTGGAACTGACCATCGCCTGGAGCGCATGTTTCGCCGCGATCTCGGCGCTCACTCTCGCCGGTTCGAACGACGCGCCGGCGTCCTGCGCGGCAACGTGACCGAACAGCAGCAGGGCAATGGCGGCGAAGACGATGTTTTTCATGGTTGTTGTCCTTGGTTATCGAATGGCGACTGGCGATTTCGCCGACGAAACTATAGCACTTGGGAATTTTCTTCGGCGGCTGGAGGCTTCGCCGGGTACGAGATTTTGCGCGGAAGGCAACCATTCGACGACTCGACAACTCGACGAGTTTCCAGCCAGCCGGGCATCGTTCAACGGAAGGATGCGACCGTGGCGGAGCGGATTCACGGCGCGAAGACGGCGACAAACGCCAGGGAGAGGTCGAACAGGACAGTCTCTTCATGCATAATCTTCCGCGCGCGGAAAGCACGGCGCGGCGGGCCGTGGCGCACCGTTATTTCCTGGAGGACGAACCCGTGCCGCAACCGATTGAGTTCTACTTTGATTTCACGTCGCCCTACGGCTATCTGGTTTCGGAAAAAATCGACGAAATCGCCGCGCGTTACGGTCGCCGGGTGAAATGGCGGCCGTTTTTGATGGGGGTGGCGTTGCAGGCGACCGGCGCGCCGGTGTTGACCACCGTGCCGCTCAAGGGCGCGTATGCCTTGCGCGATTTCGCCCGTTCGGCGCGTTTTCTCGACGTACCGTACCGTCAACCGGCGACTTTCCCGTTGGCGACGCAAAATGCCGCCCGCGCGTATTACTGGCTGCACGACGTCGACTGCCAGACGGCGCGCGCCTATGCCCATGCCGTTTTTCGCGCCTATTTCACCGAGGGGCTGAATATCGCCGCGCTGGACGCGGTTCTCGATCTGGCGGCGGCACGGGGCGCCGACCGCGATGCACTGGCGGAGGCGCTGAACGGCCCGGCGCTGAAGGCGCGTCTGAAAGCCGAATGCGCGGCCGCCATCGGCAAAGGCGTTTTCGGTTCGCCGTATCTTTTCGTCGACGACGAGCCGTTTTTCGGCGCGGACCGCTTGCCGCAGCTCGAGCGCTGGCTGGCCGACGGAGGTTTCTGATGTCCGTTCTCGCCAGCCGGCTGGACCCTCGCGCCGACGATTTCAGGCGCAACGCCGAGGCGATGCGCGGGCTGGTCGCCGATTTGCGCGGCACGGTCGAGCGGATCGCGCTCGGCGGCCCGGAGGCGGCGCGGCAGAAACATCTGGCGCGCGGCAAGCTGTTGCCGCGCGAGCGGGTCAACGCGCTGATCGACCCCGGCTCCGCCTTTCTCGAATTGTCGCAACTGGCGGCTTACGGCATGTATGGCGGCGGCACGCCGTTCGAGGTGCCGGCGGCGTCGTTGATCACCGGCATCGGCCGCGTCAACGGCATCGAATGCATGATCGTCGCCAACGATGCGACGGTGAAGGGCGGCACTTACTATCCGATGACGGTCAAGAAACATCTGCGCGCGCAGGAGATCGCCGGCGAAAACCGCCTGCCGTGCATTTATCTGGTCGATTCCGGCGGCGCCTTCCTGCCGATGCAGGATGAAGTGTTTCCCGACCGCGACCATTTCGGGCGCATTTTCTACAACCAGGCCAATCTGTCGGCGGCGGGAATTCCGCAGATCGCCGCCGTGATGGGGTCGTGCACCGCCGGCGGCGCGTACGTGCCGGCGATGTCCGACGAGTCGATCATCGTCAAGGCGCAGGGAACGATCTTTCTCGGCGGGCCGCCGCTGGTCAAGGCCGCCACCGGCGAGGTGGTCAGCGCCGAGGATCTCGGCGGCGCCGACGTGCATACGCGCGTTTCCGGCGTCGCCGATCATCACGCGGAAAACGACGCCCACGCCTTGGCCATCGCCCGGCGCATCGTCGGCAATCTCAATTGGCGAAAACAGCCGCCGCTCCAACTGCGCGAGCCGCGCGAACCGCTGCACGCCGCGGAAGAACTGTACGGCGTGATTCCGTCCGATACCAAGAAGCCGTTCGATGTGCGGGAAATCATCGCCCGACTGGTCGACGGTTCCGATTTCGACGAATTCAAGGCCCGCTACGGCAGCACGCTGGTCTGCGGTTTCGCCCGGCTCTGGGGGTATCCGCTGGGCATCGTCGCCAACAACGGCATCCTGTTCTCGGAGTCGTCGCTGAAGGCGGCGCATTTTGTCGAACTGTGCGCCCAGCGCGGCATTCCGCTGCTTTTTCTCCAGAACATCACCGGTTTCATGGTCGGCCGCAAGTACGAGAACGGCGGCATCGCCCGCGACGGCGCCAAGATGGTCGCCGCGGTCGCCTGCGCCAAAGTGCCGAAATTCACCGTCGTCATCGGCGGTTCCTTCGGCGCCGGCAACTATGGCATGTGCGGCCGCGCCTATTCGCCGCGTTTCCTCTGGATGTGGCCGAATGCGCGCATTTCGGTGATGGGCGGCGAACAGGCGGCGGCGGTGCTGGCCACGGTCCGCCGCGACGGCCTGGAAGCTGCCGGCAAGACCTGGAGCGCCGAGGAGGAGGCCGCTTTCAAGGCGCCGATCCGCGCGCGGTACGAATCGCAAGGCCACCCTTATTACGCCAGCGCCCGTTTGTGGGACGATGGCGTGATCGACCCGGCCGATACCCGTCGCGTCGTCGGGCTGGGGTTGTCGGCGGCGTTGAACGCCGCAGCCGAAACGACGCGGTTCGGCATTTTCCGGATGTGAAGAAGAGACACAGATGAGCGCTTACCAATCGATACTCGTTGAAATAGACGGCCCGGTCGGCATCCTGACGTTGAACAAGGCGGCGCGCCACAATGCCTTCGACGACGATCTGATCGCCGAGATCACCATCGGCCTGCTCGAACTCGAAGCCGCGCCGGCGGTGCGGGTGGTGATCCTGTCGGCGATCGGCAAGAGTTTTTGCGCCGGCGCCGATCTGAACTGGATGAAACGCACCGCCGGCTACACGCCGGAAGAAAGCCGCGACGACGCCGAACAGCTTGCCACCTTGCTGTCTACGCTCAACGAGTTGTCCAAACCGACGATTGCCCGCGTGCAGGGGCCGGCTTACGGCGGCGGTGTCGGTCTGATCGCCGCTTGCGACATCGCGGTGGCGAGCCACGACGCGCTGTTCTCGCTCAGCGAAGTCAAACTTGGACTGGTGCCGGCGGTGATCGGTCCCTACGTGCTGGCGGCGATCGGCGAGCGCTATTGCCGCCGCTACATGCTGACCGCCGAGCGTTTTTCGGCGGCGGAGGCGTACCGCATCGGGCTGGTGCACGAACTGGTTCCCGGCGAGGCGCAACTCGACGAGGCGATTCACGAATTCGTCGACCATCTGGTCGCCAACGGTCCGCGGGCGCTGGGCGAGTGCAAGAGCCTGATTCGCGTCGTGACCGGCCAGCCGATCGACCGTGAAACCATCGCCGAGACCGTCGACCGCATCGCTCGCATTCGCGCCGGCGACGAGGGCCGCGAAGGCGTGGCGGCGTTTCTGGAGAAACGGGCGCCGAACTGGCTCGCCGATTGACCGGCGCGTCGGCCTTGGCCAGTGCGGGATCGCCACGGTGCCGGTCGACAAAGCGAAAGGTGTTGCGATGTTCTCGAAGCTACTGATTGCCAATCGCGGTGAAATCGCCTGCCGGGTGATCCGCACCGCCCGTCGTCTCGGAGTGCGAACCGTCGCCGTCTATTCCGAGGCCGACAGCAATGCCCGGCACGTGCGTCTGGCCGACGAGGCCGTGTGCATCGGGCCGGCGGCGGCGAGCGACTCTTATTTGCTCGCCGAGCGGCTGCTGGACGCCGCCGCGCGCACCGGCGCCGAGGCGGTGCATCCCGGCTACGGCTTTTTGTCCGAGAACGACCGTTTCGCCGATGCCTGCGCGGCGGCTGGGCGGATTTTCGTCGGCCCGCCGGCGGCGGCGATTCGCGCCATGGGTTCGAAGGCGTCCGCCAAGCGCCTGCTGGCCACCGCCGGCGTGCCGCTGGCGCCGGGCTATCACGGCGACGCGCAAGCGGCGGAGTTCCTGCGCCACCAGGCCGACGCCATTGGCTACCCGCTGCTGATCAAGGCCGTTGCCGGCGGCGGCGGCAAGGGCATGCGCCGGGTCGAGCGGCCGGAGGATTTCGCCGCCGCGCTCGCCTCGTGCCGGCGCGAGGCCGCCGCCGCTTTCGGCGACGAACAGGTGCTGATCGAGAAATACCTGCGTCGGGCGCGACATATCGAGATCCAGGTCTTCGCCGATACGCATGGCAACTGCGTCCATCTTTTCGAGCGCGACTGCTCGGTGCAGCGCCGGCATCAGAAAGTGCTGGAAGAAGCGCCGGCGCCGGGCATCGCCGCCGCGCGGCGGGCGGCGATGGGCGAGGCGGCGGTGACTGCCGCCAGGGCCGTGGGTTACGTCGGTGCCGGCACCGTCGAATTCATCGCCGCCGACAGTGTCACCGACGACGGGCGTTTCTATTTCATGGAGATGAACACCCGCTTGCAAGTCGAACACCCGGTGACCGAGATGATCACCGGCCAGGATCTCGTCGAATGGCAGTTACGCGTCGCCAGCGGCGAACCGCTGCCCTTGCGGCAGGAACAACTGGCGATTCGCGGTCACGCGCTGGAAGCACGTATCTACGCGGAAAATCCCGGGCGGGATTTCCTGCCGTCCACTGGCCGACTGCTGCATCTGGCGCCACCGGCCGAAAGCCTCAATGTCCGGGTCGACACCGGCGTCGAGCAGGGCGACGAGATCGCGCCGTACTACGATCCAATGATCGCCAAGCTCATCGTCTGGGATGTCGACCGCCACGGCGCGCTGGCGCGGATGCGGCAGGCGCTGGCCGATTACCACATTGTCGGCGTTGCCACCAATATCGATTTCCTGTCGCGGTTGGTCGCCTGTCCGGCGTTCGCCGACGCCGATCTCGACACCGATCTGATCGAACGCAGCCGCAATTTTCTCTTTCCCGTCGGCAGCCCGCCGCCGAACAACGTTTTTTTCGTCGCCGCCGTCGCCGATCTGCTGCGCGAACGCGCGCTCGCCTCGGTGGCCGCCAGTCGCTCCGGCGACCGCTGGTCGCCATGGGGTGTGCATGACGGCTGGCGTTTGAACCTGCAAGCGCGGCGCACGCTTGCCTACCGCGGCGGCGACGACCGCCACGAAGTGCGCATCGCCTACGCGGCCGATGGCTGGCGGCTGACGCTGAACGGCGAGTCGGTGCTGGCGCGCGGCCGCGTTCTCGACGGCGGGCCGTTCGCCGGCCAACTGGCGGTCGAGCTGGACGATCGACGACTGGTGGCCAGCGTGGTGGCGACGACCGAGAAACAGCAGCAAAAACGACACGTTTTTCTCGACGGCGGCACCTACGTCATTCGGTGCGACGATCCGCTGCATCTGGTCGAAGCCGGCGGCGCGGATGGCGGTCTGACCGCGCCGATGCCCGGCCGGATCGTCGCGTTGCTGGCGACGGAGGGGCGGCGAGTGGAGAAAGGCGCGCCCTTGCTGATCCTCGAGGCGATGAAGATGGAGCACACCATCACCGCGCCGAAGACCGGTTGCGTGCGGGCCTTCCGTTATGCGGTCGGCGAGCAGGTCGCCGACGGTGCCGAACTGGTCGATTTCGTGATGGAGTCCTGAAATGAATTTTCCGAAGCGGGTCAAGGTGGTCGAGGTCGGGCCGCGCGACGGTTTGCAGAATGAACGGCAGCTGGTGCCGACGGCGGTCAAGATTGAACTGATCGATCGCCTGGTCGCCGCCGGTTTGCCGGCGGTGGAGGCGACATCCTTCGTTTCGCCGAAATGGGTGCCACGGATGGGCGACAACGCCGAGGTGCTGCGGGCGGTGCTGGCCCGCCACGGGCAGCGGCCGAACGTCGCCTTCCCGGTGCTGACGCCGAATCTCAGGGGTTTCGATGCGGCGCTGGAGGCCGGCGCGCGCGAGGTGGCGATCTTCGGTGCCGCTTCGGAAACCTTCTCGCAAAAAAACATCAATTGCGGCATCGCCGAGAGCCTCGAGCGCTTCGCCGCCGTCGTCGATGCCGCCCGCGCGCTGGAAGTCAAGGTTCGCGGCTACGTCTCCTGCGTCGTCGCCTGCCCGTACGAAGGCGCCGTCGATCCGGCGCGCGCCGCCTGGGTCGCCCGGCGGCTGTACGAGATGGGTTGCCACGAAGTCTCGCTCGGCGATACCATCGGCGCCGGCACGCCGGCATCGATCCAGCGCATGATCGCCGCCTGCGCCGAGGCGGTGCCTCTGGACAAACTCGCCGGCCATTACCACGACACCTATGGCATGGCCATCGCCAACGTCTACGCCTCGCTGCAAATGGGCATGGCGGTGTTCGACAGCGCGATCGCCGGCCTTGGCGGCTGTCCTTACGCACCCGGCGCGAGCGGCAACCTGGCCACCGAGGATCTGGTTTTTCTGCTCGACGGCCTGGCCATCGATTGCGGTGTCGACATGGACGCCTTGCTCGATGCCGGGGTTTTCATCGCCCGTCATCTGGGGCGCGAGCCGGCGTCGAAGGCGGCGCGCGCCTTGCTGGCTGGTCGCGCCGGTTGAGGCGTTTTTGGAAAGGGGAAAGCTGTTGTGGACACCGAAGCGGTGGCCTCGCCGTGCATCAATATCTGCCGGATGGACGCGCATAGCGGATTGTGCGGCGGTTGCTTCCGCACCCTGGCGGAAATCGCCGCCTGGAGCGGCGCGACCAACGATCGTCGTCTACGGATTTTGCAAGCCGTCGAACGTCGCCGCGCCGACCACGACCCGCTGGGCGGTGCTCTGGGTGGCGAGTTGCGTGGCGATTGCGAGCGTTGAAGATGGACGACGCTGACGACAATTATCCTTGTGTCGGCATCTGCATGGCCGACCCCGATTCCGGTTATTGCCTCGGTTGCGGCCGTCCGCCGCCGCCGGTGTCGCCGGCGACGCAGGGCATCGTCATCGAGCGGGTGCCGCGCGACCCTCCGCGGAGCAAGGCGCCGAACAACGACTGTCCCGACGAGTCCTGATGCTGCCGGACACGCTGCTTGTTCTTGAACGCGGCTGGCTGTCGGCGAACAATATCGTCTTTCTCGAAGGGGAACAGGCGGCGCTGATCGACAGCGGCTACGTCACGCACGCCGAGCAGACGGTCGCCCTGCTCCGGCAAGCGCTGGCCGGGCGGCGTCTGACGCGACTGCTGAACACGCATTCGCACTCCGATCACATCGGCGGCAACGCGGCGGTGGTCGCCGCCTTTGCCTGCCGGGTGATCGTGCCGCGAGGAAGCGACGCGATGATCGCCGAGTGGGACGAGGAGGCCCTGCTCCTGTCGCCGCTGGGACAATCCGCCGCCCGTTTCCGCCACGACGCCACCATCGCCGCCGGCGACGACGTGGAACTCGGCGGATTGAACTGGCGCGCGATCGCCGTGCCGGGGCACGACATGGACGCGCTGGCTTTCCACAATCCCGAGCGGCGTCTGCTGATTGCCGGCGATGCCTTGTGGCGCAACGGTTTTGGCGTCATTTTCTCCGAATTGCTCGGGCACCCGGAAGGCGCCGGCGGTCTGAAAGCGGCGCGCGAAACGCTCGACGTGTTGGCCCGTTTGCCGGTCGACGTGGTGATTCCCGGCCATGGCTCGCCTTTCGTCGAGGTCGACGACGCCTTGGAGCGCGCTTACCGGCGGCTGGCGATGTTCGAGAACGATGTCGAACTGCTGGCCCGGCACGCGCTCAAGGTCATTCTGGCTTTTGCGTTGCTGGAACGGCGGCAACTGCCGCGCGCCGACTTGCCGGCGTTCCTTGCCGGCTTGCGCTTTTGCCAGAGCGTCAACAGCCGTTATTTGAACCACAGCAACGAACAACTGGCGCACTGGCTGGCGCGGGACCTGCTCCGCGTCGGCACGCTGCGCTGTCAGGACGGCCTGCTGCTGGCGGCTTAGCGGGCCGCTTGCCGGGCAGGCCCCGGGTCGTAAGCGCGATTCTCGCGCCTCCCGTTTCAACAACCACCGGAAGAGGTCACCGAATGAGGTATTTTCCAGCCCGATCCCTGCCTCTCGCGGTCGCCTTGTGTCTGGCGCGGCCAGCCTGGGCGACCGGCGGAATCGACTGCTTGCGCAAGGCGTATCCCGAGTTCGTGGTCGCCATCGACGAAGAGACGCTTGAACTGGCCGACGGTAGTCGAATGCCGTTCGGCAAGGGCACTCGGGGCGATTTCGAAAGCCGGCTGAACAGCGCCGATCTGCGCGACCAGATGAGCCAATGTTACCCGGCCGGTTTCCCGGTCGCCGTCCCGCAAGCGGACAACGATCCGGGGCGTCTGCGCAGTGAATCGTTTTTCCGCCGCTTGTACGGCGGCAGCGCCGAGATCGTGCAGTCCCGCCTGCGCCCGGTGTACTGGGCGCCGGCCGGCAAAACCGTGTCATTCACGGCGGTCGGCGGCGCCGACCGGGCATTGACCCGGGTCGGCAAGGCCATCGCGGCGCGGCCGGCGGCCAGCGCGCTGGTGTCCAGACTGGCGGGAACGTTCAACTGGCGTCCGATCCAGGGCACGGGGCGGCAGAGCGCGCACAGTTTCGGCGCGGCCATCGATTTCCAGTTGCCGAAAGGGCTTGGCCACTACTGGCAGTGGTCGGGCTGTCGGCCGGGACAACGCTGCGCGTTTCCCGCCGCCGTGCTCAAAGACGCCGATTTGCAGGAGGTGGTGCGTATTTTCGAGTCCGAAGGCTTCATCTGGGGCGGCAAATGGCATCATTTCGATACAATCCACTTCGAGTATCGGCCGGAACTGCTGGTATCCGGCTGCGCCTGTTGATTCCTTCTGGAGAAAATGCGATGAAAACCTTGTTTGCCGGCGGTGTGTTGCTGTTGGCGTTGTCCGCGCATGCCGACCCGCTGTGTGTCTACCAGGCGCGTGTTTCGGAGGCGGACAAAACGAACAGTCAGGGCGAGAATTTGGCCAACGGCGGTGTATCGGTGAGCACGATGGCGGCGATCATCCGCCAGGATCGCGCCAATTTTCACGAATTCAACGTCCGCGACGCCGAGGACGAGAGCGATTGCGTCTTCGCCAGCAAGAAAAACCGCGCAACGATGGAAAGCATGCTCAAAAAAGGCGATGTCAGCCCCTCGGCGTTGCAGCGGATCGTCAACGGCAATCCGCTGATCCGCGTCGAGGTGTATCGCGATTACGTGAATGTGCAAATCGTCGATCGCTCGCCGCCGCCGCGTTCAAAAGTCCGTTGAGCCTTTGTTTTACGACCTCGCCTCGCTGACTAAACCGCTGGTTACCGCACCGCTGGCTTTCCGGCATCTCGACCTGGATGCCGAAATGCCGTTTCGGGCCGCTTATCCGCCGGTGACCGCCCGCCGCCTGCTCTCGCATGCCGCCGGTTTGCCCCCTTGGCTACCCTTTACCGGCGAACCGCTGGCCCGGCAACTGACGCGCCCGCGGCCCTGGGGCGCGCACCCCTTGTTGAAGGAACCGCAAGCGGAAAGCGGCGTCTTTCCCGCCTGTTATTCCGACCTCGGCTTCCGCTTGCTGGCCGAAGCGATCGCCGCCGCGAGCGGCCGCGCATGGCGCGATCTGGGCGAGGAGTTGAGCGGCCTCGAGGCGGCGCCCTGGCAAAGACCGCCGCTGGAGGTGCCCCCCGGACCGGACCGCGAAGCCTGGCAACTGGCGGCGCCGGCAACACCCTTTCCGCCGCCGTCGGCGGTCTTGCCGCACGATGCCAATGCCCGGGCCGGCATGACCGGGCACGCCGGTTTTGGCGGCGCGGCGCGGGAAGTGCTGGCGTGGCTGCGGATCTGGCGGCGTGAATTCGCGCCACGGATGGTCGTCGAGCACGCCGTCGCCAGCGACGGGACCCGCTGGGGTCTGGGTTTGTGGCGGGTTCCGGACGGCACGGGCCAGTTCGGCGCGCTGCTCGATCGCCTGCCGCCGGACGGCCGTTGTGACGTTTTCGAGGACGCGGCCTGCGATCTGCCGCCCGAGATCCTGCCCGCTGCCGGTGCCAGCGCGGTCAATGGCTCGTGGTGGATGCACACCGGGTTTACCGGTCCGGCGCTCTTTTTTCGACCGGCGGACAGTGCCTGTGTCTGTCTGCTGGCGCATCGGCGCGGCCCGCGGGGCGAACTACTCGACATGCAGACCCTGCATCGCCGCCGCATGGCGCTGCTGGCCGCGTATGCCGGCGCGGTTTAGGGAGATCCCCCGGTCAGCGGAAGGGCGAGTTCTCGGTCGCCGAACCGGTCACCGCTTCAGGCTCGACCCTGTTCGGCGACCAATTGCTGAATATGGGCGATCAACTGTTCTTCGGGGTAGGGCTTGCCGAGAACGACATTGACGCCGATTTCGGTGGCCTCGGCGCGTAATTGTTCACTGTCCGAGGTGACCATGATGATCGGCAGCCGCGCGGTACGTGGATTGTCACGGACATGCCGGGAGAGTTGAAAGCCGTTCAGGCCGGGCATGTCGACATCGGTGATCAACACGTCGGGCGGCGAAAGCGCGATCTGGCGCGCGGCGTCCGCTCCGTCCTCGGCGGTCGCCACTTGGTACCGGTGGGCGGTCAGCAAGCGGCTGGTCTTGACGCGCACCACGCGGGAATCGTCGGCGATCATCACGATCGTTTCTTCGGGCCGCTTGGATTTCGGTGTCACGGGCCGTTGGCGAGCGATTTCCGCTTCAGCCGCCTGCCGCTCCCTTTCGCGCAGAATCGCCTGTTCGACGGCCAGCCGTTCTTCCTCTTCCTGACGAAGCGCTTCCTCGACCGCCTTGCGCTCTCTCGCCAGCCGTTCGGCTTCGCGGCGTTCGGCGTCTACCGCCAGACGGTGGCGGGCGGCTTGTTCGATGGTCGTGCGTTCGACAATCTGAGCCGCCCGGGCGTCCGCCATTTGGTGTTCGGCATCGCGCCGGGCGGCATCCTCGGCGGCTTTTCGTTCGGCGTCGCGCCGGGCGGTGTCCTCGGCGGCTCTTCGTTCGGCATCGCGCCGGGCGGCGTCCTCGGCGGCTCTTCGTTCGGCGTCGCGCCGGGCGGCGTCCTCGGCGGCTCTTCGTTCGGCGTCGCGCCGGGCGGTGTCCTCGGCGGCTCTTCGTTCGGCGTCGTGCCGGGCGGCATCCTCGGCGGCTCTTCGTTCGGCGTCGCGCCGGGCGGCATCCTCGGCGGCTCTTCGTTCGGCATCGCGCCGGGCGGCGTCCTCGGCGGCTCTTCGTTCGGCGTCGCGCCGGGCGGCGTCCTCGGCGGCTCTTCGTTCGGCGTCGCGCCGGGCGGCGTCCTCGGCGGCTCTTCGTTCGGCATCGCGCCGGGCGGCGTCCTCGGCGGCTCTTCGTTCGGCGTCGCGTCGGGCGGCGTCCTCGGCGGCTTTTCGTTCGGCATCGCGTTTGGCGGCTTCAATCGTGCTTTTTGTCGTTGCGGAGGGCGTTTCCGCGGAATGGTCGCTGTTATCGTCCCGGGTTCGGCGCCCGGCCTCGATTCGTTTGGCTTCGGCCGCGGCGTCAGCCAGCAATTTCTCGCTGCTGTCTCGCGCGACTTTTTCACGAGCCGTGCGGCGGGCGGTGAATAGGCGCATCACGACCAGGCCGGCGATCACGGCCGTTATCAGGCTCAGGACGAGCAACAACATGGTTTCATTCATGGTGGGAATCCTTCGTCATTACCACTCGAAAACGATCGGAACGTTGCGACGTTGGCTTGCCAGCAGCGCTTCATCGACCGATTGGCCACTGCCGTCGAACGGCGTGGCGCGGGATGCGGCGCCATTTCCGAGAAAGCGGGGATTGCCGCACGGAATCGCGAGCGTCGTCAACAAGAGTAGTCACTGCGCGTGGACGCGACAGGATTTTTGATGCGGTAGCGCGGGTTTTCGGGTTTTCCGCCTGCCTTTGCCTGACGGAAAAACAGGGCATTGCATTGCCGGCGTTCACCTAGACGCCCCTGTCGTTCGGTGTGCGGATGAGTTGTTTCAGGGCGTCGCTCATCGGTAGGTCGAGGTTGGCGCCTGGCGGTGGAATCGGCGAAGTGAACCATTTGTCGTAAATGCGAGCGAACTCGCCACTGTTCATCAGGCCGATCAAGGTGTCGTCGATCAGACGCTTGAATTGCGGATCCTGCCGACGAAATTCCAGGCCGTGCGGCTCGAAGCCATATTTTTCGTCCAGCACGAGCAGTTTTTCACGCACCTCCGCCGGCAGAGTCAGCAACAAGCCGCGCAGGAGAACGTCGTCGAGCATCATCACGTCGGCTTCTCCTCCGAGCAGCAGGCGTAATGAATCGGCCTGATCGCGGCCCTGGCGGAAATTGAGCGAAAGATCGTGCCTCGTCGCCGCGGCGCGTACAGCGGCATCGGCGTTGGTGTCCGCGGGGCTGACGACCGTTTTGCCGGCCATGTCCTTGAGCGAGTGAATTCCAGTATCTTTTCGTGTCAGCGCCTGCACGCCGGCCACGAAGGTGGAGACGCTGAACGCCACCGAGCGTTTCCGTTGGTTGGTGTTGGTGACGGAGCCGCAGTTGAGGTCGAGTGCTTCCGATTCGAGCATGATCTGCCGCGAACTCGGTGTCGTTGGGATCTGTATGACTTTCAGTTCCGCGAGTTGGAGTTTGGTTCTGATCGCATCGGCGACATGGCGGCACAGATCGAGCGAGAAGCCGATGGGCTGACCGTTGGCGTCGAGGTAGGAAAATGGCGCGGCTCCTTCGCGATAGCCGATCAGCAGGGTGCCGCTACCCCGAATTTTTTCCAGCGTCGATCGTGTCGGAATGCCTTGCGCCTGAACATCGCCGGTGCTTAGCAGGAAACCCGTGGCCACCGCCAGCGCGCGCAGGAGCGGCGTTGCCGGCGCCAGTGTCATTTGCTCTTCGCGGGCGGGCGCTGAGTCGTGGTGGCCGGTGGGGCGCTGGGCGTGGCTGTCACCGTACTGGCCGGCACCAGGGGCGCGCTACGCGAATCGACAAAGCCGTTCGAGGAGCTTTCCATCAAGGCACGGGTTTTGCGCGCTAGCGCCTCGCGGTCGGGTTCAAGGTCGCCCGGTACCAGTGGCGGGCAAAGTTCCGCCAGATCGACCGGGGTCAGGTCGCGCTCGTCGGGCGCGTTGTCGGCGTCGACGCGCTTGAGACCGAGTTTTTCGAGCAGTCGCCCCATGCCGGCATAGCTGCGCAAATAGGCCAGCGAGAGATCCATGTCGGCATTGACTTGCGAGCGACGGGCGTCGAAATATTCGTTCTGGGTGTTGAGCAGGTCGAGTAGCGTGCGCTGCCCGATATTGAACTGGTCGCGATAGGCGTTGCGGGTTTTTTCGACGAGGTTGACCTGGGTGGCGATATAAGCGCTCTGATCGTTCAGTCGAATGGTGTCGTGGTAGGCGATGGCGAGGGTTTGCCGCATGTCGCGGCAGGCTTTTTCGCGCAGGTCGAGCGCGACATTCTTGCGTTCGCGATACTGCCGGTAACGGGCGACGTCGGAACCGCCGTTGAAAAGGTTGTAGTTCAGGCGGAATTCCACGACGGTGTTGTCGTAGTCGTAGCGGTTGCCGAGGTAGTTGGAGACGTCTTCCCGGCGGGCGTTGAAATCGATGCGCGGCATGAAGGCGGCACGACGGCCCTCGAGGTCGTGCTGCGACGCTTCGATGTTTTCGACCGAGGCGCGCAAGGCCGGGTTGTTTTTCAGGGCGACTTGCATGGCCTCGTCGACCTTGCCGGGGAAAGCGGCGGTCAGATCGGCGGGCGCGAACATCACTTTCGCCGGTTGCTCGCCGACAATCCGCTGATAGCGGGCGGTGACGTCGTGCAGATTCGATAGCGTGGTGGTCAGATTGACATCGGCGAGCGCCAGACGGCTGCCCGCCTGGTCGACGTCGACGCGCTTGCCGACACCGGAGTCCGCGCGGCGCTTGAGTTGCTCGAGGGCGGCCTGGTGCTGGATATAGTTTTCTTCGGCGAGGTAGGCTTGGCGACGGAAGCGGACCACGTCGAGGTAGGCGCGGCCGGCTTCCAGGGCGGCGTTTTCGGAGGCGTCGAGCAATTCGAAATAACGCACCAGCTTGGCCTTGCCGAGCCGCTTGACCTCGCTGTAGGTGGCGAACCCGTCGAACAGCATTTGCCTGAGGCTGATCGTTCTGTCGTGGGTGCGGTAGCTGGTGTCGGAGAACGTGTTGCTCGGATGATTTTCCCGGGTGCGGCCGGTGCCGGCGGTGAAGTCGACCTTGGGCAGAAAACCGCCACGAGCGACGTCGACTTCGTCGGTGGCATCCTTGAAAGCGTGCCAACGGGCGAGAACCTCGGGATTTTTCAGGACGGCGGTCTGGGCGGCTTCCTTGAGGGAGATTTGCTCGGCTGTTTGAGCATGGGCCGGCGCGATGCCGGCGGTCAGCAACAGCAACAGCGCCGTTGAACCCGCCGCCATATTTTTGTCATGTATCCGCATTCCGTCGATCCTTATTTCAGGCACATTAATGGCGGGCCATTATACTCAGCACATAGCTACACACACAATGTAAGGATCCATGCGACGGAGCGTTTTGCCGTGCCGATAATCCCGCGACGTTGGAGGACGGATCGTTCGGTCGTCAGTGCCTGTCGGCGCGTCACGGGTCGCGCGTGTCTGTTCGCATGCCTGGCGGCGTTCCTCGTCCTTGTGGCGCCTGCCTGGCGTGTTTCGGCGGCACCGGATCTGGCGGCCTTGCAGCAGCAGTTGATTGCCCGGTTCGGTCCGGCAAGAGTGCCGTTGCTGACGGACTGGCTGCAGATGACGGTGGTGGCGAAAGACCTCGACGAAGATAGGAAAATTCAGAAAATCAACGATTTCATTAACAGAAACATTGCCTTCGATGACGACTGGAGCGTTTGGGGGCAATCGGACTATTGGGCGACTCCGCTGGAAACCATCGGGCAAGGCCGGGGAGATTGCGAGGATTTTGCAATTGCCAAGTATTTTTCCCTGCGCCTGGCGGGGGTGCCGATAAGGAAAATGCGCCTGATCTATGTGCGGGCGAAGGTGATGACGCCGGTGGGCGAGGCACAGCAGGCGCATATGGTGCTGGCTTATTACGCCAGGCCGGATGCCGAACCGCTGGTGCTCGACAATTTGCGCACGGCGATCTTGCCGGCCTCGCGGCGTTCTGATTTGCGACCGGTGTTCAGTTTCAACAGCGAAGGGATTTTCGCCGGTGTTTCGGGCACGGAGCGTGTCAGCGCCGGCGGTCCGGGCCGTCTGTCCCGCTGGGAAGACCTGTTGCGACGCGCGCGCGCCGAAGGTTTCGAGTAGAAACGCTTTTTCAAGGTGACTGAGATGTCAATGTATCGCCAGTTCTGGCTTGCCATCATTACCAGCATGCTGCTCGCTTTCGGCGGCAGCCTGATTGCGTCGATGTTGAGCGCCCGCGCTTACCTGGAATCGCAGCTTTCAACGAAGAATGCCGACAACGCCTCGATGTTGGCACTGTCCTTGAGCCAGAGTTCGCCGGATCAGGTGACCATCGAGTTGGCGGTGACGGCGCTGTTCGATAGCGGTCATTATGAATTGATCCGCGTCGTCGATCCCGAGGGCAAGACCATCGTCGAGAAAACCGGCGACATCACCGATCCGCGCGCGCCGAACTGGTTCGTCGGCGCGCTGCCGATTCACGCCACGCCCGGTCTGGCCCAGATCACCAACGGTTGGCAACAGGTCGGCAGCGTGACCTTGGCCAGTCATAGTCGTTTCGCTTACGCGGCGCTGTGGAAAAGCGTCTGGCAGATGATCGGCGCGCTGGCGTTGGCCAGCGTGGTCGGCGGTTTTCTCGGATCGATCATTCTTGGGCGCCTGAAAGCGCCTCTGCAGACGGTGATCGATCAGGCCAAGGCCATTACCGAGAGGCGTTTCGTGACTATCGAAGAGCCTCGGGTTCCCGAGCTGCGGCATCTGGCGCTGGCGATGAACGATGTCGTCGGCCGTTTGCGGACCATTTTCGACGAAGAGGCCGCGAGGCTGGAAACCTTGCGGCGGGCGGCGAATTTCGATCCGCAAACCGGCCTCGCCAATCGCGCCTACTTTCTGGCACGCCTGCGTCAGGCGCTGGACTCCGAGGACACCGGCGAGGGCAAGTTGATGCTGATTCGTCTGGCCGATTTGGCCGGAATCAATCGGCGCCTGGGGCGCGCCGTGACCGATGACTTCCTGCAACGGGTCGCGGAGGCCATCGCCAAAAGCGCCGGGTCGGAGAATCAAGGCGTTGCCGCGCGCCTCAACGGTGCCGATTTCGCGATCATGCTGCCCGGCGAGCGCGATGCGCGGACGACAGCCGCCATTTTGATGGCCAAATTGACCGACGCCGCCAAATCCTTCACCGAGGACGAGGCAACGGTGGCGTGGATCGGTATCGGTAATTTCGCGCATCATACGGATATCGGCACCTTGCTGGCGCGTGTGGATGAAGCGCTCGCGGCGGCCGAGGCGCAGGGCGTTAACTGCATTCGCGAAGCGGTTCTCGATCAGATCGATCAATTGCCGCGTAATGCCGCGCAGTGGTTGCAAATGATTACTCGCGCGCTGGACAGAAAATGGCTGCGCTTGGGGTCTTTTCGGGTCGTCGACCCGTCCGGGCGGTTATCGCATTGTGAATGTCCGTTGCGCTTGCTGACCGAGGAAAACGGTGACTGGTTGCCGGCGGGACGTTTCCTGCCTCTCGCGGAGCGTTTGCAACTGACGCCGACCCTGGATATCGCCGCCGTGGCCCTGGGTTTGTTGGAATTACAGGCGTCTCCCGATTCGCCGGGGCTGGCGATCAACCTCTCGGCCAGTTCGGTGGCCGATGCCGCTTTCCGGCAGCGATTGCTACGGTTGCTGGCCGCGCATCCGGCCGAGGTCCGGCGTTTATGGCTGGAGGTGCCGGAAAACGGCGCTCTCCGGCAGATCGCCGCTTTTCGCGAACTGTGCCGCGGCGTCAAGCGGGCCGGTTGTCGCGTCGGCCTGGAACATTTTGGCCATCAATTCAGCCAGATCGGTGTGCTGCACGACCTTGGCCTCGATTATCTGAAAGTCGATGCCAGCTTCATTCGCGGTGTGGACGGCAACCGCGGCAATGCCGCGTTTCTCAAGGGGTTGACCGGTATTGCCCACAGCATTGGCCTGCAGGTGATCGCCGAGGGCGTGGCCAGCCAGACGGAGTTGGTGGCTTTGGCAACCCTGGGTTTCGATGGCGCCACGGGTCCCGCGATCGGCGATACGCCCCAGGCCTGGCGACCCGCCTGAAAGGGTGGCCACTGAAAAGGGTGGCCCTCTCGGACCACCCTTGCTTGTCGGAGCGCGGGTCGGCGATCAGTCGGTAACCAGCTTGCCCTTGTTGAGCAGGTCCTGAATGATCAGTTGGTCGGTCGTCAAGCCGCCCGCCGACAGATCGACATGCGACAGGACGATCTGTTGATCGACGGCGGCGGCGTTGAAACCGCCGGCAAAACCGCCGCTACTGCTGATCTGAACGGTCGTGGTATCGCCCGAGACGGTGAAATGCAGGTAGTTGTTGAGGTTGCCGACGTGATCGGTACTGGTCAGCGCGGAGTGTTCGCCTTGCAACAGATCGCGCAGGTCGAGCACATCGCCGCCGGCCGAGCGCGCCGCGGTTGAAAAATCGGTGATCGTGTCGACCGCAGGCGTTCCGGCCGTGCCACGGTCGCCAAAAGACCACTGGAAGACATCCACCCCCAGACCGCCGCTCAAGGTGTCGTTACCGAGACCGCCGATCAGCAAGTCGTTGCCATCGCCGCCATCGAGCACGTCAGTGCCCGTGCCGCCGTCAAGTTTGTCGTTGCCCGCGCCGCCGAGGATGCTGTCGTTGCCGACCCCACCGTAAAGGTTGTCGTTGCCTATGCCGCCGTCGATCGTGTCGTTACCGGCGCCACCGTAAATCAAGTCGTCCCCGCCGCCGCCGGCGATGCTGTCGTTGCCGGCGTAGCCGCGGATCAGATCGTTGCCATCGGTGCCGGTGATGGTCTGGGAAGCTTCAGTGCTGCCAGTATAGGTAGTGGTGGTTTCGCTGATCGTGATGTTGACCGTTTGGCTGGTGGAATTGGCGACATCGTGGTTCGCTGATTCGGTTGCCGTCGCGGTGACGGTGAGACTCATCGTGCCGACGTAGTTCGCCGGTGGCAGCAATTCGAGATTGACGAGTTGCGCGGCGGTGAAGGTCCACGAACCATCCGGGTTGTGCGTGCCGGCCGAGAAACTCGCGCCGTCCGGCACGTTGGCGATGGTCACGGTCAATTGCTCGGAGCCGTCGGTATCGGCCAGCGAGGCGAGAATCGGGAGCGCCACCGGCGCGCCGTAGTGGCTGGATGAGTCGCCATCTTTCGTAAACTGCGCCTTGCTGAGCGACAACGACGAATCCTTGTAACCGTCGCCAGAGTTCAATACCAGCCAGTCGAACGTGTAGTTCCCGGCCATTGTGGCGGTGAATGAATAGCTGCCGTTGGAGCTGAGCGACGGGAACTTCGCCTCTGACGAATCGACCAGGAACGATTGTTTGTTACCCAGCGGGTCGGTGACGATCAGGACGACGATGTCGTTGTAGCCGGCAGCAACCTCGCTTGCCAGATCCTCCCCGTTCTTGAAGGAATAATCCCAGCTCACCTTCATGCCGGCGGTCATGGTGTAATTCGATTCAGTGACCTTGCCGTCGATGACGTTAACGGTACCTGGGTCGGTGACGTTGCTGCCGGACGGATCGAAGCGGTTGTCGAGATAGCCTGCTGGCAGACCCAGTTCCGCCTCCAGATTGGCCTGGGTGACCCCGCTACCCATTTCATAACTGTTCACCAGCACGTCGGTGGCGCCGGTCGAGATGACGGTGTTGCCCGACGTGACGACATGAATGTCGGACAACGGTTGCAGGAGCGGCTGATCGGCGACAGGAATGACATTGAGCGTGACGCTCGCGGTGCTGACGCTGCCGTCGGCATCCGTGATGGTGTAAGTGAAACTGTCGGGGCCGCTGTAGTTGGCGGCCGGAGTATAGGTAAATGTACCGTCTGGATGGACTACCACTGAGCCATGTGCCGGATCGCTGGCCTTGCTCCAGACGTTGCCGCCGTCAGTCGAAGGCGTGTCGTTACTGGCAAGATTACCGGTGAACGGCTGGTCCTCGGTTGGCGTGAAGGTATCGGCGACGGCGGTCGGTTCGCCATTGACACCATAAACGTGACTCCCGCTGGCGGTGAAGGGATTGCCGTGATCGTCGGCCCCGGTGACCTTGGCCTCGACCGTGTGATCGGCATCGGCCGCCAGATCGCTGCCGGGGACCTCGATGCTATAGGTGTTGCCGGCCAGGACCGTGCCGGTGAACGCCTTGCCGTTGATCGTCAGGGTCACGGTATCGCCGACCTTGGCATCGCCGCCGAC
>JAKOTN010000068.1 GCA_029776255.1 Pseudomonadota bacterium
GCGGCCGCCGGGCCCGCTCATCGGATTGATGCCGATGTACTGCGGCGGGTCCATGCCGGCCTCGAGCAGGTCCGCCAGCGCGGTCACAGCGGAGACCTCGCCAAGCCCGGCCGGATGTCCGTCTACCTCGCATACATGCCTCACGAGGGTGTCAGCAGGGAACAGCGCACGCAGCCATGCTGCCGTGTCGGCGCTGACCGGGCGCGGCAGCGGCGCAGGTTCAGGAGGCCGCGGCCGTTTTCGCGCAGGCGTGAATCGGGAAAAATTTCCTGAATCCGGTGGTGGGGTCCACCCCCGCGCGCGGGCCATGTGCCAGAGCGTACCCGGGCCCACGCCGCCGCCCGCGTCGAACCCGGCCCACCGTCGCCTGCATCCCGCCTCGTCGAACCGCTCCGCATCCGCGGCGGACCACGCTATCCACTCGTCGACAGGTCGGCCGGCCGCATGCAGGGCCATGCCCACCGCCAGCCAGTCCGCGTAGTCCAGGCCGGCTGGGTCAACCGCCGAGAGTGCGCCGGAGATCCAGCCGTCCCTCCGTGACGATGCGCTGGGCGTCCTCGACGCTGCGTGCGACGCCCGCGATCCCGCCTGCGCGGCGAATCCGCTCGATCCAATCGTTCTGTTCATCTGCCACTACACCTCCCGTTTCGCGCTTCACCTCGATGCCGACAAATACAGAAATTTTTCCCGATTTCACGGGCACGCTCAGCCAGCCGATGAGGTCTGGCGAGCCCTTGCCCAGGCCAGTCGCGCAGCCCAGATGAGCTGCGCGACTGGAGACGATATTGCGGTGGAGGGTGAGCCCGGGTTCCAGCCGGGCCCACTCCAGTATCTCGCGAACAACGGCACTCTCGGGCCTGTCAGAACGGGAGCGGCTCATCCTGGTCAACCTCCGCCTGTTCGCTTCTGGTCGGCACGGCCTTCGCCGGCACGAAGCGCACGCGCGTATACTCGCCCGCGCGAGTGATCTGCACGCCCACGTGGAGCCCAGGAAGAATCGAGACAAATTTCTCGATTTCCATCGGCTCGGTCAGTCCCAGAGCGCTGTGGAGCTGGTGCAGGCGCCACAGCGTGGACTCGCGCAGGTAGATGCGATCCGTGTACCTGGCCTGTTCTCCGCTGGCGCCGGTCAGGTCCAGCGCAAGCTTCACGCAGCCCGGCAGGTCCCGGCCGTCGCGCGCGGTCGGCTCGTAGTACATGGCGTCCTGGATGACAGCTGTGTACAGCCCGGGCTCTGGGCCTTTATCATGCGTCCCGATCAGCATCATCAGTCTCCTCATTCGTGAAATTTTTCTTTATTTCCTCGATAAACTCGGCCGCATCGTCGAGGCCGTTTTTTCTGGCGATCCCGAAAGCAACCTCGACATCTGCGCGCGAGCGCGTGCGCACGGCCCGATTCAGGTGCCACGCTATAAGCGCCTTGACCTGACCCTGGTCCGGCGCGCCGGCGGTTATCCGGGCCAGCGCGTCCGGGCTGATCCAGCAGAACCAGTCAGCCAGCGCCTCGCTCTGTGGCGTGGTGATGCCGTGTTCCGCGCAGGCCAGCGCGCACTTCAGCGCGCTTATGGCCAGGCGCACCATGTGGTGCGAGGCCTCCTCTGGAGCCACGGCACGCATAGCAGCGAATCGGCTGTTGTATACGTCCCACACGCTTCCGTGGGCCCGCTCGTCGTAGTCATATCGAAAATACGTCATTCCGGGATCTCCTCTATGTCTGCCAGCACGGCCTGCCAGTCGTCCAGGGTCATGGCCCGCGCGGACAGCCCGCGCTCACGCAGGTACGCCGACAGAGCCTGCCGGTTGCCGTGGAACCTCTCCAGAACCTGCCTCCCGATTTCGAGAATTTTTTCTCGATTCGGGTCAGCCGGCTGCAGGATGTCCGCGATCCACGCTGGGGCCTGATCCAGCGGCAGGTCCACCGGATCGCACACGCACTTTGTCAGACGTCCCGCATGAGGCGTGGTGTACAGCATCCGCTCGCCCAGGCGCGCGGTCCGCGCGTCATCCCGGCCCACGCGAGCCACGGCGCACGCGGCCAGGGCTATCAGATCCACGCGCTCGATGAAAACCGCGGCCACACTGCTGCGGGCCGCGTCGTGGAGTTTCACGCTCCACCGGTCCCACTCGCCATGCACCGGGTCCTCGACACGCTGACGCGTGGCGTGGGCCAGCAGGAGCACACCACGGCCGCTTTGGCGCAGGGCCTCGATGTC
>JAKOTN010000122.1 GCA_029776255.1 Pseudomonadota bacterium
CAGGGATGCTCCTTCCCGGGTCCTACACATCGGGGCAGCGGCTCCTTCTCCTCAACAGCTTCCTCCACTCGTCCGGGCTTTTGACTGAGCTTGCGCCACTTGAGCTTCTGCCTTTGGTGCTCAATCTGGACCGTTCCGTCTCTCAGCTTTCGAACAATCACGTTCTTGCCGGCCAAGGCAAGCGTTTCGTGCCGTCGGTCCAATTGATACCTCCGGCCTTCGTGCTGCACCGTCCAATCCCGCTGTACCACTCGTTTGTCTTCCCAGCTCAGGATCTGCCTCAGTTCTCGCGGAACTTCCCGATGCACATCGGCCGCGCTCATCGGCTGAACTTCAAACTTCCGATTCAATGCCGGCAGAAACTTCTCCCGTAGAAACTCGTTGGCTTTGTCCCTGTCGTTGATCCCCTCCAGGCGCAGTGCCTTGACCAGCCGGTCCTGCAACACCCCGTTCTGGCGCTCCACACGGCCTTTGGCTTGCGGACTGTTGGCCAGAATCAGTTCCACCCCCAATTGTCCCATCGCCCGGCTGAACTGCGTCTGCGGCCTTTTCCCGGCCAGTTGCTCCTCAATCGTGCCCGGCCCTTCACAGCGATAGATGCTGTCCCGATCCACATACAGACTCTGCGGCAGACCATAGCGCCTGGCCCACCCTTCCAACATGTCGTAGCTGGCGTGTGTCGTCTCCTCTTCGAAGAACTGTGCCCACAGCCGGTTGGTCGCATCGTCGACCATCACCATCAGCACACACCGCGGACCGCGGCCTTCAAACCAGTCATGATGCGAACCATCCAGTTGCACCATCGCGCCAAAACAGGGCTTGCGCTGGCGCCATTGCCGATGCCGCTGACGCCTCCGGCGCAGTCGCGCTTTGCCCTGGGCCAGAAGCCACCGCCGCAACGTCTCGTGATCCACCTTCAGTCCTTCCCGGGTCAGATACTCCGCTGCCAGCGTAGGGCCGAAATCCGGATAGCGTTCCTCATAACGGGCCAGAATGCGTTGCCTCCGATCGGAGGCAATGGCCCGGTTACCCGGTTTACCCCGCAGGCCGTGCACCAACCCCTTGTCGCCTTCCAGTCGATAACGCCGCCATACCCGCCGGGTCTGACGATAACTCAAACCCAACACATCGCAGGCCTGAGCCAACGACAACTCGTTGCGTTTGACTCGTTCCATCACAACCAATCGACTCCGTTCCTTCTGACTCATCAATAACGTCTCCATTCAGAGGCAGTTGCTACCGCAACTGCCTCCCAAAGGGGACATTTTCATCGAGTCAGAAAGAGGACATTCTCAAAGAGTCACGACA
>JAKOTN010000125.1 GCA_029776255.1 Pseudomonadota bacterium
AGAAGAAGGTGGTCGTCATACCCCCTTCTTCAACAACTACCGTCCGCAGTTCTACTTCCGCACCACCGACGTCACCGGCGCCATCGCCATGCCGGAAGGCGTTGAGATGGTCATGCCTGGTGACAACGTGCAAATGACAGTCAAGCTGATCGCTCCGATCGCCATGGAGGAAGGATTGCGCTTCGCCATCCGCGAAGGCGGCCGTACCGTCGGCGCCGGCGTCGTCGCGAAAATCATCGAGTAAAAAGTAAATGGTTCCAGTATGAACTCCGGGTCTTGGAGTTCATGCGGTCTCTGCTGCAGGGGTATAGCTCAACTGGCAGAGCGTCGGTCTCCAAAACCGAAGGTTGGGGGTTCGATTCCCTCTGCCCCTGCCATCTATGTAACCAAAGCGGACGAAATGGCCGATAAGTTCAAGTTTTCGCTGGCGGTTCTGTTGCTCGCGGCCGGCCTTGCTGGCTTTTACCTGCTTGCCGAACAGGCGATGATTGTGCGTGTTCTCGCGGTGCTGGTCGGCGTGGGCTTGGCGGTTTTTGTCGCCTGGAAGACTGAGCAAGGCCACCTTTTTTTTGTATTTGCCAAAGAGGCCTCCGGTGAAGCAAAAAAAGTGGTCTGGCCTTCGCGTAAGGAGACAGTGCAGACGACAGGCATGGTGTTCGCCTTCGTGGTGGTGATGGCTATTTTTCTCTGGCTGGCCGACAAGAGCCTTGAGTGGGTTCTGTACGATTTGGTTCTGGGGTGGAGACGGTCATGAGCATGCGCTGGTATGTGGTACACGCCTATTCGGGCTTCGAGAAAAGTGTGCAGCGCGCTCTGGTTGATCGCATTCAGCGGAATGGCATGCAACATGCCTTCGGTCGCATACTGGTGCCGGTTGAAGAGGTCGTTGAGCTCAAAATGGGCCAGAAAAGCATCTCCGAGCGAAAATTTTTTCCAGGTTATGTGCTGGTTGAGATGGAGATGAACGACGACTCTTGGCATCTCGTCAAAAGTACGCCTAAAGTGACTGGTTTTGTCGGAGGTACCGCTAACAAACCGACGCCGATCTCTGAAAAAGAGGTCGATAAGATTATGCAGCAGATGCAAGAAGGTGTCGAAAAGCCGCGCCCGAAGGTGCTTTTCGAACCAGGTGAGGTTGTTCGCGTTAAGGAGGGGCCTTTCACCGATTTTCATGGCGCGGTCGAGCAGGTTAATTATGAGAAAAATCGCTTGCGCGTGTCGGTAACTATTTTTGGTCGTCCGACGCCGGTTGAGTTGGAGTTCGGGCAAGTCGAGAAAGCGTGATCGAGCGAAATTCAAGGCGCGCTTTTGTTTTTTCTGTCGCAGTCGTGCGGCTCTTCCGAGCCGCGTTTGTCGTTTGGGGAGCGCTTTAGCTGGCGCGATTGAACCCATCTAAAGGAGTTGTTGCGTGGCAAAGAAAATTATCGGCTATATCAAGCTGCAAGTGCCGGCGGGCAAGGCGAATCCGTCTCCGCCAATCGGCCCGGCGCTGGGTCAGCGCGGACTTAACATCATGGAGTTCTGCAAAACGTTCAACGCGCAAACGCAAGGCTTGGAGCCGGGTTTGCCCATTCCGGTGGTGATAACGGCGTTCGCGGACAAGAGCTTTACCTTCATCATGAAGACGCCGCCGGCGACTGTATTGATCAAGAAAGCCATCGGTCTTCAAAAAGGTAGTGCGAAGCCGCATACCACCAAGGTTGGGAAGTTGACCCGGGCTCAAATTGAGGCGATCGCGACACAAAAAATGCCCGACCTGACGGCTGCTGATCTTGACGCCGCCGTGCGTACCATCGCCGGAAGTGCCCTTACTATGGGCGTTACAGTGGAGGGGGTTTGAGATGGTGGCATTGAGTAAGCGGCAAAAAGCCTTTAAAGGCAAGATTGACCGCAACAAGATTTACGCGGTTGCCGATGCCCTGAAAGTGACCAAGGAATTGGCGACCGCCAAGTTTGACGAATCTATTGATGTGGCTGTGGGCCTCGGCGTCGATCCGCGCAAATCCGATCAGATTGTCCGCGGTTCAGTGGTCTTGCCGGCGGGAACCGGAAAGACTGTTCGCGTGGCGGTCTTCGCGCAAGGTGACAATGCGGCAGCGGCCAAGGCGGCAGGTGCGGATATCGTTGGGTTTGAAGATCTGGCGGCGGAGATCAAGTCGGGGGTGATCAATTTTGATCGTGTTATCGCTACTCCCGACGCGATGCGTGTTGTTGGCCAGCTTGGCCAGATTCTGGGTCCTCGTGGTCTGATGCCCAACCCGAAGGTTGGTACGGTGACCATGGATGTGGCTACGGCCGTCAAGAACGCCAAGGCCGGGCAGGTGCAGTATCGTACTGATAAAACAGGGATCATCCACAGCACTATTGGTCGTGCATCATTCGATGTCGATCAGTTGACGGCTAACCTCAAGGCGTTGATTGATGCGTTGATCAAAGCCAAGCCGGCGACATCGAAGGGGCAGTATTTGCGCAAGATAGCGTTGTCCAGCACGATGGGTCCCGGTGTGCGCGTGGACGCGTCTTCGCTTTAAGGAATGTGCCGCGCCGTCGCTGCGCGCGGTGTGCTAGGAAACTTTGCTGGGCTGTCGTCAAGTTGTTTTCTGGATTGGCGATGGATCGTCAAAGACCGCAGGTGCCAAGGAAAATTTTCCGAAGCTTAAGCATCGTAGTGGCCTGCGTAGACGGTGTGCTCCGAAAAGGACTGTGCGGTGATGGTTCTTTGCCTTTATCGCGCCCCTAATCCAGGTCGCCGTGGGTTCGGTGCATCCGCATGGGTGTGCCGGTTGTTGACTTGAAAAGGAGGAGGGCCTGTGGGTCTCAATCTTGATGACAAAAAAGCCGTCGTGGATGAGGTGTCGGCCAAGGTGGCCACTGCTCAGACGATCGTGCTGGCGGAATACTTAGGAATGCCGGTGGCGCACATGACACGCTTGCGCTCGCAAGCGCGTGCCTCCGGCGTCTATCTTCGTGTGGTAAAAAATACCTTGGTTCGTCGGGCGGTTGAGGGCAGCATTTTTGCCAGTCTCGCCGATCAGATGAAGGGGCCGCTGATTTACAGCGTTTCCGAAGATCCGGTTGCCGCCGCGAAAGTGCTGAACGATTTCGCGAAAACAAACGACAAACTGGTGCTGAAAGCCGGCAGTTATGCTGGAAAACTTTTGGACAAAGCCGGTGTACAAGAATTGGCGGCGATTCCGAGCCGTGACGAACTGCTGGCCCAGTTGCTTGGCATCATGCAGGCCCCGGTTACCGGCTTTGCTTGTGCGCTAGCTGCTTTGGCCAAGCAACGCGAAGAAGTTGTCGCCTGACGGTTCAGTCTTATTTTTAAGTATTCGGATTTGGGAGTTTATTGATTATGGCTATTAGCAAAGAAGATATCCTTGAAGCTGTTGGTGCGATGACGGTCATGGAGCTTAACGAGTTGGTAAAGGCATTCGAGGAAAAATTCGGTGTTTCCGCCGCGTCGATGGCTGTGGCCGCACCGGGTGCCGCCGCCGCGCCGGTCGTTGAAGAGCAGACCGAGTTTACTGTTGTACTCGCCGGCATCGGTGACAAGAAGGTTGAAGTGATCAAGGTTGTACGTGCCGCGACGGGTCTTGGTCTGAAAGAGGCGAAGGATTTGGTCGACAGTGCACCGAAAACCGTCAAGGAGTCGATTTCTAAGGCGGATGCGGAAGCTCTCAAAAAACTCCTGGAGGATGCTGGCGCCAAGGTTGAAATCAAATAATTTCGTTCCAGAAAGCTGGGCTGACAGCCATTTCGGCTGTCAGCCCTTTTGTGCTTTTCCGGAAACGGCTTTGCGTTGATCAACTAACAGGTAAACCTTGGGCTGTGCAGCGTGCAAACGCATGTACGAGTAGTGCCCGGAAAGCGTGATAGTTTTCCCGGCCATCTAATCGTTTTGCGTTTGTCCGTTGCGGATCGGCGGGTCTGAAGACTGCGGCTGGTACGTACTAGAGGATTTGCCTTCTGAGTTCGGAGCGAACATGACCTACTCCTACACTGAAAAAAAACGTATCCGCAAAAGTTTCGCCAAGCGCGCCAGCGTGCTCGACGTTCCTTATTTGCTGGCGACCCAGCTTGAGTCGTTTTCTGCTTTTTTGCAGGAGGCCGTGCCAGTCAGCCAGCGCCGGAATCAGGGATTACAGGCGGCATTTTCCTCGATTTTTCCGATTGTCAGTCACAGCGGTAACGCGCGGCTAGAGTTTGTCAGTTATGCGCTTTCCGATCCTGCTTTCGACGTCAAGGAATGTCAGCAGCGCGGGTTGACGTTTGCCTCCGCCTTGCGGGCCAAGGTGCGGTTGGTGATTCTTGATCGCGAGACACCGGACACAATCAAAGAGGTCAAGGAGCAGGAGGTGTACATGGGGGAAATCCCATTGATGACCACAACCGGCTCGTTCGTCATTAATGGCACGGAGCGTGTGATCGTTTCGCAGTTGCACCGTTCACCGGGGGTTTTCTTTGAGCATGATCGCGGCAAGACGCATAGTTCCGGCAAACTGCTTTTTTCTGCGCGAGTGATTCCTTATCGTGGTTCGTGGCTGGATTTCGAGTTTGATCCGAAGGATTTGCTTTTTTTCCGTGTTGACCGTCGCCGCAAGATGCCCGTCACCACATTGTTGAAAGCTATCGGATTAACGCCGGAACAAATTCTGCGCGAGTTCTTTGAGTTCGATACGTTCTTTCTCGGCAAAAACGTCGTTGAATTTGTCTTGGTTCCCGAGCGCCTGCGTGGCGAGGTTGCGCGCTTCGATTTCGTCGACAGCAGTGGCAAACTCATCATCGCCAAGGATAAACGGATCACCGCCAAACATATCCGCGAACTTGACGCGGCGGGAATCAAGCAGGTCGCCGTGCCAGACGATTTCCTTGTCGGGCGCATGATTGCAGAGGACATTGTCGATCGCGGCAGCGGTGAGATTCTCGCCAATGCCAACGATGAGATTACCGATACTTTGTTGGCCAAGTTAACCGAGGCTGGAATCGAGTCGTTGCCAACGCTCTACATCAACGACCTCGATCACGGTGGTTTTATTTCGCAGACGCTTCGCGCCGACGATACCGTCTCCCGGCAGGCCGCGCGCATTGCGATTTATCGCATGATGCGACCGGGTGAGCCGCCGACGGAAGAGGCGGTGGAGATTTTGTTCAACGGCTTGTTCTACTCCGATGATCGTTACGATCTTTCGGCGGTGGGGCGGATGAAGTTCAATCGCCGGGTTGCGCGCAAGGAAGTCGTCGAATACAAGGTAATGGTCAAGCAGGTGCCGTCCAAACGCGAAACCGTGGTCAAGCTGATCAGCGATGTCAGTGGCTGCTCACCGGCGGCGGTGGATCAGGTGCTTGGCGAGTTGAGCTATGGGGCGCGGGCCGTGGCGGAAAACCTGCCGCATGATGTCGCTCTTTCGCTGTTCGATCAGTTGAAGGCGATGGGTGTGGTCGGAGAGGTGCGCGAACAACTAACCTTGTCGCCGCGCGATATCGTCGAAGTCATCAAGCTGTTGGTTGAGCTTCGCAACGGTCGTGGCGAGATTGACGACATCGATCACCTTGGCAATCGCCGCGTCCGCTCGGTTGGCGAACTCGCGGAAAACCAATTTCGGGCGGGGCTGGTGCGTGTCGAGCGTGCCGTGAAAGAGCGCTTGTCGCAGGCGGAGTCCGATAACCTGATGCCGCACGATTTGATCAATGCCAAACCGATCAGCGCCGCCGTTCGCGAGTTCTTTGGTTCCAGTCAGCTTTCGCAGTTTATGGACCAGACCAACCCGCTCTCCGAAATCACCCACAAACGTCGCGTTTCAGCGCTGGGCCCGGGGGGTTTGACAAGGGAGCGTGCTGGCTTTGAGGTTCGCGACGTACATCCGACCCATTATGGGCGCGTTTGCCCAATTGAAACACCGGAAGGTCCGAACATCGGCTTGATCAACTCATTGGCGCTTTTTGCCCGCACCAACGAGTACGGCTTCCTTGAGACGCCTTATCGCAAGGTTGCCGATGGGCGCGTCACCGATCAGATCGAATACCTATCGGCGATCGAAGAGGGCGCTTACATTATCGCCCAGGCCAATTCCGACCTCGGCGACGGTGGCGCTTTGCTGGACCAACTGGTGACCTGTCGAGAAAAAGGTGAAACCATTCTTGCCGAGCCGGCTCGCGTTCAGTACATGGACGTGGCGCCAAGCCAGATTGTTTCCGTCGCCGCGTCGTTGATTCCCTTCCTTGAACACGACGATGCCAACCGCGCCTTGATGGGTGCCAACATGCAGCGGCAAGCGGTGCCCTGTCTGCGTCCCGAAAAACCCTTGGTCGGCACAGGTATCGAACGCACGGTTGCTGTCGACTCGGGCACGGCCGTTCAGGCACTGCGTGGCGGTGTCGTCGATTATGTCGATGCCTCGCGGGTGGTGGTGCGCGTCAACGACAATGAAACCGGACCAGGTGAAGTTGGCGTCGATATTTACAATCTCGTGAAGTACACCCGTTCCAACCAGAACACCAACATCAATCAGCGACCGCTGGTGCGCATCGGCGACCACATCGCGCGCGGCGATGTCGTCGCCGACGGCGCATCGACCGATAAGGGCGAGCTGGCCCTTGGGCAAAACATGCTGGTCGCGTTCATGCCATGGAACGGCTACAACTTCGAGGACTCCATTCTCATTTCCGAGCGGGTGGTTGCCGAGGATCGTTTCACATCGATCCACATTGAGGAACTGACCGTTGTTGCACGTGATACCAAACTTGGTCCGGAGGAAATCACTCGCGATATCGCTTCGCTCGGCGAGTCACAGCTGTCGCGCCTCGACGAGTCGGGCATTGTCTATATCGGTGCCGAAGTCGAGGCCGGTGATGTGCTCGTCGGCAAAGTGACGCCGAAAGGCGAAACACAGCTGACGCCGGAAGAAAAATTGCTGCGAGCGATCTTTGGCGAGAAAGCTTCCGATGTCAAGGATACTTCCCTGCGCGTGCAGTCCGGCATTTCTGGCACCGTTATCGATGTCCAGGTGTTTACCCGCGAGGGAATAGAGCGCGACAAGCGTGCTCAGTCGATCATCGACGATCACTTGCGCAGTTACAAGCTGGATTTGGCCGATCAATTGCGGATCGTCGAGCGCGATGCTTTTGCGCGTGTCGAACGAATGATTGTCGGCAAGCCGGCCAATGGCGGTCCGAAGCGCTTGCTTAAAGGTACATTGATCGAGCAAGAGTATCTGGACGGTATCGATCCGCACCATTGGTTCGACATTCGGATGGCCGACGACGACGTGGCGCAGCAATTGGAATCTCTACGCGAGGGATTGGAGCAGACGCGGAAGGGTTTCGACGTTGCTTTTGAGGAAAAGCGCAAAAAACTGACGCAGGGCGACGAACTGCCGCCTGGCGTGCAGAAAATGGTCAAAGTCTACGTGGCGGTCAAGCGCCGCTTGCAAGCGGGCGACAAAATGGCTGGTCGTCACGGTAACAAAGGGGTGGTTTCGAGAATCGTCCCGGTCGAGGACATGCCGTACATGGCGGATGGTCGTCCAGTGGATATCGTGCTTAACCCGCTTGGCGTGCCTTCGCGGATGAACGTCGGCCAGATTCTGGAAGTACACCTTGGCTTGGCCGCCAAGGGTCTTGGTTTCAAGATTGGCGACATGCTTCGTCGGCAGGCCACCGCCACCGAATTGCGCGGTTTTCTTGATCAAATCTACAACAGCACCGGAAAACCGGAAGATCTCGATCAACTTGGTGACCACGAAATCGTCGAAATGGCGGGTAATCTCGAAGCGGGAGTGCCATTTGCGACGCCGGTTTTCGACGGCGCCAAAGAATCGGAAATCAAAAAAGTGCTCGCCTTGTCGGGAATGCCGGAATCCGCGCAGATGACTTTGTTCGATGGTCGCACGGGCGAACAGTTCGAGCGCAAGGTGACCGTGGGTTATATGCATGTCCTCAAGTTGCACCACTTGGTCGACGACAAGATGCATGCCCGCTCCACGGGCCCCTACTCGTTGGTCACCCAGCAGCCGTTGGGCGGTAAGGCCCAGTTCGGCGGTCAGCGTTTCGGTGAAATGGAAGTTTGGGCGCTGGAAGCCTATGGTTCGTCGTATGTTTTGCAGGAAATGCTGACGGTCAAATCGGACGACGTCAATGGGCGAACCAAGGTCTACGAGAATATTGTCAAGGGCGATCACAAGATTGATGCCGGAATGCCGGAGTCCTTCAATGTTTTGGTCAAGGAAATCCGTTCTTTGGCGATTGATATCGATCTCGAACGTTTCTGACCGTATTACCCGAGGGTGGCTCGCTGGACAAAGCGCTGGCAATAAATCTCCCGCTTTGTTCGCCCCCCTGATAGATCACACTCCTTACTGGAGCAAAAGATGAAAGCATTGCTTGATTTGTTTAGGCAAGTGACGCAAGAGGAACAGTTCGATGCGATCACGATTGGTCTCGCCTCGCCGGACAAGATTCGTTCGTGGTCGTATGGCGAGGTGAAGAAACCCGAAACGATCAACTACCGTACCTTCAAGCCGGAACGGGATGGCTTGTTCTGTGCAAAGATTTTTGGTCCGATCAAGGACTACGAGTGCTTGTGCGGGAAATACAAGCGACTGAAACATCGCGGTGTGATTTGTGAAAAGTGTGGTGTTGAAGTGACTCTCGCCAAAGTCCGTCGCGAGAGGATGGCGCATATCGAGTTGGCCAGTCCGGTGGCGCATATCTGGTTCCTGAAAAGTCTGCCAAGCCGTCTCGGCATGGTTCTCGACATGACCCTGCGCGATATCGAGCGAGTACTCTACTTCGAAGCATTTGTCGTTTGCGATCCCGGTATGACACCGTTGACACGTGCGCAATTGCTTACCGAGGACGATTATCTGGCCAAGGTTGAGGAGTATGGTGACGATTTCCACGCAGCGATGGGCGCGGAAGGCATTCGTGAGTTGTTGCGTTCGATCGATCTGACCCGTGAAGTCGAAGGGCTGCGTTCCGAACTGGAGACGACTACTTCCGAAACCAAGAGCAAGAAATTCTCCAAGCGCCTCAAGATTCTCGAAGGTTTTCAAAAATCGGGGATCAAACCCGAATGGATGGTACTCGAGGTTTTGCCGGTCTTGCCGCCGGATTTGCGGCCGCTGGTGCCGCTTGATGGCGGCCGTTTCGCTACCTCCGACCTCAACGATCTGTATCGTCGGGTGATCAATCGCAACAACCGCTTGAAGCGTTTGCTTGAACTGAAAGCACCCGAAATCATCGTCCGCAACGAGAAGCGCATGTTGCAGGAGGCCGTCGACTCCCTGCTTGACAACGGTCGTCGTGGCAAGGCAATGACCGGCGCTAATAAGCGCCCGTTGAAGTCGCTGGCCGATATGATCAAGGGTAAAGGCGGTCGTTTCCGTCAAAACCTGCTCGGCAAGCGCGTCGATTACTCGGGACGTTCGGTGATCGTCGTCGGGCCGCAGCTCAAACTGCACCAGTGTGGCCTGCCGAAACTGATGGCGCTTGAACTGTTCAAACCCTTCATCTTCAATCGCCTTGAGGTCATGGGTTTGGCGACGACCATCAAGCAAGCAAAGAAAATGGTCGAAACACAGGAAGCGGTGGTGTGGGACATTCTCGAAGAAGTGATTCGTGAACATCCAATCATGCTCAACCGTGCGCCGACCCTGCACCGGTTGGGTATCCAAGCCTTCGAACCAACCCTGATCGAAGGCAAGGCCATCCAATTGCATCCTCTTGTTTGTGCGGCGTTCAATGCGGACTTCGACGGCGACCAGATGGCGGTACATGTGCCGCTATCGCTCGAAGCGCAGATGGAAGCGCGGACCATGATGCTGGCTTCGAACAATGTGCTGTCGCCGGCAAACGGCGAACCGATCATCGTTCCATCGCAGGATATCGTTCTGGGTCTGTATTACGCGACGCGTGAGCGCATCAACGCCAAAGGCGAGGGGATGTTGTTTCCGGATCTTGCCGAAGTCACGCGCGCCATGCAAGCCGGCGAACTCGATATTCATGCCCGAATTTCGGTGCGCATCGTCGAGTACGAAAAAGACGATGACGGTGCCTGGCAAGAAAAAATCACCCGTTACAACACCACCGCCGGGCGTGCGCTGCTGTCTGAAATTCTCCCGAAAGGCCTGCCGTTTAGTCTCATCGATAAGACGCTGAAGAAAAAGGAAATTTCAAAGCTTATCAATGCCGCTTTCCGTCGGTGTGGTCTCAAGGAAACCGTGGTTTTTGCCGACAAGCTGATGCAAAACGGTTACCGTCTGGCGACTCGTGCCGGAATTTCGATCTGCTCCGACGACATGCTGGTGCCGGGACAAAAGCGCGAAATCATCGCGTTGGCCGAAGACGAGGTCAAGGAAATCGAGAACCAATACACCAACGGTTTGGTGACTAACGGCGAACGTTACAACAAGGTTGTCGATATTTGGGGCCGAACGGGTGATCAGGTTGCCAAGGTCATGATGGAGCAGCTCGGTCATGTGGAGGTGGTCAACCGTCGTGGCGAAAAGGAAAAGCAGGAGTCCTTCAATTCGATCTTCATGATGGCCGACTCCGGCGCCCGGGGTTCGGCCGCCCAGATCCGGCAGTTGGCCGGCATGCGCGGCTTGATGGCCAAGCCGGACGGTTCGATTATCGAGACACCGATCACCACCAATTTCCGAGAAGGTCTCAACGTTCTGCAATACTTCATTTCCACGCACGGTGCTCGCAAGGGTTTGGCGGACACGGCGCTAAAGACGGCCAACTCGGGTTACCTGACTCGCCGCTTGGTGGACGTAACCCAAGATTTGGTCGTTATCGAGGACGACTGTGGCACGACCAATGGCGTGGTCATGAAAGCTCTGATTGAAGGGGGTGAAGTCGTTGAAGCGCTGCGCGAACGCATTCTCGGCCGTGTGACGGCTAACGATGTGGTTCATCCGGATACCGATGAGACGGTTATCGAGGCAAGTACGCTAATCAACGAGGACCATTGCGATGTCATCGATCAACTGGGCGTAGACGAAGTGAAGGTCCGCACGCCGCTAACCTGCGATACACGCTACGGTCTGTGCGCCAAATGTTATGGGCGCGATCTCGGACGCGGGTCGCCAGTGAACGTTGGCGAAGCTGTGGGAGTTATTGCCGCGCAATCCATTGGCGAGCCGGGAACACAGTTAACGATGCGTACCTTCCACGTCGGTGGTGCCGCATCGCGCGCCGCCGTTGCCAGCTATGTCGAGACACGCAGCGCCGGTGTTGTGCGCTTTACGGCAAGCATGCGTTATGTCACCAGCGCCAAGGGCGAAAAAATCGTCATTACCCGTTCAGGTGAAATTCTGATTACTGACGATAATGGCCGCGAGCGCGAAAAGCATAAAGTGCCTTACGGAGCGACCCTGCAGGTGGTTGACGGCCAAACGGTTAAAGCCGGCGCTAGGTTGGCCAATTGGGACCCCCACACACGACCAATCATTGCCGAGTACGCCGGTTTGGTCAAATTCGAGAATGTCGAGGAAGGTGTGACGGTCGCCAAGCAAATCGACGAAGTCACGGGTTTGTCGACGCTGGTCGTCATCGATCCGAAACGCGGTGGCAAGGCGCCAAGCAAAGGTTTGCGTCCGCAAGTACGGTTGTTCGATTCCAATGGCGATGAAGTCAAGATGCATGGTAGCGACCATGCGGTAACCATCACTTTTCAAGTCGGTGCGATCATCAATGTCCTCGACGGACAGCAGATTTCCGTTGGCGACGTTTTGGCACGCTTGCCGCAGGAATCCGCCAAGACTCGCGATATTACCGGTGGTCTGCCGCGTGTCGCCGAGCTTTTCGAGGCCCGCACGCCCAAGGATGCCGGCATGCTCGCCGAGTTCACAGGCACCATGTCCTTCGGCAAAGACACCAAGGGCAAACAGCGCCTGGTAATTACCGATCTTGACGGAATTACCCATGAGTATCTGATTCCAAAAGACAAACACGTTCTTGTTCACGACGGGCAGGTGGTCAATAAAGGTGAGTCAATTGTCGATGGCGCGCCCGATCCGCACGATATCTTGCGTCTACTCGGTGTTGAAGCGCTGGCGGTCTACATCACCGACGAGGTGCAGGATGTGTACCGTTTGCAGGGCGTAAAGATCAACGACAAGCACATCGAAGTAATCGTTAGGCAGATGCTTCGGCGAGTGAATGTCGTCGATCCGGGCGATACTAAATTCATCAAGGGTGAGCAGGTCGAGCGGGCCCATTTGCTCGACGAGAATGATCGAATGATTGCTGAAGAAAAACTGCCCGCCAAGTACGAACACGTTTTGTTGGGTATCACCAAGGCGTCGTTATCGACGGATTCGTTCATTTCCGCTGCCTCGTTCCAGGAAACCACGCGCGTCTTGACCGAGGCGGCGATTATGGGCAAACGAGACGAATTGCGTGGTCTGAAAGAGAATGTGATTGTCGGACGTCTCATCCCGGCCGGTACCGGACTCGCTTATCACAATACTCGAAAGCGCAACGCTTCCGGCGAAGATATCGCATCGGGCGAGGATATGTTTGCTAGCGACATGTCGTCTCTAGAGGATGGTCCGCATGGAGCTTCCATGACTTGACTTGGCGGGCTGTAGAACATAGAATCCTCGGTTTTTGTCGCCGGCGGTCGTTTCGTCGGTTTGTCGTGGTTTTGTCAGGGCGGCTTAGTTCCGCCTTGGTTTTTTGCATGCTCCGCACTCTGATTATCGAGAGAAGGGGTGTGGCAATGTTATAGGGGTGGAAGATGCCGACCATTAACCAGCTTGTGCGCAAGCCTCGTGAGGCCATTCGCAGTAAAAGCAAAGTTCCCGCTCTGGGTAATTGTCCGCAGAAGCGAGGAGTATGTACCCGCGTGTACACCACTACGCCGAAAAAGCCCAACTCGGCTTTGCGGAAGGTGTGCAAAGTTCGCTTGACCAACGGCTTTGAAGTTATCTCATATATCGGTGGTGAAGGGCATAACCTTCAGGAGCACTCCGTTGTACTGATCCGTGGTGGGCGGGTAAAGGATTTGCCGGGTGTTCGTTATCACACTGTTCGCGGTTCGCTGGATACGCAGGGTGTGAAGAAGCGCAAACAAGGTCGTTCCAAGTACGGAACCAAGCGTCCAAAAGCCGCTTGAGTCTGTTCGAGTAAGGGTCGCTCACGATGAGTGGCCGGGAGAGTCGGTGTTTTGTTCGATTCTTCAACTGAATTGTGAACATGAGAGGTAGCTATGCCCCGTCGTCGTGAAGTGCCAAAGCGCGATATCTTGCCGGATCCAAAGTTCGGCAACGTGGAAGTTTCGAAATTTGTCAATACGATCATGAAGAGCGGCAAAAAATCAGTTGCCGAGCGTATTGTTTATGGTGCGTTTGATTTGATTGTCAGCAGGACCGGTAAAGACCCGATAGAGGTTTTTGGGTCGGCGATTGGCAATATCAAGCCGTTGGTGGAAGTCAAGAGTCGTCGTGTGGGCGGCGCGAATTATCAGGTGCCCGTGGAGGTTCGTCCGAGTCGGCGGATGGCGTTGGCCATGCGTTGGTTGCGTGAGTCCGCGCGGAAGCGTTCTGAGAAGTCGATGGGGCAGCGTTTGGCGGCCGAAATGCTGGAAGCGGCTGAAAGTCGGGGTGGTGCGGTCAAGAAGCGCGACGAAGTGCATCGCATGGCTGAGGCCAACAAGGCGTTCGCGCACTTCCGCTTCTGATATTCCATGAGTTATATCTGCCGTTGCGCAGCAAGTGCTGTTGACGATCGTTCTTTATTAGTGAAGGTTCATTACCGTGGCACGCAAAACCCCTATTGAGCGTTACCGGAATATCGGGATTAGCGCTCACATTGACGCTGGCAAAACGACGGCGACCGAGCGTATTCTGTTTTATACGGGTATTAACCACAAAATTGGTGAGGTGCATGATGGCGCCGCGACGATGGACTGGATGGCCCAAGAGCAGGAGCGTGGTATTACCATCACTTCGGCGGCGACGACCTGTTTCTGGAAGGGCATGCAGTTTGATCGTCCGGAGCACAGGATTAACATCATCGACACGCCGGGCCACGTTGACTTCACTATCGAAGTGGAGCGATCGATGCGGGTTCTTGATGGCGCCTGCATGATCTATTGCGCTGTTGGTGGTGTGCAGCCGCAATCAGAGACGGTGTGGCGGCAGGCCACCAAGTACAAAGTGCCTAGGCTGGCCTTTGTAAACAAGATGGATCGTCAGGGCGCGGACTTCTTCAAGGTTGTTGACCAGATGCGTTCCCGGTTGAAGGCGAATCCGGTGCCGATTGTGATTCCCATTGGCAAGGAGGATTATTTCGAAGGTGTTGTCGACCTGGTAAAAATGAAAGCCATCTATTGGGATGAGGCGTCACTGGGAATGAAGTTCGATTACCGGGAAATTCCTGCTGCCCTGCAGGAGGTGGCCGAGGAGTGGCGTGGCAAGATGGTCGAGGCGGCGGCGGAGTCGTCGGAAGAGTTGATGGATCGCTATCTCGAGGAGGGGGATCTCAGCGAAGCGGATGTGATCAAAGGTCTGCGTGACCGCACCATTGCCTGTGAAATTCAGCCTGCGCTTTGTGGGACGGCGTTCAAAAACAAGGGCGTGCAACGCATGTTGGACGCAGTCATTGATCTCTTGCCTTCGCCGGTGGATATTCCGCCGGTAGTCGGTGAAAAGGAAAATGGCGAGCCGGATTCCCGCGATGCGTCGGATACGGCTAAATTCTCTGCTCTAGCCTTTAAGTTAATGACCGATCCTTATGTCGGGCAGTTGACCTTCATTCGCGTCTATTCCGGTGTTCTCAAGTCGGGTGACACCATTTACAACCCAATCAAGGGTCGGCGCGAGCGGATTGGTCGCGTGTTGCAGATGCACGCCAACAATCGCGAAGAAATCAAAGAGGTTCTGGCCGGAGATATCGCGGCGTGCGTTGGTCTCAAGGAAGTGACCACGGGCGAAACGCTTTGTGATCCGTCCGCGATAATAACTCTTGAGCGGATGGTTTTTCCCGAGCCGGTCATTCACGTTGCTGTGGAGCCAAAGACCAAGCCGGACCAGGAGAAAATGGGGATCGCTCTCGGTCGTCTGGCTCAGGAAGATCCGTCTTTCCGTGTGCGCACGGATGAGGAGTCAGGACAGACGATCATTTCAGGTATGGGCGAGCTACATCTTGAGATTATCGTTGATCGCTTGAAGAGGGAGTTTGGCGTCGATGCAAATGTTGGTGCGCCACAAGTGGCGTATCGCGAGTGCATCAAGAAATCGGTTGAGCAGGAAGGGAAGTTCGTCAAACAGTCGGGTGGTCGTGGTCAGTATGGTCACGTATGGTTGAAGATTGAGCCCAATGAACCTGGCAAGGGCTACGAATTCGTCGATGCCATCAAGGGTGGAACTGTGCCGCGGGAGTACATTCCTGCTGTTGATAAAGGCTTGCAGGATGCGATTACCAGTGGTGTACTCGCGGGCTTCCCGGTGGTCGATATCAAATTCACGCTGTTTGAAGGTTCGTATCACGACGTTGACTCAAACGAAAATGCCTTTCGTATGGCGGCGGCCATTGCGTTCAAAGAGGGGGTGCGTCGAGCGTCCCCGACACTCCTTGAGCCGATGATGGCTGTCGAAGTCGAGACGCCTGAGGATTATATGGGTAACGTGATGGGTGACTTGTCAAGCCGTCGCGGCATGGTTCAGGGGATGGAAGACTTGCCGGGCAACAACAAGGCCATCAAGGCGGAAGTTCCTTTGGCCGAGATGTTTGGCTACTCGACCACCTTGCGCTCCTTGAGTCAGGGCCGGGCGACTTATTCCATGGAGTTCAAGCATTACGCCGAAGCGCCGAAAAATGTCGCCGAGGCAGTCATCAACAAGAAATGATTTTGTTTGTGAGGATACGGTAATGGCCAAGGGAAAATTTGAGCGCAACAAGCCACACGTAAACGTTGGCACGATTGGTCACGTTGACCATGGGAAGACCACGTTGACGGCGGCGATCACGACGATACTGGCGAAGAAATTTGGCGGGATAGCCAAGGCGTATGACCAGATTGACGCCGCACCGGAAGAAAAGGCGCGAGGAATCACGATCAACACGGCGCATGTTGAATACGAAACGGCCAAGCGGCACTACGCC
>JAKOTN010000134.1 GCA_029776255.1 Pseudomonadota bacterium
AGAAGAAGGTGGTCGTCATACCCCCTTCTTCAACAACTACCGTCCGCAGTTCTACTTCCGCACCACCGACGTCACCGGCGCCATCGCCATGCCGGAAGGCGTTGAGATGGTCATGCCTGGTGACAACGTGCAAATGACAGTCAAGCTGATCGCTCCGATCGCCATGGAGGAAGGATTGCGCTTCGCCATCCGCGAAGGCGGTCGTACCGTCGGCGCCGGCGTCGTCGCGAAAATCATCGAGTAACTCGGTATAACCCACTAGGTGGAGGCGTTCGTCTCCACCCCTTCGCTCTTTGGAATAAACATGCAAAGCCAAAAAATCCGCATTCGCTTGAAAGCCTTCGATTATCGCTTGATCGACCAGTCGGCGCAGGAGATCGTTGAGACAGCCAAGCGTACTGGCGCAGTTGTTCGCGGTCCGGTTCCGCTGCCGACTCGTATTCAGCGCTTCGATATCCTGCGTTCGCCGCACGTCGACAAAACCTCGCGTGATCAGTTCGAAATCCGTACTCATTTGCGATTGATGGATATCATCGATCCAACCGATAAAACAGTCGATGCGTTGATGAAGTTAGATTTGCCAGCAGGTGTTGACGTCGAAATTAAGTTGCAGTAAGCCACAACATACGGCTATAATCGCCGCCTTTCGCCGGGCAGTTGTTTGATTTCCTGCCCGTTTTTTTGTGGTAGCGCTCGCCGGCCAATCGTAGCCGGTTTGAGGAGAAAAACATGAGTTTAGGCCTTGTTGGGCGCAAGGTCGGCATGACGCGCATTTTTACAGAGGACGGTGTCAGTGTTCCGGTGACAGTGCTCGACGTGTCGAATAATCGAGTCGCCCAGATCAAAACACTTCGAAGCGATGGGTATTCTGTTGTACAGGTCGCTTTTGGTAAGCGTCGGCCGTCACGGGTTAACAAGCCTCTTGCTGGGCATTTGGCGAAGGCTGGTGTCGAGGCTGGGCATGTCTTGCGAGAGTTTGCTGTTCCTGATCAAGATTTATCTGCACTTAAGCCAGGCGACCAGATTAGTGTGACGATTTTTACTGCTGGACAAAAGGTGGATGTTACCGGTCAAACCATTGGTAAAGGTTTTTCCGGGTCGATCAAACGGCACAACTTTTCTTCTCAATGCGCTGCGCACGGCAATTCGGTTTCCCACCAAGCGCCTGGTTCGACCGGTATGGCCCAGGATCCGGGTCGTGTATTCCCGGGGAAAAAAATGGCTGGGCATCTCGGGGCGGTAAGGCGTACTCAGCAGAACCTGGAAATCGTTCGTGTTGATGTCGAGCGGCAGTTGTTGTTGCTGAAGGGTGCGGTTCCCGGTTCGAAGGGGTCGGACGTGATGGTGCGTCCAGCAGTCAAGGCGGGGGCATAAATGGAACTGAAGCTTATTAACGAGCAAGGGCTGGAAGCCACTCGTCTGGAGGTTTCCGATCTGCTTTTTGGTCGTGAATACAATGAAGCGCTGGTCCATCAGGTGTTGGTGGCGTACCAGGCGAATGCGCGTAGTGGTGATCGTGCCCAAAAAGACCGGCGTGATGTGCGGCACACCACGAAAAAACCGTGGCGACAAAAAGGTACCGGACGTGCTCGGGCGGGGATGTCGTCTTCGCCTATTTGGCGCGGCGGTGGTCGCGTATTTCCGAATTCTCCCGATGAGAATTTTAGTCAAAAATTGAACCGCAAAATGTATCGTGCCGGTATGGCGACCATCCTTTCTCAGTTGGTGCGGCAGGATCGCTTGGCGGTGATTGAGGGCTTGTCGGTCGATGTGCCGAAAACCAGGGTTTTCGCGGCTAAAATCAAGCGGCTGGGTTACGAATCGGTGCTAGTGATTACAGACGATTTGACGGAGGAGCTTTTTCTGGCCGCGCGTAACTTGCCAAATGTTTTGGTGGTTGAAGTTCGTCAGGCCGATCCGGTTTCGCTCGTGCATTTCCCCAAAGTGCTGTTGACCAAAAGTGCGGTTGCTAAGTTTGAGGAGATCTTGGGATGAATCAGGAACGTTTGATGCAGGTTCTGCTTGCTCCGCAAATCTCCGAAAAAGCTACTTTCATTGCTGATAAGTACGAGCAGGTGATATTTCGTGTCGTGCCCGATGCGACGAAGCCGGAAATTAAGGATGCGGTCGAGTTGCTGTTCAAAGTGGCCGTTGAGTCCGTGCAGGTCACTAACGTCAAAGGCAAGCATAAAAAATTCGGGCGCGTCACAGGGCGGCGCAAAGGTTGGAAAAAGGCCTACGTGTGCCTTAAGCCGGGCCAAGAGATCAATTTCGTTGATGGAGGAGTCGCCTGATGGCGCTAGTCAAAGTCAAGCCGACCTCGCCTGGCCGCCGTGCCGTTATTCGGGTCGTCAGTCTGAATCTGCACAAAGGCGCGCCAGTTTCGAGCCTTGTCGCGCCGCAGTCAAAAAGTGCCGGGCGTAATAATAATGGGCATGTTACCACTCGTCACCAAGGGGGGGGGCACCGGCAGCATTATCGCTTGATTGATTTCAAGCGCAACAAGGATGGTGTGCCTGCGAAGGTGGAGCGACTTGAGTACGATCCGAATCGTACAGCTAATATCGCGCTACTTTGCTACGCCGATGGTGAGCGTCGCTATATTGTCGCTCCGAAAGGGTTGGTTGTCGGTCAGCAGGTGTCTAGTGGATCAGAGGCTCCAATCAAAGTCGGTAATGCATTGCCTATCCGTAATATTCCCGTGGGCACGACTATTCACTGTGTTGAAATGGTGCCGGGCAAAGGGGCACAACTCGCCCGCTCTGCTGGTACGTCGGTGCAGTTGTTGGCGCGAGAAGGTGTTCATGCTCAGCTTAGGCTGCGTTCGGGGGAGATTCGCCGAGTGCATGTGGAGTGTCGTGCCACGATCGGCGAGGTTGGCAATGAAGAACATGGTCTGCGCTCGATAGGTAAGGCGGGCGGTAGTCGTTGGCGCGGTATTCGTCCGACCGTTCGTGGTGTTGCAATGAATCCGATTGATCACCCGCATGGTGGCGGAGAGGGTAAAACGGCTGCCGGAATGCATCCTGTGAGTCCATGGGGCACGAAAACCAAGGGCTATCGCACTCGTCGCAATAAGCGCACGACATCAATGATCGTGCAGCGCCGTAATAAACGCTAAGGGATAAGAGTCATGGGACGTTCCATTAAAAAGGGCCCGTTTGCCGATGCCCACTTGATAAAAAAAATAAGCGTTGTGCGCGCAACCGGAGATAAAAGACCCATCAAAACATGGTCGCGGCGTTCGACAGTTTTGCCGGATTTCGTTGGTCTGACGATCGCGGTGCATAACGGTAAGCAGCATGTGCCGGTTTATGTTACTGAAAATATGGTTGGGCACAAACTTGGCGAGTTTTCGCTGACCCGCACTTTCAAGGGTCACACGGCTGGCAAGAAGGCTAAGAAGTAGGGGAATGGATATGGAAACACGTGCTGTGTTGCGGGGTGTGCGACTGTCTAGCCAAAAAGGTCGATTGGTTGCCGATCAGATTCGTGGCTTGCCGGTAGATAAGGCGCTCAACATTCTTGCCTTCAGTCCAAAAAAAGGGGCTGCAATTATCAAAAAAGTGTTGGATTCGGCGATTGCGAATGCCGAACACAACGACGGCGCCGATATTGACGAATTGAAGGTTAAAGCGATCTGCGTCGAAAAAGGCATGGTCCTTAAGCGTTTTACGGCCCGTGCGAAAGGTCGCGGTAATCGGATAGTCAAGCCGACTTGTCACGTTTTCTTGACCGTTGGTAACTGAGGAATAAGAATGGGACAAAAGATTCATCCTGCTGGTTTTCGCCTCGCGGTTACACGTGACTGGTCGTCGCGTTGGTACGCCAACAAAAAAGATTTTGCCGGGATGCTTAACGAAGATATCAAGGTTCGTGAATATCTCAAAAAGAAACTCAAACACGCTTCGGTTGGGCGAATACTGATTGAGCGGCCAGCTAAAAATGCGCGTGTGACTGTTTTTTCCGCCCGCCCCGGTGTGGTTATTGGCAAGAAGGGTGAGGAAATCGATCACCTGCGTGTGGCCTTGCAAGGAATCATGGGTGTGCCGGTGCATGTGAGTATTGAAGAAATTCGCAAGCCGGAGTTGGATGCGCAGTTGATCGCAGACTCAATTACACAGCAACTCGAAAAGCGCATCATGTTCCGTAGGGCCATGAAACGTGCGATGCAAAACGCCATGCGTTTGGGCGCTCAGGGCATCAAAATTATGAGTTCCGGTCGCCTTAATGGCGCGGAAATTGCCCGTCGAGAATGGTATCGAGAAGGGCGTGTGCCTTTGCATACCTTGCGTGCTGATATCGACTACGCCACCTCCGAGGCGCTGACTACTTACGGTTTGATAGGTGTCAAAGTGTGGGTGTTCAAGGGCGAAGTTCTGAATCGCCACGATCAGACCAACGCCTCGCCGGAAGTTGTGGCTGATGACCAGCTTCGCAGGCCGCGCCGCTCGACGCGTCCTGGTGACAATGCCGGGGATAGGCTGCGGGCCAAGGCTAGACCCGAAGGTGGTGAGGATGGACTCAATAAGGCTGAAGGTGCTGCTTTAGACGCGAAGACGCCAGTAAAACGAGTAAGAAAGGCAGGAACAACAGATGCTGCAGCCAGCTAGAAGAAAATACCGCAAAGAGCAAAAAGGCCGTAATACTGGTCTTGCCACACGCGGAGCCAAGGTTAGCTTCGGTGAATTCGGATTAAAATCGATCGGACGAGGGCGCCTGACTGCTCGGCAGATTGAGGCAGCTCGGAGAGCCATGACGCGGCATATTAAGCGCGGTGGTCGCATCTGGATACGCATTTTTCCGGATAAACCGATATCGAAAAAACCGGCCGAAGTGCGCATGGGTAGCGGCAAAGGTAATCCAGAGTACTACGTGGCTGAAATAAAACCTGGGAAGGTTCTTTACGAAATGGACGGTGTCAGCGAGGGTTTGGCGCGAGAGGCGTTTGCACTCGCAGCTGCGAAACTACCCATCCCGACAGTCTTTGTTACGCGAATGGTGGGCTGACCAAATGAAAGTCACTGAACTCAGAGCAAAAACCGTAGACGAACTAAATAAGGAGCTGTTAGACCTGCTCAGGGCGCAGTTCGGGCTGCGGATGCAGCTTGCTACGCAACAGTTGTCGAATAATAGTCAAATTGGAAAAGTGCGTCGTCAGATTGCGCGCGTACGCACGCTTCTTCGTGAAAAGGCAGTACAACAATGAGCGAGACCACTAGAAGCAAGCGTACTTTAGTTGGGCGGGTCGTGAGTGACCGGATGGAGCGAACCGTCACGGTTTTGGTTGAGCGTCGTGTAAAGCACGCGATGTATAACAAAATTATCGTCCGGTCCAGTAAGTACCATGCTCACAACGACAATAATGAAGCAAGGCTGGGGGATGTGGTCGAAATTGAGGAATCCCGTCCGTTGTCGAAAACCAAATCGTGGGTTGTCGTTAAGTTGCTAGAGCGAGCAATCGCGATTTAAGTCTTGTGCAATAGTGCGGGATAACGTAGAATCCCGGGTTCTCTCTCGCCTGATGGTATATCACGGTCAGGCGCTCCTGCCCTAACGGGTTCCAAGACTGACCGCCATCGCGGGCCAAGTTGGAGTGACAGATGATACAAGTTCAAACAGTTCTTGACGTCGCCGACAATACGGGCGCACGTTCAGTGATGTGTATTAAAGTATTGGGCGGGTCAAAGCGCCGCTACGCGGGTGTTGGTGACATTATCAAAGTCAGCATAAAGGATGCGGCGCCGCGTGGTCGTGTAAAAAAAGGGGATGTGTATAGCGCTGTTGTTGTGCGTACGGCGAAGGGTGTTCGTCGTTTGGATGGTTCTCTTGTTCGCTTTGACCATAATGCGGCGGTGCTTTTAAACAATAAAATGGAACCGATTGGTACGCGCATCTTCGGCCCGGTTACTCGTGAGTTGCGTGGTGATCGGTTTATGAAGATTGTCTCGTTGGCGCCGGAAGTGCTGTAAGGATGGCCATGAAAAAAATTCGTAAAGGCGATGATGTTGTTGTGATTGCCGGTAAAGATAAGGGAAGGCGCGGCGCTGTGCTTCGTCGTGTTGATGCGGAGTATGTTCTCGTTGAGGGTGTGAATCGCGTTAAGAAGCACGTTAAGCCGAATCCCGTTAAGGGAGTAGCCGGAGGCATTGTTGAAAAAGAGATGCCGTTGCACGTTTCTAATGTTGCGCTCTACAACCCGGACGCCCGCAAGGCTGACCGCGTCGGCGTTAAAGTGCTTGAAGATGGCAGAAAAGTCCGCTTCTTTAAGTCAAATGGCGAAGTGTTGGGAGGCTAAGGAACAATCATGGCGCGTTTGCTGGATTACTACAAGACTACTGTGGTCGCGGATTTGACTGAAAAATTCAGTTATAAGTCGAGAATGGAAGTGCCTAGGATCACCAAGGTCACCATAAACATGGGTGTCGGAGAGGCGATTGCGGATAAGAAGGTTCTCGAGCACGCGGTTGGTGATTTGACAAAAATAGCTGGTCAAAAACCGGTGGTTACCAAAGCTAGAAAGTCGATTGCTGGTTTTAAGATTCGGACTGGTTATCCAATTGGCTGCATGGTGACGTTGCGTGGTCCGAAAATGTTTGAGTTCATTGATCGCTTGGTAACTGTTGCGCTACCCCGGGTTCGTGATTTTCGCGGCATTTCGGGCAAGGGCTTTGATGGTCGCGGTAATTACAATATGGGCCTCAAAGAGCAAATTATTTTCCCCGAAATTGAATACGACAAGATTGATGCTCTGAGGGGCATGAATATTAGTGTCACTACCACTGCCAAGACCGACGAAGAGGCGCGTGCCTTGCTTGGTGCGTTTAAATTTCCCTTCAGGAACTGAATCGAAATGGCAAAACTCGCTGTGATCAACCGCGGTGAAAAGCGGCGCAAAACTGTTCAAAAGTATGCCAAAAGGCGCGACGAATTGATCGCCATAATTGGCGACGAAAGTCGTAGTGTCGAGGAGCGCTTTGATGCTCGTTTGAAAATGCAGGCGCTGCCGCGTAATGCTAGTCCGGTTCGTCTTCGTAATCGTTGTCAGCTTACGGGGCGTCCTCGAGGTGTGTTCAGGAAATTCGGTTTGGGTCGCGGAAAGCTGCGCGAGTTTGTAATGCATGGCGAAGTTCCGGGAATGATCAAGGCTAGCTGGTAGGCAGGAGAAAACAAAATGAGTATGAGTGATCCGATCAGCGACATGCTGACCCGCATCCGAAATGCCCAGATGGCAAGCAAGGCCTCCGTAGCCATGCCGTCTTCGAAAGTAAAAGTTGCTATCGCCCAGGTTCTTAGGGACGAGGGGTATGTCGAAGATTATGTCGTTAATCCAAATCGCGGCAAGCCGGTTCTAGAGATTGGTCTGAAATACTATGCCGGACGTCCGGTGATTGAGCGAATCGACCGTGTTTCTCGGCCTGGTCTCCGCATCTATCGGGGTGCCGACGACATTCCGCATGTGATGAATGGACTTGGGGTCGCGATAGTCTCGACTCCGAAAGGTGTTATGACTGATCGCAAAGCTCGTGCCAGCCATGTTGGTGGCGAAGTGCTCTGCGTTGTCGCGTAAGGGGGGGGTATGTCCCGCGTTGCAAAAAACCCAATTATTATTCCGCAGGGTGTGACTGTCGCTATTTCGCCAGAGTGCATCTCGGTAAAAGGGCCTCTTGGTTCTCTCGACTTCGCGTCACATCCTGCTGTTAGTGTTGAACAAGAAAATGGTTTGTTGATGTGCAAGCCCGTTTCTGGTGTCGCACTATCGGACGCGCTGTCAGGTACGGTTCGCGCCGTGGTATCAAACATGGTTACAGGTGTCAGTAAAGGATTTGAGCGCAGGTTAAGCTTGGTTGGTGTGGGTTATCGAGCCCAAGCGCAAGGCGATGTTCTCAATCTTACGCTCGGTTTTTCTCATCCGGTCGCGTATAAATTGCCCAAAGGAATCTCGGCTGAAACCCCCACTCAAACCGAAGTGGTGATAAAAGGGGTTGATAGGCAATTGGTGGGCCAAGTGGCGGCGGAGGTGCGTTCGTATCGAAAGCCGGAGCCTTACAAAGGCAAGGGTGTGCGGTACGTCGATGAAGTCGTTTTGGTCAAGGAAACGAAGAAGAAAAAGTAAGGGTGCTCAGATGATTGACAAGAAACAGGCGCGTTTGCGCAGAGCTCGCAAAACAAGAGCCAAAATTGCCGAACTTAAGACAGTGCGCTTGTCGGTATACCGCAGCAACTGCCACATTTATGCGCAAGTCTTGTCACCCTGTGGTTCTAAGGTGCTCGCTTCGGCTTCTTCGTTAGAGTTGGAATTGCGTAAAACGCTGACCAATGGGGGTAATGTCGATGCGGCCAAGCGTATTGGGCAACTCATCGCCGAGAGGGCAAGGCTAGCTGGTGTTGATCAGGTGGCTTTTGATCGTTCGGGTTTTCAGTATCACGGGCGTATTAAGGCACTAGCTGACGCGGCGCGTGAGGCCGGTCTCAGGTTCTGAGTGCACGGAATGGAATTGGAGTAGGCAATGGCTAAACCACAAAGCAGAAAACCGCAGCAAGCTGAAAAGCCGGATGATGGCATGCGCGAAAAAATGATTTCGATCAACCGTGTTACCAAAGTCGTTAAGGGTGGTCGAATTCTTGGTTTTGCAGCGCTCACGGTAGTCGGTGATGGCGATGGGCGTATTGGAATGGGCAAAGGAAAATCGCGGGAAGTTCCCGTGGCGGTTCAAAAGGCCATGGAGGAAGCTCGCCGCAATCTTATTAAAGTAAGTCTCAGGGATGGGACATTACAGCACACCGTCGTTGGACATCACGGGGCGTCACGTGTCATGTTGCAGCCCGCGCCAGAAGGTACTGGCATAATTGCTGGTGGCGCCATGCGTGCGGTATTTGACGTGATGGGAATGACCAACGTTGTTGCAAAGGCGCACGGATCAACTAATCCTTACAACATTGTTAGGGCGACAATTAACGGTCTTCGCTCGATGACAACGCCCGCTGAGGTTGCTGCCAAGCGCGGTAAAACCGTTGCCGAAATTATGGGATAAAAAATGGCCGAAAAGAAAGTTAAAGTGACGCTGGTCAGAAGTCTGATTGGTACAAAAGGATCGCATCGCGCGACTGTTCGCGGTTTGGGTTTGCGCCGCATGCACAGTAGTTCGGTTTTGGAAGACACCCAAGCAGTTCGCGGGATGATTAACAAGGTTGCCTACTTGTTGAAATGTGAGGGCTGAGATGAAACTCAACACGGTACAAGCAGCAGAGAGTTCTCGGCCAGCAAAAAAACGCGTAGGGCGGGGCATTGGGTCTGGTTTAGGAAAAACTTGTGGGCGGGGACATAAAGGTCAGAAGTCGCGCGCCGGTGGTTTTCATAAGGTCGGCTTCGAGGGAGGTCAAATGCCCTTGCAGCGTCGTTTACCAAAACGGGGGTTCAAATCCTTGACCGGCGCGCGCAATGTGGAGGTGCGCTTGTCCGAGATTGCGCGTCTTCCCGTGGATGAAATTGATTTGGCCACGTTAATTCAGGCCAATCTTGTGCCACAGAACGTACTGTCGGCAAAAGTAGTGCTTTCTGGTTTGATAGAGCGAAGAATCGCGCTTAAGGGTGTTGGTGTATCGGCCGGTGCTCGTTCAGCCATTGAAGCGGCCGGTGGCGTAGTCGCTGAATAAATAACGGCAGAGGTAATTTTTTTGGCAACTAACACAAGCATCGTTAGCAAAAACGGTAAATTTGGCGATTTAAAGCGTCGTTTGTGGTTTTTGCTAGGCGCTCTTGTGGTATACCGCATTGGGTCTCACATTCCTGTCCCCGGGATTGATGCACAGGTACTAAGCGAGTTGTTCAATAAACAACAAGGCGGCATCTTGGGCATGTTCAACATGTTTTCTGGTGGTGCCTTGTCTCGGTTTACCATTTTTGCTCTTGGCATTATGCCGTATATTTCTGCGTCGATTATCATGCAATTGATGAGTCACGCTAGTCCGCAGCTGGAGGCTTTAAAAAAGGAAGGTGAGGCTGGGCGCCGCAAGATTACCCAGTACACCCGTTACGGAACGGTATGTCTTGCGCTGTTTCAGGGAGTAGGGATTGCCATAGCTGTTGAATCGCAGCCGGGTCTTGTGCTCGAGCCAGGGCTGCTTTTTCGGTTTGTGACCGTTACCACGCTGGTGACGGGAACGATGTTTTTAATGTGGCTTGGTGAACAAGTTACCGAGCGTGGTTTAGGTAACGGCATCTCAATTATTATTTTTGCTGGTATTGCCGCCGGGCTACCAAATGCGATTGGCGGTCTTTTGGAACTTGTTCGTACTGGTGCCATGCACCCATTGACTGCTATTGTTATCAGCGTATTGGTTGTTCTGGTTACTGCATTCGTGGTTTTTGTGGAGCGTGGGCAGCGAAAAATTTTGGTTAATTATGCCAAGCGGCAAGTAGGTAACAAGATTTATGGCGGGCAAAGTTCTCATTTGCCGCTGAAACTGAATATGGCGGGAGTCATTCCACCGATTTTTGCCTCATCCATCATTTTGTTTCCTGCGACGATAGCTGGTTGGTTTGGAGCGAACGATTCGGTTAGATGGCTGAAAGATATCGCCGGAGTTCTGTCGCCAGGGCAACCAATATATGTCATGCTGTACGCGGCAGCCATTATATTTTTCTGTTTTTTTTATACTGCGTTGGTTTTTAATTCGCGTGAAACAGCGGATAACTTGAAAAGAAGTGGTGCATTTGTTCCTGGTATCCGGCCTGGAGAACAAACGGCACGTTACATTGATAAGATTTTAATGCGGCTGACGCTAGTTGGCGCCGCTTACATTACCATCGTGTGCCTGCTGCCGGAATTTCTTATCCTGAAATGGAATGTGCCATTCTATTTTGGGGGCACGTCGCTGTTGATCATTGTGGTGGTCACTATGGACTTTATGACCCAAGTACAGGCGTATGCCATGTCCCACCAATACGAAAGCCTTCTGAAGAAAGCAAACTTCAAAGGCTCTGGATTACCGGCGAAATAAATCGAATGGCTAAGGAAGACTTGATTGAAATGCAGGGTGAGGTGATTGAAAACCTTCCCAATGCGACATTCAGGGTAAAGCTCGAGAATGGACATGTCGTCCTTGGGTTTATTTCGGGAAAGATGCGCATGCATTACATACGCATACTCCCGGGCGACAAGGTAACGGTTCAGTTGACGCCTTACGATCTGAGTCGTGCGCGAATCGTTTTCCGCGCCAAGTGAAGAATCTCTACGCAACATTCCGGCAGGGGGCTGGCTGCGCCTCTTTCCGGGTAATCAGGAGTTGACCATGAAAGTGCTGGCATCTGTGAAGCGCATCTGCCGCAAGTGCAAAATCATTCGGCGCCACGGCATCGTGCGTGTGATCTGTACGGATCACCGTCACAAGCAGCGTCAAGGTTGATCGCTACGGCTCACATTTGTGGGTTGTCAGACGATTAAAGCTATAACCGTAAGTTTCGTTTAAATTGGGGTGTATCGATGGCCCGCATCGCAGGCGTAAACCTACCAAACCATCAGCATGCCGAGATAGCACTCACCGCGATCTATGGCATCGGGCGTCCGCGCGCACAAAAAATTTGTGATGCTGCTGGGGTTCCACGTTCAACAAAGATGAAAGATCTCTCTGAAGCCGAGTTGGAGCGTTTGCGCGACCAAATCGGAAAGTTCAGTGTTGAGGGCGATCTGCGTCGTGAAGTGACTATGAGCATCAAGCGCTTGATGGACTTGGGCTGTTATCGCGGTCTTCGTCATCGCAAAGGCCTCCCATCTCGTGGTCAGCGGACTCGGACCAACGCGCGTACGCGCAAAGGCCCGCGGAAGCCGATTGCCGGTAAGAAATGATAGGAACTAGGACCTGACTATGGCCAAGACCGCTACAAAAGTTAGAAAAAAAGTAAAAATCAGGAAGAATGTGGCTGAGGGCGTTGCCCATATCCATGCGTCTTTTAATAACACGATTATCACCATTACCGATCGTCAGGGAAACGCTCTTTCTTGGGCTACTTCGGGTGGAGCAGGGTTTAAGGGTTCTCGTAAAAGTACGCCTTTCGCCGCTCAGGTCGCTGCGGAAGCGGCCGGGCGGGTGGCTGTCGAATGTGGCGTGAAAAACCTTGAGGTTCGTATCAAGGGTCCCGGACCAGGTCGGGAGTCATCGGTTCGTGCGCTCAACGCGCTCGGTATGAAAATCACCGCGATTACCGATGTGACTCCGATACCGCACAATGGCTGTCGGCCGCCCAAGCGGCGCCGGATTTAAGGAGAACGTAAAAGTGGCTCGTAATCTCGATCCGAAATGCCGTCAGTGCCGCCGCGAAGGCGAGAAGCTGTTTCTAAAAGGCGAAAAGTGTTTTACCGACAAGTGTGCCATCGAGCGCCGCTCGTATGCCCCTGGGCAACACGGTCAGAAATCCGGTCAGCGTTTGTCGGACTACGGCGTTCATTTGCGTGAAAAACAGAAAATTAGGCGCATTTACGGTGTTTTGGAAGGTCAGTTCCGCAAGGTTTATAAGGAGGCTGATCGCCGTAAGGGTGTGACCGGCGAAGTGCTGCTCCAATTGCTCGAGTCGCGTTTGGATAGCGTGGTTTATCGAATGGGGTTTTCCGCGTCCCGTTCTGAATCCCGACAAGTCGTTCGCCACAACGCCATCCTGGTTAATGGGCAGCGGGTTAACATACCGTCATACCAAGTGCGTCCAGGGGATGTGGTGGAAGTGTGCGAAAAGGCGAAAGCTCATCTGCGTATCAAGGCGGCTTTGGCCGCAGCGGAGGGGAGAGGTTTTCCGGAATGGGTCGAAGTGGACGCCAAAGGGGCCAAAGGTACGTACAAGGCACATCCGGAGCGTAGCGAATTGCCGCCGACGATCAACGAAAGTCTCGTCATCGAACTTTACTCGAAGTAGTAGTGGCGCGGCTTGACGGAATCAGGCAGAGGATAGCACATGCAAAGCAGTGGACTTTTTAAACCGCGTCTCATCGATGTGCAGAGTTTGTCGCCGGTACATGCTAGGGTGGTCATGGAGCCGTTTGAACGCGGTTATGGACATACCTTGGGCAATGCCTTGCGTCGGATTCTGCTCTCGTCAATGCCCGGATATGCGCCAACCGAGGTCAGCATCGACGGGGTGCTTCATGAGTATTCGACTATCGACGGTGTGCAGGAGGATGTGGTCGATATTCTGCTTAACCTCAAGGGGGTTGTGTTCAAATTGCACAACCGAGACGAGGTAGTTCTTCATCTTCGCAAGGAAGGTAAGGGCGTCGTAAGGGCGGCGGATATCGAGGTTTCCCACGATGTGGAGATCATTAATCCAGAGCATGTGATTGCGCATTTGTCGGCTGGTGGAAAACTGGCCATGGAGTTGAAGGTCGAGAAATCGCGTGGTTACGTCGCCGGTAATCTGCGGCAGTTAGGCGATAGCGGGAAGAATATTGGAAAATTGATACTTGATGCGTCGTTCAGTCCGGTTAGACGGGTTAGCTACGCGGTAGAGAGTGCTCGTGTCGAGCAGCGGACGGATCTCGATAAATTGATTATGGATATCGAGACCAATGGTGCAATCGAGCCGGAGGAGGCCATCCGCACGGCGGCCCGCATCCTGATGGAGCAACTGGCGGTTTTTGCCGATTTGGCTGGAACGGCGATACCTATCGAGTACCAGAAGACGGTTCAGGTCGATCCCTTGTTATTGCGGCCGGTTGACGATCTCGAATTGACGGTTCGTTCAGCCAATTGTTTGAAGGCCGAGAATATTTATTACATCGGCGATTTGATTCAGCGTACGGAAAACGAGCTGCTCAAGACACCAAATCTGGGTCGTAAATCGCTTAATGAAATTAAGGAAGTGCTGGCCGCGCGCGGCTTGACGCTGGGCATGAAACTCGAGAACTGGCCACCGGCAGGCCTCGAAAAGTGAGCAGCAAGACAAGGACAGGAAGGAATTGATATGCGTCACCGTTTGGGTCTTCGCAAACTGAATCGTACCAGTGCTCATCGGCTGGCGATGTTGCGCAACATTACCGTCTCGTTGCTTCGGGAGGAGTTGATCAAGACGACGCTTCCGAAAGCAAAAGAGCTTCGTCGGGTAGTGGAGCCGATCATTACCCTAGGCAAGAAGCCGAGTTTGGCTAATCGCCGTTTGGCTTTTGATCGGTTACGTGATCGTGACATGGTCGTCAAGGTGTTCGATGAACTTGGCCCGCGTTATGCGACGCGTAATGGCGGCTATCTGCGCATTTTGAAGTGTGGTTTCCGCGATGGAGACAATGCGCCGATGGCATATGTAGAGCTACTTGATCGCCCCGAGGTGGCTGAAGTGGCTCCAGCCACTTAGAAATCTGTTGATTTCCGGAAATAAAAGCCAGGGACTTCCCCCTGGCTTTTTTGTTGTCGGTCTGGTTCTGCGAGGTGGTTAAGCGGGAGTCGTTGGTGGTGGCGTTTCGCTAGCGTCGTTTTCAGTCGTGTCTTCGATTTGTTGGAGCGCCCACATTTGGGCGTATGCGCCGGCGGCTTCCAAGAGCTGTTGATGCGAGCCGCGTTCGACGATTCGGCCGGCATTCATGACCAGGATTTGATCAGCATTGAGAATTGTCGACAGTCGATGTGCGATGACCAATGTTGTCCGACCGCGCGCGGCGTTATCGAGGCTGGCCTGTATTGCTTTTTCAGTTTTTGAGTCCAGTGCTGAAGTCGCCTCGTCGAAAATCAACACAGCCGGCTTTTTGAGCAAGGCGCGTGCGATCGCAACACGTTGTTTTTCTCCGCCGGATAGCTTTAATCCACGTTCGCCGACCATCGTTTGATAGCCGTCGGGAAGAAGCGCGATAAAACCGGAAAGCTGAGCGGCATCGGCGGCGGCCAGAACCTCGTCGTGACTGGCCTCGGGCCGACCGTAATGAATGTTGTAGTAGATGGTGTCGTTGAAGAGCACCGTGTCCTGGGGAACGATGGCAATCGCCGCACGCAGGCTGGCTTGTGTCAGTTGTCGAAGATCATATCCGTTAACCAAGATCCGCCCTTCGCTGACATCGTAAAACCGGTACAGGAGACGCGCCAATGTCGATTTTCCTGAACCGGATTCGCCAACGACGGCGACGGTATGGCCGGCCGGTATGGTGAAAGCTATGCTGTCGAGGATTTGCCGGTTGGTTTCATAACCGAAGTCGACGCTCGCGAAGCGGATTTCAACTGGGCCTGTGGGTAGCGTGATCGCATCGGCCGCGTCGGCGATTTCGCGGTTAATCGCCAGTAGATTGAATAAACGCTCGATGTCGGTCAGCGATTGACGAATTTCCCGATACACCACGCCCAGGAAATTCAACGGCATGTACAACTGGATCAGGAAGGCGTTGACCAGCACCAAATCGCCGATGGTCATCCGGCCATCGACGACACCGTCGGCCGCGTGCCACATCATCGCGGTCACACCCACGGCGATGATCACCTGTTGGCCAAGATTCAACCACGATAACGAGAGTTGACTGCGCGTCGCCGCCTCCTCCCATTGCAGCAGTTGTGCATCGTACCGGCGTGCTTCGTAAGCTTCGTTATTGAAATATTTGACTGTTTCGTAATTGAGCAGCGCATCCACGGCGCGCGTGTTGGCGGCCGAATCGCTCTCGTTCACCAGGCGCCGGATGCCAATCCGCCAATCGCTGACTTTGATCGTGAACACCACGTAAGCGATCAGGGAAGCTAGTGTAATCAAGACGAAAATGCGGTCGTATTTTGCCAGCAGAATCGCGAGCACCAGTCCGATTTCAACCAGGGTTGGCAAGATCGAATACAAGGTAAAGCTGATCAGCGTCGAAATGGAGCGGGTACCGCGCTCGATATCGCGTGATACCCCTCCCGTTTGTCGTTGCAAATGAAAGCGAAGCGACAATTCGTGCAGATGGCGAAATACTTCCAGGGCCAGACGGCGAATGGCTCTTTGCGTGACCCGGGCAAACAGGATTTCGCGGAGTTCGGTGAACAGCGACGCCGAAAAACGCAGGGCGCCATACAACGAGAGCAGCAACAGGGGCAAGACCAGCGCCTGTCCCGCAACGCCGAGAGTGTCAATCATCTCCTTGAAAATCAGCGGTACCGCGACATTGGCGGCTTTGGCGGCGAACAGGCAGGAAAGCGCCAGCAAGACCCGCCATTTGTATTGCCAAAGATAAGGCCCCAGCTTGTTCAAGGTCTTCCAGAGGGGGGCGTCGGATGTGGGACCCAGTCCGGGGGCTCGAGGTGAGCGGGATGTACTGCGCATCGGCGATGATCAATCTAGTTGGTCGAGGCGCGGAGTATGCCTTGTTGAGGCGACAAACGCGCGGTCAAGTATTGAGAGAGGTGAAAAATCGCTTGCATTCAACTGCTCATCGCTCTACTATTTAAACGAACGTTTGAACGATTTGGTGCGCTGTCTGGCAGCGTTCTCGCGGATAACTTTCGGAGCAAGCGACTCGATGAACGAACAAAAAGCAAATCAAGATACCCGCGAGCGCATTCTCGATGTTGCCGAGCGTCTGTTCATGAAACACGGCTATGAAGCGACATCGATGCGTTTGATTACCAGCGCCGCGGAAGTCAATCTGGCGGCGGTCAATTATCACTTCGGTTCAAAGGAGGCCTTGCTGTGCGAGGTTTTCAGGCGACGTTTGTCCTGGCTCAACGCCGAGCGGCTACGGGCGCTTGATCTCCTCGAAGCCGAGGCCGCGGGCGCACCGCTGAAGCCGTCGCTGATTCTCGAAGCGTTCTTCGGGACCTTGTTGCGCATGGGTGAAGACCCGGATCTCGGTGGCATGACTTTCTTGCGGTTGCTTGGACGTACCTTGACCGAACCGGCCGAGTTCATTCGTACCTTTTTTGCCGGTGAATACGCCGAAGTAATCGAACGTTACAAACAGGCGTTGTGCCGCGCCTTGCCGGACGTACCCCGAGCCGAAATCGTGTGGCGCCTGCACTTCATGTTGGGCGCCATGTCGTACGCCATCGCCGGAACCGATGTCATTCAGGTTGTTACCGGTTGTGAAGTCGGCGATTTGGCGGGTGAGGGCGATAGCGCCACGGTTGACGATCGGGTTCTCGCCCGGCGTCTGGCGGAACGTCTGATGCCTTTCCTGCTCGGTGGTCTGCGGGCGCCGTTGCCGCATCTCGGCGAGGTGCCACGGGACTTCGCGGAAAATCCCACAACAGCCCGCAAAGATGAAATGGCTCTGGCGACGTAACACGTAGGATCAATGATAGGAGATCGGTAATGTTCACGATGATCGTCGCCGTCCTGGTCGGGGCGGTGGTAGTGGCTATGGTTGGGCTGTTTGGTATACGCCCTTTACGACGGAGGCTGGTCAGTGCGCCGATTTTTTCAACCTACAAGCGGATTTTGCCGCAGATGTCGGATACCGAGCGCGAGGCGCTGGAGGCCGGCACGGTGTGGTGGGATGGCGAACTGTTCCGCGGGAATCCGGACTGGAATACCTTGTTGTCCTATCCGGTGCCCACTTTAACCGCCGAAGAACAGTCGTTCATGGATAACGAGGTCAATCAGGCGTGCGCTTTGGTCGATGATTGGCAGGTGACCAATGAAACCTACGATCTGTCGCCGGAGGCCTGGCAATACCTCAAGGACAAAGGCTTTCTCGGGATGATCATCCCAAAGAAATACGGTGGTCTACAGTTCTCGGCCTATGCGCATTCGCAGATCGTCACCAAACTGTCGACCCGTAGTTCCGCCTTGTCGGTATCGGTGATGGTGCCGAACTCGCTTGGCCCCGCCGAACTGTTGTTGCACTACGGTACCGAGGCGCAGAAGAATCACTACTTGCCGCGATTGGCCAAAGGCCTGGAAATTCCCGCTTTTGCGCTGACCAGTCCGTGGGCCGGTTCCGATGCCGCATCGATTCCGGATGTCGGTATGGTCTGCAAGGGGCTGTGGCAGGGCAAGGAAGTGCTCGGGATGCGCGTCACCTGGGACAAGCGTTACATCACTCTGGGTCCCGTGTGCACCATCCTGGGGTTGGCTTTTCATCTCTATGACCCGGAAGGGTTGCTGGGGAGCAAAAAACATATCGGTATCACCTGCGCGCTGGTGCCGCGCGACACCCCGGGCGCGGAAATCGGTCGCCGCCATATCCCGTTGAACGCCATGTTCATGAACGGTCCGACGCGCGGCAAGGATGTCTTCATGCCGCTCGACTACGTGATCGGTGGACCGGCAATGGTTGGGCAGGGCTGGCGAATGTTGATGGAGTGTCTGGCGGCCGGCCGTTCGATTTCGCTGCCATCGTCGAACACTGGCATGGCGCAACTGACCGCCCGCGGCGTCGGTGCGTATGCGCGCGTTCGCAGCCAGTTCAAGACCGCCATCGGACGCTTCGAAGGCGTCGAGGAGCCGCTGACGCGGATCGGCGCCTACACTTACATGATGGACGCGGTGCGCAAGATGACCGCCGGCGCCATCGACCTTGGCGAGAAGCCTTCGGTGGTGTCCGCGATCGCCAAATACCACGTGACCGAGCGTGCACGCAAAGTGGTCAATGATGGCATGGACATCGTCGGCGGCAAGGGGATTTGCCTTGGTCCGTCGAATTTCCTGGGACGCGCCTACCAACAATTGCCGATCGGCATTACCGTCGAAGGCGCCAACATTCTGACCCGCAGCATGATCCTCTTCGGTCAGGGCGCCATCCGCTGCCATCCCTACGTGTTGCGGGAGATGAAAGCCGCGTTCAATCCCGATGGCGAGCAAGGTTTGCGCGACTTCGACCAGGCGCTGTTCGGCCACCTCGTATTTACCATCCGGCACGGTCTGGGTGCTTTTCAGAAAGGGGTGACCGGCTCGCATTTTGTATCCGTGCCGACCGCGGTGGCTCCGGAGACACGGCGCTACTATCAGCAGTTGACCCGTTTCTCGACGGCGTTCGCTTTTCTCGCCGATATCTCGATGTTGGTTCTCGGCGGCGAGTTGAAGCGGCGCGAAAAGCTTTCGGCACGGCTGGGCGACATCCTGTCGATGCTCTACCTCTGCTCGGCGACGCTCAAGCGCTATGAATCGGAGGGCCGGCAAGCGGAAGACGCGCCGTTGATGCACTGGGCGGTGTGGGACACCATGTATCAGGCGCAGATGGCTTTCGACGGCGTGATCGCCAATTTCCCGGTGCGCTGGATCGGCCGTTGCCTGTATCGCATCGTTTTTCCACTCGGTCACCCTTACGATGTCCCGTCCGACCGCATCGGCCATCAGGTGGCGAAGTCGCTGATCGAACCGTCGGCAACACGCGATCGTCTGACAGCGGAAACCTATCTGCCGCCGGATGACACGGAAGCGGTGGGCGCGCTCGAACTGGCGCTCGAAGCGACGATTGCCGCCGAACCGCTGGAGGCGCGGATTCGCGCCGCCGAAAAGGGTGGCTTGCTTACCGACAACCCGGATGCCAATGTGCGCGATCTGGCGAACGCCGCCTTCGCCGCCGGCATTCTGACCGCCGCGGAACACGCGGTGCTCAAGCGGCGTAACGAATTGCGCGACATCGTCATTCGGGTCGATGATTTTCCACACGATCTCGGGCGACCCAGGCCGCAGGCCCTGTGGCATAAAGCCGCCGCGTAACGCGTTCGCGGAGTCATACCAAGGAGGCACGGGACGCCAGTTCCGTGCCTTTTCGTTCGCCGAGCGGCGAGAAAATCGAGGAAACGAAATGGCAGTTCAACCGGTATACATCGTCGATGGCGCGAGGACGCCTTTTCTCAAGGGGCGCCAGGGGCCTGGACCGTTTTCCGCCAGCGATCTGGCGGTGCAGGCGGGACGCGCGCTGTTGGTTCGCCAGCCGTTCACGCCGGCCGACCTCGATGAGGTCATTCTCGGTTGCGCCAATCCGTCGCCGGACGAAATCAATATCGGACGCGTCGTGGCCCTGCGGCTTGGCTGCGGGCACCGAGTGCCGGGCTGGACGGTGATGCGCAATTGCGCCAGCGGCATGCAAGCCATCGATTCGGCGATCGTCAATATCCAGAACGGCCGTTCGCGGCTCGTTCTCGCCGGCGGCGCCGACGCTCTTTCGCATGCGCCGCTGCTTTACTCCGAAACGATGGTCCGCTGGTTCGCCCGGCTGATGCAGGCCAAAACGCCCGCCCGGAAAGCCGCGGTCTTCGCCAGTCTGTCGCCCGTGCAACTGCTGTCGCCGGTGATCGGCTTGCTAAAAGGGCTGACCGATCCGGTGATCGGCTTGCTGATGGGGCAAACCGCGGAAAACCTGGCCTGGCGGTTCGATATTTCCCGTCAACAAATGGACGCGTTCAGCGTGCGCAGCCACCAGCGCGCCGTCGCCGCGCGCACCGCCGGGCATTTCGACGAGATCGTGCCGCTGATCGACAACGAGGGGCGGGTGTACGCACACGACGATGGTGTGCGCGAGGAGTCCAGCATGACCGGGCTGGGCAAACTCAAGCCGTTTTTCGATCGCAAATACGGTCGCGTGACACCGGGCAACAGTTCCCAGATTTCGGACGGCGCCGCGTGGTTGCTCCTGGCCTCGTCGGAAGCCGTCGAGCGGTGGAGCTTGCAGCCCATCGGCCGGATCGGCGAGTGCCAATGGGCCGCTCTCGACCCCGCGCAAATGGGGCTGGGGCCGGTGCATGCGGCGACGCCGATTCTCCAGCGTCGAGGCTTGGTGCTTGACGATATCGACCGGTGGGAAATCAACGAGGCTTTCGCCGCGCAAGTGCTGGGCTGTCTTGCCGCCTGGGCGTCGGACGCCTATTGCCGCGAGCACTTCGACTTGCCGGCGGCCCTCGGGCGGATCGCCGATGATCGACTGAACAGCGACGGTGGCGCCATTGCGCTGGGACATCCCGTCGGGGCTTCCGGCGCACGTATCGTCCTGCATCTGGCACGTGCCTTGCGGGCGGCAGGCGCCAGACGCGGGATTGCCGCCATTTGCATCGGTGGTGGTCAAGGCGGCGCCATGCTGGTCGAAAATATTGTCTGACGGCGGCGGGCGTGAAGGAGAAAGACATGGAAAACAATGATCTGATCTACCGGCATTGGCGAATCGACAGCGACGCCGATGGGCTGGCGTGGGCCACTCTCGACAAGGCTGGCGAATCGACCAATTCGTTATCGCGCGCGGTGCTGGAGGAACTGTCGCTGATTCTCGATCGCTTTGAGCGCCTTCCGCCGCGCGGGCTGATCATCCGTTCGGGCAAGGCCGCCGGTTTTATCGCCGGCGCCGACATCGAGGAATTCGCGCAACTGACGACACCGGAAAAAGCGCTCGAACTGGTGGCGCGCGGCTGGCATTTGTTCAATCGTCTGGCCACGGCCGCTTATCCCACCTTGGCCCTGGTGCGCGGTCACTGCCTGGGCGGCGGTCTCGAATTGGCGCTTGCTTGTCGTTATCTACTGGTCGTGGATGAACCGGCGACCCGGCTGGGGTTGCCCGAGGTGATGCTCGGCATCGTTCCCGGCTGGGGCGGGATGTCACGCCTGCCCGAGCGGATCGGCCCGCAAGCGGCGCTCGATACGATGCTGACCGGAAAAAGCATCGATGCCCGGAAAGCGCGCCACCTTGGTCTGGCCGACGACTGCGTCCCGGCGCGGGTGATGGACAGCGCGGCGATCATGCTGCTGCTCTCCGGGTCGCCGCGTCGACGGCCGTCGTTCTTCCAGCGCGTACTCAACGGGCCGCTGAAAAGCGCTGTGGCTGTCGCCGCGCGTCGGCGGGTCGCCAAGCGCGTCCGCCCTGAGCACTACCCGGCGCCTTACGCCATCATCGAGATCTGGCGGCGGCATCGTGGCAACACCCTGAGCGCGCCAATGCTGATCGACGGCATCGTCCGTTCGTCGACCGCGCGTAATTTGGTGCGCGTGTTTTTTCTACAGGAACGTCTGAAAAATTTCGGCAAGGGAGTCGATTTTTCCGCCAAGCACGTGCATGTCGTCGGTGCCGGCGCCATGGGCGGCGATATCGCCGCCTGGTGCGCCTGGCGTGGGTTGACGGTTACCCTGCAAGACCAGGATCTGGCGCGCATCGCTTTGGCCATGCGGCGAGCCTCCGCCGCCTGTGAGCGGCGTTTCAAGGAGGCCCGTGAACGACATCAGGCGATGGATCGGCTGATTCCCGATCCGGAAGGCCATGGCGTTCGAAAAGCCGACGTGGTGATCGAAGCGATTTTCGAGGATCTGACGGCCAAGCGTTCTCTCCTCGCCGAACTGGAAAAAACAATGAAACCGACGGCGGTATTGGCAAGCAATACGTCCAGCCTGCCGTTGGAAGAACTGCGCGGCGCGTTGCTGTGGCCGGAGCGTTTGATCGGTATTCATTTTTTCAACCCGGTGGCGAAAATGCCCTTGGTCGAGGTGGTGGCCGCCGCCGGGGGCGACACCGCGATGTTGCAACGCGGCACGGCTTTTGTCAGGCAGATCGACCGCTTGCCCTTGCCGGTCAACAGCGCGCCCGGATTTCTGGTCAACGCCGTTCTGGCGCCGTATCTGCGGGCCGCGATGCGCGCCGTTGACGACGGTCTGTCGCCGGAAACCGTCGACGAAGCGATGCGGGCTTTCGGCATGCCGATGGGGCCGCTCGAACTTGCCGACATGGTCGGACTCGATGTGGTGATGGCGGCCGGCAAGGGTCTTTGTGGTGGCGACAGCGATTCCCCGGAGTGCCTGTCCAGACTTTTGGATGCCGAAAATCTCGGAAAGAAGAGCGGAAAGGGGTTTTACGCGTATCGTGACGGGCATGTCGTCAAGGGCCGGACCGATGCGGTGCCCGCCGGTCTGGCGGCGCGATTGCTCAAGCCTTTGATTGAACGCACACAGCAACTGGTCGACGACGGCGTGGTCGCCGATGCCGATCTGGCCGACGCCGGCGTGATTTTCGGTACGGGATTCGCGCCCTTCACCGGAGGACCACTGAATTACTCAAGGAGCCAACATGATTGATGCCAAAGCCGAGTTGCCGCCCAAGCCACCCATACTGCGCGTTGTGCCGATGCCGGCCGACGTCAACCCGCAGGGCGATGTCTTCGGTGGCTGGATCATGGCGCAGGTCGACGTCGCCGGCGCGATTCCGGCGATGCGTCGGGCGCGCGGCCGGGTGACCACCGTGGCGGTGAATTCCTTTCTTTTCAGGCAGCCGGTGTCGGTCGGCGACGTCGTCAGTTTTTTCGCCGATGTCGTCGATACCGGACGGACCTCGATCAAGGTCAAGGTCGAGGTCTATGCCGAACGCAACCCGGCGCAGCCGATCACGGTGAAAGTGACCGAGGCGGTATTGACCTATGTTGCGATAAACCAACACGGCGAGAAGCGGACCTTGCCCGAGACTGGATGATTACAGCTTTTTTAAGCGGTGCGCCTTAGGATAAGCGAGCGAGATTTCTGGAATGTGGCACAAGAACCATGTCCAAAAAAAGCGATTCACGGAAGGGGCACCGCGGTGGGGCTGCACAAATTCAAGGAGGAGTCAAAAATGGCACAACGAATTTCAATGAAAGCGATGCCGGCGTTAATCCTGGCGGCATTATCGGGTACGGCGGCGGCATCGGGTTTTCAGTTGATGGAGCAGGGGAGCGGTTTGGGCAACGCCTATGCCGGTTCGGCCGCCAAGGCCAACGACGCGAGCACGATTTTCTGGAACCCCGCCGGAATGACGCAACTTCAGGCCCGCGAGGTGTCCGGTGGTCTGACGGCGGTGGTGACCAGCTTCAAATTCCGCGACAAGGGTTCGAGTGTCGGTGCCTTCGGTGGCACAGGCGACGGGGGCGACGCCGGCGGAACGGGCTGGATTCCGAACGGCTATCTGTCGTGGGCCTTGAGCAAGGATCTGTACGTCGGCCTTGGCGTTGGCGCCCCCTTCGGTTTGGCGACCAAGTACGACAAACCTTGGAAAGGAAGCGCGCAGTCCGACGAATTCGATATCAAGACCATGAATATCAACCCGTCGATCGCCTACCGGGTCAATGATCGGGTGTCGTTGGGTGGGGGGCTGAGCTGGCAGAAAATCGAGGCGGATTACTATCGGCGGGTGGCGATTGGACCGTCGGGGCCGCTGCAACTGCAACGCGTGAACTCACACATCGATGTGAGCGACAGTGCCTGGGGCTGGAACGTGGGGGCCTTGTTCACCCTGTCGCCGTCGACCAAGGTCGGCATGTCCTATCGCTCGGCGATCCAGTATCACACCGATGGGACGCTCAAGCTGAGGAGTGACGGCAGCGCTGCCGGCACCGCCACGACGAACGCGCTGATTCCCTCGAGGCAAAGCGACGTCACGGCGGACATCAAGGTGCCGGATACCTTCGTCCTCAGCGTCGCACAACGCCTGAGCGATCGCTGGGAAATGTTGGGCGATGTCTCGTGGACCGGCTGGAGTTCGATCAAGCAAATCGACATCGTTCGCTCGTCCGGGCCGCTGAATGGCCAGAGCGCGCAGACGCTGGACGCGAAGTTCCAGAACACCTATCGCGTTGCTCTCGGCGCCAATTACGCGCTGACCGACGCCGTCAAACTGCAATTCGGTCTCGCTTACGACCAGTCGCCGGTCAAGAACGCGAGCACGCGCCTGGTGTCGCTGCCGGACAACGATCGCACCTGGTTTACCTTCGGGACGCAATGGAAACCCAGCAAGGGACAAACCCTGGATTTGGGCCTGGCCTATGTGAATCTGCCGAAGACCAAGATCAATCACAACGAGGCGCTTGCCGGCCGTGGCACGATGGTCGGCGATTACGATCCGAGCATCTGGATTTTCAACGCCCAATATTCGATGGCTTTCTGATCGTCGGCAACACCCGTTTCCGAAAAGCCCCGCGTGCGGGGCTTTTTTTGTCTTCCTTTCGCGTGCCGGGAACCGAAGGCACGGAGCGGGGGTTGAAATTTCCTCCGGATCGCTTGACGGCGCAATCGGCTGGCGTACAATTCAAACGTTCGTTTAAGCGGTTTGTGCAGAGCCGCTGCGGGGTGTTCCCGGCGAGCGTTGACGACCCTGACAAGGAGAACAGCTTGAGCAACTTCATCGTACGCAAGGCCGCCGTACTCGGAGCGGGCGTGATGGGCGCGCAGATCGCCGCGCACCTCGCGAATGCCGAGGTGCCGGTGGTGCTTTTCGATTTGCCGGCGAAAGACGGCGATCCGAACGGGATCGTCAACAAGGCCATCGACGGACTCAAGAAGCTGGAGCCGTCGCCATTGGCCAGCAAGGATCGCGTTGCCTACATCGATGCGGCCAATTATTCACAGCATCTGGCAGAACTCGCCGACTGCGATCTGATCATTGAAGCGATCGCCGAAAAAATGGCGTGGAAAGACGATTTGTATCGCCAGATCGCGCCCTTCATTTCCTCGAGAGCGATCATTGCGTCCAATACCTCCGGCCTGTCGATCAATCGCTTGGCCGAGGCGCTGCCTGAAAATCTGCGCTCGAACTTTTGCGGTATCCACTTTTTCAATCCGCCGCGCTACATGCCGCTGGTCGAGCTGATCGCGACCCGCGAGACCGCGCCAGAGTTGCTTGACCATCTCGAATCGTGGCTGGTTTCGCGTTTGGGCAAAGGCATCGTCCGTGCCCTCGACACCCCCAACTTCGTCGCCAACCGTGTCGGCGTGTTCTCCATGCTCGCGGTGATGCATCACACCGAACGTTTGGGGCTGGGTTTCGACATTGTCGACGCGTTGACCGGTCCGCTCATCGGGCGTCCGAAAAGCGCTACGTATCGCACCGCCGACGTGGTCGGGCTCGATACCCTGGCACACGTCGTCGATACGATGCAGGCGACCTTGGCCGACGATCCCTGGCATCGCCATTACGCCGTGCCGGAGTGGTTGAAGAGTTTGATTGCCCAGGGCGCGTTGGGGCAAAAGACGCGCTGCGGCATCTTCCGCAAGGACGGTCGAGCCATCAAGGTGCTGGATCTTGCGGCGCGCGACTACCGCGACGCCGTCACCGATGTCGATCCGGCCGTTCTGGCGATTCTCAGGAATCGCAACCCGGCGGAGAAATTCGCGCAACTGCGGGCCAGCACACACCCGCAGGCACGGTTTCTGTGGGCCATTTTCCGCGACATCTTCCACTACGCCGCTTACCACCTCGCTGGCATCGCCACCAACGCTCGCGATATCGATTTCGCGATGCGGTGGGGTTTCGGCTGGGCGCAGGGGCCGTTCGAAAGCTGGCAGGCCGCTGGCTGGCAAGCGATTGCCACCGCCATCAAGGCCGATATCGACGCCGGGTTGGCGATGAGCGCCGCCGCGCTGCCGGCGTGGGTTTTTGGCCGGGTTGGCGAGCAGGGCGTGCATGGCGCGCAGGGTTCCTACTCTGCGAGCGCGGATGCCTATCAGCCGCGGTCCACCTTGCCGGTTTATCGGCGGCAGATTTTTCCCGAGCGCTTGCTGGGCGAAAAAGCGATCGATGGCATCACGGTTTGGGAAAACGACGGCGTGCGACTGTGGACGCTGCCGCGAATCGACGATCGCGTGGCCATCGTCAGCGTCAAGTCGCGCAATCACACGCTGGGTCGTGACGTGATCGTTGGCATGCAGGAGGCTGTCGCCCGTGCCGAAGCCGATTTCAGCGCGCTGGTGCTATGGCACGAGGCGCCGTTTGCCTTCGGCGCCAATCTCAAGGAAGTGGCCGAGGCGATTGCCGCCGGCGCTTTCGATTTGCTCGATACCTATGTCGGCGAGTTCCAGAACACGTCGATGGCCTTGAAGTACGCGAAAGTGCCGGTGGTGGCCGCGGTGCAGGGCATGGCGCTCGGTGGCGGTTGCGAGTTTCTGATGCACGCCGCCAAGCGGGTGATCGCCCTGGAAAGTTATATCGGTCTGGTCGAGGCCGGTGTCGGCCTGATTCCGGCGGGCGGCGGCTGCAAGGAGTTCGCCATTCGCGCCGCGCGGCATGCCGCGAAAACGGGTGGCAACGATCCCTTCGAGTTCTTGCAGCCGGTGTTCATGACCATCGCCATGGCCACCGTCTCGAAAAGCGGCGTGCAAGCCAGGGAACTCGGCTTCGCCGCCGAGACCGACAAAATTGTCTTCAACGCCAACGAGTTGCTTTACGTCGCGCTGCGCGAGGCGCGGGCCTTGGCCGAAGCGGGCTACTACCCGCGCTTGTCCCCGCGCGGCATCAAGGTTGCTGGACGCACCGGCATCGCCAACTGCGAGATGATGCTGGCCAACATGCGGGAAGGCGGCATGATCTCCAGTCATGACTATATGGTCGCCAAGGCGGCGGCAACGGCCTTGTGCGGCGGGGATATCGAAACCGGTTCGCTGGTCGATGAGCAATGGTTGCTGGGTGTCGAACGCAAGCTGTTCGTCGAACTGTTGAAGAACCCGAAAACCCAGCAGCGTATCCAGCACATGCTCGATACCGGCAAGCCCTTGCGCAACTGAGTCAGGAGAAAGAGATCATGAGCAAACAAATTCAGGAGGCGTACATCGTTGCCGCCACGCGCTTGCCGGTCGGACGGCGCAAGGGCATGTTGGGACACGTGCGCCCGGACGACATGTTGGCGCACGCGATCCGCGCGGTGATGGCACGGGCGCCTTCCATCGACCCGGCGCTGGTCGGGGATGTCATCGTCGGTTGCGCGATGCCGGAAGCGGAACAGGGAATGAACGTCGCGCGTGTCGGTCTGCTACTGGCCGGCTTGCCGAACAGCGTGCCCGGGGTCACGATCAACCGTTTCTGCGCCTCCGGTCTGCAAGCCGTGGCCATGGCCGCCGATCGCATCCGTCTTGGCGAGGCCGACGCGATGATCGCCGCCGGTACCGAAACCATGTCGCTGATGAACCAGATCATGGGCAACAAGGTCGCTCTTAATCCAGCGATCTTCGAGAAAGAAGAAAACTACGCCATTGGTTTCGGCATGGGGATCACCGCCGAGAAGGTGGCCGCGCAGTGGCGAATCTCGCGCGACGATCAGGATGCGTTCGCCGTCGCCTCGCACCAGAAGGCCTGCGCGGCGATTGCCGCCGGCCATTTCAAGGCCGAAATTTCGCCTTACGCGGTTCAGACACGACACCCCGATCTGCGTAGCGGCGAGGTGGTGGTCAACCGCTTTCTGGCGGAGAACGACGAAGGGCCGCGTCCCGACAGCCGCATCGAGGGTCTGGCGAGGTTGCGACCGGTGTTCGCCGCGCGTGGAACGGTGACCGCTGGCAACAGTTCGCAGATGTCGGATGGCGCGGCAGCGGTGCTGTTGGTTTCGGAGGCCTTCCTCAAACGGTTCAATCTGGCCCCGTTGGCGCGCTTCGCCGGTTTTTCGGTCGCCGGCGTGGCCCCGGAAATCATGGGCATCGGGCCGCTCGAAGCGATTCCGCGCGCGTTGAAGCAGGCCGGCATCCGGCAGGACGCGCTTGGCTGGATCGAACTCAACGAGGCTTTCGCCGCGCAGGCGCTGGCGGTGATCCGCACGCTGGATCTCGATCCCGCGAAGGTCAATCCATTGGGCGGCGCCATCGCCCTGGGCCACCCGCTCGGCGCCACCGGCACGATACGCACCGCCACGTTGGTACATGGCCTGCGGCGCACCGGACAACGCTACGGCATGGTGAGCATGTGCATTGGTACCGGCATGGGCGCCGCGGGCGTGTTCGAAGCGCTGTAGCCGATTCGCCGTCGCGATGCCGCCCCGCCCAGCTTGCCCCGGACGGGGCGTTTTCACGTGGGTGAATAGCTTTGCAAGATCGGTCTCGAGGCGGGCAAGTGTCTGGCATAATGGCCATCGGACACCGTCGTCACGAAAGCGGGCAATGGATTTCGAGCTATTGGGCAGTCTAGGCTGGCGCGAGGGGCTGATCGCGATCATCGCGTTACTGGTGGGTTATGTCGTGTTGCTGTTTCTGCGCTTGCGGCGCCTGCAACGCGAGCGCAGCGCCGCGGCAACGGTGGTCGCCCAGTCGGCCATCGCTTCATACGCCGCGATTCAGGAACCGCCACCGGCGGTGCCGGATGCCGTGCCGGAAACTGCCGCGCCGGAGTCGGTTCCCGAGCCTGTCGCACCAGTCGATGAGGAGCTCGCCTGGTCCGGGACGCCGCCTGAAAATCCCGGGCAAGCGTTGCTGGACTCCCTGCAACAAGAGGTTTATCAATTGCGTTGCGAGGTCGATGAATTGCGTGCCGAGGTACTGGCCGCCCGAGAGGATATTCGCCATCAGCTTGTCCAGTCGGCGGATGCCGCGCCCGCGCCCACGCCGCAGTACGCCGACGCCATGCAGATGGCCGGGCAGGGTCACGACGCGACGGCCATTGCACATCATTGCCGCATCTCGCGCGCCGAGGCCGATCTGGTGGTCGCTCTGGCGCGCAATCGCAAGGACGGCCGCCCGGAAGGCGGCCGCGGTTGAACGTTTCGTTTTCTCGCTCAGGGTGACCGATGGTGGCTCGACAAAGTGATCGCTCGCAGGAGAAAGCGCCGGCCGGGTCGATGCCAATGGTGGTTGGGCATCCGGCGGCCGGCGACTGGCACGTCGACGTCAAGCGCCAATTGCTGCGTCGGATCGGTGTCGCCGCCGCGCTGATCGTCACGCTGTTGGCCGGGCTGGCGTTGTTCGACTACATCAACTCGCCGGGCGAATTCGACGATGCCGATGAGGAGTACGGCGAGCCGACGACGACGCGGAACAGCACGCCGGTAATGCCGGTTAAACCGTTGCCGACGGAGGCGTCGTCCACCGCGAGCGCACCGCCCTCGGTGCCCGCCGCCGATAGTCCCTCGGCCGGTGCCACCGGCAAGGGGGCGGAAGCGCCCGCCCGTGCACTGACGGAACCGCCGTCGGGCCGGAAAGCCGGTGGCGAAAACAGCGCCGACAAAAGCACGGAAAAAGTCGCTGAAAAAGGCGCCGAACCGTTAGTCGGCGCGGGAGCGGCCGCGAAGGCGCCGCCTCTGGTGTCCTTGCCGCCGCCGCCCGAGGTCGCCGCCCGTCCGGTTCTGCCGCCCGTTGCCGGTACCGGTCCAGCGGCACGAGACAAAATGGCCGTCGAAACGCCAGCGCCGCCGCCGCGTTTCCAGGCGGGTTTCGCCGTCGAGACGGTCGCCTTGCCCGACGTGGCACGTGCCGAGGAATGGCAGGTGCGTCTGGCGCGCGAGGGCATTCCGGCGACAGTGGAAACGCGTTTGCGGATTGGCCCATTTCGTACCCGGGCCGAGGCGGAAAACGCCCGTCGCAAGATAAAAGCTCTCGGAATAGAAACCGCCGCCACGCTGTCGATCAAGGGCGGGCGGCCGTGAAAGGCGTGGCGCGTTCACCGTTCACGGCGCGCCATCGTCGATTTTCCGGCGCAGGCGACGGGCGAAGACCGCCATTTCCTTGGCGGCTTGCCGATCGCCCTTGCTTTCGGCGACGGCGATGCCTTGCGAGTACGCCGTCAGTGCGTCGGCGAGTTGTCCGTTTTCACTCAGAGCCTTGCCGAGCAGTTTCCAGGCCACCGAATACGCGGCGTCGCGAGCCAGCGCCTCGCGCAGATGCCGGATGGCTTGTTCGGTATCGCCGGCCTTGAGGTGTTCGTTACCGAGCGAGTAGCGTAGCAACGCGCCGTCGCGCGGTCCGCCGAGCAGTTTTTCGAGATTGGCGATGATCGCGACGCTCATTTAATATCTCCGTTTTTGCAATCGACGCATTTTAGAGGACAGCAAAATGACGAAAACGATCATTTCGACGCCACACGCGCCGGCCGCCATCGGCACCTACTCACAAGCGGTCGCTGTGAACGGAACGGTTTATCTCTCCGGGCAGATTGGCCTCGATCCGGTGAGCATGCAATTGGTGGACGGGATCGACGCCCAGATCGTCCGCGTTTTCGATAATCTTCAGGCGGTCGCCGAAGCCGCCGGCGGTTCGTTGGCCGATGTGGTCAAACTCACCGTTTTTCTGACCGATCTGGGCAATTTTGCCAAGGTGAACGAAGTCATGGGCCGTTATTTCGCCGAGCCTTATCCCGCGCGGGCGGCCGTCGGTGTCGCGTCCCTGCCGCGCGGGGCGCTGGTCGAGGCCGACGCGGTGCTGGTGCTCGGCGGCTGATGCCGCTTGCCGACGCGATCGACGCGCCGCCATTCGTCAAGGCCAGTCTGCGAAAACTCGGCCTGGAGCGGCGCGACGACCTTGTCTTCCACCTGCCGTTACGCTACGACGACGAGACGCGGATCTCCAGCATCGCCGACGCGCCGCTCGGCGAGCCGGTGCAGATCGAGGCGACGATCGTCGAGGTGTCGGTGGCGCCGGGGCCGCGCCGTCAATTGCTGGTGACCCTCCGCGAGGCGGACGGTGACGGAAGCAATGCGGAAAACGAGGACCCGGCCGGCCAGCCGACGCTGGTCCTGCGTTTCCTGACCTTTTACGGCAGCCAGCAGCGCGCGCTGGAAACGGCCCGCGCCTCGGGCCGTCGGCTGCGCGTTTTCGGTGAAATCCGGGACGGCTTTTTCGGGCGGGAAATGGTCCATCCCCGCTTTCGCGTCGTCGCCGTCGGCGAGGCGCTGCCGCCGTCGCTGACACCGGTTTATCCGACCACCGCCGGGCTGTCGCAACTCGCCCTGCGCCGCCTGATCGCCCGCGCGCGGCGCGACACCGATCTCGGCGAGGTGCTGGACCCGCAATGGTGCGCCAGTCACGCCTTGCCGCCGTTGGCCAGCGCCCTTGCCTTGCTGCACGCGCCGCCGGCGGACGTCGACGCGGCGGCGCTGCAAGCTCGCCGTCACCCGGCCTGGCGGCGCATCAAATTCGAAGAGCTTCTGGCGCAGCAACTGTCGCTGCGGCGCGCCTATCTGGCGCGGCGGCGCCAGGGCGCGCCGGTACTGGCCGGCACCGGCGAACTCGCCGCCCGTGTGCGGGCCTCGCTGCCGTTCGCCTTGACCGCCGCGCAAGAGCGGGTTATCGCTGAAATCGCCGGCGATCTCGCGCAGCCCTACCCGATGCAACGTTTGCTCCAGGGCGATGTCGGTTGCGGCAAGACGATCGTCGCCGCGCTCGCCGCCTGTCAATGCATCGAGGCCGGCTACCAGACCGCGTTCATGGCGCCGACGGAAATCCTCGCCGAACAGCATTATCTGAAGCTGCGCGCCTGGCTGGAACCGCTGGGCGTCGAAGTCGTCCGGCTCAGCGGCCGCTTGCGCAAGAGTGCCAGGCTGGCGACCCAGGCGCGGGCGGCGACCGGAGCGCCGTTGATCGTCGGCACGCACGCCCTGATTCAGGACAGCCTCGATTTCGCCCGCCTCGGTTTGGCGATCGTGGACGAGCAGCATCGTTTCGGCGTCGTGCAGCGGCTCGCGCTGCGGCGCAAGGGCGTCAACCCGCATCAGTTGATGATGTCGGCGACGCCGATTCCGCGCACGCTGGCGATGAGCTACCACGCCGATCTCGATGTCTCGGTGATCGATGACATGCCGCCGGGACGCACGCCAGTACGCACGCGCCTGTTCGCCGATGCGCGGCGTGCCGAGGTGGTCGCCGCCGTGCGCGACGTGGTCGCGCAAGGCCGTCAAGTCTATTGGGTGTGTCCGCTGATCGAAGAATCGGCCGCGCTCGAACTACAGGCGGCGCTCGACACTTACGCCGCGCTTGGCGCCGAACTGCCGGAGTTGCGTGTCGGTCTGGTGCATGGCCGGCTGAAAATCGATGAAAAAGCGGCGACGATGGCTGCCTTCGTCGCCGGCGAAATCGACCTTCTGGTCGCGACGACGGTAATCGAGGTCGGTGTGGATGTCGCCAATGCCAGCCTGATGGTCATTGAACACGCCGAGCGTTTCGGCCTGGCGCAACTGCACCAGTTGCGCGGCCGCGTCGGTCGCGGCGCCGAGGCGGCGGTCTGCGTGCTGCTTTACCAGCCACCGCTATCGCAAACGGCACGGGCGCGGTTGAAAATCATTTACGAGCACACCGACGGTTTCGAAATCGCCCGCCAGGATCTCCACTTGCGTGGCCCCGGCGAATTCGTCGGTAGCCGGCAGTCCGGCGTGCCGCTGCTGCGCTACGCCGATCTTGAGACCGACACCGACCTCGTCGAACTGGCGCGGACCTTGGCCGCGGAGTTGCTGCGCGACGATCCGCCGCGCGCGGAACGTCATTTGCGACGCTGGCTGGGACATCGCGACGAATTGTTGAAAGCCTGAGACGGCTCGCGGTGTCGCCAGCGGTCGGCGCCGATACGCTCTTCGGCCGGCTTCGGGCGGCTGCGGTAAAATCCCTCGCATGAGCCTGCCGCCAATTCCTGCCCTTTTCCGCCGTTCGAAGGCGCTATCCGGCGGGTGGTTCACGCTTTCGGCGACGGTTGAACAATTGCTCCTGGCGACGAGCGTGTTCTGGATGCTGACGGCCAACGTCCCGTTTTTCAGCGCGGCGTTGCAGGGGCGCGCGCCGGGCGAGCCCCAGACTTGGAGTTTCCTTTTCGCGCTGGGCGTGCTGCTGGTCGCCGCGCATTTTCTGCTTCTGGCGCTACTGTGCAATCGCTGGACGGTCAAGCCGCTACTGGCGCTGCTGCTGCTGGCGACGGCGATGGCGGTGCATTTCATGCGCGCCTATGGCGTCTATCTCGACCCTTCGATGCTGCGCAATGCGCTACGCACGGACGTGGCCGAAGCCGGCGAATTGCTGTCCTGGACGCTGTTGCCGCAATTGACGATCCTCGTCGGCTTGCCGTGGCTGCTGCTGTGGCGGGTCCGGCTGGTCCAGCGGCCGTGGCCGACGGCTCTCGGTCGGCGATTCGGCGCCTTGTTGCTCGCCGCCGTGGCGGCCGGCGGGGCGCTGCTGGCGATTTTTCAGCCGTTTTCATCGCTGATGCGCAACCATAAGGAGTTGCGTTATCTGATCACGCCGGCCAACTATCTGTGGTCGTTGGCCAGTGTTATCGCCGCCGACGCGCGCGGCGCCGCGCGACCGCGTCAGGCGATCGGACTGGATGCGACACCCGGCCCGTCCTGGGCCACGCGCGACAAGCCCTTGCTGGTGGTGTTGGTCGTTGGCGAAACGGCGCGTGCCGCCAACTGGGGCTTGAATGGCTATGCACGGCAGACCACGCCTGAACTGGCCAAACTGCCGGTGATCAACTTTCCCGAGGTCAGCAGTTGCGGTACCAACACCGAGGTCTCGGTGCCATGTCTGTTCGCCCCGGTCGGCCGGCGCAATTACGACAGCGCGCGCATCGACGGCAGCGAATCCTTGCTGCATGTCCTGGCGCGCGCCGGGGTGACGGTGCATTGGCGCGACAACCAGTCCGGTTGCAAGGGGGTTTGCGACGGCTTGTCGAACGATTCGGTGATCAGCCTGAATCCGCCGGGGTCATGCGCCGGTGGCCGTTGCCTGGACAGCGGCTTGCTGTATGGGCTGGACGAGCGTCTGGCGGCGGCGAGAGGTACCCAATTGCTGGTGCTGCATCAATTGGGCAACCACGGTCCGTCGTACTTTCGGCGCTATCCGCCGGCCTTTGCCCGTTTCGCTCCGGCATGTGGCAGCGACGATCTGCAACGCTGTCGTCGCGAAGAGATCGTCAATGCCTACGATAATGCCTTGCTCTACACCGATCATGTGCTGGCGAGCCTGATCGCCAGCTTGCAGGCACGGGCCGACAAGGTGGACTCGGCGGTGATTTATGTTTCCGATCACGGCGAATCGCTCGGCGAGAACAATCTTTTCCTGCATGGACTGCCTTACGCCATCGCCCCGAAAGAGCAGACCCGGGTGCCGATGTTCATGTGGTTGTCGGCGGATCTGCCGCGGCATGCCGGCATCGATCGTCAATGCCTGGAACAACGGGCGACCAAACCGGTCAGTCATGATCACCTCTTCCATACCGTGCTCGGTTTGCTCGATGTGCGCACCGGTTTGTACGAAGGGGAGTGGGATCTTTTGCGCGCGTGTCGGAGTGTTCCAGGGACCCCGCCCTGACTGTTTTCCTTTGCGAGCCGGATGGCGTCACGACGAGGATTTGCCAGCGTGGGTGCAGTTGGCTCATGATGTGTCCTGCCAAGGCGTTGGCGACGGGGTTCGACGACTATTTTCATAACAGATCGATGGGAGGGCCGAGATTGGCCGAGAACACTGCGTTGACGGAGTTTCGCGAAAAATTCCGGGTTGAGGACTTGTTGATCATTAAAACAGAGGCGTGGTCCTGGTCGGTCAGGCCGTTACAGCCGACCCTGGGGGCCGGGGTGTTGTCGCTGAACCGGGAGGCCGCCAGTTTTTCGGAGGTCACCCCGGCGGAAATGGCGGAAATGGCGACGCTGATCGCCACGCTCGAAAAAACCCTGAAAACCGCTTTTGCGTACGACCGGATCAACTATCTGATGCTGATGATGGTTGATCACCAGGTCCACTTTCACGTCATTCCGCGCTATGAAAGCGGTCGGCAGTTTGCCGGTCTGGAGTGGGTCGATGCGGGGTGGCCGGCCTTGCCGGTGCTGGCCGATTGCCAGCACCGGGATGCCGCATTGATGCTGATCCGCGACTCGTTGCGGGCGGCCAGCACGAGTTGACACGGTGTTTTTCCGGCCCGCCGGTTCGCTGATGTCCTCGCGTCGGCGACTTTTCTACTTTTGGTTTCGCCAGTCGCGCAGAGTCTCGCGGCGCGGCGGGCGGGCCGTTTGGTCGCGGCCGAGATCCTTGAGCAGTGGAATCGCCGCGCCAATGACGAACACGACGCAGATGCCAAAAACGATCCAACCGGCGTTCATCGTGTGCTCCGTGCATGAGAGTGGCTGGTGACCCGCGTCGCCGAGCGGGCCGGTCTGTCGCCAAGGAGCCGACGACGGTCGGTTTTCCCGCTGGCGTAAGGCTGTCTTATACACGAATCGTGCCGCGCCTGGCGCTTCGATGTTTTTCGTTCGTTTTGCGGTGGTGAAGCACATGAAGGCGCCGATGGCGCGTCGATGATCCGCTCGTCACGCGTTCACTACCCGCCTGTCGCTGCCGACGAACTCGTCGTTGGCCGGCGATCGACCGATGGTGAGAACCTCGTCGACATGCAGCGCGGGTGGAATTTGATGCGCGAGATAGATGACGGTCATCTTGCCCCTGAGCCTGTTGATACCGCGGGCCAGCCTTTCGGCGGACGCGTTGTCCAGGTTCGACAGGGTCTGGTCGAGAATCAATACACTGGGACGTCTGAGCAGGGCGCGTGCCAGTCCAAGTCCCCGCCGCTGGGCACAGCTCAGGTTGGCGCCGCGTTCACTGATTTCGGTTCGATAGCCGTCCGGCAGTTTGTCGATTGTGTCGTGAATGTCGGCGGCTTTGCAGGCGCGAAGGACTTCCTCGAAGCTGGCGTGCGGCTGCGCCATGATCAGATTGTCGTAAAGCGTGCCGGAAAATAGCGTTATTTCCTGCGGCACCACGCCGAATGCGGCGCGTAGCTCGTTGGTGGCCATTTGCCGGGTATCGCAACCGTCGAGATAGATTCGGCCGTGCAGAGGCTGATAAAAACCTTGCAACAGGTCGGCCAGTGTGCTCTTGCCGCAGCCGGAAGGGCCTCTGAGCACGGTGAGGTGGCCAGCCTGGAAGCTCAGGTCGAGGTGACGGTAAAGCCACGGTTGGTCTTCGGCGTGACGGAACGCGACGCCGACCAGTTCGACACGGCTGGCGTTCGCTCGCTCGGCGGTTGACGAGGCCTTCTGTGTTTCGGTCTCTTGGTCGAGGATTTCGCCAAGGCGCTCGACGGCGAGGACCGCTTTCTGGAACTCCTGCCAAAGAGTCACCAGGCGAAGCATCGGCTGACCGATACGGTAGGCGAACAGTTGGAAAGCGACGAGCATGCCGATGGTGAAGCCGTCGTTGCGCATCACCATCGCCGCGCCAGCGACAAAGGTGGCGAGCATCATTGTCTGTTCCAGGGCATTGGCGACGATGGTGTAGCTGTTGACGGCCTGACGACTGCCGAAGCCGGCGGTAAGGTAGCTGGTGAGGTAGTCGCTATAGCGTTTTTCGACGTAGGCCTCCATTTGCAGCGTTTTCAGCGTTGCCATGCCGGCCATTTGTTCGGCGAGAAAGCTCTGGTTGCGCGCGCCAAGCAGAAGCTGTCTTTTGAGATGATCCCGGAGCAGCGGCGTCGCCAGTATCGAGACGACGACCACCGCACCGATCAGCACCAGCGAGACCAGCGTCAGTTGCCACGAGAGCCAGAACATGGCGACCAGGAAAATCGGCAGGAAGGGCAGGTCGAACATCAAGGTCAAGGCGCCGCCGGCGAAAAACTCGCGGACCGTTTCGATGCCTTGCAGGCGCGATAGCACGTTGCCGCTGGAGCGGGTGTCGAAAAAGGACAAAGGCAGACGCAGCAGGTGGCGGAGTACCTGATTGCCCAACACCGCGTCGATGCGGTTGCCGGTATGCAATACCAGATATTGCCGCAGCCAGCTCACGACCGCGGTGAAGACGATGACGAAAGCGAGGGAGCAAGCCAGGACAACGAGCGAGCCGCGTGTCTGGTGCGGCAGCACGTTGTCGATTATTTCTAGAGAAACCAGCGGCGCGGCCAGAGCGACGAGATGGATCACCAGCGATGCCAGTAGTACCGTTCGCCAGACGGCTTGGTGTTTGAGTAGTTCCGACGCGAACCAGTGCAAACCGAAACGTGTCTTGACGGCATCCTTCGCCTCCTCCGCGGGCATTTTTTCGGCGCGCCCGAATTGCAGTACGACACCGAGGCAACCGGCCAGAAAGTGGGTGGCGGATTCTTCGCGCGGCTGGCTGTCGTCCGGAGCGAGATAAACCACTCGGTCGCCATCGGCCTTGAGCAGCAAAACGAAATCGGCGGGATCGGATTCCGCGCCGGACGAGTCGTGGTGTGGCGCGGGAACCAGCGCAAAACAAGGGAAGGTCAAATGTGGCAGCACCGTGGCGTCGACCGCGGCTATCGCCGATCGAAAGCCGAATTTTCCAAGCGCCGTGTGCAGTACGTCGGTGGTGTGCGGAAGGGGGAACTGTTTCAGCAAAGAGGCGGGATCAAAGGGTAGGCGGTGCAACTGGCAGGCGGCACCGAGCAGCCACACGAACCCTTCGGGCGTGACGCGGTAGCGATCGAGCACAACGTTCTCCTAATGCCCCGACGGGGGCGGTCATTATTTGGTGGCTCCCGGGCGCCGATCCGGATCGTTCGGATCGTTCGGCCAATGCGACGGAATACGCCGCCGCCCGAAGATCTGCTGTTCGCATGCGAGCCATTCGCTGGCCATCGCACCGCTCGGGCCAGGGGGGCGCGCCGCCGGCTGCGGGCCGTGTCGGCACGTTGTGATAAGGGCGCGTGCCGGTTGTTCCGCGGCGGGGCCGTCGGTCAGGGGATTTCGCGCCTTGCTATCCGGCGGCGCGTGGCAAGCGGCTGTTGTCGGTCGCGGCGGTTTTTTTTGTTCTCGGCGGTTGCGGGAAGCCATTGGGCAATGAAATGACTAATTTGTCCCAACCCGAGCCGTCGTTTTTGATGCGCCATTCATTCTGGCGGATGGCGGCGGCCACTTTGATTTCCAGGGCAGCCAGCAGCGCTTCTATTTCTTCGTTTCGCATGCCGGTGCCATTTTCCGGGTGTGTGTCTCGCCGCCGGTCGTCCGTGCGGCGTCGGTCGCATGGCGAGCGTCGATTGTCTGTCGCCTGCAGGGGGTTCATGACATGGGAAATGCTAGTCGCTGTTCTTTGTTCAAGCATTGCGTGGGTCTCCAGAGGTGCGGCACGGTTCAATAACTTCGGCTGCTGTCGCCGGCCATGGGTGGCGCGGTGTTTCGATGGCGATTTTCAGCAGTTTTTGGACAGGAATGGTGAGCGCGTTGATGCGAGACGCGGCGCCGATCTTCCGTTTTTTGCCACGCCAGCGGCGGGACACCTGACTGGAGCGGGACCCGACGACGGCCTTGCGGCAGGGTTTACGGCGCCGGGAAAAGCGAGGCCGCACCGGCAGGCGCGCGGTAAAAAAATCGCGCAGGCCATCCAGTCGTTGCCGCAGGCGACGCCGCATGGTCGACAAGCGCGCTTTCAATTGCCAGAACAGGCGTGTGAATTGAAAATGAGCGATGAGACGGGCGGTTCGCAACGAGCAAAGGGTGTAGAAAATTGCCAGTGATCGCCGGGAGTCGGAATGGCTCAGACGCAACAGGGTTTGCGAGGCCAGTCGCTTGGCAAGATACAGTAAGCAAGAAGTCATCATGCTCAGGACCGTCCGTCAGAGGGGTCGGTAAGGGCAATCGTTTGCTGCCTGTGGCCGATGCGTGCTTTCCAATTGGAGCCGTGTCGCGGTCAGCCATGGACCCGGTTTCCCAATAATGCGCCACGGGCTTGTTTCGCGATGCGCGCGCGTCTTTTTTTTGGCGGATTTCAGATGCCGATAGCAATAATTTGTGTGGTGCGTGATCATGGCCGGTCGTCAAGAAGATGCGGGAACGGGAAAAGTTCGGGCGTAGCGATGAGGGTGGATCATAGGGAAGCGGGTCGATTCCAGCCAAGAACCGTGAATTGGTTTTTACAATTGTTTTAGCGGTTTTCGTTCCGCCACTACGCGCGGGTTCGGAGAAGCGATTTGCTCGCTGGCGTTCGGGCGGCTTGTCAAAAACGGGTCGCTGCATGTCGGCGCGTGCCACCGCGGAAGGTGACGGCCGTGGTCGGCCGGTGCGACCGTTCCGGCATTCAGAATGCCGCGATACCGGTTTGCGCGCGGCCCAGGATCAGCGCGTGCACGTCGTGCGTGCCTTCGTAGGTGTTTACGACTTCCAGGTTGACCAGGTGCCGGATGACCCCGAAGGCGTCGGAGATGCCGTTGCCGCCGAGCATGTCGCGCGCCATGCGGGCGATGTCCAGCGCCTTGCCGCAGGAATTGCGTTTCATGAGCGATGTGATTTCGACGCTGGCGGTGCCGTCGTCTTTCATGCGGCCCAGGCGCAGGCAGCCTTGCAGACCGAGGGCGATTTCGGTCTGCATGTCGGCCAGTTTTTTCTGGATCAGTTGATTGGCCGCCAACGGCCGGCCGAATTGTTCGCGTTCCAGGGTGTATTGACGTGCCGTGTGCCAACAGAATTCCGCGGCGCCGAGCGCGCCCCAGGCGATGCCGTGGCGCGCCGCGTCAAGACAGGCGAAAGGGCCTTTCAAGCCCCGCACGGTCGGGAAGACGTTTTCTTCCGGCACGAAGATGTCGTCCATGACGATTTCGCCGGTGATCGAGGTGCGTAGCCCGACCTTGCCGTGGATGGCTGGCGACGACAGCCCCGGCATGCCCTTGTCGAGGACGAAACCGCGAATCGAGCCGTCGTCGTCCTTGGCCCAGATCACGAAAACGTCGGCGATCGGCGCGTTGGTGATCCACGTTTTGCGGCCGGACAGCAGGTAACCGCCGTCGACGGCGCGCGCGCGGCTTTTCATGCCGCCGGGGTCGGAGCCGTGGTCGGGTTCGGTCAGACCGAAGCAGCCAATCCATTGACCGCTCGCCAGTCGCGGCAAGTAGCGTTGCCGCATGGCCTCGTGACCGAATCGCCAGATCGGCAGCATGACCAGCGATGATTGCACGCTCATCATCGAGCGATAACCGGAATCAACGCGCTCGATCTCGCGTGCGATCAGGCCGTGGCTCACGTGGTTCACCCCCGCGCCACCGTACGCGGCCGGGATTGTCGGCCCCAGCAAGCCCAGTGCGCCCATCTCCAGGAAAATGGTCGGGTCGGTGCGTTCATGGCGGAAGGATTCGAGCACGCGCGGCAGGAGCTTGTCCTGGCAGTATGCGCGCGCCGCGTCGCGCAGCAACCGCTCCTCCTCGTGAAGCTGACTATCGAGCAGCAGAGGGTCTGCCCAGCAAAATTTCGTTGGCGTTGTTTTTGCCATGGACCGTTCCTTACGCGTTATCGCCGTCTTGCCGATGGTGCGGCTGGCTCAATCGTGGGGCGTCACCGCGCCCTGCGTATCGAAGGGCTGCTGTGGGGCGAGGCTGACGCGATTGCGCCCTTGGGTCTTGGCCAGGTAAAGGGCGTGGTCGGCGCGGGCAATCAAGTCGCTGGCCGATTCGCCGGCGAGGTAGTCGGCAACGCCGATCGATACCGAGATGCTGCCGGCCGGGGTGTGAAGATCCCCTTTTTGCCTGAATTCGCTGGCATGGATGATGGCGCGCAAAGCCTCCGCCAGACCGAGGGCGCCACCGCGCGGGGTGCGCGGCAGGATGAGCGCGAACTCTTCTCCACCGTAACGCGCCGCCGTATCCTGGCCTTTGACGTTTGCCCGCAGAATCTGACCGACGTCGCTGAGCACCCGGTCGCCAAACAGATGTCCCCGACTGTCGTTGACCGTCTTGAAATGATCCAGATCGATCATCAGCAGACAAGGGCCGGGGATCTCCGGTTTCGCTTCCGCCAAACTCGCCGCCAGGGCCAGATCGAATCCCTTGCGATTGGTCAATCCGGTCAGGGCGTCGATCAGCGCTTCTTCGCGCGCACGCGCCACTTCGAGCCGGAGTTGCTGTGCTTCGTGAGCGCTTTCTTCCAGCCGCGTCTGCAAGGTGGCGATGGCGTCCTGCATTTCCGCCGTGCCGGCCAAAATATCGCGGACCCCCTTGGTCAGCCGGTCGACGGCGTTTGTCGGCTGGGTCAGCGAGGTTTTCCAGCTTTCGAGTCGATCGCCGAAGCGGGAGGCGTGATCGCCGGCCACTGTCGCCGACTCGGAAATCCGCCCGGCGAGAAGACTGACGCTGGTGCCGAGCTTCAAGGCCGTCCTGGAGTCGAGATCGGCAATGTGCTTGTCGTAGAGTGCCTGGGTGGTGGCGTCATCCAGCCGTTTTTCTTTGCTGAGCAAGGCGTCGATATCGGCTTGTAAAGCCACGTTGCCACCCGCTACATACTCATACCAGACGGCGTAACTGACGGGATGGAGGCCGGCATCCTGCCGGATCATCTTTTTCAGCGCGAGGCGTAAGAGTTCGGCGCTGCGCGCGGCACTGTGCTCATATCGCATCGTTCGTCCTCCGGTCGTCTCTCGGCGTTCGGGCTTTGATCGGTTTTGGTCTGGACCGGCTCCTGGCGCGTCATTTGTCGATTGGCGGTGGCGGCAAGCTGATCTTTCCCGCTCGCAGCAAATCTTCAATGGCGTTTGGCGGCAGCGGTCGACTGAAAAGATAGCCTTGAATCTTCGGGCATTTCGCTTTTTGCAAAAATTCGAGTTGTTCGCGCGTCTCGACGCCTTCCGCGATCACGTCGAGTTCCATGCTGTGGGCCATGGCGATGACGGCGGTGGTGATGCCGGCGTCGTTGACGCCATGCGGCAAGCCGCGGACGAAGCTCTGATCGATCTTGAGCATGCCGATCGGAAAGCGTTTGATGTACGACAGCGACGAATAGCCGGTGCCGAAGTCGTCGATCGAGAAATGCACGCCCAGCTGCCGCAGCCGATACAGGCCCTGCACCTGACGCGCTTCCGGGTCCATCAAGATGCTTTCGGTCAACTCGAGTTCGAGCTGATCGGCGGCGATGCCGGTCGCGGCGATGATCGCGGCCACGCCGTCGAGAAAGTTGGTGGCGCGCAACTGCCGCGCCGAGACGTTTACCGCCACCCGGGCGATCGATACGCCGTTCCGCTGCCATTCGCCGACCTGTTCGCAAGCCCGGCGTAGTACCCACTCGCCCATTGGCACGATCAGGCCGCTTTCCTCGGCCACGGGGATGAACTGCGCCGGCGAGATCATTCCGTGCTCCGGGTGTTGCCAGCGGATCAGCGCTTCGACACCGACGATCGTGCCATCCAGGGCATTGACCTGTGGCTGATAGATCAGGTGGAACTCGCCGCGTTCGAGCCCTTTGCGAATATCGCTTTCCAGCGCGAGGCGGGCGCTGGTCCGCGTGGTCAGCGATTGGTCGTATAACTGCCAGTTGTTGCGTCCCTGGTCCTTGGCGTGGTACATCGCCGTGTCGGCATGCTTGAGCAGCATCGAGGCGTCTTCGCCGTCGGCGGGGAAGATGGCGATACCGATGCTCGAGGTCACGGCGATCTCCTGCGCGCCGATGACGAACGGCCGGGTGAGCAGCGCCTGTAGCCGCGTGGCGACCATGCAGACGGTCTGCGTGTCGTCGACATCCGGCAGGACGACGGTGAACTCGTCGCCGCCCAGACGCGCGAAATGCAGGCCGCTTTCATCCAGCGCTGGGCGGGCGACGAAGTCGCTGGCGCGCAATTTTTCCTTCATCCGGTCGGCGACGGCTTGCAGCAGGTAGTCGCCGACGCTGTGGCCGAGAGTGTCGTTGATACGCTTGAAGCCGTCGAGATCGAGGAACAGCAGTGCCACCTGACGATTGCCGCGGCGTGCGCGCAGCAACTCGTGATCGAGGCGTTCGAGGAAGCTTTGGCGGTTGGGCATGCCGGTCAGCGTGTCGAAATAGGCCAAGCGGCGGATACGGTCCTCGTTAAGCTTCTGGACGGTGATGTCGCGCACCACGATCACGACCTTGTCGACGCCGTTGGGGGCGATGCGGGCTTCGTAATGGTGAACGCCGTCCGGCATCGGCAGTTTGTAGACCACCGATTGCAGATCGCCGCGCGATAGCGCCAGATCGATACTCTGCTGGATCGTGCTGGCCACATCGGGCGGTAGAATCACCGACATGTTCTTGCCGAGGAATTCGCTGGCCGCGACGAACGCCGAAGTGGCAAAACCTTCTTTGTAATCAAGGTAGTTGCCTTGCCAGTCCATGACGAAGATCATGTCGGGAATCGCCCGCATCATCGCCGCCTGTTTTTCCTTGAGTTCGCTCAATTGCCGCGCTGCCTGCGCCGAGCGCCAGACGTAGCGCGCGCGATGGCCGAGAATCGGCCAGTTGATCGGTTTGGCGACGAAGTCGTTGGCGCCCGATTCGTACGCCTGGTTGATCGACGCCAGATCGTCCATGCCGGTGACCATGATCACCGGTACCCGCGTCATGTCCCATACCTGGCGTAAACGGCGGCAGACCTGAAAACCATCGATGCCGGGCATTTCGACATCGAGCAGCACCAGATCGGGTGGCGCCTCATCGAGCAGGGCCAAGGCTTGCTCGCCGTCCGCCGCTTCCACCACCTCGAATCCGAACTGGGCCAGGGTTTCTTGCTCCAGCATGCGCATTACATAGTCGTCGTCAACGATCAGTGCTTTCGGCAGCGCCAGATCTTCATTTGAGGACATTTTCGATTTTCCCTTCCCGTTGTGCCGCGAGTGCCGTGAGAACGCGCGTCAATTCTTGCTCGGCGCTTGCCAGCAGGGGCTGCACACCTGCAGTGTGGCCGTTGCGGCCTATCATTTCCAGATCCTTGCACTGTGCCGATAGCCGTTCGGCGCCGACATTGGCGCTGCTCGATTTCATGCCGTGCGCGATCTTGCGTAGCGCTTGCGCATCGCTGGCCTCGGCGGCGGCGCGCAGTTTCAACAATTGCTTCGGGGCGTCGGCGACATAGGCGTCGATCACCTTGGCGACCAGGGCCGCGCCGTTGGCGCCCGGCAGGTTGCGGATGCAATCGAGCGCGCGCGGATTGATCGGCTGTTCTGTGTCGACGCTTTCGTCCGTCGGCGCCGCCGGCGTGCCGTCCGCTGTTTCGCATCGCGGCAGCCAGCGCGACAGACTCGTCCGCAGTTGCTCCAGTGTAAAGGGTTTGGTCAGGTAGTCGTCCATCCCGGCCGCGAGGCAGCGCTCACGGTCGCCGGCCACTGCATTGGCGGTCAGCGCCATGATCGCCAGTCGGTTGTGCACCGTTCCTTCGCGTTGCAACTCGCGCAGCCGTGCGGTGGCTGCGAAGCCGTCCATTTCCGGCATTTGGCAATCCATCAGGATCAAGTCGAAACGCTCGCGCAAGGCCTTCTCGATAGCGATCAAGCCGTTGTCGGCGATCGCATGGCTTACGCCGAGGGATTCGAGCATCGCCGCCGCCACGGCTTGGTTGACCGCGTTGTCCTCGGCGACCAGCACCCGTCCGCCGAGTTTCACCGAGGGGGGCAAGGGGCGCGGCGATGGCACCGCCGCGGCGAGGGGGGGCGTGGCTTGCGTTAGCAGCGGCAACTCGAACCAGAACAAGGTGCCGCGATTTTCCTGGCTTGTCAGGCCGATCTCGCCGCCCATCAATTCAAGGAGTTGCTTGGCGATGGCCAGACCGAGGCCGCTGCCGCCAAAACGTCGGGTCGTGGAACTGTCGGCCTGGACGAAGGCGTTGAACAGCCGACCTTGCTCCCGCACGCTGATGCCGATGCCGCTATCTTCGATTTCGCAACGGATGCGCGCCCTTCCGGCATCCCGGCGCACCGCCGCGACGCGAATGTCGATCGTGCCCCGATTGGTGAATTTGATGGCGTTGTTGACCAGATTGCTGATGATCTGCCGCAGACGTACCGGATCGCCCTCGACCATCGTCGGCAGATCGTCCGCTATTTCGCAACGCAGCATCAGGCCCTTGGTCTCGGCGACAGGGACGAACAACTCGCCGACATTGCTGACCAGTTGGCGCAGATCGAAAGCGATCGTCTCGATTTCGAGCTTGCCGGCTTCGATTTTCGAAAAATCGAGGATGTCGCTGATCAGGCGCAATAAATGTTCGCCGGACTGATGGGCGGCTTCGGCGAACCGCTTTTGCTGCGCGTTGAGAGGGGTTCCGCGCAACAACTCGGTCATGCCGAGAATGCCATTGATCGGCGTGCGGATTTCGTGGCTCATGGTGGCCAGGAATTCGCTTTTTGCCTGGCTTGCCGCTTCGGCGGCCGTGCGGGCGGCGGCGGCCTCGGCCAGTGCTTCGCTGCGCTGAATGTTGCCGATGAGGATCTTGCGGGTGCTGGTATACCCGGTGTAGGCGGTCAGGCTGAGGACGGTGGTGGCGCCGTACACCACGAGGCCGACCAGGAACATCATGTTTTCGCCGTAGACGACCAGCATGGTGGCGATCGGCGCCGTCGCGGTGACGACGAAAGAAATCACCGATGGCAGGTGAGAGGACAAGGAGGCGCTGGCGACAGAGGTCACGGCGATGATCCAGCTGACGAGGAAGGCGGTCTCGGCGCCACCCGCTCCTTCGAGCAGCCACATCACGCTGAACGACCAGGCAGCGGCGACGGCGGTGGCGCCGATGAAAAAGCGTCGTGCCCAGACCGGCGCCATTTCATCCGGCGGGTTCTCGTGTTTATGCCAGTAATAGAGCGCCAGTCGGCACAGGTTGACCGAGAGGATCGTCGCCGCGATGTAATAAAGGCGTTCCGTTTTGAAATAAGGGACCAGCAGGCCAATGAAGATGAGGGTTACCAGCAAGGACATCAGCACCGACACCAGCATTCGCGAATAGCCGATACGCAGCATTTGGCCGGCGAGGCGTTGGTCGCGTTTATCGGTCGGGTGCCGATTGTTCATCGCCGGCCGTTCATGCGGCAGAGTCTCCGTCTCGTTACCGCTGGCGACGGGTTTCACGAATGTGGATTGCATGGGTCTGCCTGATTCTGCAGTTCGGTCAAGGCGGCGAGAACGCGCGTGAGTTCTTTTTCGGTGTTTTCCAGCAATGGCGCGGCGCCGTCCACCGTCCCGTTGCGGCCGATCATCTCCAAATCCTTGCATAGTGCCGCCAATCGCTCGGCACCGATGTTGGCGCTACTCGATTTCATGGTGTGCGCGGCCTTGCGCAGAACGTCAGCGTTGCCGGTATCGGCGGCCGAGCGCATTTTCGCGAGGTGTGTCGGCGTATCGACGACATAGGCGCGGATGACTTTTTCGACCAGCAGGGGCCCCTTGGCTCCCGGCAGGTTGCGGATGGTATCGAGGGCGCGGGGATTGATTGCCGGCGAGGTCTCTTCCGGCACTGTCCGCGGCGGTTCCTCGGGTAGTGCCTGCCGCACTTCCGATGGCATTGCGTTCGCCGCGGCGGTCGTCGATAGCGGGAGCCAGCGTGCCAGGATGGTCAGCAAGCCCTCGCGCGTGAAGGGTTTGCTCAGGTAGTCGTCCATGCCGGCGGCGAGACAGCGCTCACGGTCGCCGTCAACCGCATTGGCGGTGAGGGCGATGATCGGGAGCCAGCGGGGCAGTTCGCCGCGCTGCTGCCGTTCCCGGATTTGCTTGCTGGCTTCAAATCCGTCCATTTCGGGCATCTGGCAGTCCATCAGCACCAGGTCGACGCTTTCGTGGGCCAGACGTTCGAGCGCCTCCAGGCCATTTTCCGACAACGCGTAGGTCACGCCGAGCGATTCGAGCATGGCGCCGGCCACACTCTGGTTCACCGGGTTATCCTCGGCGACCAGCACGTGTCCGCCAAGCGTGATGTTGTCGGTGCGCCCTGACGCCTGTCGCTGTTGGCCGCGCTGCTCGTCGGCCTTCAAGGACAACGCGGTGGTGATGGCGTTGTAGAGGTCGGCCTGGCGTACCGGCTTGGTCAGGTAGCAGTCGATCGATGCCGCTTTGCGTTCGGGGTCCATGGCGTCGACGTAGACCGAGGAAAGCATCACCAGCGGTAATTTGGCGTAACGCGAGTCCTTCCGGATGGCGCGGGCGACTTCGAAACCATCCATTCCGGGCATGTGCAGATCAAGTATCACCAGGTCGCAGTGTTGGTCGGGCATCCGGTCAAGTATCCGCAAGGCGTCGTGTCCACTGGCGGCGCCGGTGTAGCGCATCGACCAGCCTTTCAACTGATGAGCGAGGATCTCCCGGTTGGTCGCGTTGTCGTCGACGACCAGGACCGAGTAGCCGCGCAAGTGTTCGGCGGCGGCGTCAACGACGGTGCGGGTGTCGCTATCCTGTTTGAGCAGGGGGATTTCGAACCAGAACTGCGTGCCGACACCGGGACGACTCGTCAATCCGATTTGCCCGTCCATGATTTCAACCAGGCGTTTGGAAATCGCCAGCCCGAGGCCGGTGCCGCCGAAGCGCCGGGTGGTTGAATTGTCGGCCTGGACGAAAGCGCTGAATAGCCTGTCTTGCACCTCCTCGCTAATTCCGACGCCGGTATCCTGGACTTCGAAACGGAAGCGCGCTTGTCGAGGAGCGTTGGTCGGTAACTTGACGCGGATGACGACCTCGCCCTTGCTGGTGAATTTGACGGCGTTGCTGACCAGGTTGGTGATGATCTGACGAACGCGTACCGGGTCGCCGGTGACCGCCACTGGCAGGTCGTGCGGAATGCTACAAACGATCTCCACGCCCTTGGCTTCAGCGGGCTGGGCGAACAGGTTGGCGACATCTTCGATGACCTGGCGCAGATTGAAATGGATATTTTCGATTTCCAGCTTGCCAGCTTCGATTTTCGAAAAATCGAGAATATCGTTGATGATTCTTAACAAATGCTCGCCGGACTTGTAAACGGCATCGGCGAAGCGTGCCTGCTGCAGGCTGAGCGGCGTGGCGCGGAGTAATTCGGTCATGCCGAGAATGCCGTTCATCGGCGTGCGGATTTCGTGACTCATCGCCGCCAGGAATTTGCTTTTCGCCTGATTCGCTTCTTCCGCGAGATCTTTTGCTTTGTGCAATTCAATCGAGCGCGCCGCCAAATGCCGGTCGCGTTCTTCGATTTGCTCCAGCACGCTGTTGAATCCGCTGGCCAGGCGGCCGATTTCATCATTCGATTCAATCGTGGCGCGTGCCGCGTAATCGCCTCGTTGCGATACGTCGGTCATCAGGTTGGCCAGTTTGCCGATTGGCGCGGTGATGCCGCGGTGCAGACGCGACAGCAGGAGATGCGACAAGGCCAGGGCAATCAGGATCAGCAGTGCAAAAGCCACGGCGTGCCAGAGCAGCCGCTGATAGAGTCCGGCCAGGTCGACGCGCAGGGCAATGGTGCCGAGGGTTTTCCCGTCGCTGACGACCGGTCGAGCGATATCGAGCAGGGTCAGACCAAGGGTGTAGCCGGGTTCGGGGCAGGTGGTGAACTCCTGGATCTGGCGATGAGCGGCGCGATAACCGGCCAGGCGTTGGCCGTGCTGATCCCAGAGTGTCGCCTGGACGATGTGCGCGTCCTCGGCGAGTGAGCCGAGCAAGTCGTTGGCGGCTTGGCCGTCGTCGAAAACCAGCGCCGAGGTGGTGTTGCGGCCGACCAACTGCGCCGTCACCCGGCTGTCATCGATCAGTTCGCTGCTCAGATTGAGGTAGTCGTAGCCCGTGAGCAGCACGATGGCGATCAGAAAAGCGGCACCGGTGGTCAGCAGATTGATCCGCAGCAGTTTTTTCTTGATCGTGCCGACGCGTAGCAATTGACTGAACATGAGTTTTATCGGCCGCCTTGCGGTTCGTCCTTGACCAATCGTGCCAGTTTCAGCAATTGCGAACTGAGTTTCAGCCCGGCGCGCTGAGCGGCCTCGTTATTGATTTCGAACCGGACTTTCTCTCCATCGATAAAAAAACCGATGACACCGCCGCCAGCGGCGAAACCGTCGCTCTCCCCGATGCTCAGTACCGGCATCTGACGAATGGAGCGCGCCCAGTCGGCGAGTCGCTCGCGACCGGCCAGCACCAGGATGTGGCAATTCACGGCATCCTGGGGACGAACGACGGCGCGGATCTCAAGTTCCTTGCCGCGTACCGATAGCTTTGGATCGAGGGCGGTCAGCGCCTCGGACAAGGGGCTGCGCGCGCCAGTGGTGCATACGCGCACGGTTGGCGATTTGTTCCACTGTTCTTCCGGCCATTCGGCGTATTTGACGAAGCTATAAACAAAAGCGGCCTTGACCGAATTTTCATCGGCCGACAGACGTTGTGCCGCGGCATTTTCCGAGTAACCGGCGGAAAGCTTCAGTGCGACGACCAGCATCAGGCCGGGTCGGTAAAGTTTGGCGATGGGCCATCTGAACCGGGGGGGGTTAGGCATGCAAGGTCTCCGGGTCAGAAACGATACACGGCCTTGAACCGGAATGTGCGCCCATTCTGCTCAATGCGATCACGGGTCGGCAAGGTCACGTCGAACGCGGCGGGGTCGGTGAACTTGCGATCGAAAAAGTTGTAGGCGGATGCCGACAGTTGCCATCCGTCCTTGCCTGCCGGGCGCAGCAGCGTCAGATTGACGATGCCATAGCCGGGGAGGGTGTTGCCGAGTTCGGTCTTGCGCTTGTCGAGCCATTGCCCTTCGGCGCCGAGCCGCAGTCCCATCCATGGGAGCGGCAGCCAGCCGAGAAATTTCGCCACGACCGACGGCGAGTTGCTCAAGCGCTGCCCTTCGTCGTTTTTCGTTCGCGGCAGATCCAGGTTGACGCGAAGGCGGGCGGTGTTTTCAAACTGGTGCTCGGCTTCCAGTTCGAGACCGTTGGCGGTGATTTTGCCGCTGTTGACGAACTGTAGGAGTCCGTCGGCGTTCGTGGTCTGCTCGATCAGATTTCTCATTTTGTAGTGGTACGCCGTCGCGGAAAGCCGGGTCTGCTTGCCAGGATAGTACTCGACTCCCGCTTCGTAGGTGGCGAGCTTTTCCGGGTCCAGACCAGTGGGGTTGGCGATTTGCGAGCCGGGGAATTCGTAGAAACGCTCAAACGCATTTGGCGCCCGGAAAGCCGTTCCATACTGTAATTTCCACACCGCCTGTTCCGACGACCGATAGACCAGCCCCAGTCGCGGTGTCAGTTCGCCGCGTGCGTCGGTGATTTTGTCGAAACGGGCGCCCAGCGAGAGATTGAGCGCCTCGGTCCATTGGAAATCGTCCTGCGCGAAGATGCCAAGGCGTTGGCTACGCTGCTGATCGCTAAAGTACAGGTTGTACGGATCGCTGTCGTAATTCCATTGTTTCTGGCGATAATTTTTCTGGTACTCGATTCCCGCGATGAGCTTGTTACGGGCGGACCAGGCGCTGACCACTTTGAACTCGCCTCCCCACCAGTTGGCTTGTGCCCGGTCGTGGTTGAGAACGGCGGGATCGCCGGTAAGGGCTGGCCCGTTATAGGCGTAGTCACCCCAATACAGTCGCCCTGTCGCCTCGGACTCCGGCGAGAGGGCGTGTTTGTAGGTAAGATCGATGTAAGCCTGCGAGTCGCCAAGGAAATTGGTCGGGTCGTTGAACTTGGCGCCGTAGGCGCCGGTTGGCGCACCCTTTTCGCGTTCGCTGGCGGCGGCGGTCAAACTCAGGCCCGCGTACGAGAGGCGACCAAAGAAGCGGCGGTTGTCGCGGTCGTAGTCAGTGCCGGAAGTTCGCCCGAAGTTGCTTGCCGGCGAATCGAATTCGGGGAAATACAGATTCGGACCGTCGCTGCGCATCCCCGAGACCGAGGCGACGATTTCGATACCGTTTGCCGAACGGCCGCCATAGGTGGCGCGGCCCTCGCGGGTGTCGTAACTCGACAAGCCCGCCGCGAATTCCACCCCGTCAATTTGTGCCGCGCTCCGGGTGACGATGTTGATCACGCCGAAAAACGCATTGCCGCCGTAGACCGAGGAGCCGGGGCCGCGCACGACTTCGATGCGGTCGACCAGATCGATGTCGAGCAGTTCCTCGGTACCCACGTAAGCCATGTCATAGATGGTGTCGTTGGTGCGGTAGCCGTCGATCAGCAGCAGGACGCGCGAGTTATAGTCCTGCGGCCGGGCAAAGCCGCGTGCGCCGATATAGTTGTACGAGCGGTCGTTATGTATGTAAAACCCGGGCGCGCTGCGCAGCGCTTCCGCGATGGTGCGCCAGCCGTACTGTTGAATCTCGTCTCGTGTGATCACGGTCACCGCCGAGGCGATCTTCGACACCTTTTGACTGAACTTCGAGGCGCCGACGACGGACACGTCCATTAATTGCTCCAGGGACAATTCCGTCAACGGCTCCGTGGCTCCGGCGCTGTCGAGCATTCCCGTCACCAGTAACGTCATCAGGCTGGCTTTTAAGTGTCTACCGCGGCTTGTGCCGCCGAACGTTGGTCGCGAGAAAGCTGTCATGGACTCCCCCATGGATGTCCGGAGGCCACCACACCCCACGGCGTCAGTACTCCGACACTCTTTAGTGTAGTAATCGGTAAGCGATGCGTCGACTTGAGCAGCCCTGAGTGTTCGCATGCCGTTGCTTGCCCGGCCGTTTTGGCGTCATTTCACCTTCGGAAAGCGTACGGCCACCATTGGTGATGCTCGTTACGGCAATAGAAAAAGAAAACGACGGTTTTGAAATGCTGGCTTCACGATAGGTGCTAGGTGCGGCCTAAAAAGAGGCAGCAAAATCAGACGAATGAACCGGGCTGATAATCGACATCCAGTTTATAGATATAACAGGCGAAATAAAAGCGCTGCCGCATTTGCCAGGTGATTGTCGATTAGAAGGAGAAGCGTTGCAAAAAGCCTTTCGCATCCCAGTCGCACAGTTTTTTACCGATCGGATAGAGCGATTCGCCGGCAAGTACCCGGTAAGGCGTCGACCACTGCTCGCCATCGCGGACGGAAAATTCGCGGCTGACGCAATTCAGTGTGGCATCGGTTCCTGGATCGCTGGCGTCGGCCGAGGTGTAGAGTTTGAAGGTGGCAATATCGTTGCTGATCTTGATCGCTGTCTCATCGAGAAAATATGGCGATCCCTTTAGTTGGAGGAGACCTGCCGGTGTACTGTCGGCACATTGGCCGGTGACGGGCAACTGCAAGCTGAGTGCCAGGACGATCGTCACGATTCGTCTGGCGGACGGTGCTAGGCAATGGGGCATGGGAACTCCGTTTGAGGTTCAATGGCTTGGGTTCAATGGGGAGGCGGGATCGGTTCCTGTGTCGGTGCCGAAAGTATAAGTGCCTCCAGTAAACCGTCAATCGACGAGATCTCGGCGCAAGCCGCTGAAAAATCGAAATCATTGCCTGAAGGGGAGGCGGGCGGCTATAATCCGCCGTTTTTCCACCTTGCTCCACCGTTCGCATGGCGGGGGGCTTCTACCGTGAGGAGTGTGCATGCGCCATTACGAAATTGTCCTGATTATTCATCCGGACCAGAGTGAACAGGTTGCGGCGATGGTTGACCGGTACAAGACGCTGGTCACCTCGCGTGAGGGACGGATTCATCGTCTCGAAGACTGGGGCCGTCGTCAGCTCGCCTATCCGATCCAGAAGTTGCACAAGGCGCATTACGTGCTGATGAATCTGGAATGCGACGACGCCACGCTGACCGAACTGGAACACAGCTTCAAGTTCAACGACGCCGTTCTGCGTCACCTGACGATCCGCACCAAGCGGGCGGTGAGCACGCCTTCACCGATGATGAAGGACGAAAAGTCCAAATCGCTGCTCGAAGTCCGCGAGCCGGCGGTAGCCGCCGCCGAGGCCGCGCCGACGCCAGGCGCCTGATTGTCGAGGCGCTGCTGAACCGGGTTGAGCTACAAGGCGTCCTGATCGAACGCAAGGCCTTGCGTTTCACACCGGCCGGTGTGCCGGTCGTCGAATGCCTGATCGGGCATCGATCGGAACAGTTGGAAGCGGGTAGTCCACGGCGTGTCGAGTGCGAGGTCCAGGTTATTGCCGTGGGGCCGACGGCGCAGTGGCTGCAAGCGGCCAGTCCCGGTGCGGTGCTGCGGATGACGGGGTTTCTCGCCGCCCGGAGCCGGAACAGCAAGCAGCCGAGACTGCATGTCACAACGATCAAATTTGTCGAAGGAAATCAAGATGGCAAGGTTCTTCAAGAAGAAAGATGAAAAAAACGTCAAGAAGCGTGGCAGCGGCCTGTTCAAGCGCCGCAAGTTCTGCCGCTTCACCGCTGAGAAGATGGAGGAGATCGACTACAAGGATGTCGATCTGTTCAAGGAATATATCGCCGAGAACGCCAAGATCATGCCGGCGCGCCTGACCGGCACCAAGGCCGGCTACCAGCGCATGCTGTCGGTGGCGATCAAGCGCGCGCGCTTTCTGGCGTTGCTGCCTTACACCGACAATCACCAGTAAGCGAGGACGAGACGATGCAAATCATTCTGATGGAAAAGGTCGCCAACCTCGGAAACCTCGGCGATCTGCTCAAGGTGAAAGACGGTTACGCCCGCAATTTTCTGATTCCGGCGGGCAAGGCCAAGCGTGCGACGCCGCTCGCGCTGAAGGAATTCGAAGCCCGGCGCGCTGAACTGGAAAGCGCCGCGGCCGCTAAACTGGCGGCTGCGCAGGCGGAAGCCGAGAAGCTCAACGGGACCGTGGTCACGATCGCCCGCAAGGCGGGGGTGGACGGTCGCCTGTTCGGTTCGGTGACCAACTTCGATGTCGCCGACGGTCTGCGTGCCCTGGGTTTCGCGGTCGATAAATCGTCGGTGCGCATGCCCAACGGTCCGCTGAAGATGCTCGGCGAGACCTCGCTCGACGTGGCGTTGCACAGCGATGCGACGGCGACGATTACCGTTGCCGTGGTCGTCGAACAGATGAAAATCTGAGTGTTTCTTTGAGGCACCATGTTTCGTGCCGAAAAAAAGCCTTGCCCCAGGGCAAGGCTTTTTTGCATTTTGGCTGTGGGAATGGGCCGGTTTCAACGGTTTCAATCAGGCCAATCTCGCCAAGCTCGCCAAGCTCGCGGTTTGGCCCTATTCTTTGCGAACTTTCGATGAGCACGTCCGATGTCTGACCCGACGCTGGCACAGTTGCGCGTTCCCCCGCATTCGATAGAGGCCGAGCAATCGGTGCTTGGTGGCTTGTTGCTGGACAATGCCGCTTTCGACAAGATCGCCGATCTGATGGCCGAGGGCGATTTTTACCGCAACGAGCACAAGCGGATTTATCGCCAGATTCGCAAGCTTCTCGATCGCGGCAAACCCGCCGACGCGGTGACGGTGGCGGAAAGCCTCGAGCAGGCCGGCGAGGGCAATGACACCGGTGGCCTGGCCTATCTCGGCCAGTTGGCGGCCAACACACCGTCGGCGGCGAATATCCGGCGCTATGCGGAAATCGTTCGCGAGCGGGCGATTCTGCGTCAGTTGGTCACCGCCGGCGACGAGATTGCCGGCAGCGCGCTCAATCCGCGCGGGCGTGACCCGAAAACGCTGCTCGACGAGGCGGAAGCCAAGGTTTTCGCCATCGCCGAAGGCGGTTTTCGTCATCAGAGCGGCTTCGTGCATATCAATCCGCTGTTGACCCAGGTCGTCGAGCGCATTCAGGAACTGCACGACCGCGACAATCCGTCGGACATTACCGGTGTGCCGACCGGCTACCATGATCTGGACGCCAAGACCTCGGGACTACAGGGCGGGGATCTGTTGATCGTCGCCGGTCGCCCGTCGATGGGCAAGACCTCTTTCGCGCTGAATATCGCCGAATACGTGGCGATCGATGTCGGCTTGCCGGTGGCGGTGTTTTCGATGGAAATGGGCGGCACGCAGTTGGCGATGCGCATGCTGTCGTCGGTCGGCCGCCTCGACGCGCATCGCGTGCGTACCGGTCGCCTCAACGACGACGAGTGGTCGCGGCTGTCGTTCGCCTTGGGCAAGATGCACGAGGCGCCGATTTACATCGACGAAACGCCGGCGCTCAATCCGATCGACCTGCGCGCGCGCGCGCGCCGCCTGTACCGTCAGTGTGGCCAGCTTGGCCTGATCGTCATCGACTACCTGCAATTGATGTCCTCGACCAGCCAGGGCGAGAACCGGGCCACCGAAATTTCGGAAATCTCGCGCTCGCTGAAGGGGCTGGCGAAGGAACTGAACGTGCCGTTGATGGCCTTGTCGCAGCTCAACCGTTCGCTGGAGCAACGGCCGAACAAGCGGCCGGTGATGTCCGATCTGCGCGAATCGGGCGCCATCGAACAGGACGCCGACGTGATCATGTTCATCTATCGCGACGAAGTTTACAACCAGGATTCGCCGGACAAGGGGGTCGCCGAGATCATCATCGGCAAGCAGCGCAACGGGCCGATCGGCACCACCCGTCTGACCTTCATGGGCGAATACACGCGCTTCGAGAATTTCGCCAGTCCGGGGTCGTACTGACGATGAGGACCGCCGGCCGGCGGCTCAGCCGTCGCTGCGACTGGCGTTGACGGTGTAGCTGAAACGGCCACTGTCGGCGCTGTCGAAACGGACGCCGCCAGCCTCGGCCTGCGGCAGAACCAGAAAAGGCAGCGTCCGGTTGCCGCCGCCCTGTAGTTTGACGTCGAGGGCGGCGTTGAAGGCGATCCAGTTCATTTCCCAGAAACCGAACAGCAACTTGCGCAGCACCGTCAGTTTGGCGTCGCCACTGCCCAGACGCTCGTCGTGGATGGCCTTGCGCACGTCGGCCGGATCGACCGGAATCCAGCCGTAGCCCGGGGTATAGAATTCGGCGCGGCAGTGTTGGCCGGCGCGCAGATTGCCGGTGGCGCCGAGACCGGCGAACAATCGCGAACTGTCGATGCGCAAGCCGAATACCGGGCGTGCCGGAATACCTATCGACCGGCACAGACCGACGAAAAGCAGGGCGATGTCGGCGCTCTTGCCGCCGAACTGTCCGCTGTCGAGCATCGCCTCGACGTCGCCGCGGCCGATGCCCTTGGCCAACGGGTCGTAGAAGGTGTTGTCCACCACCCAGTCGTAGATTGCCTTGCCGCGCGCCACCGGGTCCTTGACGCGCCCGATGGCCCGTTCGGCGGTGCTGCGCATCAAGCCGTCGGTTGGCATCCGGTCGGTCGATTGCAGGCAGCGGCGCAGTACCTCGCTGCGCTCGGCGACGCTGTTGCGGCGCGTAATGTCGAAATGACGGTCCTGCTTGGCAACCTGGCTGACGATTTGCAGTTGCGGCTTCGCCGCATCGGCGTCTTTCCAGTCGGCATAGAAGACTTCCATGTCGGCCACCGGGTCGCGGTAAATCCCGGCGCTGTCGAAATTGCCTTGCCAATTGTGTCCCAGCGAACGCTGCCAGAGCGTGTCCTTGTATTGCGCCAGCGGTAACCAGACACGCAGCCGGCCTCTGGCGTTATTGATGGCAATGCTTGAGGTCAGATCGTAAGTCCGCCAGTGCGGTGCCGGCTCGTCGGGCAGGCTGACGACGTTGATCGGCTCGCTGGGCGCGAGGGCAGGCGGTGGCGTGGCCGGAGCGGGCGCCGGTGTCGGTCGCTCGACGGCCGGTCGCTCGACGGTCTGTCGTTCGGCCACCGGTCGGTAGCTGCGCCGGTCGGTTTTTTTACTCTCGTCCCGGCTATGCCGTTCGCTCTTGGCGGTGCGCTCGTTTCGGTTGCCGCGCTCGTTGCGGCTACCACGTTCGTTCCGGTTGCCGCGTTCCTCCCGGCTGCTCCGCTCGCCATGACTGCCGCGCTCGGTTTTGGCGCCCCTCTTTTCGCTGCTTTTGGTGCTGCTCTTGTCGGTCGATTTGGCTGACGGTTTGCTCGCCGTCGTGGCGGCGTTTTTCTTGTTCGCGGCCAGGGCCGACGTGGGAGCGAGAAGTGAGAAAAGCGCCGAAGCGGCAAGGAAATCGCGTCGTTTCAATCGACTCTCCGGTGAGTGTAAGAGCCTGGTCGCGGAAGCGAACGAGCAGGCCGCACGGATCGGTGGCTAAAAACGACCGGGCCGCGTCACAAGACACGGCCCGATAAGATGAGGAAAATTATAACACTTCGGCGGCGTGGTCCGCGAGGCGCGAGCGTTCGCCGCGCTGCAGGGTGATATGGCCGGCATGTTGCCATCCCTTGAAGCGGTCAACCGCATACGTCAGACCGGAACTGCCTTCGGTGAGATAAGGGGTGTCGATCTGCGCGATGTTGCCGAGGCAGATCACCTTGGTGCCGGGGCCGGCGCGGGTGATCAGCGTTTTCATCTGCTTGGGCGTCAGATTCTGCGCTTCGTCGATGATCAGGTATTTGTTGAGAAAGGTGCGCCCACGCATGAAATTCAGCGACTTGATCTTGAGGCGGCTGCGGAGCAGGTCGCGGCTGGCCGCGCGGCCCCAGTCACCCCCTTCGTGATCGCCTTGTTCGAGAACTTCGAGATTGTCTTCGAGCGCGCCCATCCAGGGCCCCATTTTTTCTTCCTCGGTGCCCGGCAGAAAGCCGATGTCTTCGCCGACCGGCACGGTGGCGCGCGTCATGATGATTTCGCTGTAACGCTTCAGTTCGAGCGTCTGCGTCAGACCGGCGGCCAGGGCCAGCAGCGTTTTGCCCGTGCCGGCCTGACCGAGCAGGGTGACGAAATCGATGTCCGGATTCATCAGCATGTTGAGGGCGAAGTTTTGCTCGCGGTTGCGGGCGGCGATACCCCAGACGGCGTTGCGGTGCTGCGTGTAATCGGTCAGCGTTTCGATCTCCGCGATCGGGCCGTCGACGTGGCGGACGATGGCCTGAAGCGGCTGCCGCCCTTCATGGAAAAGAAACTGGTTGGGCCGCAGATGCGCGCACAACGGTCCGTGCAGACGGTAGACAGTGTGCCCGTCGTGCCGCCGGCGGGGCAGGTCGCCACCGTGCGTTTCCCAGAAATCGGCGGTCAGTTCATGCATGCCGGTGTACAGCAGGTCGCTGTCCTCGATCACCTTGTCGTTGAAATAATCCTGCGCCGCAAGCCCGAGGGCGCGCGCCTTGATGCGCATGTTGATGTCTTTTGAAACCAGAATCACCGGGCGCTCGGGGTGGCGGCGTTGCAGGTGGAGGACTACCGCCAGAATTTGGTTGTCGGCCTTGGCGGTTGGCAAATTCATCGGCAATTCTTGAGCAATGGCCTCGGTTTGCAGAAACAGGCGACCGCTGGCCAATTGTCGCGAAGGCTCGGCGAGCCGGATGCCCCGATCGATGGCTTCCTTCATGCCGCTGACGATTTCGTCGAGCGTGCGTGTGACCTGGCGGGCATTGCGGGCGATCTCCGAAACCCCCTTCTTGTTGTTGTCGAGTTCTTCCAGCGTCATGATCGGCAGGAAGATGTCGTGTTCCTGGAAACGATAGACGCTGGTCGGATCGTGCATCAATACATTGGTGTCGAGAACGAAAAGCTTGCGCCAGCGCCTGGCCGCGTCATCGTCCTTCTCCTCGTTCTCGTCGGCGTTGCCGTCCGGTTGGCGGAGCATGCGGGCGCCCTCCTGTCGCGTGCGGGTCAGAGTTGGCTGACGAAGTCGAGCACCGCCTGCGCGTGGCCGTCGACCTTCAGTCCGCGCCACTCGCGCCGCAGAACGCCTTGACGGTCGATGACGAAAGTGCTGCGTTCGATGCCGCGGACCTGCTTGCCGTACATCGTTTTCATTTTGATCACCGCGAAACGGGAGCACAGCATTTCGTCGGCGTCCGAGAGCAAGGCGAAAGGCAATTCCTGCCTGGCCTTGAAATTCTCGTGCGATTTCAGGCCGTCGCGCGAGATGCCGACGACGGCGGCGCCTGCTTCGACGAAACGCGGGTACAGATCGCGAAACTGTTGCGCTTCGGTGGTACATCCGGGCGTGCTGTCCTTGGGGTAAAAATAAAGGACCACGACGCTGCCCAGGCAGGCGGAAAGCGTGAATGTCTGGCCACCGGTGGCTGGCAAACTGAAATCGTCTACGCGTTGGTCGATCATGGCGTGCTTTCGGGAACGGGGAAGTGGATTGTTGTAAGAAAGCGGTGTCAGGGTCAAGTCATGCATCGTCGCTTGCTTTTTTGGCAAAAACTGTACGAAAATACAGTGATTCCAAAAAAGGAGATCCCCTCGATGAGCAAGGCCGGTTCGCTGACCCCACGCCAGCAGGAAATACTCGATTTCATCCGCCGTACGCTGGAGAATCTCGGCGCGCCGCCAACGCGGGCCGAGATTGCCAGCGCTTTTGGCTTTGCCTCGCACAACGCCGCTGAAGAACACCTCAAGGCGCTGGCCAAGAAAGGGATCATCGTTCTCGAGCCAGGTTCGGCGCGTGGCATCCGGCTGGTCGAACAGCTCGGCCTGCCACTGATCGGCAGCGTCGCCGCCGGCAGTCCGATCCTGGCGGTCGAGAATGTCCAGCGACGTTACGCGGTCGATGCCAGCCTGTTTACGCCGCGCGCCGATTTTCTGCTGCGCGTGCGCGGCCTGTCGATGATCAACGCCGGCATTCTGGATGGCGATCTGTTGGCGGTTCACCGCGGTAGCGAGGTGCGCAACGGCCAGATCGTCGTTGCCAGACTCGATGAGGAGGTGACGGTCAAGCGTTTCCATCGGCGGGGCGATGTCGTCGAACTGCTCGCCGAGAACCCGGATTTCGCGCCCATCGTCGTCGATGTCCGCACGCGGGCGCTGACCATCGAAGGGCGGGCGGTCGGGCTGATCCGCGGTGAGGCGCTGTAGCGTGGCCGCGCCCGCCGGCACGCTTTCTCCGCCGACGCTGAGACAGATTCTGGAACGGCCGGATGTCTGGCGCGGCGATGCCTTGGCCGGTACGCGGTTGCCCGGTGTGCCGACGGGTTTCGCGGAACTCGACGGCGAATTGCCGGGTGGCGGCTGGCCGCGTGGGGGGCTGATCGAGTTGCTGCCGATCTGTGATGGCGTCGGCGAATTGAGTCTGCTTTTGCCGGCGCTGGCGCGTGTGTCGAACGACGAATTGTCCTGGCTGGTCTGTATCGCGCCGCCGTATTCGCTGCATGCGCCAGCGTGGTCGGCGGGCGGCGTCGATCTCTCCCGCCTGTTGGTGGCTGGCGCGTCCGGCCACGACGCGGCCTGGGCTTGCGAGCGCTCGCTGGTCGCCGAGGGCGTTGGCGCCGTCGTCGCCTGGTTGCCGGATGCCCGGAGCACGGTCTTGCGCCGCTTGCAACTGGCCGCCGAAAACAGTCGCACCTTGCTGTTCGTTTTCCGGCCGGCGCTCTGTGCCAGCCAGCCGTCGCCGGCGTCCCTGCGTTTGCTGCTCGCCGGGGAGGGCGACCAACTCCGCGTGCGCCTGCTCAAGCGTCGCGGCAACGCATGCGCAACGCCGGTGCTGATCGCCGTTCAACGTCCAGTCCCTCTCGGCCATGCTCTGGCTGGTTCTTCAACTTCCGCGCCTGCCGCTCGACGTCTTTCCCAGTCTGCCGTCGCCTAGCGCCATTGTCGGTCGCGAGCGCATTGTCGTTGCCGACGATGCGGCGACAGCGGCAGGTGTGCGGCCCGGTTCGCGCTTGGCCGCCGCCTGGGCCGTGCTGCCGAATCTGACCGTGCGTGCGCGCGACGACCAGCGCGAACAGGCCGTTCTGCACCGGCTCGCCTGTTGGGCGGGGACGTTTACGTCGGATGTCTGTTGCCTGCCGCCACAAACGCTATTGCTTGAAGTGGCGGCTTCCCTGCGTCTGTTCGGCGGTGCGGCGGCGTTGTTCGAGCGCGTCGTTAACGGCTGTGCGGAGCAAGGCTTCGAGCCGCGGGCGGCGCTGGCGCCAACGCCGCTGGCGGCGCAATGGCTGGCCGCCGCGGGCGACGCCGTGCCTTGCCTGCATCCCGATGAACTTCCCGCGCGCCTCGACAAGTTGCCGCTGGCCGTTTTGCCAATTACCGCGCCGCGCCTGTCTCGCCTGCACGGTTTTGGCGCGTGCTCGCTGGCCGACGTTCTGCGTCTGCCGCGAGCGGGCTTGGCGCGGCGATTGGGGGCCGATCTGGTCGCCGATCTGGCGCGTGCGCGTGGTGAGTTGCCCGATCCACGGCCGCGCTTCGTTTTTCCGGAGCGTTTCGCCGAGCGTCTGGAATTCCCCGCGGGTGTCGAAAATGCGTCGGCGCTCGGTTTTGCCGGCCGCCGCCTGCTTGCCGTGTTGTGTGGCTGGCTGACGGCGCGCGTCGCCGGGATCCGGACCTGTGTTTTCGAATTCGAGCACGAGCCCCGCGCCGATCGGTTCCCGGTCAGTGTTTTATCCCTTGGCTTTGCCGGCGCGACGCGTGACGTCGACCGGATGGCGCATGCCTTGCTCGAGCGCCTGCCGCGGTTCGAATTGCCGGCGGCCGTGGTGGCGATCGTCTTGCGCGCCGACACGTCGGAGGCGCTGCCGGGTCGCACCGCCGGTTTGTTTGGCGAGCGCGGAACGGTGGCCGGCGCCGATTCGTTGGCGCTATTGGCCGAACGATTGCAGTCGCGGCTGGGGCCGGGTGCGGTGCATGGTTTGGCGATGGTCGCCGAACATCGTCCCGAGAAAGCGTCGCGCCGCGTGACACCACCGCCACCGTCGCCCGGCGCCTCGGCCATCGAGCCGACACGCGGCGCGCGACCGTTGTGGCTGCTGGCCCAGCCACGGATGCTGCGCGAAGAAGCTGGCCGACCGCATTGTGGAGGTCCCTTGCGTTTGCTGACTGGCCCCGAACGCATCGAGAGCGGCTGGTGGGACGCCGACGAACCCGGCGCCGTCGGCGATGTGCGCCGCGACTATTTCATCGCCCTGTCGGTGCGCGCCGAATGGCTGTGGATTTTCCGTGGTCGGGAGGGGTGGTTTTTGCACGGGATGTTCGCTTGAGGAACGTCGGATTTTTGCTGGAATTTTCCAGTCTCTCTTTTATACTGTCCCAATCAAAAAAACAGTCGGACTGCCGTGGGGCGTCACTGTGGAGTGGATTATGGAGACCAATACCGCTGTTATGTTGCCGGAAGCCTTGTCGATTGGTCTGCCCGAAATCGATGCGCAGCACGAAAGCATTTTTCGCTGCATCGAATCGCTGAAAGCCATTTGTTATGGCAGCGGACCCGCCTCGCTTGAGGAATTCGAGAATCTGCTCGAATACCTGAAGTATCACTTCGCCAGCGAGGAACGTCTTGCCGGCGAAGTCGGCGTTGATTTTCTCGACCACGCCACCGTTCACCGGAAGAATCTTCTGGCCTTGCGCCGGGCCTTTAGCGAAGTCCAGGGCGGCATGCGCGACTTGCATTCCTTCTTGCGGTACATCGAGTATTGGTTCGAGCGCCACATCACCGACGAAGACAAGCCTTTCGCCGCCACCATTCACGCCCGCCAGGCCACCGCCCGCGACAATTCTCCCGCGGCCTGTTCGTGACCGTCGCGCCCGATTCCGGGCCGGCGCGTCGACAAGGCTTTGCCGGCCCGTTCCGGCTGTTTCCGGAGTACCCCGCCCGCGACCGAAAAACTGGCGCCATGCCCGCCGGGCACCGAAAATAACGCATTAAATCGAGATGAAACCCGCCGGAAATAATCGGAGAATAATCCGGCAATAACCCGGATATGACTCGGACCGGTCCATGGCGCATTCTTTTTTGCGTTCTGCCGAGCATTCTGGCAAGCTGGCAACTGGAACGGCATATTCCGCCATCTCGCATTGCCCACCATTCTCCACCAGCCGTCGATAGACGGCGCCATCCTTCTCTTTTACGAGCTAGCACCCATCATGAACCTCACCGCCTCAGCCGCCTGGAAGGCTCTTGAAGCGCACAGGCAGTCGCTTTCGCCTGCGCATCTGAAAGACATGTTCGCTCGCGATCCAGGTCGCGTTTCTTCCCTCTCGCTTGCTTTCGACGGCATGCTGCTGGATTTTTCCAAACAGCGCGTCGAACCGGCGACCCTGAATTTGCTTGTCGCTCTGGCCCGTGAAGCGCGGCTCGACGAATGGACGAGCCGCATGTTCGGCGGCGAAAAAATCAATGCCAGCGAAGGCCGCGAAGTTCTGCATGTGGCCTTGCGGCGGTCGAGCGGCCCCTTCCCCGTCGGCGACCTCGATGTGATGCCACAGGTCCTCGCCACACGCCAGCGAATGGTCGCTTTCGCCGACCATTTGCGTTCCGGCCAGGCGCTGGGATTCACCGGTCAGCCGATCCACACGGTCGTCAATATCGGCATCGGCGGTTCCGATCTCGGGCCGAAGATGGTCGGCTACGCGCTGCGGGCGATGGCGCATCCCGTGCTCGCGGTGCACTACGTTTCCAATCTCGATGGCGCCCAACTCGCGCCATTGCTGCAAACCCTCGATCCGCGCACGACGCTGTTTCTGGTCGCCAGCAAGACCTTTACCACCCAGGAAACGATGCTCAACGCGCAAACCGCGCGCGACTGGCTGCTGGCCAACCTCGGCGATCCGGCGGCGGTGGCCAAGCACTTCGCCGCGCTGACCGCCAAACCCGAACGCGCCGTCGCCTTCGGTATCGACGAGGAGGCCGTTTTTCCGCTGTGGGATTGGGTCGGCGGGCGTTTCTCGCTCTGGTCGGCGGTCGGTCTGGCGCTGATGATCGCCATCGGTCCGCAAGCGTTTGCCGATCTGCTCGCCGGCGCCGAAAGCATGGACGAGCATTTCCGTACCACGCCCTACGAACGCAATCTGCCGGTGATCGTGGCATTGCTCGGCATCTGGAACACCAACTTCCTGGGCGCGAGCAGCAACGCCGTTCTACCCTACAACGAGTCGCTGAAATTCCTGCCATCCTTTTTGCAGCAGCTCGAAATGGAAAGCAACGGCAAGGCGGTCGGCCGCGACGGTCAGCCGCTGGCCTGCGCCTCGAACCCGATCGTGTGGGGCGAACTCGGCAATAACGGCCAGCACGCTTTCTTCCAGCTTCTGCATCAGGGAGGCCGGCTGGTACCTTGCGATTTCATCGCCGCGGTACGCTCCGACTATCCTCTGGCCGGTCATCAGGAGGCCTTGCTCGCCAACTGTTTCGCGCAAAGCGCCGCTTTGGCGTTCGGCAAGACGGCCGACGAGGCGCGTGCCGAACTGAGCCGCAGCCTCCAGGGCGCGGCACTGGAAGAGTTGTTGCCGCACAAGGTGTTCCCCGGCAACCAGCCCTCGTCCACGCTGCTGCTGTCACGCCTCGATCCCCGGAACATCGGCGCGCTGATCGCGATGTACGAACACAAGGTTTTCGTGCAAGGCGTGATCTGGGGTCTCAATTCCTTCGATCAATGGGGCGTCGAGTTGGGCAAGGCGGTGGCCAATAGCATCCTGCCGGCGATCACCGATCTCGAACTCGCGAAAAAACTCGATGCGTCGACGCAAGGTCTGCTGGCCTACAGCCGCCGGCATCTCGGATAGAACGGCCACGCCCCGGCGAACGCCGGGCGCCATATTTTCAACGAGGCATGAAATGACGACGAAAGTTATTACTATTCCCAGCACCCCGTTCGCGGGTCAGAAGCCGGGGACTTCCGGTTTGCGAAAAAAGGTTTCGGTATTCAGTCAGCCGCGCTATCTCGAGAACTTCGTGCAGGCGATTTTCGACACCCTGTCCGGTCAAGAGGGGCAGACGTTGGTCCTCGGCGGCGACGGGCGCTATTACAACGATGTCGCCATCCAGACCATTCTGCGAATGGCGGCGGCGGCCGGCTTCGGCCGCGTGCTGGTCGGTCGCGGCGGCATTCTGTCCACGCCCGCCGCCAGCGCGGTGATCCGCAAGTGGCGGGCTTTCGGCGGCATCATCCTGTCGGCCAGCCACAATCCCGGCGGGCCGGATGGCGATTTCGGCATCAAATACAATCTCGGTAACGGCGGACCGGCCAACGAAGGCTTTACCGATGCGGTGTATCTGCGCACCCAGTCGATCGACGCCTATCGCACCGTCGAGACCCCGGACGTCGATCTGGGCCGCATCGACGAAGTCAACATCGGCGACATGTGCGTCAGCATCATCGATCCGGTCGCCGACTACGCCGAACTCCTGGAATCGCTGTTCGATTTCGACCGCATCGCCGCCTTGCTGGCGCGACCGGATTTCCGCATGCGTTTCGACGCCATGCACGCGGTTACCGGGCCTTATGCGCACGCCATTCTCGAGGGGCGTCTGGGCGCGCCGGCCGGCACGGTGGTCAACGGCACGCCGCTGCCCGATTTCGGCGACGGTCACCCCGATCCCAACCCGGTGTATGCCGCCGATCTGGTGGCCGCGCTGGCCGACGCCGGCTCCGGCTTGTCGTTCGGCGCCGCTTCCGATGGCGACGGCGACCGCAACATGATCGTCGGCCGCGACTTCGTCGTCAGCCCCAGCGACAGTCTGGCGGTTCTCGCCGCCAACCACGCGCTGATCCCGGCCTATGCCGCCGGTTTGGCGGGGGTGGCGCGCTCGATGCCGACCAGTTGCGCGCTTGACCGCGTCGCCGAGGCGCTAGGCATGGCCTGTTATGAAACGCCGACCGGTTGGAAATACTTCGGCACGCTGCTCGATGCCGGCAAGGCCACGCTGTGCGGCGAGGAAAGCGCCGGTACCGGCTCCAACCACGTGCGCGAAAAGGACGGCCTGTGGGCGGTGCTTTACTGGCTGAATATCTTGGCGGTGCGCGGCGAGTTGGCCGAGGATGTCGTTCGCGACCACTGGCGGCGTTTCGGACGCAATGTCTATTCCCGTCACGACTACGAAGGCATCGCCACGGCGGCGGGCGATCGTCTGATGGCCGAGTTGCGCGACCGCCTGCCGCGACTGCCGGGGTCCGAGTGCGCCGGCTTGCGGATCAAGGCCGCCGACGATTTTGCCTATACCGATCCGGTGGACGGTTCGCGTTCCGAGCGCCAGGGCGTCCGGATCATGCTCGACGACGGTTCACGGGTGGTGTTCCGTCTTTCGGGAACGGGGACCGAGGGCGCGACCTTGCGGGTCTACCTCGAACGCTATGTCGCCGATCCGGATCGCCACGAGGTACCGACCCAGGAGGCACTGGCGCCGCTCGTGCGGCTTGCCGAGACGGTGGCGCAAATCGCCTCGATCACCGGCCGGCAGACGCCGGACGTGATCAGCTAGACAACGGTGACATCTGGCGGATGGCATCGCCAGATGCCGGGAATCATGCCAACGAGAGGAAAGCAAAATGGTTGATAAGAAGACATTCCAATTGCCGCGCAAGGCAATTGCACTGGTTCTCGCCGGCGGGCGTGGCAGCCGCTTGCAGGAACTCACCGATCGCCGGGCGAAGCCGGCGGTACACTTCGGCGGTAAATTCCGGATCATCGATTTCGCCTTGTCGAATTGCGTCAATTCGCAGCTTCGGCGGATCGGCGTCGTCACGCAATACAAGTCGCACAGTCTCCTGCGCCACTTGCAGCGCGGCTGGAATTTCTTGCATGGCGAAGTCAACGAGTTTGTCGATCTGTTGCCGGCGCAACAGCGGGTGGACGAGGAATCGTGGTATCGCGGTACCGCCGACGCGGTTTATCAAAATATCGACATCATCGAAACCTATTCGCCGCAGCCGGAATTCGTCGTCATTCTCGCCGGCGACCACGTCTATAAAATGAATTACGCGATGATGCTGGTCGATCACGTCGAAAGCGGTGCCGAATGCACCGTGGCGTGTATCGAAGTGCCGCGTCAAGAGGCCAGTGGTTTCGGGGTAATGGACGTTGCCGAGAACGGTCGGATCACCAACTTCATCGAGAAACCCGCCGATCCGCCGGGAATGCTGGACAAGCCCGACATGGCGCTGTGCAGCATGGGCGTTTATGTCTTCAACGCCAAATACCTGTACGCGGAACTGGCGCGCGACATTCTGGACCCGACGTCCAGCCACGATTTCGGCAAGGACATCATCCCGCGCGCGGTGGCCAACGGCGTGGCGGCGGCGCACCCCTTCTCGCGCAGTTGCGTGATCGCCGCCGACGAGGAGGGCAAGGAGCACTATTGGCGCGACGCCGGAACCATCGATGCCTATTGGGACGCCAACATCGACTTGACGGCAACCGTGCCGGCCCTGAACATCTACGACCGCAACTGGTCAGTGTGGACTTATCAACAGCAGTTGCCGCCGGCCAAGTTCGTCCATAACCACCTCGACCGGCGCGGCACGGCCATCGAATCCACCGTTTCGGGCGGCTGCATCGTCTCTGGTGAAATCAATCGCTCGCTATTGTTCTCGAGTTGCCGGGTGCATTCCTACGCGCGGGTGAATCTGTCGGTGCTGTTGCCGGACACCACCGTCGGCACGCGTGCCCGGCTCAGTCGCTGCGTGGTCGACGCCGGCTGCAACATTCCGCCCGGGCTGGTCGTCGGCGAGGACCCGGAAGACGATGCGCGTCGTTTCCGCTACACCGAGAACGGCATCACGCTGATCACCAAGAAAATGCTCGAGCGTTTGAACTGATCGTTTCGACATGCGCGCCGCGACGCTCACCGTCGCGGATGGCCTCACCATCGACGTCCCTCGCCGGGGTTCTGGCGGGGGACGTTCCTTTATCGATCAACCCGGCCATTTTCCGAAGAAAAGGAACAAACCCCTTGCGTATCCTGCACGTAGCCGCTGAAATCTATCCCCTGGTCAAGACCGGCGGTCTGGCCGATGTCGTCGCCGCCTTGCCGGCCGCGCTTGCCGCCCGCGGTCTCGATACGCGGGTGCTGGTTCCCGGCATGCCCAGCGTCATGAGCGGCGTCGTCGACCTCAAGCGCGTGATGCGTTTCGGGCCGGCCTTTGGCGCGGCGGTGGTCACCCTGCGTCTCGGCCGCATGCCGGACAGCGGCCTGCCGGTCTATGTCATCGACGCCCCTTTTCTTTACCGGCGCGACGGCAATCCCTATCTCGGTCCCGACGGTCGCGACTGGAACGACAATCACCGGCGCTTTGCCCTGCTCGGCTGGGTGGCCGCGCATCTCGCTTCCGGCGAGCTCGATCGCCGCTGGCAGCCCGACGTGGTGCACTCGCACGACTGGCACGCCGGGCTGGCGCCGGCGTATATCGCCCAAAGTCCGGCGCTGAACACCGCGACGGTATTCACCATCCACAATCTTGCCTTTCGCGGCCTGTTTCCGCTGGATTGCCATACCGATCTCGGCTTGCTGATTTCGGGTGCGATGCAAAGCGGCATCGAATTTCACGGCCAGTTGTCGTTCATGAAAGCCGCGCTGGTGCACGCCAAGCGAATCAACGCCGTCAGCCCGTCGTATGCCCGCGAAATCTGCACTTCCGAATTCGGCTGGGGACTCGATGGCTTGCTGCGCGATCGTGGCGACGATCTTTCCGGCATTCTCAACGGTGTCGACTACCGGGTCTGGGACCCGCGTACCGACAAGGCGTTGACGCGGAACTACGACGCCGAAAATCCGCGCGGCAAGAAAGTCTGCAAACTCACCCTGCAAGGCGAACTCGGCTTCGCGCGCAGCACCAAGATTCCGCTGCTGGCGGTGGTCAGTCGGCTGACCGAGCAAAAAGGTCTGGATCTGGTGCTTGAGGCCTTGCCGGTATTGCTGGCCGCCGGCGGGCAACTGGTGGTGATCGGTAGTGGCGATGCCGATGTCGAAGCCGGATTCCGGGCCGCCGCCGCCGCGCATCCCAAATCGGTGTCCGTTTACCTGGGCTACGACGACGCGATGTCGCATCGCATCACCGCCGCCGCCGACATCCTGCTCGTGCCCTCGCGTTTCGAACCCTGCGGCCTGACGCAGCTCTATGCCCTGCGCTACGGCACTCTGCCACTGGTGCGGCGCGTCGGCGGTCTGGCGGACACCGTGATCGACGCCACGCCCGCCACGCTCGACGACGGCACGGCCAACGGTTTCGTTTTCGACCAGGCCACCGGCTGCGCGCTCGCCAGCCGCATCGTCGACGCCTGTGCCTTGTTTCGCGACAGTGCCCGGTGGCGGCAAATCCAGAAACGCGGCATGGTTCAGGACTTCTCCTGGGACGATTCGGCCGCTCGCTACGAGGCCCTGTACCGGCGTATCTGAAAATTCGTGCCGGTGACCATGGCCGTTGAGGCGCTAGAAAAATCTTGTTTGTGAAAAGTTGTTATTTTTAAAAAATTCATACCGTCGCAGTCGCTCTGGAGTCGACAAACGTTGTCTCTGGAGACATCAATCATCCCCGGAAATCCCCCTGCATTTTCTGAGCGCCGTTTCCGGGTGACGGCAACGCCCGGAAAAATCCCGTCGAAACAGGGCAAAGACCGGGAGAGTCGCGTTGTCTACAGCGCGGGTTTTCCGACCGCGTCGTTACTGGCAGGCCTCGATTTCCCAGTCGTACATCCAGATCTGATGACGGGAGCCGTCGTTCCAGTAGATCACGCGGTAGGTATGGCCGTTGTTGTCCAGCGACAGCGAGTCGATGCGTCCGACCATGTCGATCGCCTTGATGCGCACGGATTGCCCAATATCGTAGTCGAATTCAACGGTTCGCAAGCTTCTCTCCTAATGTATGGTCGGTGCCAGCCGATGGCCGCACACTTTACCGCGTAACGCGCCGCGAGCGAAGCGGCCCAATCGCCTTGCCGGCGCGAGAACCGAACGGATCGCCGCTCGAATCGAAACCGTGTATCGTCGTCATGACCGGCGAATCGCCATTTTCCGCCTTTGCGAAGGAGCAGACCATGCCCGAGCAGCCCGTTACCGAGCAGCCCGCCGCTGCCGGTCTTTCCGTGTCGACCGCCTGGCGGCAGGACGGCGAACTGCCGCCCTTGCTGCGCGGCAAGACGCGCGCGCGCGATCAAGCCCTCGATCCGCTGCTGACCGGGCTGCGGGTCGAGGCGCGTTACGCGCTACCCGCCGATGCGCGCGGCGTGCCGACGGACGCGGGCGAAATCGTGCGCCCCGGGGAGGGCACGGTGCTGGCCCTGGAAACCGAGGACGGGGCGACGATCGTGATCCATGCCGACCGGCTCGCCGAGGCCGTCGGGCGCTTGCAGCCGCGGGCGCTGCGCGACGGGGCGGTCGACCTGACGCTGTTCCGGGAGGCGGATGGCGACCGGCCGATCACCGCGCCCTGGAAGGCGGTGACCGTTCTGCGTCTGCCGCAGGACGCCTTGATCGACGAGGCGACAGCGCTCGCCGTCACCTGGGCCGCCGAGGCGCGGCAGGCGACCGACTCCGCGCTCGTCGCCAAGGCGCTGCTGTGGTGCATCGAATCGCGGCTGGTGGCGCGTTCCGGTCTCTATCGCTGGCAGGAACGGACGATTGCCGCCGCCGACCACTGCCCGCCCGACGACGACCGTCTGGAAAAGGCCCGGGCCGGTGCGCCCCTGCTGCTGCTCATTCACGGTCTCGGTTCGCACGCCGTCGGCAGTTTCGCCGATCTCCGGGCCGACGACGAGACCTGGCAGGCGCTACAGGCGCGTTTTCCCGGCGGTGTTTTTGGCTATGAGCACCGCACCTTCTCGCAGAGTCCGCTGGAGAACGCGCTCGAATTGCTCGACGCCTTGCCCGAAGGCGCGCACGTGTCCGTGCTCAGCCATGGGCGCGGGGGGCTGGTCGGCGATCTGCTGTGTCTGGGGGAGGTCGCCGAGGAGGCGTTCGGCGGCGATAACCTGGCGCCGGCACGCGCCGACATGCCGGCCGAGACTGACGAGGCGCGGGAAGGCTTGCGCCGGGCCGTGCGTCAGATCGCGCGCCGGATCGGCGAACGCCGGCTGGTCGTCGAACAGAATCTCCGCGTCGCCTGCCCGGCGCGCGGCAGTCGCCTGCTGTCCGACAATCTCGAGGTGGCGCTGTCCGGTTTTCTGAACCTGTCGCAGTGGCGCGGCGGGGCGGCGCTCGATAGCGTCGGCGCGGCGGCGGGCGCCTCCGGTGGCGGCACCTCGAGCGCGGCGGGCACCCTGAAACGCCTGCTGCTCGAAATCGCCGGTCGCCGCATCGCGCCGTCGTTGATTCCCGGCCTTGCCGCGATGGGCGTCGATTCGCCGCTGGTGGCCTTTTTCGCCCATCCCGGCACCGGTTGTCGCCACGGCATCCGGATGGCGGTGATCGCCGGCACCGCCAGCGGCACCGCCAGACCGGGGCGTCGGGCGGCCGATCTGTTCTACGGCTGGCGCCCGCTCGACGACGACGGCGATCTGGTGGTCGATGCCGAGGCGATGTACGGTGGCCTCGCTCCGCGCGCCGGCGCGAGTTATGTTCACGAACAGAGCGAATCGCTGACGCATTTCCGCTACTTCGCCAGAGCGTCGATCCGCGACGCCGTGCGCGACTGGTTGGGCCAGAATCCGACCGCGTCGGTACTCTTGCCGCCGTTCCAGTTGCTCGACGGCGGGGCGCCCGTCGCGGCGTCGCCGCCAGCGCAGAGTCGCGGTGGCGCCGCCCTGCCGGTACTGATTCTGCTGCCGGACAGCATGGGTTCCTGTCTGGCCGTCAACCGCGACCCGGCCGGCATCGAACGGATCTGGTTCGATTTCACGCGCCTCGCCGATGGGCAACTGGCGCGCCTTGCCGACATCTCCGATGCCGCGATCGGCGTCGACGGACTCTGGGAGCGTTTTTACGGTGGCTTGGCCGATTACCTCGCCGCCAGCCACACCCTGATTCGTTTTCCCTACGATTGGCGGCAGCCGCTGGAAGCCGCCGCCGACGCGCTCGCGGAGACCGTCGCCGCCGCCATCGCCGCGTCGCCGGGGCAGCCGGTCCGCCTGCTGGCGCACGGCGCCGGCGGTCTGGTGGCACGGGCCCTGATGAGCCGGCATCCCGCATCCTGGCGGGCGGTGGTCGACAGTGGCGGTCGCCTGTTGCTGCTCGGCACGCCCAACAACGGCGAGCACTGGCTGGCGCACAGCCTGCTCGGCAAGAGTGCCGCGATTCGTGGCCTGGAAAGACGCGACGCCCGGCACGATCCGCGGCAGTTGCTGGCCATCGTCGCCGGCTTTCCCGGCGTGCTGTCCCTGTTGCCGCGCCCGTCGGCCACGGACAGCGGCGGCGATTTTTTCCAGGAGGCGTTCTGGCGGGAACTGGCAGTTCGCAGCACCGACCGCTGGTACGGCGACGGTCTGGCCGCCGCGCCCGACCCCACGCGGCTGGCCGACGCGGCGGCGTTCTGGCAAAAAACCCTGCCGGGCAACACCGTTCCAAATCCCGAACGGGTCAGCCAGGTTTTCGGCCAAGGCGCGCAAACGCCTTGCGGTGTCGCCAGAACCGACGGTGGCCGGCTGCAATTGCTATTTACCGGCGAGGGCGACGGCGCGGTGACCTGGGCCTCGGGGCGGCTGGACAATGTGGTCGACAGCGAGAATGTCTGGTATCTGCCGGCCGAGCACGCCGACCTCGTTGCCGACGCGCGTTACTTTCCGGCGCTTTTCGAGTTGCTCGACAGCGGTCGCACCCGCTTGCTCGGGCGGCTGCCGCGCCGGCGCGGCGACAGCGCGCCGGTGGTCATCGCGGATCTGCCGCCGCCGGTCATTCCCGGTGAGGACGAACTGGCCCGCGCCCTGTTCGGTAGCCGTCCGCGTCGCCGCCCGCCGTCGCGCAAGGCGGCGTTGTCGGTCGCGGTGCGCGCCGGTGATCTGCGTTTCATCGACCAGCCCTTGCTCTGCGGCCATTTCATCGGCGATCCGATTGCCGCCGCCGAGGCCGAACTCGATGCGCGACTCGATGGACGACTCAGCGAACGCGAGCGTCTGGGCGTCTATGCCGGACCCATCGGCACCTCGGTGATCGTCCTGCCGCCGCCGAGCGACGGCCAGAGCGCGCGCGGTAGCCGCCCCGGCGCGATCATTGTCGGGCTTGGCGACTTCAACGGCCAGCTTGGCGTGCGGCAGATCAGCGAAACCGTGCGCGCCGCCGTGTTGCGGCTGCTGCTGCGCCTACGCGACAACAGCGCGAACGCGCCGCAAACCGTGCACCTCTACAGCCTGCTGGTCGGCTGCAATTCCACCGCCCACATCGGCGTCGCCGACTCCGTGGCGGCGGTCACGTGCGGCGTTCTCGAAGCCAATCGCCAGTTCGCCCAGGCGCTTGCCAAGGCGACCGGTCGTGGCGTCGCCGTCGAGTCGTTGACCTTTCTCGAAATCTTTCGCGACGTGGCGATCAGCGCCGCGCATGCCGTCGCCGAATTGCCGCAATCGCTGGCCGGCCCGCTCAGGCGCCTGGAAGCGCAGCTCGACGTCGCGCCCGTGCTGACCATCGGCGACGGCGTTCGCGAACGCTTGTCGGTGGGGCAAGGTTTGGGCTACTGGTCGCGCCTGATCGTCACCGACGCCGATGCCGACGCGGATACCGGCGACCGCCGGCCGGCCGAGGAGACGCGCGGCCGGCGCCCCGCCGGTCGCCGCGCTGCCGCCGAGGGCGACAGCGGCCACCTGCCGGAGGCGTTGAAATACGTTTTTCTCTCACAGCGCGCGCGCGCCGAAACGCTGCTTCAACAGCGACAGCCGGGCCTGATCGAGTCGATCGTGCAGCGGCAGCGGCTGGTGACCGCCGACAACCCGCAACTCGCCAGAATGCTCTTTCAACTGATGGTGCCGGTCGACTACAAGGTCGTTCTCCGCGAGCGAGCGCGCCTGTTGCTGATTCTCGACAGCTATACCGCCAGCCTGCCGTGGGAACTGCTGCAAGCCGACGACGAGCCGCTGGCGGTGAAAACGCCGATGATCCGGCAATTGATCACCTCGCGGTTTCGCGGCAACGTGCCGACCGCCGGCAGCAACGCCGCCTGCCTGATCGTTTCGCCGAGCACCGAGGGTTTCGACAAACGCTTCGGCGGCGCCGCCAGCCGTCTCGACAAGCTGCCGGCCGCCGTTGCCGAGGGCGAGGGGATTCGCGACGCCTTGCGCGAAGCCGGCTGGACGGACATCGCTTATTGCCGCGAGGAGTCGGACGCAATCGACGTGCTCGGCCACCTCTACCGGCAACCGTACCGGCTGCTGACGATCTGCGGACACGGCCTCTTCGCGGCACGGGCGCTGGATGGCCGCGACTATACCGGCGTCGTCCTCTCCGACGGCATGCTGCTCGGCGCGGTCGAGATCGGACTGATGGAAGTCGTTCCCGAAGTCGTTTTCCTCGGTTGCTGTCATCTCGGCAGCATGACCCACGACTCGCAACCGGCGCGTCTGGCCTACAGCCTGGCGCGGGAACTGATCGACAGCGGCGTGCGCTGCGTCATTGCCGCCGGCTGGGCGGTCGAGGACAAGGCCGCGAAAACCTTCGCCACCGCCTTCTTCGCGCAACTGATCGCCGGCGACACCTACGGCGAGGCTGTTTTCGCCGCCCGCCGCGCCACTTACGACCGGCACCGGGGCAGCAACACCTGGGGCGCTTACCAGGCGTATGGCGATCCCGGCTACCGCTTGGGGCCGGATTCTCGCCCCGGCCGCAAAAAGGAAGATGTGCACGTGGCGGTGGAGGAGTTGCTCGACCGGCTGGAAAGCCGCCGTGTGCGCTCCGCCCGCACCGGCATCGACCGGCGACCCGATTTCGCCGCCGAAGCCGCCTGGGTGGCCAGCGAGCTGGCCCGTTGTCCGGCGGAGTGGCGCGGTCGACCGGAGGTCCAGCAAGCGATTGGCACCCTCTATGCCGGCCTCGACGGCGACGGTTTCGACGCCGCGCGGAGCGCGCTGCTCGCCGCCTTGCAGACCGAGGACGCCGACGGCCGGGTCGCTTGCCGCACGATCGAACAGCTTGCCAAAATCGAAGCACGCCAGGGTGATCGACTCATCGACCAGGGCCTGCACGCGCAGGGACTGGCGCTGATCGACAGCGCCGTGGCGCGTCTGGAGGCGCTCGAACGGGCATCCGGCGCGCTGGCGGTCAACCCCGAGCGGGCCGCGCTGTCGGCCAGCGCTCTTAAACGCAAGGCGCTGGTGCTGGCGGGCAATGCCGATACGCCGTGGACAATTATCGCGCAAGCGCTGGCTTTGGCCGCCGCCGCCTATTTCAAGGCCGGCAACGGCGGCGACCCTCGCGAGCCCTACCACACACTCAATGCCCTGCCGCTGGCGTGGCTCGCCGGTACGCACGACTTCGACGGCCGGGACGTCGGCGAAATCGCCAGACAATGCGGCGAAGAAGCGCGCCGCCGTTTTGCCGACAGCCAGGATTTCTGGGACGCCGCTTGCGGTACCGACGCGATGGTGGTCGACTGGCTGCTCGGCGCCGCCGTCGGCGATGTTGGCGGTCGGCTGGCACGGGCCTACCGGCAGTTGGCGAGCGAGGTTCCCCATACCGACAGCGAATGGCAGGCGGTGCGCCGGCAATTGCAATTGCTGTCCACTTTCCTCCGGCGGCGTGGGCGCCGCCGCGACGCTGAACGCGCCACTGTTTTGGAAAGACTCGCCGATCTGCCGCCGGATGCGGAGTAAACCTTGATCCGTGAGCCGCCGGGGGGCAAAAGACGCCGGAAAGCTTTCCTTGCCGGCGCGGCCGAGGGCGCCTTACGGGTCGAGAAACTCGTGTATCGCTTGAAATACCGCCGCCGAGCGAAAAACGCTGTTGTGATTTTCGTTGTCGACCAGCCGAAACTCGGCCTTGACGTCACGAGCCTGGAGCGCCTCGACGTAATCGCGCGCCAGCGCGGGCGCGGTGTTGTCGTCGTTGCCGCCGGTCAAGGCGATCACCCGCGCGCTGCCGGGTACCCGGTCGACCCATTTGACCGGATTCTCGCTACCGCTCCACGCGCGTCGGCCCGCTCGCCAGGCGACCAGATCGCAAGGGCAGGCCACCAGCACGGCGGCGTCGATCAGGTTCGGGCGCAGACCCAGCAAGACCGCTGCGGTGGCCGCGCCGCCGGAATGACCGACGACGACCACCGATTGCGGCCGGTAGTGCTCGCGCAGGCGTTCGATCGCCGCGCCGACCTCGCCGACATTGACCTTGGTGTAGTGATCCGAGCGCCCGCCGTGCATCAGGGCGACCGTTGACGCGCGACCGTCGCCGTCCGGATAACCGGGCCGAACGAGCGCGACGGCCAGTACTTTTGCCGCCGAGAATTCCGTGGCCGATTTTTCGGCTCTGTTGAAATGGTAGTTGGCCGGACCGCCGGAGGAGACATCGCCATGCAACCAGACCAACAGCGTTCGCGGTTGCGGGTCGCCGAAGCGCCGCATCGCCAGACACTGCGCCTCGCCACTGACGGTGTGGGTAAAATCCTCGGCGTCACAGGGCGACGCCAGGCTGGCTTCTGCGGCGGCGATTGCCAAAGACAGCAGACCGGCACGCGCGACGAGGCGCACCGTCACTCGCCGGCGTTCGGCAGGCGAGAATGCAAGGGCGTTGAGGGCGGCAGGTTTTGGCAGGCGCATGCGTGACTCCTTGCGAATGGGAAGGGCTTCGGCATCGGGCGCGCGGACGCTTTAGCCGGCGGGTCGCGCCAGCGCATGCGCCAGATTGCGGCGCGCGCGGGTTTCCAGGGCGGCGTGGAAGTGATCGGTGCCATAAATCCGGGGCCGTTCGAGAAACGCGGCGAGAACGGCCCGTCGCTTGCGTTTGAACAGCCAGCCGGGAACAAACGCGTATTCGCGCCGTATCTGTTGTTCGTAGTCGGCGAAACGCGCGCGATCGGCCGCCAGGATGCCGAGATCGATGTCCGCCAGCAGTTGCTCGTCGGCGGCGACGGGCACGGCGGCATGTCGGGTGGCCATGATCAGGGCGTGTACTCTGGCGCGCACCTCCGGCGCGACGCCCGCCTCGCGCAGGGCTTCGCTGGCCCACTCCGCGCTTTGGGCCTCGTTATCCGCCCGGCGCACCGCGTGGATGGCGTCGTGGAACCATAGCGCCATCTCGACTTCGGCGGCGAAATGCGCCAAATGCGCCACGGTCTCGAAGGCCGCCAGGCATTCCGCCAAGTGTTGGCGTCCGTGATAATGGCGGTGCGGCTCGCCGTAACGCGCCAGCAGCGCCAGACGCAGTTCCTCGCCGGACCGGCGCGCGCCAAGGTCTTGCCAGGCGCGCCGCCATGAGCGTTCGAGAAGTGGCGTCGTCATGCGATCCATTCGCGGGTCAGCGGGCGTCCGAAGGGCGTCGCACGGCATCGCCGCCGCCAGGGGCACGTTCGACGGTGAATTTTGCGGTGGATTGTTTGGTCGATTGCTCGGTCGATTTGGCGCCGCGGCGGATCGACGGCGGCAAGCGATCGGCAAGAAACACCGGGTGTGCTGGATGAACGCGCGCTCAGGACAGACAACGGCCAAGCAAGGCCGCGGCGGTCGGGTCCAGCCCGAGAAACTGTAGGCCGAGACGAAATCCGCCTTCCGCGCCGTCGAAGACGCTGTTGGCGACTTGCACCCGGGCCTCGAACAGCGCTTTACCGGTGGGTCGAAGCGGCAGATTGACCCGCAAGCTGAAGGCCGAGCCAACGGCCGGGTTGAAATCGGCGATCAAACCGATGCCGCCTTTGCTGATGTTCAGCGTTCGTGTCGCCACCACCCGCCCATCGGGCAGCAGCACGAAAGCTTGCGTGCGCAATAAAAGTCGCTGGTTGGCTCGGCGCTCCGGCATCGCCGGTATTTCCGAGCTGTCCTCGGGGATTTCGCTCACTTTGTATTGTCCCAACGGCGTTTCCGCGATGCGGAGAGCGGTGTTTCGACGTTGACGCCGAACGCCGCGCAAGCGACCGGCAACGGCGGCCGGGTGAGCGCGGCGCGGCGAGGGCGTCTATCGGACATCGCGTTCCCTGCAACTCAAAGACGCGTAATGGCCTGCTGGAAAATTGGCGACGATCCCGACGTTTTGCAGTTGTTGCCGAAGATCGGAGAACTTGGACAGCCGGCACGCATTTTTCTGTGCGAATTTTTCAAGATTTATAGCGCTGCCGTTGATTTTTACCGTCACGCCGGCGCCCGGACTGACACAGCAGCCGATGTAGCGCGACATGTATTCCTCTTCGATGAGCAGTAAATCGTGTCCCATGATCGTTGCCGGTTTTTTTAGCACGTAGTAGTCGGTGTAGTCTGCCCGCCGATCGGGTTTTTTTCCGACGTACCCGTCTCTCATGTACGCCCGAATGGCCTTGCCGGAGTTGCCACGCCGCGCTGAAGCGTCGTCGTTCAATCGCAACGCATCGACCAGTTCCGATTCGCGGGTGTCCTGCGCCTGTACGGAGGCGGTACACGGAAGCATAGTCAAAAAAAACAGGGAAACCATTGTTATTTGCTTGTGCATTCAGTGGGGCCCTCCGTTGGATATTGATAAGCGGCGAACAAAGAAAAAGCCCGATGTCAGGCGGGCTTTTCCGTGTGGCGATGAATGCGCCGCCGGCTTGACCAACTCTATCGGATGCCAGCGCGCGCTCACGGCGACCCGGCAAGCCCGGACAGTCGGCTAGCTTCGATAATCGGCGTTGATTTTGACGTAATCGTAAGACAGATCGCAGGTGTAGAGCGTGGCCTTGGCGTGACCGCGGCCGAGGGCGACACGGACCATGATTTCGGCGTGCGCCATGATGGCCGCGCCATCTTCCTCGCGATACGACGCGGCGCGACCGCCGTTCTCGGCGACCAGGATTTCGCGACCGTTGCTGCCCAACCAGACGACGACCCGATCGACATCGAGCTGGTCGATATCGGCGTAGCCGATTGCCGCCAGAATCCGGCCCAGGTTGGGGTCGGAAGCGAAAAAAGCGGTTTTTACCAGCGGCGAGTGCGCGATGGCGTAGCCGACCCGCTTGCATTCCTCGCGGTCTCGCCCGCCTTCGACGGCGATGGTGATGAATTTGCTGGCGCCTTCGCCATCGCGGACGATGGCCTGCGCCAGTTCGGCGGCGACGGCGATGATCGCCTCGCGGAGCGTGGCGTAGCCGGGGGCGGTGGGCGCGTCGATGTCGATTCCCGCCTGACCGGTGGCGATCAGGATGAAGGAATCGTTGGTCGAGGTGTCGCCATCGACGGTGATGCCGTTGAACGACTCGTCGGCGGCTTCGCGCAGCAACTGCTGCAACAGCGGCGTGGCGATGCCGGCGTCGGTGGCGATGAAACCGAGCATGGTCGCCATATTGGGGCGAATCATGCCGGCACCCTTGCTGATGCCGGTGATGGTGATTGCCTTGCCGTCGATGTCGATGCGCCGTGACGCCGCTTTGGCCACGGTGTCGGTGGTCATGATCGCGTGCGCCGCGGCATGCCAATTGTCGGCGCGCAAATCGCCGACGCAGGCCGGCAAGCCGGCGATCAGGCGCTCGACCGGCAAGGGTTCGAGGATGACGCCGGTCGAGAATGGCAGCACCTGCCGGTCCTCGATGCCCAGCAGTTCGCTGACCGCGCCGCAGGTCCGCACGGCGGCCAGCCAGCCGGATTCGCCGGTGCCGGCGTTGGCGATGCCGGTATTGATCACCAGCGCCCGCATGTCGCTGCCCAGATCGAGGTGACGGCGGCACACCTGGACCGGCGCGGCGCAAAAGCGGTTGGCGGTGAACACACCGGCGGCACGGCTGCCCGGGGCAAGGGACAGGAGGGTCAGGTCGTGGCGGTCGAGCTTGCGTATCGCCGCCTGAGCGACGCCCAGGCTGACGCCGGCGACCGGATGCAGTTCAGCGGGGGAAGGGGTGCGGTAATTGACGGGCATTGCGACCTCGCGTTTTCAGACGAGCAAGGACTTCGGTAACTGCCGTGGCAAAAAGCCTGGCGTCGGCGCCTGTCGGGCATGTCCGGTCCGTCGGCGGACGCGGTGGACCGCCTGGCGCGACGGTCAGCTCAGCCTGCCATGGCATTGTTTGTATTTCTTGCCGGAGCCGCACGGGCAGGGTTCGTTGCGTCCGACCTTGGACCCACCGCCGCCGGCGATCGGCTTCGGTGGCTCGCCCGCCGTGGCATCGTGGTCCGTTTGCGCCAGCGCCTCGTCGTAATCGGCATGATGGTAGCGCACGTTCTGCACCTCGGCGTGCGGAGCGATCTCCTCGACATCTTCCTGCTCCCGCACTTGCACGGTGACCAGCAGGCGGGTGACGTCGATGCGCACGCTGTCGAGCAGGCGCTCGAAAAGCTCGAACGCTTCGCGCTTGTATTCCTGTTTGGGATTTTTCTGCGCGTAGCCGCGCAGATGAATTCCCTGTCGCAGGTGGTCCAGCGCCGCGAGGTGTTCGCGCCAGTGCGTGTCCAGGCTTTGCAGCATCACGTTGCGTTCGAACTGGTGGAACGGTTCGCCGCCGACCCGTTCGATCTTGGCGTGATAGGTGGCCGTCGCCTGGTCGACGATACGACGCAGGATTTCCTCGTCGCGCAAGGTCGGTTCCTGTTTCGACCAGTCGACGATCGGCAATTCCAGTTGCAGATCGGCGGCGAGGGTGCGTTCCAGGCCCGGCAGGTCCCATTGCTCTTCGACGCTGTCGGTCGGCACGTAGAGCCGGAAGGTGTCGTGCAGCACGCCGTCGCGCATCGCGGTGATGGTTTCCGAGATGTCGTCGGTGGCCAGCAACTCGTTGCGTTGCGCGTAGATGACCTTGCGCTGGTCGTTGGCGACGTCGTCGTATTCGAGCAGTTGTTTGCGGATGTCGAAGTTGCGTGCCTCGACCTTGCGTTGCGCCGATTCCAGGGAACGCGACACCAGCGGATGCTCGATCGGTTCGCCCTCCGGCATTTTCAGGCGTTCCATGATCGACTTCAGGCGGTCGCCGGCGAAGATGCGCAGCAGCGCGTCGTCGAGGGCCAGATAAAAGCGCGACGAGCCGGGGTCGCCCTGACGCCCCGAGCGTCCGCGTAACTGGTTATCGATCCGTCGCGATTCGTGCCGCTCGGAGCCGATGATGTGCAGCCCGCCGGCGGCGACCACTTGTTCATGCAGTTTTTGCCACTGCGCGCGTATTTCGGCGATGCGCGCCTCGCGAACGGCGGTTTCCAGGGTGTCGTCGTCGCGAAGCTGGGAAATCTGTTTTTCGATGCTGCCGCCGAGAACGATGTCGGTGCCTCGACCGGCCATGTTGGTGGCGATGGTGATCACGCCGGGGCGACCGGCCTGCTGGACGATCTCGGCCTCGCGCGCATGCTGCTTGGCGTTGAGCACCTGGTGCGGCAGTTTTTCGTGGTCGAGCAACGCCGAAAGCAATTCGGAGTTCTCGATCGAGGTGGTGCCGACCAGTACCGGCTGTCCGCGCTCGCGGCAGGCGCGAATGTCGGCGACGATGGCGTCGTGTTTTTCCTTGGCCGTGCGGAACACCTGGTCGTTGTTGTCGACCCGCCGCATGGGCTGATTGGTCGGGATGACCACTGTTTCCAGGCCGTAAATCTGCTGAAATTCGTAGGCTTCGGTGTCGGCGGTGCCGGTCATGCCGGAGAGCTTGCTGTACATCCGGAAATAGTTCTGGAAGGTGATCGAGGCCAGGGTCTGGTTCTCGTTCTGGATCCGCACGCCTTCCTTCGCTTCGACGGCTTGATGCAGGCCGTCGGACCAGCGACGGCCGGCCATCAGGCGGCCGGTGAACTCGTCGACGATGATCACCTCGTTGTTTTGCACCACGTATTGCTGGTCCCGGAGGAACAGGTTGTGGGCGCGCAAGGCGGCGTACAGGTGGTGGATCATCAGGATGTTGGAGGCGTCGTAAAGACTGCCGCCGTCGGGCAGCATGCCGGCGTTGGCCAGCAATTCCTCGGCATGTTCGTGACCCGCCTCGGTCATTAGTATCTGATGACCCTTCTCGTCCACCCAGTAGTCGCCGGGGCCGTTTTCTTCGGCGCAGCGCTCAAGCAAGGGCGCGATCTGGTTCATGCGCACGTACAGATCGGTGTGGTCCTCGGCTTGGCCGGAGATGATCAGCGGCGTGCGCGCTTCGTCGATCAGGATCGAGTCGACCTCGTCTACGATCGCGAAGCTCAGTTTGCGCTGCACGCGCTCGTCGGCGGCATACACCATGTTGTCGCGCAGATAGTCGAAACCGAATTCGTTGTTGGTGCCGTAAGTGATATCGGCGGCGTAGGCGGCCTGTTTTTCCTCGTGCGCCATTTGCGACAGGTTGATGCCGACCGTCAGGCCGAGAAAACGGTGCAGGCGACCCATCCACTCGGCATCGCGGTTGGCCAGGTAGTCGTTCACCGTCACCACATGCACGCCGTCGCCGGACAATGCGTTGAGGTAGGAGGGCAGCGTCGCCACCAGCGTTTTGCCTTCTCCGGTACGCATTTCGGCGATTTTGCCGTCGTGCAGGACCATGCCGCCGATCAACTGCACGTCGAAGTGTCGCATGCCCAGCACGCGCTTGCTTGCTTCGCGAACGACGGCGAACGCTTCCGGTAACAGCGCGTCTAGCGTTTCACCGCTGGCGGCGCGGGTCTTGAACTCCGCCGTCTTGCCGCGCAACGCGTCGTCGGACAGGGCACCGATGGTCGCCTCCAGCGCGTTGATCTTGCGGACGACCTGGGTGTACTGCTTGATCAGCCGGTCATTGCGGCTGCCGAAAATCTTCTTGAGTAGGCCGGAAATCATTCTGGAAACGGTAGAGGAGGTGGCGAAAACGAGGCAGGGACCCGAATCCGCGAGCAGTTTCGGGTCCATTTCGCGGTGAGTGCGGCGAGCCGTCGGGATGCGTGCGCCAGAGCGCCGGGACAAACAGACCTTGCCTTGCCGGGTCGCGCAACTGGTAAATTCGTGAACAGACCGGCATCGTCATGCAACGCGGCATGGATACTACCTTCACGGGCGGTTTTACGCAATTCACAATCGGTCCACCGAGGGCCGTGCCTTCCCGTGGCGGGCGCCCCCCTGGCGATGGCGTTCGGAGTGGGAGCGGCGGTTTCCGGCAGACGCGTTCGCCGGGTTCAAGCGCAGTCGCTGATGCGGCGACCGCCGAGCGGTGCGCTTTGTCCGTCGGGACCATAGAGCCTGAGTGAGGCGGTGGCGCCCAGCAGGGCGTCCAGGGCCAGCGCGTTCTGCTGCATGCGAATCTGGATCAGATCGCCGTTCGCCGTGTTCAGTTCGCGGGCCTGAGTGGCGAGCGATAACAGCAGTCGCCAAGTCGAACGTGCGCGGTCGGCGGCGGGGTGGGCGTCGAGCCAGGCGTGGATCCCGGCATGGTCCGCGCTCAGACCGGAGGCCACCAGGAATTCGCCACGCCGTGCGCCCAAGGTGGTCAGTTGAACCGCCAGCCCATTTTTTTCGCTGACGAGATTGTGCAATCCGTCGGTCTCGCCGGTGGCGAGAAGCTGCCGCTCGCGCTCAAGCAGAACGACGAATTTTTTCAGCGCGGCGACTTCGGCCTCCATTGTCGGCAGCAAAACCGGCGGCGGATCGGCGCTCGCGGACGACATCGTTCTTGTTCCGCGAATCAGCCTTGTCGTTGCACGGCAACGAGTTCGCTGGCCGAGGCAATCAGGCGATCGGCAATCGCTCCCGCATTGATCGTGAAGCGACCGTCGGCGATGGCCTGTTTGATTTCGGCAACCCGCGCGGCGTCGAATGCCGGCGCTTCACCCGGGGATTGCAGTTGCTCGGCGAGTTCGCTGAAGTGAACCTCGGCAGCGACGCCAGCGCTTGGTTTGCCGATGGTTGTGCGACTCCGCGTTTCGCTGACGCCGCTTGCAATTTTCGTGCTGCTGTCGATTTTCACGTTGGTGCTCCCACAAATCGGTTGTGCTCAATCCAGCTATCGGTCAGGCACGACGAAACTTTAACATTTTTTGATATTGGCGACCGGCGGGTCGCTCAGTACGCGACCTCGACCACCGCGCCGTTCCGTGCGACGCCGCTGACAACCTGGCCTGAATGGGTCCGTACCTGGACGATTTGCCCGTTGACGGCATTATTCAAGGCTTTACCCTCGTTGCTGACGATGAAGCCATCGCCCGAAGACAGTAGCCGGACGCTCTGCCCTTGTTGAACGGCCCACGGCGCGATCAGAAAATCGTTGCGCAGCGGCTGGCCGGCAGCGACACCGTTCTTGACCGTTTTGCCTATTGCTTGCGCGGGGTCGGTCAGGACATTGTTCGGCAGGCTGCCAAGGTCGCCATTTTGTGCCACCACGTCGCTGGCGGACACCGTTTGTCCGGGGGCGAGTTGCCGCGTCGTCAGCAGGTAGGTGCCAAGGATTGAAATCCTTACCGGGAGGTAGATCGTCCAGTTCGTTGGCGCCACGCAACGGACGCCGATCGTGGTTTTTCCCCACAAACGACTGCCTTGCGGCAAAAAAGGCTCGAAAGCGCCGCATTCCGCCAACCGGGGGTTCTGGTCAAGTTTGTCGATCGAATAGGTGACCTTGCCGGGAAGACCTTGGGTTTGTACTTGCAAATAGTGATCGAGCGTCGTCATCAGGGGCGTCTGCGCCATTGCGCCACCGGACGCCAGCAGCAGCGCGACAAGTCGTGCCGCGATTTTGTTCAGACGTTTGCCAAGGCCCTTGATGTGCATCTCCGTATTTTGCCCTAATCGGCCGCGTTGGCGAAGGTGATCAAAAAAGAACCCGCGCGAGACATGAGGCGACGAACGGCAATATTTGCCGGCACGCCGGCAAATGCGCCGCCCTGGCCGGAAAAATGAGGGGCGGACGAGGTCCGGACGGTGCGCAAGCCCCGCCGATCCGCGCTCTTCTTGGTGGCACGTAAATTGCTTCGATGACTGCCATGACGTTGTCTGGCGAGGTTGTCGTGGTCAATAAGCTCGATGGTTTTCTCTCTTTCCAACAGCAGGCGCTGGCGTTGCGTGCCAAGCGGCAGCAGGTGCTGGCCGGAAATATCGCCAACGCCGATACGCCCAACTACAAAGCCCGGGATTTTGATTTTCAGGCGACATTGCAGCAGACGCTTGCAGGTCGCCAGGAGAGCGCGATCGCTCTGGCCACCACCTCGCCGCGTCATTTGGCCGGTACCGACGGCAGCGCCGTCCCGACGCTGGGCTATCGGCAGCCGGTGCAAGCGAGCGCCGATGGCAATACGGTCGAAATGGATGTCGAGCGCACGCAGTTCGCTGAAAATGCCTTTTACTACGAGGCCGGTCTGACCTTCATCACCAACAAGATCAAGAGCATGTTGTCGGCGGTTCAAGGGCAATAATCATGAGCCTATTCAATACGTTTCAAGTTGCCGGCAGCGCGATGACCGCGCAGTCGATACGTCTCAACGCCGTGGCCAGCAACCTGGCCAATGCCGACAGCGTGGTCAGTTCCGACGGCCAGCCTTATCGCGCGAAGCAGGTGGTGTTCACGGCGACGCCGATGGGCAGCGCTGCCGCACAGGGTGTGCGGGTGACGCAAGTGGTGGAGGACAGCAGTCCGGGGCGGATGGTTTATGACCCGCGCAGTCCGGTTGCCGACGAAAAAGGGTACGTCACGATGCCGAATGTGAATGTCGTCGAAGAAATGACCAACATGATTTCGGCGTCGCGGTCCTACCAGACCAATGTCGAGGTGATGAACACCGCCAAGCAACTACTACTGAAAACGCTGACGCTTGGTCAGTAAAAACCAATAACAATCAAGGAGGAATTCATGGCCAACGTTTCTTCGGTCGGTAGCGCCAGCGATATTCTGGCGGCGCTGAACACCAAATCGAGTTCCAGCACGACCGCCTCTTCGACAAACCAGGACGTGCAGGACCGCTTTCTCAATTTGCTGGTGGCGCAACTGAAAAACCAGGACCCGCTGAATCCGATGGATAACGCGGCGGTGACCAGCCAGTTGTCGCAGATCAGCACCGTTTCCGGTATCGAAAAACTCAACGAGTCGCTGGCGACGCTGCTGAATTCCTACACCGATAGTCAGTCGATACAGGCCGCTGGGTTGATCGGCAAAAACGTTCTGGCGCCCGGCAAGGCGCTGACGCTTGCCAACGGTCAGGCCGGCGGAGGGGTCGATCTTGCCGAGGCCGCCGACAGCGTGACGCTGACGATTCTCGATTCAAAGGGAAATGTCGTGCAAAAACAGAACCTCGGCGCACATCAGGCGGGCAGTTTCGCCTTTGTCTGGGACGGAATGAGCGATGCCGGAACGACGGCGCCGGCCGGCAACTACAGCTTTTCCGTCAGCGCCGTTCGTGGCGACGACAAGGTGACGGCCGATACTCTTCAGGTTGGCACGGTATCTGCTTTGGTTCGGGGCAAGAGCGGTTTTCAACTGGACTTGGGTGCGCTGGGATTGGTCGATTTCAGCAAGATCCAGCAGATTCTCTAGATTTGATCGATCGGTAGGGGAAAAACATGAGCTTTCAACAAGGTTTGAGCGGATTGAACGGGGCGTCGTCAGCACTGAACGTCATTGGCAACAACGTGGCCAATACAAGCACCGTCGGTTTCAAAGGTGCGAACACGCAGTTCGCCGATATGTTCGCCGGCTCGTTGGGCGTGGCCGGAACGTCGCCGGTCGGTATCGGCGTGAATGTGGGCGCGGTCGCGCAGCAGTTCACGCAAGGCACTCTGACGGCAACCGGCAACTCGCTCGATTGGGCAATCAACGGTGGCGGGTTTTTCCGCATGAGCAATCTCGATGGAGAACTGAGTTATACGCGTAACGGGCAATTTCATGTCGACAAGGATGGCTATCTGGTCAACGATCAAAAGCTTCGGCTGACCGGCTATCCGGCGGCGGTCAATGGCGTGATTACCGCGACCAGTCCGGTCGAATTGCAATTGTCCGCCAGCCAGATCGCGCCGCGCGCCACGAGCGACCCGCTTGCCGGAAACTTGACCGCTTCTCTCAACCTTGATTCGCGCCAGAGCGTTCCGACGGCGGCGCCTTTCGATTCGGCAAATCCGAAAACATATAATTATTCAACGGCTTTGTCGGTTTTCGACAGCCTTGGCGTGTCGCACAACCTGACAACTTATTACGTTCTCAATACGCCGACGGCGCCGGCCGGAAACGAATGGACGGTTTATGCCACGCTTGACGGCGCGAATCCGCAGGTCCTGCCGGGTGGAAATCTGATTTTCGATACCTCGGGCAACCTGGATTCGACCACCGCCCAACATGTGTTGCCGTCATGGAATTTAACCAGCGGAGCGACATCGCCGTGGTCGCCGGGCACGATCGATTTTGCGGGAACGACGCAATACGGCAGTACCTTCAGCACCGATAAACTGACGCAAGGCGGCTACACCTCCGGTAGCCTGGCGGGCGTCGGCGTCAGCAGCGATGGCGTCATCCAGGGTCGATACAGCAATGGACAAACACGTGACATGGGGCAGGCGGTATTGACCATGTTCGCCAATCCGAACGGTCTGACGAATCTCGGCAACAATCACTGGGGAATGACGAACGAATCGGGGCCGGAGTTGATCGGCGTGCCGCTGTCCGGTGGTCGAGGAGTCGTTCAGGCGGCCTCGGTGGAAGAATCCAACGTCGATCTCACCAAAGCGCTGGTGGACATGATCACGGCGCAGCGCAATTACCAGGCCAACGCGCAAACGATCAAGACCCAGGACCAGATCATGCAAACCTTGGTGAACCTGCGTTAAGGACCCGAGCAGGCGTCGGCGATAGGAAAAGCCCCATGGATCGTTTGATTTACACCGCGATGAGCGGCGCCAAACAGGTTTTTCTGCAACAGGCCGGTGTCGCGCAGAATCTGGCCAACGCCACCACCAACGGCTATCGGGCCATGGAGCATCGTTTCCGGGCCGCGCCGATTTTGGGTGCCGGAACGCCGACCCGTGCCTTCGCGGTCGACGCTTCGGTGGCGGATGTCTTCGATCAGGGACCGCTGACGGTGACCGGCCGACCGCTCGACGTGGCCGTCCAGGGCGCGGGCTGGATCGCCGTGCAGGGGGCGGACGGTCGCGAGGCCTATACCCGCGCCGGTAACCTGAAGACCGACGTCAATGGCGTTCTGCAAACCAGCACCGGTTTGAACGTGGTGGGCGAGGGCGGGCCGATCACGTTGCCGCCGGACAACAATATCGCCATCGCCGCGGACGGCACGGTATCGAGCATTCCGCGGATCGGCGCCGGAGCGATCAACAACGCCAACGCGGTGGGTCGGATCAAGCTGGTCAACCCGCCGGAAAACGAACTGGTCCGCGGCGACGACGGCCTCTTCCGCACGCGCAACGGTGAGGACGCGCCGGCCGACGAAAACGTCAAGCTCGCTCCGGAAACGCTGGAGGGCAGCAATGTCAACGCGGTAGACGCGATGGTGCGAATGATCAGCCTTTCACGCCAGTTCGAGATGCAGGTCAAGATGTTGCAAACGGCTGACACCAACGCTCGGGCAGCCACCCAGATTTTATCGATCAGCCGCTGATAGGACGATTCCACCATGATCCGCTCGCTATGGACAGCCAGCACCGGGCTTAATGCCCAGCAAGTGCAGATAGACATCATCGCCAACAATCTGGCCAACGTCAGCACCAATGGCTTCAAGGAGGGCAGGGGCATTTTTGCCGACCTGCTGTATCAAACCCTGAGGCAGCCGGGGGCGCAGTCGTCGCAAACCACGCAGATTCCGGACGGTCTGCAGATCGGCCTCGGTGCAACGCCGGTATCGACCGGGCGGATTTTCACGCAGGGTTCGCTGCAACAAACCAGCAACACGCTCGATTTGGCTATCGACGGCGCCGGTTTCTTCCAGGTCTTGCTGCCCGATGGAACGACCGGCTACACGCGCGACGGATCGTTTCAAAAAGACAACCAGGGGCAGATCGTCACCACCAGTGGTTACCCCTTGCAACCGGCGATCACCATTCCCGCGAACGCCTTGACCCTGACCATCGGCACCGACGGCGTGGTCAGCGTGACCTTGCCCGGTACGTCGGCGGCGACGCAGATCGGCACCATTCAGGTGGCTACCTTCATCAACAACGGCGGTTTGCAGAGCATTGGCGGCAATCTTTATCTGGAAACCGCCTCGAGCGGCACGCCGACGCCCAATACCCCGGGTAGCAACGGTTCTGGAACGGTGTTGCAGAATTATGTCGAGGCTTCGAACGTCAACGTGGCCCAGGAACTGGTGATGATGATCCAGACGCAACGGGCTTACGAACTCAATTCCAAAGTGGTGTCGACCTCGGATCAGATGCTGGCGCGGCTGACGCAGTTGTAAGGAGTCGACGATGAGCAAGCGTTCCAAGAATTCGAGTGCCGGTGCCTGGCTGGCGCTGATTCCAGTGTTGCTGCTGGGAGCGTGTACCACGGTGCCGCCGACCAACGTACATCAACCGATGACCGCGCGCCCGCAACAGCGGAGCGACAGTCTGGCGGCGAATCTCGCGGCCACGGGCAGCATTTATCAGGCCGGCTCCTCGCGCACGCTGTTTGAAGACCGGCGCGCGCGTTACATCGGCGATACCATCACCGTCACCATTACCGAAAACACCTCGGCGGCGACCAAGTCGAACAGCGCGCTCGCCAAAACCGGCAGCATCAGCGCGTCGGCCAATCCGATCGTCGGCTTGCCGGGCAAATCGTTCCAGGGCCTGGACTTGAAGGCCGATAGCAGCAACAGCGCCAACGGCAAGGGCGAGGCGGCGGCCAACAACGTGTTCACGGGAACCATTACCGTGACCGTCATCGAAGTGCTTCCCAACGGCAACCTGCTGGTTTCGGGGGAAAAACAGGTGGCGATCGGCCACGGACAGGAATACATCCGTCTTTCCGGCATCATCAATCCCTACTTTGTCAACGCCGCCAACACCATTGCGTCGTCGCAGATCGCCGACGCCCGCATCGAGTACAAGGAAAGCGGCGCGATCAGCGAGGCCCAGGTCGTGGGTTGGCTGGCGCGATTCTTCCTCTCGGTATTGCCTTTCTGAATCAAACGACGGATGCGCCGGAGATCTTCGGCGCTCGTAGACGTCTTCCCCCACGGAAAGTGGCCGATGGCGAGGACTCTTTCTCTTCGCCGCCGCGCTGTGGCGATAGGCTCTCTTTCCCGTTGCCGATTTCCGGGTGGTGCGGAATCGGCATCGTGTGACTCGAACGACCGCGCGCAAGCCAGTAATCCGCTTTTTCCGGTTCCCGGCTTGCTGGCACGATTTTTTCTTTCGGTATGGTCATTCTGAGCATAATCTGGAGGCGGCGGTGACCATGGACAGTTTTGCCGGCAGGTTTCTGCAGCGGACGGCAATTCTTGCCGTTCTCGTCCTTGGCTTGTTGAGCGGCACGGCGCTAGCCGAACGGATCAAGGATCTGGCGTCCTTGCAAGGCGTGCGCAACAACCAGCTCGTCGGTTACGGACTCGTCGTCGGTCTCGACGGTAGCGGCGATCAGACCACGCAAACACCTTTCACCACCCAAAGCATCATCAATATGCTGGCGCAGCTCGGCACCACCTTGCCGACGACGCAATCCTTGCAGCTAAAGAATGTGGCCGCGGTCATGGTGACCGCCAATCTGCCGCCTTTTGCCCGGATCGGGCAACAGATCGATGTCACGGTGTCGTCGATGGGCAATGCCAAAAGTTTGCGTGGCGGCACATTGGTGATGACTCCCCTGAAGGGCGCCGACGGGCAGATTTACGCGCAGGCCCAGGGTAACTTGCTGGTCGGTGGCGCTGGAGCGTCCGCCGGCGGCAGCAAGGTGGCGGTCAATCATTTGCTGGCCGGCCGCGTCGCGGGTGGTGCCACGGTCGAGCGCGAGGTGCCGACAGCGCTCGGTCAAGGGCCTTTCGTGCACTACGAGATGGGCACCACCGACTTCGGTACCACACAGCGCGTGGTGGAGGTGATCAACCGTGAGATCGGAGCGGGCACGGCGCAGGCGCTCGATGGGCGTTTGATCCGCGTTGCCGCGCCCGAGGATGCCAACAGCCGGGTCGCTTTCCTCGGGCGAGTCGAGAATCTTCAGGTCCAACCCGCGAAAACCATGGCCAAGGTGATCGTCAATCCGCGCACCGGCTCGATCGTGATGAACCAGACGGTTACCCTCGAATCTTGTGCGGTGGCGCATGGCAATCTTTCCGTGGTCATCAATTCGGAACAGAAAGTCAGTCAGCCCAATGCCTTGTCCGGTGGTCAGACAACGACGACCACCCAGAACGATATCGACATCAAACAGAGCGGCAGTTCGCTCATTCAGTTGAAGGCCGGCGTCAATCTTTCCGAGGTGGTGAAGGCGATTAACGCCCTGGGCGCCGGTCCGCAGGATCTGCTGTCGATTCTGCAATCGATGAAGGCCGCCGGTGCGTTGCGCGCCGACCTCGAAATCATCTAAGAGTCGGCGAGGCGACCGTAATCATGGAGAACCGTTCATGACTTCCACTCCAATGACCATCAACCGACTGGTTGTCGACCCGGCGATCGGCGGCGATTTGCGCGCCAGATTGGCGCAAGATCCGCAGGGCGGACTCAAGCAGGCCGCGAAACAGTTCGAAGGCATGTTGTTGAGCATGATGCTGAAAAGCATGCGCGACGCGACTCGCGGCGATGGCCTTCTCGACAGTCAGCAAGGGCAGTTTTTCACCGCCATCGGCGATCAGCAACTGGCGATGAATCTGGCGTCGCAATCGCCTCTCGGCTTTGCGACCATGATCGAAAAGCAGTTGGCGCGACAAGGCGTCGATCTCTCAAAGGCGGCCTCGACATCGCTTGATGCCTTGCCGCGGTCGCTGGTGTCGCCGTCTACGACAAAAAACCTCCCGCACCGCCCCGAGGCCGGTGCGCGGCGCTTCTTGGAAGCCAACCCCGCCGAAGCGACCTCGTCGGCGGTTGGCGACACTCCCTCCAAGGCGCGCCGTTTTGTCGACCGCGTCTGGCCGCATGCCGTCGAGGCCGCCGCCACGACCGGCGTGCCGGCTCACTTCCTGGTGGCCCATTCGGCGCTTGAAAGCGGTTGGGGAAAAAGTGAGATCAAGGGCGCCGACGGCAGTCCGAGCTTCAATCTGTTTGGGGTCAAGGCCGGCCGTGGTTGGACCGGTCCGACGGTGGAGGTGCAAACCACCGAATTCGTCAATGGCGTGGCGCAATCGGTGCGCGCCAAATTCCGTGCCTACGGTTCCTATGCCGAGGCCTTTCGCGATTACGCCGGTATTCTCGCCAGCAAGCCGCGTTTTGCGGCGGTGATCGGTGAGCAGGATGGCACGAAGTTTGCTCGTTCGCTTCAGCAGGCGGGATATGCCACCGATCCCATGTACGCCAACAAGCTGGCCCGGATCATCAACGGGCCAACCTTGCGGCAAGCCTTGGCCGGATGAGCTTTTTCCGGAACCGGGCCGGGAGCTAAATATTCCGGGACGTTTGCCGTTCATCGGGAAGTAAAGGAGAAGTTCGCGCCATGGGTACCTCAGGACTTATCGGTTCCGGCATTACGGGTTTGCTGGCCGCCCAGATGGGTTTGCAGACCACGCAACACAACATCAGCAACGCCAACACGGCGGGCTTCTCGCGGCAGCGCACGACGCAGGAAAGCGCGCTGGCGATGTTGTCCGGCGCGGGTTTCATCGGCATGGGTACGCGCGTGGCCACCGTGGAGCGTCTCTACAGCGGTTTTTTGACCGAGCAAGTCAATCGTTCGCAAAGTTCCAGTAGCCAGCTCGACAGTTACTACGCGCAAATCAAGCAAGTCGACGACATGCTGGGTGACGCGACGGCGGGTTTGTCGCCGGAATTGCAGAGTTTTTTTTCCGGTGCGCAAAAGGTGGCCACCAATCCAGCGGATTTGCCTAGCCGACAGGCACTGATCGCCAACGCCCAAACCTTGAGTACCCGTTATAGGTCGCTGGGCGATCAGTTGGCGCAGATCGAGCGCGCCGTCGATTCTCAAATCGCGGCAACCGTTGCCGGAATCAACGACTACGCCGAGCAAATCGCCGCCGTCAATCAACGGATTGTCATTGCGCAGGCATCAAGCGGGCAGCCGGCCAACGATCTCCTCGATACCCGGGACCATTTGCTGGCTGAACTGAACAAGCAGATCAGGGCGACGACGACGACCAACACCGACGGTAGCCTCAATGTTTTCGTCGGCACCGGCCAGCAACTGGTCGTCGGAACACAAGCGATGAGTTTCACCACCAGCCCGTCGCTTGACGATCCGTCGCGGCTGGCGGTTGGTTTGAAAACCGCCACCGGTAGTCAGGAGATGCCCGAATCGCTGCTCGACGGCGGCAGTCTCGGTGGCTTGCTGACCTTTCGTCAAGAATCCTTGCGGCCGACGTTGAACGATCTTGGGCGTAGCGCTGCGTCGCTGGCAATGACTTTCAATGCGCAAAGCGCGCTGGGTCAGGATTTGCTGGGGCAGTCGGCGCTTTCGGCGGCACCGAACAGTTTTTCGCCGAATTTTTTTGTTGTTGCCGGACCGGATGTGGTTGCCAATACCAAGAACCCGGTGGGTAGTCCGATAGTCAGTGCCGCCTTCATCACTCCGCCTCCCTATAACGGCAACTATTACACCGATCTGACTGGCAGCGATTACCGTCTGGCCGCCGACGCCACGGGCGTCACGTTGACGCGCCTGTCGGACGACAAGGTCTGGTCGGGTGTTGATCTGGCGGCGGTGAGCGCGCAGTTGGCCACCGATCCACAAGGCTTTACCCTTTCCGCCACGGCGGTATTGGTTCCCGGGTCGAGTTACCTGATTCAGCCGACGCGGAGCGCGGCACAGAATTTGTCGGTGAGTTCGACGGTCGCCACCGATCCGCGCTTGGTCACGGCGGCCGGGCCGGTGACCAGTTCGGTCGGCAAGACCAATCTGGGATCGGCCAAGGTGTCCTCCGGCAGCGTCGGTCCGGGTTATACGGCGGCGGTCGCCGGCATGCCGATCTCCGTGGTTTACCAGGGCGGACAATTGCAGAATTTCCCGGTCGGTTCGCAGGTGTCCATCAATGGCGGCGCGCCCGTGACCATCGCCGCGCTGACCGATACCGTGCCTTACACCAGCGGCGCGACCATCACACTGCTGGGCTCTGTCGCGACGACGCCGCCCACGGGCTTCAGCTTCACCATTTCCGGCTCGCCGACCTCTGGCGACACTTTCGTGATTGCCCGTAACACCGGCGGAACCGCCGATTCGCGCAATGCGCTGGCCCTGGCGCAATTGCAGACGCAGGACACCATGTCCAGCAAGTCGAGCACTTTTCAGGAAGCCTATGCGGGTCTGGTCGATAAAGTGGGTAACAAGACCCGGCAGGTGTCGGTGGCCGCGGAATCGCAAGAAGCCCTGCTGGCACAGGCGCAAGCAAGTCGCGACTCGGTTTCCGGAGTGAATCTCGACGAAGAAGCCGCCAATCTCATTCGCTATCAGCAGGCTTACCAAGCGTCGGCCAAGTCACTGCAAGTCGGTTCGACGCTGTTCGATACCATTTTGCAAGTCATGTCCGGCTAAGGGGAATTTCATGCGTATCAGTACCAGCCAGATTTACGATTCCGGCATGCGCCACATGGGGCGGACACAGACTCAGCTCGCCAGATTGCAGCAACAGCTATCGACCGGGCGTCGTCTATTGAGTCCGTCGGACGATCCCACCGCCGCCTCGCAAGCCTTGGTGATGACCCAAACCAAGGACGTTGGCGAGCAATACATGCAAAACCAGGGCGATGTCAAAGACGAACTGAGCCTGATCGAAAGTCACCTCACCGCGTTTACCGATCTGCTGCAAAGTGTTCGCTCGCGCATCGTGCAGGCGGGCAACACCACGCTGCTGGACAGCGACCGAGAGGCGATTGCCGCCACCATGGACAGTGGTTTCGATGAAATGCTGAGTATCGCCAATAGCCGAAGCGCCGTCGGCGACTTTCTTTTCGCCGGTTACCAGGGCGAGACGACGCCGTTTGTCCGTGGCACGGCGACATCGCCGCAGATGCCCGTGCCGGTGGTTTACCATGGCGACGACGGCGAGCGTCTGGTGCAAGTCGCCGCGTCGCAGCAGGTGGCCAGCAATGTTGCCGGCAGCGATGTTTTCATGAACATTCGTGAAGGCAACGGCTCCTTTTCGACCACGGCGACTGGAAATGGCGCCGGTGTGCTCAATCAGGGGTCCGGTGTGATCGACAATGGATCGGTGCTGGATTTGCAGAAATGGCAGACTGCCCTGGAAAACGGTTTTCCTTGGCAAGGCAGCAGCAATCGTGCCTTGCAGATTCAATTTTCGGCGCCCGGCGGTGTCAAGAGTTACCAGTTGTTCGACGTTTCAACGCCGCCCCCGCCCGCGGTCGCCTTGCCGCCGGTGGCTGTCAGCTCGGTCATGCCATTCTCGGCGGGGCAGTCGATTTCCTTGGTCACCACCACCCAGCCGCCTGCCGCCGCGGTCAGCACCGATTTCGGGGCACAAGTAACAATCACGGGCTTGCCGGTGGCCGGCGATACCTTCACCATCCGGCCGAGTGCCAATAAAAGCGTTTTCGAAACCGTGCAGGATGCAATCAGTTTGCTGCGCACGCCGTTGACCACCAGCACTATCAGGACCGATTTCACCGCCCGCCTGCAAGATGTGCTGACCAACCTCGATAACGCGCTGGTCAATGTCGAACGTGTGCAGGCCAGCGTGGGGTCTCGTTTGCAGGCGCTGGACAGTCTCGACAACAGCGCCTCTTCGCTTGACGTTTTGTATCAGGGAGCACTGTCCGATTTGCAGGATCTAGATTACGCACAGGCGATTTCGGATTTTACCAAGCAGCAGATCTCTCTGGAGGCGGCGCAGAAATCGTATGTGCAAATTAGCGGATTGAGTCTTTTCAAGTATATTTAAGTGAAAACAACCGCTTGTCGCATGGTCATTGGTGTGGCGCTGCCCGTTTTTCTCGGGGCGTGCGCCGGTTTCGATCGGGACGCGCCATCGTCAGCCGATGTGCGCACACCCACGTATTCGCTCAGCGGGGCCGTCAGCCCACGAGGAAACCTGGATCCCACGAAAGAAAATCTGGCGCTAGTCGCCGCTGGCGTCCATGCCGTCAGCCAGCGGGCGGCCACCTCGGCTGAACTGGGGCTTGGCGCGGCGGCGGCCGTCGTGGCCTATGTGGTCTACGATCCTCTGGCGCCGAATTGGTGCATCGAAGAGCGGTCGCTTGACCGCGACACTTATTTCGTCTCGATGCAAGCCAAGAGTTTCCGGACTGGCGGTGATGGCGAGTCGGGTCTGATACTCAAACGGCGGGCACAGCAGTTGCAGCGCGACGGGGGATTCTCGGCTTACCGCATTCTCGATTATTCGGAAGGCATCGAGTCCAGCACGCCATTCACCCACCGCTACGCCAGTGGCGTGATTCAACTGGTGCGCTCCGATTCGACCAGGAAGCCGCCTTAACGGCGGATGTCGGCTGGCGAAAATTGCCCGAGCATCGTTTGCAATCCCTGCTCGAACAACTGGAGCAAGGGCGCGCTCAGATGCGACAGGCCCAAAAGTAATGCCGCGAACCCCAGGGTGATGGTCAGCGGGAAACCGATGGCCATCAGGTTCAGTTGTGGCGCCGCGCGGCTCAGCACGGCAAGGGCCAGATTGCCGATCAGCAAGGTGACGACAATCGGCAGGGCCAGGAGCAGGCCCGACGCAAAGATCAGCGACGCCGACGCCGCCAGATTCCACCACGTGGCCGCGCCCGGCATGGGCGCGCCGATCGGCATGGCCGTGAAACCCTGCAACAGCGTGGCCATGACCATTGCATGGCCATTGACCGCCATGAAGATCAGCAAGGCCAGCATCCCCAGGAATTCCGAAACCACGCCGGTTTGACCGGCGGTCAGTGGATCGTAGGAACTGGCGAATCCAAGACCCATTTGCAGGCTGATCATCGTGCCGGCCATGTCGACCGCGGTGAACACCAGGCGCATCGCAAAGCCCATGCCGAAGCCAATGACCAGTTGCTGCGCAAGAACGAGCAGGCCGGTGCCCGATGCCGGGTCGACGGCAATGGCCGGCAACAGCGGCGAAATGGCGAAAGTGATCGCCAGACCGAGAATCAGCAGCACGCGTGGCGGCAGGGCCGGATTGTTATAGGGCGGGGCGGCGGCCAGGGTTGCCAGAATACGCGCCAGCGGGAAAATGAAGGCAGCGATCCAGGCGTTGATCTCGGCCGTGCTGACGCTGATCATCGCCGTCCTAACCCACCAGCAGCGGGATGCTCTCGAACAGCCGGCGGACGTACTCGACCATCAATTGCAGCATCCACGGGCCGGCGAGCAGCAGGATCAGCAACATGCCCACCAGTTTTGGGATGAACGACAGCGTCTGCTCGTTGATCTGGGTCGCCGCCTGAAAAATGCTGACGATCAGGCCGATGACCAGCGCCGCGAGAAGCAGTGGTGCAGACAGCAGCAGGGTCATTTCCACCGCTTGTCGTCCGATATTCATCACCACTTCGGGCGTCATGTGCCGAAGCTCGCGACCAGGGAGCCGAGCAGTAGATGCCAGCCGTCGACCAGCACGAAAAGCATCAGCTTGAAGGGTAGCGACACCATCACGGGCGACATCATCATCATGCCCATCGACATCAGCACGCTGGCGACGACCATGTCGACGATCAGGAACGGGATGAAAATGACAAAGCCGATCTGGAACGCCGTTTTCAATTCGCTGGTCACGAAGGCCGGAATCAACAGGCGCATCGGAATATCCTCGGCCGATTGGAATTGCGGCGCATTGGCCATGCGGGCAAAAAGGGCGATATCCGTCTCGCGCGTTTGCTTGAGCATGAATTTGCGCAGGGGCACGGCGCCGCGCTCGACCGCTTCGACGTAGGTGATTTTGTTTTCCGACAACGGCAGATAGGCGTCGGTGTAAACGGCGTCGAGTACCGGCGACATGATGAAAAACGTCAGAAACAACGACAGGCCGACGAGCACTTGAGTAGGCGGAGCGGTTTGCGTGCCGAGCGCGTGTCGCAACAAGGCCAGAACGATGACGATGCGCGTGAAACTGGTCATCATCAGCAGAGCGGCGGGAATGAAGGTCAGGGCCGTCAGCGTCAACAGCGTCTGGATCGACAGGGTGTAGTTCTGGCTACCGCCGGCACCGGGCGTGCTGCTGACCATCGGCAGCCCCCCGGCCTGTGCCCAGACCGCCAGGGGGAGCAGCAGCCCGAACAGCAGGCCGAGAAAAAGCCTAGGTGCCTTCATTGTGGCGCTCGACGATCTGTTTCAGCCAACCGGAAAAATTTCTTTCGCTGTTGACGCTGTCTGGCAGGGGACCCTTTGGCAGCGTGTGCAGGGTCTGAATTTGCCCAGGCGCGAGGCCGACGACGATCCACTCGTCGCCAATCTCGATGAGCACGATTCGTTCTCGGGGGCCGATCATCAATCCGCCGACAACCCGCAGTGGGCCGCTGTTTCCGAAACCGCGACCGCCATTGAGTTTACGCAGCATATAGGCGGCAAGAAATAAAATGCCGATCACCAGCGTCAGGCCGAGAACCGCTTGCAGCATCGCCGCTCCGGACACGCCCGGCGGTTCGACCACGGCTGTTTCCGCCAGCGTCTGGTTGGACAGCAGCGCGAGTACCGCCAGGGAGGCGATGCGAGTTGTGCGAGGACTCATCGATTCGGGATCGGCGGACAAGCGCGAGGCGTTCAATGTCCGATCCGGCGCGCGCGCTCGGAAGGCGAGACGATATCGGTCAAGCGAATGCCGAATTTATCGTTAACCACGACCACTTCGCCCTGCGCGATCAGTGTGCCATTGACGAAAACGTTCAGCGGCTCGCCCGCGAGCGCATCGAGTTCGACGACCGAGCCATGGGCCAGCTGGAGCAGATTTTTGATGGTGATCCGGGTGCGTCCGAGTTCGACCGAGATCTGGACGGGAATATCCAGAATCATGTCGAGATCTTGCATCATCGAGTTTTTGTCGACCGGGTCGTCGAAGCTCGGGAAGATATTCGCGGGCTGCGCGTGACCGCCGCCCGTGGTGGCGGTCGCTTGTTCAGCCATCGCCGCCGCCCAGTCGTCGTCGACCGAACCGTGGTCTTCGATAGGCAGATCGTCCGCGTCGTCGGGATTAACCATTGCGTTCTCCGGGGAGGGTTTCGGCCTCTTCGACGGCGATGAAGTGGTCGACCTTGAGGGCGTATTGCCTGCCCTGGGTGCCGTAATGGCACTCCATCACGGCGATTTCATCGACCATGGCGACGACTTTCGCCGGTATTTCGAGCGGTATGAAATCGCCAGCCTTCATTTTCAGAATCTCCCGCAAGGTCACGGTCGCGGTTGCCAGTTGCACCGTCATTTCGACCTCGGCGTTTTTCAATTGTTTGCGCAACATCACGATCCAGCGTTGGTCGGTCGACAATTGGTCGCTCTGCATGGCGCTGTAAAGCAGTTCGCGGATCGGTTCGATCATCGAATACGGGAAGCAGATGTGCATGTCGGCGCTGGAGCCGCCGAATTCCAGCGTGAAAGTGGTTGAGATGACTATTTCCGAGGGCGTGGCGATGTTGGCGAACTGCGAATTCATTTCCGAACGAATGTATTCGAAATTGAGGTCGTAAACCGGTTTCCACGAGCGCGAATATTCGGTGAACACCACGCCCAGGATACCTCGAATGATCCGCTGTTCGGTCGGCGTGAAGTCGCGGCCCTCGACACGGGTATGAAAACGCCCATCGCCGCCGAACATATTGTCTACGACCAGAAAAACCAGATTTGGATCGAACACGAACAACGAGGTGCCGCGCAGCGGCTTGGCAAGGACCAGATTCAGATTCGTCGGAACGACCAGATTGCGGGTGAACTCGCTGTATTTCTGCACACGTATCGAACCGACCGAGATCTCGGCGCTGCGATGCATGTAGTTGAACAGTCCGATGCGTAGATACCGGGCGAAGCGCTCGTTGACCAGTTCCAGCGTCGGCATTCGCCCACGGACGATTCTTTCCTGTGTGCCGAGGTTGTACGGACGCGGTCCACTGCCGACATCGTCGCTTTCCTCGATTTCCTCGGCTTCTCCGCTAACGCCCTTGAGCAGGGCATCGACTTCATCCTGGGAGAGGAAATCCGCGCTCATTGCCGCTCATTGAATGATGAAAGAGGTGAATAGCACCTCCTTGATCGGAGTGTCACGTTTCTTGCCCTTGCCGGACGGCTCGAGAATGCCGTTGATTTGCTCCTTGATTTCCTCGGCCAGTTTTTCCTTGCCTTCCTTGGTGATCAGCTCGGACGCCTTCTTGCTTGACAGAATCATTGTCAGGTCATTGCGCAGCTTGGGCATGTATTGCTTGAGATGCTCGCCGGTGGCGGCGTTTTCGACTTCGACCGAAATGATCAACTGCAGAAATTGATCGCCGTTTTCCGGGACAAGATTCACGGTGAATGCGTCGATGGGAACATAAACCGGGGCCGCTTCTTTTTCGGTCTTTTTCTTTTTGGCCGGCTTGGCTTTTTCGGCCGGGGCGTCGCCGTCTTCCTCGCTGTGTTCCGGGTCGCTCTTGAGAAGGAGATAGCCCACGGTTCCGCCAATGCCAAGCACCAGCACCACGGCGGCGATGATGATGATCAAAAGCTTCTTGTTGCTTTTTGCCGGCGCGGCCGCTTCGGTGCCTTCAGCGGCAGGTTTTGCTTCCTTGGCCATACGAAACGTTTCTCCTTGAAGTCTTGCGATTTACCACCAGCGAGGAATCCGGTTTGCTGACATGCCATCGGCGGCAAACGAGTGGCAGCCTTTACGCAAAGATGTCGACCCGCGAACTCCCCAGACGCGCCGCCACGCCTGTCGTTGGCAGGCTGCTCGCTAAATCAATGTCAAGTATAGCGTTATCGGCCGTCTGGCGGTGCGTGCTCGGCCGTTGCTGCCGGTTGTTCGGCTGTTCGCGGAAAGATTCGCCGCCGACGCCGACTTGCCCTAGATCGATGCCGGCCGCGGCGAACATTTCGCGAAGTCGCGGTGTCGCCGTCTCGAGCGCGTTGCGGACTTCCGGATTCGCCGAGGCGAAGTAGGCGCTGGCGCTATCCTTGTCGAAATTCAAGGTGATTTCGATCGAACCCAACCGCGGTGGATTGAGCGTCAAATGAGCCTGTTGTTTGTCGTTGTGGGCGAACCACAGCAGTTTTTGGCCAAACTCGCTGTTCCAGGCGGGGTCTCTGAGCGGCGTTTGCAGCTCTTTCGGCGCGTCCGGCGTCGCGGTGGTCATGCCGTGAATTCGGTTGCTTGCCGCCTCAAGCGTGGCCAGGCCGCTGAGGGGCGCCGGCGACTCCTTGCGGTGCGATTCGGTAGACACCGTAACCTCGTCCGTCGGGGCGACGGCAAATTTTGCCGCTTGTTCGACACCGGCAACGGTCGTCGCCGTGTTTGGCGCCGGTCGGCTGTCGTCTGACAGCAGAGGCCGAGGATCGACGGTGGTATTGGCGGGTTCGGTGTTTCCGGCTGTCGAGGCGGCGACAGGTGGTAAAGACTTGCCCGGGAAGGGATCGGGATCACTGCCCACGAGGCTGGGCGTGCCGATGGACACCGGAAGTCGCCCACCGTCGGCATCCGTGATCGTCGCCACGGCGGTGCCCGATCCCTCGTCTCGCGGTATTTCGCTCACCGGCATGGGCGGTGCGGTGACGGCGATAGCGACAGTCGGTGGGAGAGTGGTCTGCATGGTCAGCGAGGCCGCAAGATTCAAGCTCGCGTCGGATGTGGCGTCGGTGGTTTGCTCCGCTTGCCGGTCGTCACGGCGTTGCCCGGTGTCGTCCGCCGGGTTGCGAGCCAAGGGGGCTGTTCCAAAAAACAGCGATGCGCCTTGCGCATCGGTAAGCACGTTGGCGGTCGATTGTGCCAGCGCGCTCGCGAAATCGAGCGTGTCGTTACCGGCAACCGAGGGGCGGAAGGTGTCGCCTGCCGCGTCCTGGGCGCGTCGGGCGAGGCTTGAAACGATACTGATACTCATGATTTTTCCTCTTGGCGGCGTGTTCACCGTTCGAGAGCAAAAATCATGCCGCTTGATGATTCAGCGTGTGTGTTCGTCGTCGCCGACGCGGGCCGCGAATTCGTCCTGATTTTTTTGTTCCTGCCGGAGTTCGAGACGGGCTTCGTTGGCCTGATGGCGATCGGCCAGCGCGTCGATGGCTTTGTGCTTGGCGCGCTGGCGTTGCCACTCCAGTTGTCCGGCGGCGGTGTGTTGGCGTTGAAGCGCGACCGCGTGCTGCTGTTGCTGGATGGCTTCGTCGAGACGATTGAGAAATTCCTGATAATTCAATAAATCCGCTTGCCTTAATCCATTTTGGGTGGCTTGACGAAAGCGCGCGAAATAGTCGTCGCGATACCCTTTCAACATGTCGAGTTTACGTTGTGCGTCCTGCTCGGCGGCGATCAGGCGAGCAAGTTGTCGTGTCGCCTCGTCGGTGCGCGTTTGCAACAGATCGAGGACGATTTGCAGTGAAAAGGGTTTGGTCACGGCGTGATAGTGCTAGGAGTTCATGCGTGGACGCGTCGCCGCCTGGGGCACAAGGTCAGGCGCCTTGGCGGAACAGGGCTTGCAATTGCCCCACGCTGCTGTCGAAATCGGCGCGCTGGTTCAGGTTTTGCTGTAGCAGGGCTTCGAATTTGGGGTACATGGCGATGGCCTGGTCGAGTTGCGGGTCCGATCCTGCGGCATACGCGCCGACGCTGATCAGGTCGCGCGATCGCTGATAGCGCGAAAAAAGACTTTTAAAGCGGCGGATGTGGTCAAGATGCGGTGGGCTGACCAAGTTGACCATCGCGCGCGAGATCGACTGTTCGATGTCGATCGCCGGGTAATGCCCGCCGTCGGCCAATGTCCGCGACAGCACGATGTGCCCGTCCAGAATGGCGCGGGCGGAATCGGCGATCGGGTCTTGCTGATCGTCGCCTTCGGCAAGAACCGTATAAAAACCGGTGATTGAACCGCCGCCATCGCCGCCGTTGCCGGCCCGTTCGACCAGTTGCGGCAGGCGCGCGAAAACCGACGGCGGATAGCCACGCGTGACCGGCGGCTCGCCGATGGCCAGCGCGATCTCGCGTTGCGCCATGGCGTAGCGGGTCAGGGAATCCATGATCAGCAGGACGTGCCGGCCTTGATCGCGGAAATGTTCGGCGATGCATGTGGCGTAGGCGGCGCCCTGCAAGCGCATCAATGGGCTGACGTCGGCCGGCGCGGCGACGACCACCGAGCGGCGCAGTCCTTCCTCGCCGAGAATCTGCTCGATGAATTCCTTCACTTCGCGGCCGCGCTCGCCGATCAGGCCGACGACGATCACTTCCGCCGCGGTGTAGCGGGCCATCATGCCCAGCAACACGCTCTTGCCGACACCGGAACCGGCGAACAAGCCCATTCGCTGGCCACGCCCGACGCACAGCAGCGCGTTGACGGCGCGTACGCCGACATCGAGCGCGGTGTCTATCGGCGCTCTCGACATCGGATTGACCGGGCGGCTTTGCAGTGGCCGCATGGCACTGGGGTTGAGCGGGCCGAGCCGGTCGAGAGGGCGGCCGGCGCCGTCCAGCACGCGGCCAAGCAGGGAATCGCCCACCGGCACCAGTTTGGCCCGGTCGATCGAGCGGCGGCGTGCCGGCGGTGCTTGTCCGATGCGTGGCGGCTGGCTCGGCGTTTCGAGGGCCAGCACTCTCGCGCCAGGCGACAGACCGTAGACATCCTCCGAGGGCATCAGGTACAGCCGCTCGCCGTTGAAACCGACAACTTCGGCTTCGATCGGCGAGCCGCCCATCGGCATGATCCGGCACGAGCTGCCGAGCGGCAGTTTTAGCCCGGAGGCTTCCATGACCAGGCCGTTGATGCGCGTCAGATGGCCGCTGGGAAGCAATGAACTGACCTGGGAGGCGGTTTGCCGGCAGCCTTCGAGAAAGCGTCGCCAGTCGGCGATATGTCGGTTCTCCGGCATGCCGCTCATCGCGAGGCGGGTTCTTTCTCGGTTTGCAGCCATTCGTGGCTGACGCCAATCGCTTCGACGACACGCCGCCAGCGCGTTTCAAGCGTGGCATCGACTTCGCTGGCGCCCAGTTCGACACGACAGCCACCGGCGGTCAGCGTCGGATCGTCGATGATCCGCCAATTGCCGTGCGAGAGCTGATCGCCCAACTGGGCGCGTACCAAGGCGGCGTCATCGGGATGAACGAACAGCAGCGGGTGTCCGCCATGATAAGCGTGCAGCGTGGTCACCGCCTCGCGGACCACCGGGAGCAGCAATTCGGGTTTCACGCGCAGGCTTTGCCGCAGCACCTGTCTGGCGATTTCGATGGACAAGGCCAGCAGTTGATCGGCGACGCCCTGATCGATGGTGTGCAGGGCGTGTTGCAAGCCGCTCATCACTGCCTCGATCCGGTCCGCGACCTCCTGTGCGGCGGTGATGCCTTCCTGGTAGCCGGCGGCGTAACCCGCGACATGCGCTTCGCGATGAATTTGCTCGATCTCTTCGGCGGTCGGCAGCGGCACGGTCGGCGGCGCTGGAGGGGACTCTTCCTCGATCGGCGCCTGCTCGGTGACCAGAGGCTCGTCCGGCGGGTCTTCCGGCGGCGCCTGCTCTTCGGCGGCGCGCTGCTGTTCGTCGAAGGCGGCGATTTCCCAGCGCTGGTAGGCGGTGAGATTTTCCTTGGGAATCCATCGGCTCATTTGCGTGGCGCTCGCTTAGACCATTTCCTCGCCGCCGGCGCCGCCGAGCACGATCTGCCCCTCGTCGGCCAGGCGGCGGACGATCTTGAGGATTTCCTTTTGCTCCGCTTCGACTTCCGACAGGCGGACCGGCCCCCGCGATTCGAGGTCCTCGCGCAACATTTCGCCGGCGCGTTGCGACATGTTCTTGAAAATTTTCTCGCGCAGGGTTTCGGTTGCGCCCTTCATCGCCAGGATCAACGATTCCGACTGGATTTCGCGCAACAGCAACTGAATGGCGCGGTCGTCGAGATCGAGCAGGTTCTCGAAAACGAACATCTCGTCGAGGATTTTTTGCGCCAGATCGGGATCGTATTCGCGAATCGAATCGACCACCGCGGTTTCGCTGGCCGTGCCCATGAAGTTGAGAATGTCGGCCACTTTGCGCACGCCGCCCATCGCCGATTTCTTGATGTTCGCGGAACCCGAGAGCAGCCGGAGCATGACGTCGTTCAATTCCTTCAAGGCTTCAGGCTGAATGCCCTCCAGCGTGGCGATACGCAAGACCACGTCGTTGCGCAGTCGGTCGGAGAACTGCTTGAGAATGTCGCTGGTGTGATCGGGGGCGAGGTGCACCAGGATGGTGGCGATGATTTGCGGGTGCTCGTTCTTGATCAGATCGGCGACGGTCGGCGCATCCATCCATTTCAGGCCTTCGATACCGTTGGTGTCGCCGGGTTGCAGAATGCGTGAGATCAGATTGGAGGCTTTGTCGTCGCCCAGGGCCTTGGTCAGCACCGAGCGGACGTAGGCGTCGGTATCGATATGCACGGCGGCGGATTCGCGCGCCTCGGTCAAGAAATCGGTCAGCACGCCATCCACTCGCCCTCGCGGCACCGATTTCAGGGCCGCCATGGCGTGCCCCAGTTTTTGCACTTCTTTTGGACCGAGGTGCTTGAGTACTTCAGCGGCGTGGTCGGTGCCGAGCGAAATCAACAGGATCGCGCTTTTTTCGACCGGATCGTCATCTGGCATTGGCGTTCATCCATTCCTTGATGATATTGGCGACGATCTGCGGTTCCTGCTCCGCGAGCGCGCACGCTTCGGCGATTTTCTTGTCCAGCAATTCGTTGGCGGTCCGCACGTGTTCTCCTCCTTCTTCCTCGCCTTCTTCGCCGGCCATCACATCGAGCCGGCCACCGACGACGGCCATCTCGGGTTCAGGCGGCGGCAGCATGGTTTTCAGCAGCGGACGAACGACGCCGAGCAGCAGGTAGGCGATGATGGCGGCAATGGCGGCGTATTTGAACAACTCCTTGGCCATGGACATCGTTTCCGGGTCACGCCATACCGGCAATCCCTCGTCCTTTTCGACGACGGTAAACGGCGCGTTGGCCACCGAAAGGGTGTCGCCGCGTTCCTGGCTGAAGCCCATGGCTTCCTTGACCAAGTCGTTGATCTGTTTTATTTCGGCATCGGGGAGCGGTTTGTTGGCCGGTTTGCCGTCCTTGCCGATTTCCTTGCGTTGATTGACCACCACCGCCGCCGACAGCCGTTTGATCGTGCCCAATGCCTGCTTGACGTGACGCACGGTCTTGTCGAGTTCGTAGTTGATCGTGGAGTTCTTGCTGGTGCTGAGCGGCTGTCCGACATTGGCGATCTGCGCCTGGACGCCGGCGGCGTTGATCTGCCCTGGCACCGGGGCCTGATTTCCAGCCGTGGCGCCGGCGCCCGCCACCGGTGGCCGGGTCAGCGGCGCGGTGGCGGGCGCCGGCGGTTGATTGGTCAACGCACCCGGCACGCCCTGCGCCGATGGGCTGGTGCTGGCGGTTTCGCTGGTCTGCTGGCTGCGGATGCTGATGTCCGGCGGCGTGGTGTTCGGGCGATGCGTCTCGGCGGTCTGTTCGGCTTGCGAAAAGTCGATATCGGCGGCGATCTGGACTCGCGCGTTGCCGGCACCGACGATCGGCGTCAGGATGTCCTCGACACGCTTGATGATGCTGGCCTCGACTTCCTGAATGTACTTGACCTGCGTCGGGTCGAGGCCCGCTTCGAGCAGCTTGCTTTTCATCTGCGAAATCAGCGCGCCGCTCTGGTCGAGCAGGGTGACGCTGCCGGCCGCCAGCTGCGGCACGCTGGCGGCGACCAGGTTCTGGATGCCGGCGATTTGCGTCGGTTCCAGCGTTCGTCCGGGGTAGAGGTTGAGCAGCACCGAGGCGGACGGTTTTTGCTCTTCGCGCATGAACACGCTCGGTTTGGGAATGGCCAGATGGACGCGTGCCGCCTGAACGGCGGCGATGGATTGAATGGTGCGCGCCAGCTCGCCTTCCAGCCCACGCTGGTAATTGATCTGTTCGGCGAATTGGCTGATGCCGAACTTCTGGTTTTCCATCAGTTCGAAACCGACGGCGCCGCCTCGAGGCAACCCCTGCGAGGCCAGGCGCAGCCGCACGTCATGGACGCGGCTACCGGGAACCATGATCGCGCTACCGGACTCGTTGAACTTGTACTGCACGTTCATTTGCTCCAGCGCGGCGATGATCGCGCCGCCGTCCCGTTCGCCGACATTCGAGAACAGAATCTTGAACTCACTTTGCCGGAACAAGGTTCCGGCGGCGACCAGCAGGGCGATCACCGCGGCGATCGCCACCATCAGCATCACTTTCTGACGGTTGTTCAAGCGCGCCAATGCTTGACGGGCGCGGTCCAACAACGTGTCCGCGCCCGCGTTTTCGGTGATCTCGGTTTCGGCTGTCGCCATGCTCGCAGTAAAGTGGAAAGCCTGCGATCAAGCAGGCAAAAAGCGCAAAAACGCTGATAAATAATCTACTATTGTAGCGGCTAATTGCCTTGGACTTTCCAAACCATGAGCGAAGTCGCACAAATGCCGGGCTCCGAAAGCAAGGCGCAAGAGTTGCAACGGGCCTTCGATGTCTTCAATCAGGTGTCGCTGACACTGACGCAGTCGTATCGGGAATTGCAAGGTCGCGTCGAGTCGCTGACCGCCGAACTGGCGATCGCCAACGGCGAATTGCGCCGGCAATACGAAGAAAAACAGGCGCTTTCCGAACGTTTGTCGTTATTGCTCGAAGCCTTGCCGGCGGGTGTCGTGGTGGTCGACGGCGCGGCGGCGGTCAGCGAGGCGAATCCCGCCGCCGGCCGGATGTTCGAGCAATCGATAGTCGGTGAGAATTGGCCGGCATTCGCGCGGACCCGGCTGGTGGCCACCGGCGCGCCGGACGAATGGCGGTTCGACGCGCGGCGGTTGACCATCGCCGAGAGCACGCTCGATTCCACCGGCGGCAAAATTCTGTTGATCCACGACGTGACCGCCGCGCACGAGTTGAAAGCCGAACTGGAAAGAAACCAACGTCTGGCGGCGATGGGTGAAATGGCTGCTTCGCTCGCCCATCAGTTGCGCACGCCGCTGGCCGCGGCGCTGCTTTACAGCGCCAATCTGGCCCAGCCGGACCTCGCCGACGCGGCGCGCATCCGTTTCGCCGGCAAGGCCAGCGCCCAACTTCGGCGTCTGGAGCGCCTGATTCAGGAAGTGCTGCTCTTCGCGCGCGGCGAAAGTCTGGGCCGCGACCGGCTGCCGGTGACGCAACTGCTTGGCGAGGCGGCGCAGACCGTCGAGCCGCTGTTCGCCGAGAAACAGGTCGCGTTGCGGATCGGTGGCGAGCCCAGCGGCGGTCTGGCGGGCGCCATGATCAACGGCAGCCGCAAGGCCCTGGTCGGTGCGCTGTTGAATTTGCTTGAAAATGCCTTGCAAGCTTGTGCGAAGGGTGGTCAGGTGCGGCTTGAGGCGACACTGGCCGACGGGCAGGTGTGCATCGGTGTGCGGGATAACGGTGCCGGCATTCCGCCCGAGATTTGCCAGCGCGTTTTCGAACCCTTCTTCACCACGCGCGGCCACGGTACCGGCCTGGGGTTGGCGATTGCCCTCGGCGTCGCCCGCGCGCACGGCGGTCGCATCGATGTCAGTTCGGTGCTTGGCGAGGGGTCGCTATTCGTGATCGTCCTGCCCGTCGAACCCCTCGGTGGACAGGACGATTGAAAAAGAACGCCTGAGGCTTGTGGGACGATGAACGCCATCCGCGCAACCACGGAGAAGAAAAGCGAATGACGAAAGGTTTGCCGATCCTGGTGGTCGAAGACGATGCGGCCTTGCGCGAAGCGGTGTGCGACACGCTTGAACTGGCCGGGCAAACGGTCGTCGCCGCTGGCGGCGGCGACGACGCCTTGAGCCTGCTCGATAGGCAGGCGGTGTCGCTGGTGGTCAGCGATGTCCGCATGGTGCCGATGGACGGCATCGCGCTGCTCAAGGAAATCCGGCGTCGCTTCCCCGCGCTGCCGGTGGTGCTGATGACCGCATTCGCCGATGTCGACCGCGCCGTCGAGGCGATGCGCTCGGGCGCCTGTGACTTTCTGCTCAAGCCTTTCGAGCCGAAGGCCTTGCTGGACCATGTGATGCGCTATCGCTTGCCCGACGCGCTCAACGATGACGGGGTGATCGCCGACGACGCGGTCACCGCCAACCTGTTTTCGCTTGCCGGCCGCGTCGCGCAAAGCGACACCACGGTTTTGCTGTCCGGCGAGAGCGGCGTCGGCAAGGAGGTGGTGGCGCGCTACATCCATCGGTGCTCGGCACGGCGCAAAGGCCCTTTCGTGGCCATCAACTGCGCGGCAATCCCCGACACCTTGCTCGAAGCCACGCTCTTCGGCTACGAAAAAGGCGCGTTCAGCGGCGCCCAGCAGGCGCAGGCCGGCAAGTTCGAGCAGGCGCAGAACGGCACCTTGCTGCTCGACGAAGTCACCGAAATGCCGCTCGGCTTGCAGGCCAAGCTGCTGCGCGTGCTGCAAGAGCGCGAAGTCGAGCGGGTCGGCGGCAAAAAGCCGATCCATCTCGATATCCGCGTCATTGCCACCTCGAATCGCGACATGGCCGACGCCGTGGCCAAAGGTGTTTTCCGTGAAGACCTTTACTACCGGCTCAATGTTTTTCCCCTGCTGATTCCGGCGCTGCGGCAGCGCCGGCGGGACATCGTGCCGCTCGCGCGTCACTTTCTCGCCACGCATGGCGGCCGTGCCGGCCGCTCCGGCCTGCGTTTGTCCGCTGCTGGTGAAACCGCCTTGCAAGAACATTCCTGGCCGGGAAACGTGCGGGAGCTGGAGAACGTTATCCAGCGGGCCGTCATTCTCGCGCTCGATGACATCGTCGATGTCGATGCCTTGCAGTTGCCGATGGCGACGCCCACCGCGCCGATTTCCGACGCCGACGGGAAGGACACGGCCGATTCGCTGTCCGCGCCCGTCGCGCTGCCGATCACTAAAACCGGCGATATGCGCGAAGTCGAGCGCGCCCATATCCTGGACACCCTGGCCTCCGCCGGCGGCTCGCGAAAACTCGCCGGCGAACGCCTCGGTATGTCCGAACGGACCTTGCGCCACAAATTGCGGCAGTATCGTCTGGAAGGCTTTCTGAAAGAGTGATTTTTCGTCGAATGGCTGGCGGTATGGCGCGATTTTTGCTCAAATAGGGTGAGGAGCGTACGGAGAAACGAATGGACACCAAAGGTATCGATCAAATGCTGGACGTCATGCGCGCCACGTCGGCCGTGGCGGCGGGTCGCCCGCCCGAATCCGCGGCCGTCGCGGGACCGGATTTCGCGCAAGTGTTGCAAGATTCGCTGGCGCAAGTCAGCGGCAGTCAGCAACAGGCGGAAGGCATGGCGGCAAATTTTGCCGCCGGCAACGGCAACGAGAACCTACAGGACGTGATGATCGCCCTGCAAAAAGCGAACATTTCCTTCCAGGAGATGATTCAGGTCAGAAACAAGCTGGTCACGGCTTACCATGACGTGATGAACATGCAGATTTAGCCTATCCAACGCCAGGCGCTCCGAAACTGTCGTGCGGCCTATTGAGTTCGGCCGCGGGTGCCCCCATAATCGGGATATGGTCGTAATTCCGGCAGACCGGAAGCGTTCTGGACGCGGGTTCGATTCCCGCCACCTCCACCACTGGGGGGGTGCACTGGTTTCGACAGGGTGAAGGATGGCGAGCAGGCGACCCGAAAGGCGACGGACGTAATCCGAGCAAATCCATAAACGCCAACGATGAGCGTTTCGCACTGGCCGCTTAAGGCCTGCTGAGGACGTAGCCGTCCAATAAACAGAATGGCTATCGGCGGGGGCTTCGGCCCCCGTCGTCATTTCCGGCCCGTCAGTCGGGGTGTCGCGGGTCCCGCGCCGCCAGTGCCGCAACCGTGGCCTGTAGTTGTTCCACCTGTTGTTCCAGACGGCTTACCCTCGCTGCCAGCGCGGCGTTGGTGCTGCCGGCGGCTGCCGACGCGTCGTGTTTCGCCTGTTCCGCTTGTTCCTCCGGCCGATTGGGGGCGCCGCAAAGCAGATGTTGCCAGCGGTGTTCGCGCGCGCCGGGCTGTTTGGGCAGCTTGACGGTCAGCGCGCCGGCCGCGCGTTCCGCCAGTTCGTCCAGATAAGCCTCCACGGATGAGGCGTCGTCGAAACGGTACAGCCGCTCGCTGTTGGCACGCAGCTCGCTGACAGTCTGCGGGCCGCGCAACATCAGGGTCGCCAGCAGGGCGACACTGGCCGGCGGCAGTCCGAAAACCTTGGCGAAATTCTGGGCGTAGCGCAGGACGCGTCCGGAGGCGCCGTAAGTTTCGAAAACCAGGATACGTGTGCGCAGATCCTCCAGCGACGCCTGGATGTCGCTTTCGGAAATGCTGAGTACCGGTTCGCGAGCCGTTTTCTGGTTGCAGCCGGCGGTCAGGCTGTTCAGCGTCAGGGGATAGGCGTCGGGGGTGGTTTTTTCCTTTTCGATCAGCACACCGAGAATGCGTGCTTCGACGGGCGTCAAATTCGCTGGGGTTTCGGCTGTTGGCGACATGCGGCAATAACTCCGGGACGGGGAACGTTGGCGAGGCAGCGGCCGATGCGGTTCTTCAGGCGAACAGTTGGCCATGTTCGCGCGAACCGTGGAAGCCGACCTTGGGCCATTTTTCGCTGGTCACTTCCAGGTTGTAGCGCGTGCTGGCCAGGAAAACGGCGTTGCCGTCGACATCCTTGGCCATGCGGTGCAGTTGTTCGCGTTCGAAGTTGCGACGGGTGACGTCGTCCGGGAAGGTCAGCCAGCGGGCGGTATATATATCCGCCGACTCGAAGATCGCGTCGACTTTGTATTCCGTCCGCAGGCGCTGGGCGACGACTTCGAATTGCAGGTTGCCGACCGCGCCGAGCAACAGCGCGCCGCTGGCCAGGTTTTCGAAAACCTGGATCGCGCCTTCTTCGCCGAGTTCCTGCAGCCCTTTTTGTAGCTGCTTGCTTTTCAGCGGGTCACGAAGGCGCGCGACGCGAAAAAGTTCCGGCGAGAAGTAGGGGATTCCCTTGAATCCCAGGGTTTCGCCTTCGCTCAGCGTGTCGCCGATGTGCAGGTTGCCGTGGTTGTGGATGCCGATGATGTCGCCGGCGACCGCGTCGTCCATCAGCAGCCTTTCGTTGGCCATGAAGGTCAGCACGTTGGCCAGTTTCATGTCGCGATCGAGCCGGACATGTCTGACTTTCATGCCCGGCGTGTAGCGACCGGAGCAGACGCGGAAAAAAGCGATGCGGTCGCGGTGCTTGGGGTCCATGTTGGCCTGGATCTTGAACACGAACCCGCTGAAGTTCGGCTCGCCGGGTTGTACCAAACGCGCGCCGCCATCGCGGTCTTGCGGCGGCGGCGCCCAGTCGAGCAGGGCTTGCAGGATTTCCTGCACCCCGAAGTTGTTGATCGCCGAGCCAAAGAACACCGGTGATTGTCGACCGGCGAGGAAGCCGACCAGATCGAACGGGCTGCTCGCGCTCTGGATCAGGTCGACGTCGTCGCGAAGCTTGCCTACTTCACCGGGGAATTGTGCGTCGAGAAGCGGGTTGTTCAAACCGTCCAGGCGCTCGGATTCGCTGCGCCGCTCCTGGCCGGCGGCGAAATGCAGCAGGCGGTCGTTCAGCAGGTGATACACGCCTCGAAACGTCTTGCCCATGCCGATCGGCCAGGTGATTGGCGCGCACTCGATGCCGAGCACCGATTCAATGTCTTCCAGCAGATCGAACGGCTCGCGCACTTCACGGTCGAGCTTGTTGACGAAGGTGATGATCGGCGTGTTGCGCATCCGGCAGACGTTGAGCAGCTTGACGGTTTGCGCTTCGACGCCCTTGGCCGCGTCGATGACCATCACCGCCGCGTCGACCGCCGTCAGCACCCGGTAGGTGTCCTCGGAAAAATCCTCGTGACCCGGCGTGTCCAGCAGATTGATCGTGTGCCGCTGGTAGTCGAACTGCATCACCGAGCTGGTCACCGAGATGCCACGTTGCTTTTCCACTTCCATCCAGTCGGACGTGGCGTGGCGGGCGCTCTTGCGCCCCTTGACGGTGCCGGCGAGCTGGATGGCGCCGCCGAAAAGCAGTAGTTTTTCGGTCAGCGTCGTCTTGCCGGCGTCGGGGTGCGAGATGATCGCGAAGGTGCGGCGCTTGGCGACGTCGCGCAGGATTTCGAGTGGGAATGGCACGTCATTCGGCACGTCGTTCCGGGAGTCGCTCGGACTGTCTTGAAGGGGGCTCATGAGGGAACTTTCCGCTGCGGCAAAAACAAAAGCCGCCGGCCGGGAAGGCGGTGTGCCGGCCCGCTGGCGGTGCGCGGGTCGAACTATAGCAAGACTGGCGTCGGCCTGATACTGCCTCGTCGTCGGCGTGGCGCGATACGTTGGCCGTGCTGGAGACACGCCTCCGCTTTCGAGCGGTGGCTCGTGAGGGGGGGGCAGGCGCGCGCTCAGGCGACGCGGTTTTGCGGCTGGCCGCGAGCGAACGCCTCGAGATTGGCCGTCAGTTGATCGGCCAGCGCCTGCATCGCCGGTCTGCTGGCCCAGGCGACATGCGGCGTCAGCAGGAAGTTCGGCAGCGCCAGTAACCGCGGGTCGAGCAGGACATTGCCGTCTTTCGGCGGCTCGGTGCTCAGCACGTCGAAACCGGCGCCGGCGATCCAGCCTTGACGCAAGGCCGTGGCTAGCGCCGCTTCGTCGACCAGCCCGCCGCGCGCGGTGTTGATCAGCAGCGCCGAGGGTTTCATCGTTCGCAACTCGGCTTCGCCGATCAAGTGCCGGGTGGTCGGAGTGAGTGGGCAATGCAGCGAAATGGCATCGGCTTGGCGTAGCGCTTGCGCGAAAGGGGTGTAGCCGGGGCGTACCTGCGCGGCATCCTTGCGCTCGACGCGCAGCACGCGCATGCCGAACGCCGCGGCCAGTCGAGCCACGCCGTTGCCCAGGCTACCGCTGCCGATCACCGCCAGGATCGCGCCGTGCAGATCGCGGATCGGGTGCGCGAAGCAGCAAAACTGCGCGGAACGCTGCCACTCGCCGGCCAGCACCGCTTGCCGATAGCCGACGATGTCGCGCGCCAGCGCCAGCAGCAGGCTCATCACGTGCTCGGGGACGGTGTGTACCGCGTAGCCCCGGATGTTGGAGACGACGATGCCGCGTTCCTCGCAGGCATCGAGGTCGATATTATTGGTGCCGGTCGCCGAGACGGCGACCATCCGCAAGCCGGGCGACGCGGCGAGCAAGTCCTTGTCGAGCGGTAACTTGTTGACGATGGCGATCGTCGCCTCGGCCAGCCGTTCGGCCGCCTGGGAGGCGTCGGTTCGCGGGTATTCGATCCATTGGTGCGGAAAATCCGGCCGGCGAATTTCGGCGATCAGCGATTCGCCTTCAAGGTGAACGATGCGCTGCATGTTCAGGTCGCGAAAGGTTTTTCGTGGCGGGCGGCGATGGCGGCGATGCTGCCGCCAAGCGCTGGATCGCCGGCAAAACGGATTTCGGTGACGAGCGGGTTGGCGCATAGCGCTTCGACGGCCGCCAGATCGCCGTGCAGGATGTTGAACACGCCGCCGGGAAAACCGCAGCGGGCCGTCAGTTCGGCCAGCGCGAAAAGGGTCGAGGGCGCTTTCGGGCTGGGTTTGACCACCACCGTGGCGCCGGCCAGCAGGGCCGGGATGGCGTGGCGCAGCGGAGCGAGAAACGGCGCGCTGAAGTCGCCGACGATCGCCACCACGCCGCCCGGCGTCGGGCCGACGGTAGCCTCGCGCAACGCGCGTGTCGCCTCGTCAACTTCACTGATCGCTTCCGTGGCGTCCAGGCCGCTTTCCTCGGCGAGCAGGCCGGCGAAATGGTCGCGGTAGTGTGTCAGGGTGTCGGCGAGGGCGTCCAACAGGGCGGCTTTCGGTGCGGCGGACCACACGGGCGCGGCATTGACGGCCGCGTCCACGGCGGCTTGTGTTTCAAGTGCGCCGCCTAGTGGCGTGCGGCGTCTGACCTCGCCGCTACGCGCGTCGCGCACGTCGAAAAACGCCGGCGCCATCGTCAGATAGGCATGGCCGTTGATCCACAGTGGCAGGGCAAGGATCTCCTCGGTCTTGGGCATCGAATTCCTCGACAACAGAGCGGACAGCGAACGACCGGGGTAGGTCGCATGATGGTAAGATATTGCGCCGCACAAGGTGTGGCGGGCGAACGGCGGGGCGCCCAATGGTAGTCTCTCGCCGGACAAAACGGAAGGTGCGACGGGAAGGCGATGGCCGAACAACAGGCAGAAAAGAGCTCCATCCAGGTCATCGAGCGGATGATGTCGCTGCTCGATGTGCTGGCCGATATTCAGGAACCGGTCAGTCTCAAGATTCTCGCCCAGAACAGCGGCTTGCACCCGTCGACCGCCCACCGCATCCTCGCGGCGATGACCGGCGCCGCCATCGTCGAACGGAACGACGCCGGCGCCTACACGCTGGGTATTCGGCTGCTTGAATTGGGCAACATCGTCAAATCGCGGATCAACATTCGCCAGGTGGCCTTGCCCTACATGCAGCAACTGCACGAAGTGGTCGGCGAGGCGGTGAACCTCGGTATTCGTCACGACGACGAAATCATCTACGTCGAGCGCACCTCCAGCGGACGCTCGCTGATTCGCGTGGTCTATCTGGTCGGCGGGCGGGCGCCGTTGCATCTGACTTCGGTCGGCAAACTGTTTCTCGCCGCCGACAGTGCCGCCGATGTGCGCGCCTACGCCAAACGTACCGGTCTGCCGGGCAAGACGCCGCATTCCCTGACGCGACTGGACACGCTGGAAAAGGAACTCGATAAAATCCGTCGGCACGAGTTCGCCCACGACAACGAAGAGGCCGAGATCGGCTTGCGTTGCGTCGCCGCGCCGGTTCGCAACGATGAAGGCCAGGTCGTGGCCGGTCTGTCGGTTTCCGCGCCCAGCGATAGGCATAATCCGGACTGGGCGACGCCGATCAAGGCGACCGCCAGCGAAATTTCGCATGCACTCGGTTTTCGCAAGCCGTCGCGCAAGTGAATTTGCCCGAAAAGATTCAACTAACTGCTTGCGCGTTGTTTTTTTGCGCCCCGGGTCAACGGAATGCGACAGGGGGCGTTGTTAGGGCTTGCCGGTTGCCCAGCGGCCGGCGAACCGATATTTCACCAGGAGGAACACCATGCACAAACTGATTACCCTGTTGGTCGGTCTATTGATGGTTGCGATGAACGCTTTCGCGGCCGTCAACGTCAACACCGCCAGCAAGGAAGAATTGCAGACGCTGACCGGCATCGGCCCGGCCAAGGCACAGGCCATCATCGATTACCGGACCAAGAACGGCGGCTTCAAATCGGTGGATGATCTCACCAAGGTTCACGGTATCGGTCCGGTCGTTCTGGGCAAGATGAAAAGCGAGATCACGTTGAGCGGCGCAAGCACGCCGAAGGCGGCGCCAGCGGCGCCAGCGGCGGCACCGGCGAAGCCTGAAGCCGCCAAGCCCGCCGCTGCGCCGGCTGCTCCCGCCGCGCCTGCGGCCGCTTCCACTGTCAAAGCGCCAGCGTCGGCCCCGGCACCCGTGCCAGCGAGCGCTCCGGCTCCCGCTTCGAAGGTCGAGCCCGCCAAGCCCGCCGCTCCAGCCGCCGCAGCGAAAGCCGAACCCGCCAAGCCAGAAGCGGCCATGAGCAAGGAAGACAAGAAGGCGGCGCAAAAGGCCGAGAAGGAACAGAAAGCCGCCGCCAAGAAAGCGGAAAAGGAGCAAAAAGAAGCCGCTAAAAAGGAAGCCGCCGCCAAGAAAAAGGAAGCGGAAACCAAAAAGTAAGCACTTTCCGGTCCTCACGGCCGTCCGCCATACGGTAAACCCGTCAGAACCCCGCTTCGGCGGGGTTCTGCGTTGAGCGGCAGCGATGGAGCGGCTTGGTCCCGCCAATCGCTTTCCCCCGAGTATCCTTCCCCGATTGCTGGCCTTACACTTCGTTCCGTCACCGACAATCGCGTTCATGTGCTGCCCATGTCCTTTCCGCGTCCGCTGCTGCCGTTTCTGTTCGTATTCTTGTGGAGCACCGGTTTCGTCGGGGCCAAATTCGGTCTGCCCTACGCCGAACCGCTGACTTTTCTGCTCGTGCGCTATCTGCTGGTCGTGGCGCTGATGACGCTTTTGGCGCTGACGACGCGCGCGCCGTGGCCTGCCGACGCGCGGCAGGTTTTTCATATTGGGGTCACCGGCGTGTTGGTGCATGCCGTTTATCTTGGCGGAGTCTTCATGGCGATCAAGCATGGCTTGCCGGCCGGTGTCACCGCCTTGATCGTGGGGATGCAGCCGCTGCTGACCGCGTGCGGCGCCGGTTTCCTGCTTGGCGAGCGTATTTCTCCGCGACAGTGGCTGGGACTGGCGCTTGGCTTCGTCGGCGTCGGCCTGGTGGTGGCCGATAAGCTTGGCGAGGTCTCTCTGGCCCCGATGTTGCTGCCGGCCGTCGTGGCGTTACTGGGAATGACCGCCGGCACGCTGTACCAAAAACGCTTCTGCCCGCATTTCGATTTGCGTACCGGCGCGGTGATCCAGTTTCTGCCGACCGCCATTGTCACGGCGCTGGTTGCCTGGGCAACGGAAAGCATGAAGATCGACTGGACGCCGTCGTTCGTTTTTGCGCTGGCCTGGCTGGTGCTGGTGTTGTCCGTTGGCGCCATCAGTTTGCTCAACGTGCTGATTCGTGGCGGCAGCGCGGTCAATGTCGCCAGTCTGTTTTATCTGACGCCGCCATGCACGGCGATCATCGCCTGGCTGGTGTTTGGCGAAGCGCTCGCCGCTCTGGCGCTGGCCGGGATGGTGTTGGCGGTGAGTGGCGTGTATCTGGCTCGGGCGACCGGTAAATGAGTCGCGGCGGGGCGTCCGGTGTGTTGCGCATTCTCGGTGTCGACCCGGGTTTGCGGGCCACCGGTTTCGGTTTCATCGAGAAATCGGGCAATCGGCTCGCGTATCTGGCCAGCGGGTGTATCCGGACCGATCCGGCCACATCGCTACCCCGTCGCTTGGGAACGATACACGCCGGTGTGCGCGAACTGGTCGAACGGTATGCGCCGACACAGACGGCGGTCGAAATTGTTTTTGTTAACGTTAATCCGCAGTCGACGCTGTTGCTGGGGCAGGCGCGCGGGGCGGCGATCAGCGCGCTGGTCGCCAGTGGACTCGATGTCGCCGAGTACACGGCGCTACAGGTCAAGCAGGCGGTCGTCGGCAACGGTCATGCCGACAAGCGGCAGGTGCAACACATGGTGCGTCGCCTGTTGTCCTTGCCGGCGGATCCGGGGCCGGACGCGGCCGATGCCCTGGCTTGCGCGATCGCGCATGCGCATGGTGGGCAGGGACTCGGCGCGATGAGCAGCCGTGGCTTGCATGTCCGGAACGGACGTTTGATTGTGGAAAAATGAGAGAGGACTCCCGATGATCAGTCGTCTGACCGGCGTGCTGCTGGAAAAGAATCCCCCGCAGGTGGTGCTCGACGTGCACGGTGTCGGTTACGAAGTCGATGTGCCAATGAGCACGTTCTACAACCTGCCGGCCAACGGCGAGAAAATCAGTTTATTGACGCACTTCGTGGTCCGCGAGGACGGTCATTTTCTTTACGGTTTCGCCAGCGAGGCCGAGCGTTTCGCGTTTCGTCAATTGTTGAAGATTTCCGGTGTCGGCGCGCGTTTGGCCTTGTCGGTGCTGTCCGGATTGTCGGTCGGCGATCTCGCACAGGTGGTGGCGCGGCAGGAGGTCGGGCGGTTGACCAAGGTGCCGGGAATTGGCACCAAAACCGCCGAACGCCTGTTGCTCGAACTGAAAGGAAAACTCGCCGACGCGCTGCCGACGGCGATCGCCCGGGACGACGGCGCGCGCGGCGACATTCTGAATGCCTTGTTGGCGCTGGGTTACAATGACCGCGAAGCGGGGGCGGCGCTGAAACAGGTGCCCGACGACGCCACCACCTCGGACGGCATCCGCATGGCGCTCAAATTGCTGTCAAGGGTCTGATCGACAATGGTTTTAAGCTACAAACAACTGATTCAGATCGCGCTCGTGGCGTTGCTGATGGTCGGCTGCATTGCCGTGCTGCTGCCGTTTACCGGCACGCTGCTTTTCGCGGTCGTCATCTGCATTACCACCTTGCCGATTCGCAATCGTCTGTTGAAACTCTGCGGTGGCCGCAGCAACCTCGCCGCACTGCTTTTGTCGATGCTGTTGCTAGCCTTGCTGGTGACGCCGATGGCCCTGCTGTCGGGTTCGCTCGCCGACGGCGTCGAAATGGCGATTCGTTATTTCAAGCCGTTGATGGAGCAAGGTTTGCCGACCCAGCCCCCCGAGTGGCTGGTCAACACGCCGCTCATCGGACGCAATCTCGGTGCCTACTGGCATGATTTGACCGCCAGCCGCAAGGAAATGAACAGTTTGTTGCAACAGTTCATCGAACCGACGCGCAGCGTCGCCCTGGCCACCATTTCGCTGTTCGCCCAGGGATTGTTGCAACTGATCCTGGTGATTTTTTTCGTTTTTTTCATTTTTCGCGACGAACATATCTATATCGACGCCTTGCACACCGGTAGTCGCATGCTTGGCGGCGATCTCGGCGAGCGGATGCTGTTGCTGGTCGAGAACACAGTCACTGGCGTCATGGCCGGAATCGTTGGCACCGCGGCCGCGCAGGCGGTGGTGGCGATGATCGGCTTTCTCATCGCTGGCATTCCCGGCATCGTCGTGCTGACTTTCGCCACTTTTTTCTTTTCAATGGTGCCGGTCATCGGCGCGACGCTGATCTGGCTGGGGGCCGCGCTGTGGCTCTACAACGAAGGGCAGACCGGCTGGACGGTGTTCATGGTCTTGTGGGGGATGTTCGGTATCAGCGGGGTCGATAACTTCCTCAAGCCGATCCTGATTTCACGCACGGCCAGCCAGCCGCTGTTGCTGATTGTCGTCGGCGTTTTCGGCGGCGTGCTGGTTTTCGGATTCATCGGCCTGTTTCTCGGGCCGACCTTGCTGGCGCTCGGACAGGCGCTGATCCGCGAATGGCTGACGCACGCCGGTCCGAATACCCCGGCCATGCGAAGCAACGAGGGGACGCCGCCATGATCGAGACCGACGATTTTACCGGTAAGCCGCTTGACCGCTTGATTTCGCCCGCCGCCAAATCGACGCAGGAAGAAGCCATCGAGCGTGCGTTACGGCCGCGGCGGCTCGCCGATTACGTGGGGCAGGGCAAAATCCGCGAGCAGCTGTCGATCTTCATCGAAGCGGCCAAGCGGCGTGGCGACACGCTCGATCATGTCTTGCTGTTTGGCCCGCCCGGCCTCGGAAAAACCACCCTGGCGCACATCATCGCCGCCGAGATGGGTGTCAATCTGCGCTCGACGTCGGGCCCGGTTCTCGAGCGGGCCGGCGATCTGGCGGCGATCTTGACCAATCTCGAACCGCACGATGTGTTGTTCATCGATGAAATTCATCGTCTCAGTCCGATGGTCGAAGAGATTCTTTATCCGGCGCTCGAGGATTTTCAGATCGACATCATGATCGGCGAAGGCCCGGCCGCGCGCTCGGTCAAACTCGACCTGCCGCCGTTCACGCTGGTCGGCGCGACAACCCGCGCCGGCATGCTGACCAACCCGCTGCGCGACCGCTTCGGTATCGTCTCGCGCCTTGAGTTCTACACACCGGAAGAGCTGATGCTGATCGTTACCCGCTCGTCGCAGTTGCTCAAGGTGCCGGCGGACGCCGGCGGCGCGCTGGAAATCGCACGCCGATCGCGCGGCACGCCACGCATCGCCAACCGCTTGTTGCGACGGGTGCGCGATTTCGCCGAGGTCAAGGCCGGCGGTCGCATCACCCAGGATGTCGCCGATCTGGCCTTGCGGATGCTCGATGTCGATCACGGCGGTCTGGACGTCATGGACCGCAAGCTGCTGTCGGCGGTGATCGACAAATTCGGCGGTGGCCCGGTCGGCGTGGACAATCTCGCCGCCGCCATTGGCGAGGCCCGAGACACCATCGAGGATGTTCTCGAACCTTATCTGATTCAGCAGGGCTTCCTGCAACGCACGCCACGCGGCCGACTGGCCACGGCGGCGGTTTACCGGCATCTTGGCCTCGATCCCGTGCCTGGCGAACGCCAGAGCGATCTGTGGTCGGCGCCCTGAACGCGTCGGGAAGTTCCCTGACTGGTCACAAATATTTACATTGAGCGACGTGGCGTCGCTTAGAATCGGTTCCCGAGATGAAACACCCGCCATCGCTTAGCGGCTTTTCCATTCCCGTCCGCATCTACTACGAAGACACCGACGCCGGTGGCGTCGTCTACTACGCCAATTATCTGAAATTCTTCGAGCGATGCCGCACCGAATGGTTGCACGCGATTGGCTATCGCCAGGCCGACCTGTTGCGGGATCCGGGGATTGCCTTTGTCGTTCGTGGTGTCAACATCAACTATTTGCGCCCGGCCCGGCTCGACGACGAACTCGTCGTCGATCTGGCCGTAGACAAGGTCAGCCGCGCGCAGCTTTTTTTCCGGCAGCACGTCCGGCGCGCCAATCCGGCCGTTGACGGCGGCTGGGAAGTGCTGGTCGACGCGACCGTCCATCTCGTTTGTGTCAACGTCGCGCAGATGAAAGCCATCCCGATTCCCGCGTTTTTACGCGTCAAACTGGAAGCCCTGCAATGAATGTTTCGCAAGACCTTTCGATCCTGCACCTGATTCTCAACGCCAGCGCCGTCGTGCAGGCCGTGATGCTGCTACTGGCCGGCGTGTCGTTCATGTCCTGGTACTACATCTTCCGCAAATGGTTCACCGTCAAGGCGGCGCGGGAACAAACCGAGCAGTTCGAGCGCGACTTCTGGAGTGGCGGCGACCTCAACAACCTCTATCAAAGCGCGGTCAACAACCGGCACGGCACCGGCAGCATGGAGCGGATCTTCGAAGCCGGCTTTCGCGAATTCGCCAAACTGCGCAGCCAGAAGAATCTCGATCCCAAGGATGTCATCGACGGTTCGCGCCGGGCGATGCGCGCCACCTATCAGCGCGAAATGGACAGCATCGACTCGCATCTGGCTTTTCTGGCGTCGGTGGGTTCGGTCAGTCCTTACGTGGGCTTGTTCGGCACTGTCTGGGGCATCATGCACTCCTTCCGCGGCCTGTCCAACGTCGGACAGGCGACGCTGTCCGCTGTCGCGCCCGGCATCGCCGAAGCTCTGGTGGCGACGGCGATCGGTCTGTTCGCGGCGATTCCGGCGGTGGTGGCCTACAACCGTTTCGCGCACGAAATCGACCGTCTGTCGTCGCGTTTCGAGTCGTTCATGGAAGAATTCTCGAACATCCTGCAACGGCAGATGAGGTAAGGCCATGCGTCCGCGTCGTCTGAAAAACGAGATCAACGTCGTTCCGTACATCGACGTCATGCTGGTGCTGCTGGTGATCTTCATGGTCACCGCGCCGATGATGACGCCTGGCAGCATCGACGTGCCGTCGGTGGGCAAGGCGCCGCAAGCGCCGCCGGCGGCGGCGCTTCAGGTTAGAATCTCCGAGGATGGCAAGTTGGCGCTACTTGACGCCGGCAAGACCGAGCGAGCGCTGAACCGCGACGAACTGTTGCGGAAAATCATCGCCGCCCAGCGCAAGAATCCCGAACAGGCGGTGGTCATCGCCGGCGACAAGAATGTCGAGTACCAAGCCGTGCTCGAAGTCATGGATATCCTGCAACGGCAACAGGTCAAACGCATCGGCCTACTCGTCCAGCCCACCGGCAAGTGAGATCCCGAGCCGTGGACGTTGTTGACTCTGCCGTCTCGACCGTTCGCGACGACCCGGCCAAATGGACGTCGTTGGCCTTGTCGGCGCTCGTTCATCTGTTGCTGATTGGCGCGTTGTTTGTCGGCATGCAGTGGAAAAGCCAGCCGCCGACGGCGGTCGAAGTCGAAATCTGGCGCCCTGCGGAGGCGCCGGTGCTTGCCGGCCCGACGGAACCCAAACCGGCGCCCGAGCCGACGCCGGCGCCGAAATCCGCGCCCAAACCGGAACCGAAGCCGGAACCCAAACCCGAGCCCAGGCCGGAACCCAAGCCCGCTCCAAAACCGGAACCGAAACCCGAACCCAGGCCGGCACCGCGCGCGCCGCTCAAGGCCGACATTCCGCTCAAGGAAGACAAGAAACTCAAGGAGCCAAAAAAAGACGAACCAAAAATCAAGGAAGCGCCGCGAAAAGACGAACTGAAATCCAAGGAGCCTCCTCGGAAAGAGGAAACCAAACCCAAAGAACCGCTCAAAAAAGACGCGCCGAAGAAGGAAGAACCCAAAACCCGGGAGACGCCAGCCAGGGAGCCGTCAAGAAAAGCCGAGCAGGAGCGGCGGTCGAGTCTCGACGAGGAATTAAAGCGCGATCTGAAACAAGTGCGGCAACAGAAAGCCGAACAGGAGCGGGCCAGCCGCTCGGCCGAGGCCGACGCCGAGGCCCGGCAACTCAAGCAGCAACGCGACGAGCAGGCGGCGAGCCAGCGGGCACGCTCACGCGAGCTGGAGGCGTGGATAGCGAAAGTAACAGTCAAGATTCGCGGCAACGTTAACCTGCCGCCCGGTCTTCAGGGCAACCCGGTAGCCATTATTTCCATTACTCAACTGCCGAGCGGCGAAGTGCTCGATGTCAAGGTGAGCCGCTCCAGCGGTAACCAGACGCTTGATGCGGCCGTCGTGAACGCGATAAAAAAATCCTCGCCTTTGCCAAAACCCGCCGATCCGGATCTCTTCAAGCGGACATTTACAGTTAACTATCGGCCATACGACGATTAAGTTTGGGACTCGGACGTTATCTTGGTCGCTCAAACGTTTCCGGGAAGATCACGCGTCGTTACAGATGACGGCTTCGCGGAGGCGATATAATCGCCCATTCTGTCCAGGATAGCCCTATGTCCCGAATCGTCCCTGAATTGCGGCGTCTGGTCTTGCTCGCTGTTGGCGGGCTGGCCCTGTTGGCCGCTTCGGCACAGGCCGAGCTGACCATCGAAATCACCGGTGCCGGTTCCAACCGCATTCCGGTGGCGATTGCCGATTTCGGTGGCGAAGCCAGCGCTTCGCGTACCGTGACCGCGGTAATCCGCAGCGATCTTGAACGCAGCGGCCTGATCAAGCTGATCGACCCCGCCGGCGTGGCGATGACCGAGGCCTCGGCCCCGGCCTACGACGAGTGGCGCCGTCGCGGTGCCGACGCCCTGGCGGCCGGCAGTATCGGCGAAGGGGCCGATGGGCGACGCGAAGCGCGTTTTCGTCTTTACGACGTCAACAAGGCCAGCCTGCTGACCGGCTCGGCGTTCGTCACCTCGAAACCGATGTTGCGCGCCGCCGGTCACCGCATTGCCGACATGATTTACGAGAAGTTAACCGGCGAACCGGGTATTTTTTCAACGCGTGTCGCTTATGTCGTTCGTGCCAGTGCCACGCGCTACGAGTTGCATATTTCCGACGCCGACGGTCAGAACGCACAGGTGGCGCTGATTTCCAAGGAACCGATCATTTCGCCATCCTGGTCTCCAGACGGCAGCCGGCTGGCCTATGTGTCCTTTGAAAACAAAAAGCCGGTGGTATACGTGCATTCGCTGGCCTCCGGCAAGCGGGTGGTGGTCGCCAACTTCAAGGGATCGAATTCCGCGCCGGCCTGGTCGCCGGACGGCCGCAAACTGGCGGTGGTGCTCAGCAAGGAAGGTGGCTCGCAGATCTTCACCGTCAATGCCGACGGCTCCGGCGCGCAACGCCTGACCGCCGATAGCGCGATCAATACCGAGCCGAATTTTTCGCCCGACGGCCAATACGTTTATTTCACCTCGGATCGTGGCGGCAGCCCGCAGATCTATCGGGTTGGCGCCAGTGGCGGCGAGGCGCAGAGAATCAGTTTCGAAGGCAGCTATAACGTGACGCCGCGCTTGTCGCCGGACGGCAAGACCATGGCGTTCATCAGCCGCCGGGATGGAGGATTCCGTCTGTCGGTGATGGATTTGGCCAGCAGACAGGTGCAGGTGTTGACCGACTCGCACAAGGACGAATCGCCGACCTTTTCACCGAATGGACGGATGGTGTTGATTGCCACCGAATCCGGTGGCCGAGGCGTGTTGTCGGCGGTGTCCATCGATGGGCGCGTCAAGCAGCGTCTGACGATTCCGGCCGGTGATGTGCGCGAGCCGGCGTGGGGTCCGTTCAACAAGTAGACAGTGATTCCATCCCGATTCGGAAAATTTCGCAGGAGACACCTCATGAAAAGACTCATTCTTCCAGCCGCCATCGCCTTCGTCCTTGCGGCTTGCAGTTCGACTCCCGAAACAGGCGACGGCACTGGCGCTCCGGTCGAATCGCGCGGCGCCGGTGGCTCGACGGTGACCACGGTGACCACCGACGGTGTGCAAGGACGCGGCTTGCCGTCGGTACTCACCGATCCGAAAAGCGTTCTCTCCAAACGCAGTGTTTATTTCGATTACGACAGCTATGAGGTCAAATCGGAGTACAAGGATCTGGTCACCGCACACGCCAAGTTCCTTACCGAAAATCGTCAGTTCAAAATGCTGATCCAGGGCAATACCGACGAGCGGGGCAGCCGCGAATACAACCTTGCGTTGGGGCAGAAGCGGGCCGATGCGATCCGGAAAATGCTCTCGCTGCTGGGAGTGCGCGAAGAACAGATCGAATCGGTCAGCCTCGGCGAGGAGAAGCCGAAGAACGAAGGGCATAACGAAGCGGCCTGGGCCGAAAACCGTCGCGGCGACATGCTCTACAGCGGCGAGTTCTGACCATGATGCCCGCGTTCCCCGGTCGTCAGGCGGCTTGGCGGCCGACGACGTTATTGTCGGTGGTCGCGCTGATGGGTGTCTTGGGGGCGCGGTCGACGCAAGCGGGTATTTTCGACGACGACGAGGCGCGCCGCCAGATTCGAGACATGTCGATCAAGACCAATGAGCGTATCGACACCGTTTCCAAGGGGCAGATCGAACTGGCCAACCAGATTCAGACCCTGCGCGAGGAGAACGCGCGTTTGCGCGGACAAGTCGAAACCTTGACCTACGAACTGGAATCGGCCAAGAAGCGGCAGCAGGATTTTTACGTGGACCTCGACGGCCGTTTGCGAAAGCTTGAGCCACAAGTGTCATCGGCTACCGAGTCCCGCTCGTCAGACGAAAGCCGTTCTGCCGCCGATGCGCCGAAAAAACCCGTCGTCGATCCGGCGACTGAAACGCGCGATTACGAAACCGCGCTGAATCTGTTCCGCGCCAATAAATTCAAGGAGTCTGCCGCGGCGTTCGATGCTTTCGTCAAGGCGCGTCCCGACAGCACGCTGGCGCCGAACGCCGAATACTGGGAAGGCCATGCTTACTCCTCGCTGCGCGATTGCCGACGGGCCAGCGAATTGTTCCGCCATGTCGCGGCCAAGTGGCCGAGCCATCCGAAAGCGCCGGACGCCTTGGTCAACGCCGCCGCGTGTCAGCAAGAACTCGGCGACGCCAAAACGGCCAGGAGCTTGCTGGAAGTCGTGGTCGCCAAGTATCCCGACAGTCCGGCCGCCGCTACGGCCAGGCAGCGCCTGAAAAAGTAGCCGGTGAACGACGCCGGGCCACCGTTGTCGCTGAAAATCAGCGAAATATTCCTTTCGCTACAAGGTGAGACGTCACGGATCGGCTTGCCCACTGTCTTCATTCGTCTGACCGGTTGCCCGTTGCGCTGCGTCTGGTGCGATACCGCTTATGCGTTCAGCGGCGGCCGGATGCTGCCGCTACCGGACGTTCTCGCCGAAGTCGCTCGGTTTGGCGTGCCCCGCGTTTGCGTCACCGGCGGCGAGCCACTGGCGCAGCCTGCCTGCCTGATCCTCCTGCGCGCGCTGTGCGACGCTGGCCATGCCGTATCGCTGGAAACGTCGGGAGCGCTCGATATTGCCGCCGTCGATACGCGCGTGGCGCGCGTGGTGGACCTGAAGGCGCCGGGTTCCGGCGAATTCGAGCGTAATCGCTGGCAAAATCTTGATCTGCTGAACGCGACCGATGAATTGAAGTTCGTGCTCAAGGACCGTGCCGATTACGATTGGGCCAGCCAACTCGTTCGTGAACGCCGTCTAGCCGACTGCTGCCCCGTGCTTTTTTCGCCCGTCGCCAGCGAACTGGCGGCAACGACGCTGGCCGAGTGGATTCTGGCGGATCGTTTGCCAGTGCGCTTTCAGGTGCAACTCCACAAAGTACTTTGGGGTAATATGCGTGGGAAATAGATCAACCAAGGAAACGCTATGAGCGAGGAACGACGCCATTATCTCCGCATAGCCTTTGACGCGCCGGCCTTACTGCTTGCCGATGCCGAAGACATTCCGGTGCGTGTCCTTGATCTGTCGTTCAAGGGGGCGCTGATCGAGTTACCGGCGGATGTTGTCCTACGCCGGGGCGAGGCGTCGTTGTTGCGCATCGAACTTGACGAAGAGGGTAACGAGATCCGTATCGAGTCCACAGTGGTCCACCTCCAGGACCGGCTGGCGGGTCTGGTTTGCCATGGTCTGGATATCGATAGCGCGACCCATCTCCGACGTCTGGTGGAACTCAATCTGGGCCGTCCGGATCTTCTGGAGCGCGAGCTCTCGGCGCTATTGGCCGGCTAATTCCTTGATCCGTCCGTGCCGCCCGGGCGTCCGGGCGTCGTCGATCCTGAAAAGAAAAGGCGGTATCGGCGGAAGAATTTCGATTCGCTTTCCTAATGACGATAGAAACTAGTTTTCACGGTTCGCGGGCGGTTGTTCTCCTTTCAGGTGGCCTCGATTCGGCGACGGTGCTGGCCATCGCCCAGGCCAGCGGTTTTGCGTGCCACTGCTTGTCGATCGATTACGGTCAGCGCCATCGCGCCGAATTGGAGGCGGCTGTTCGAGTCGCCGCGGCTCTTTGTGCTTGCGAGCAGCGCGTGCTGCGCCTGGCATTGAGCGACTTTGGCGGTTCGGCGCTGACCGATGACCGGATTGACGTGCCAGTGGCTGGCGTGCAGGCAGGCATTCCGCTGACCTACGTGCCCGCCCGAAATACGGTGATGCTTTCGGTTGCCTTGGCCTGGGCCGAAGTACTGGGCAGTCGCGACATTTTTGTCGGCGTCAATGCCGTCGATTATTCCGGCTACCCGGACTGCCGGCCTGAGTACATCGCCGCTTTCGAAAACATGGCCAATCTGGCGACCCGTGCCGCCGTCGAGGGCGCGACGCTGCGCATCCATGCGCCGCTGATCAATCTCAGCAAGGCGGAAATCATTCGCCGGGGCCATGAACTGGGTGTCGATTACGGTTTGACCGTGTCGTGTTATCAGGCGGACGCCGCCGGTCGCGCCTGCGGGGTTTGCGATGCCTGCCGCTTGCGGCGCGCCGGCTTTTCCGCCGCGGAGGTGGCGGACCCGACGCCTTACGCGACCTGAGCGCCGCGCGGACACGATCTGATGAGCGGCCTCGGCGCGACGCTTACGGTTCTCTGGCTGGCTTTTGCGCTGGGATGCGTTTTCGGCGCGGTGGCTGGACGCACCCGTTTCTGCACCATGGGGGCGATCGCCGATATCGCCGCCACGGGCGACTGGCGCCGGATGCGGATGTGGTTGCTGGCAATCGCCGTGGCCATTCTTGGCAGCTCGGCGCTGCATGCCGCCGGTCAGATCGATCTTGGCAAGTCCATCTATCGCGCGTCGCCCTTTTTCGGGCTGTCGTATCTGGTCGGCGGTCTTTGCTTCGGTTTTGGCATGGTGCTGGCGTCGGGTTGCGGCGCGCGGACGCTGGTACGTATCGGCGGCGGCAGCGTCAAATCCTTTGTCGTTTTCATCGTTCTCGCCGTTGTCGCCTACATGACCCTGCGCGGCGTGCTCGGTGTTTTTCGGGTGACGGTGCTTGAGCCGGTGGCGCTACGTCCGGTCGGTGGTCAGGATTTGCCCGCGTTGCTCGGTCGTTGCGGTGTATCGCCTACCGTCGCGCTGGCGGTGTGCGCCTTGTCGCTCGGCGGCGGACTGTTGGTTTTTGCTCTACTGCGCGGCGATCGCCTGTCCCTCGATGAGCTGTTCGGCGGCGCCACGGTCGGTCTGCTGGTGGTTGCTGGCTGGTATGTCAGCGGTCACCTCGGCTATCTCGCCGAAGATCCTGAAACTCTTCAGGAGGCATTTGTCGCCACCAACAGCGGTCGCATGGAGTCATTGAGTTTCGTTGCGCCGCAAGCCTATACCCTGGAGTTGCTGATGCTATGGTCGGACAGCAGCCGGCGCGTCAGTTTCGCGATCGCCAGCGGTCTTGGCGTCGTCGTCGGTAGCCTTTGCCAGGCGCTGGTTGCCGGGCGTTTTCGATGGGAAGGCTTTCGCGATCTCGACGACACGGTCAACCACCTCGTCGGCGCGGCACTGATGGGCTTCGGCGGCGTGGTTGCCATGGGGTGCACGATCGGGCAGGGTATCAGCGGCGTGTCGACGCTGGCTTGCGGTTCGATCATTACTTTTTTTTCCATCGTCGGTGGCGCGCTGCTGGCGCTTCGCTACCAATATCGGAAAATGCCGGTGGCGCCCTGAGCGGCGCGGAACGGGTCAGCGCCCGGTCGAGCGCTAGCGTGTCGCGACGTAAGACGGATTGCGTGCGCTAGAATTCCAGATCGACCACAATGACCCTAACCGTCGGGTTCCGCTTATGCAGAACCGGTGGCCGGACAGACCGCTGGACAATAAAGAAGGAGCGAGCGATTACGCCAAAAATCAGTTGTATCGTTCCGGCGTTGAACGAAAGTGAGAACCTGCGGATTTTGCTTCCGAGCCTGGAGGCCGTTCTTGGCCTGCACGGTTCGGGGTGGGAAGTCATCGTCGTCGACGACGGTAGTACCGACGCCACGCCGGCGGTGATGCGTGCCTGGGCCAGCAAACCCGGTTATCGTTATATCCAGTTTTCACGGAATTTCGGCAAGGAAGCCGCCTTGAGCGCCGGTCTGGAGGCGTCCCGGGGCGATGTGGTGATTTGCCTCGATGCCGATTTGCAGCATCCGCCATCGTTGATTCCGACGATGCTGGAGCGGTGGCGGGCGGGTTTTGACACCGTCTCGGCCGTTCGCGCCAATCGCAACGACGAATCCCGGATAAAAAAGCTCGGCGCGTCGCTACTGTATTTCATCCTCGGGCGCGGCAGCCGCGTGAAAATTCCACCGGATGCCGGCGATTTTCGTCTCATGGATCGCCGGGTTGTCGCGGCCATCTTGCAATTGCCGGAGCGCACCCGTTTCATGAAAGGGCTGTATGCCTGGGTGGGCTTCAGGACGGATTTGATCGAATATCAGCCGCCGGAAAGACTCCACGGCGCCAGCCATTTCAATTTTTTCCGGCTGGTTCAGTTTGCGATCGACGGGATCACGGCCTTTTCGACCTGGCCGTTGCGTGTGATCAGTTTGAGCGGCGCGATCGTTGCCTTGCTGGCTTTCGCTTATGGCGCCTTTCTGGTGCTGGCCTACTTGGTCAGCGGTAACCAGGTGTCCGGCTGGACCACCATCGTGACCGCCATGCTCTTCCTTTCTGGCATCAATCTCCTTGGACTGGGGGTTATTGGCACATACATCGGCCGGATTTTCGACGAAGTGAAGCAGCGCCCCCTTTATCTGATTCGTGACGATGTAGGCACCGGTCTGGGCCCGCGTTCAGGCTCCGAGAGCGAGCAATGAAGGCGTTTTTTTCCGCGGTGACCCGGCGCATCCTCGACCTTGAATCCGGTATTTATCTGCTGCTGGTCGCCACGGTCTGGTTGCTGGCGACGGCGGGCCTGCGACCGCTGATGTTGCCGGATGAGGGACGCTACGTCGGCATTGCCTGGGAAATGCTCGGCAGCGGCGACTGGCTGGTGCCCACGCTGGATGGCATGCCTTTTTTTCACAAGCCGCCATTATTTTATTGGCTGACCGCGCTCGGCCTACAGATTTTCGGTGTAAACGAGTGGGCCGGACGAATCGCCTCCACATTTTCCGCACTGCTGGCCACTGGTGTCGTATTCCTGTTTATACGCAAGCACGCGGGGAAATCGCTCGCCAATCTGAGCGTTGTCGTGCTGATTACTCAGCCGTTCTTTTTCGTTGGCGCCCAGTTCGCCAATCTGGATATGCTGGTCGCTGCGATGATCACGATCACCATTATCGCCGGAGCCGATGCGGTCCTGAATCTGGAGCGTGGCCTGCCGTATCGAACCGCGCTGACCGTCTGCTATGGATTCGCGGCACTGGGTGTATTGGCCAAGGGGTTGATCGGTTTTGTCCTTCCCGGAGCGATTCTGCTCGTCTGGCTTTTAGTGCGCGGCAAATACCGCTTGATTCCGGCGCTGCTGCCACCGTACCTCATTGCTTTTTTCCTTGTATTGGCCGCTCCGTGGTTTATATGGATGGAGAAATCATTCGACGGCTTTTGGGATTATTTTTTTGTTTATCATCATTTTCGACGTTTTTCCGAAACCGGATTCAATAATCAGCAAGCGTTCTGGTTTTATATTCCGCTTCTTCTTCTTTGCACCCTACCCTGGTCGCCTTGGGTCTTCAGGGGGTTGTCGCCGCGATTGCTGAAGACAGTAAAGGATGCGCCGATCGGCGGCCTGATGCTGCTGTGGACGCTTGGCATCCTGATATTTTTTTCACTACCGAAATCAAAGCTGGTCGGTTACATCCTCCCGGCGTTACCGCCTTTTGCCTGCCTTGTCGCCCAGCAGATCCACGGTTGGTTGCGGAGCGGCAAAAACGACAATGCCGCGGCCTGGATCGGCGCCAGCGCCATTGGTGCCGGTGTTTTCTGCATGGCGATTATTATCGGTACGTCCCGTTTCGATCCTTCGGGCTTGCAACATTTGGCGCCGACGGTCGGGAAGACCGGCGGGGAAAACGACCAGATAGTAATGATTAACGAATACGAGTATGACTTGCCTTTTTATTTTCGGGCCAAGAGAAACCCCTGGGTAGTGGGGAATTGGGATAACCCAGAGATTTCAAAGCTCGATAACTGGCGAAAAGAACTTCACGATGCCGGACAATTCAAACCGGGAAAAATGGCGGAAACTCTGATTTCAGAAAACGAGTTCCTGTCGCGCCTTTGTGCGCATCCTGAGACAACGTACTGGATTTGGGGAAATAAGGATTTTGTGATCTCTCGTTACCCCTTTGTCGTTGAGCAATCCATTGCATTCTCATTCGGAAAGAAAGCGCTTTGGCGATTGAATATTAAACTCGCTCGGTCTTTTGATTGGTGTCGCGAAATGCCCAGACACGACTAAACAAAAAGGTCAGGACTGCGATCGCCACCAAAATAAAGGCTAAAAGCCAGTAATAAGGAATCGATGTCGAACGCAGGAGAAAGATGAAAGCCAACTCGTTGATGGCGAAACCACTGGCCGAAATGACCAAAAAGCGCCGAACGGCGGGAAGAAATGTTTTCTCCTGATGACGGAAGGTCAGAAAATAGTGGCCGCTGAAGGAAACCACGACGGCGATTGACCAGCCGATGAAATTGGCGATAAAAGGCTGAATGTCCAGCACGAAAATGCAGGCCACGGTCCCAAGCCAATGAGTCGCCGCTGCCGTGCAACCCACGGCGACGAACCAGCCGATTTCCTGGAAAATAGTTTTCATGAATACCAGTCAAAACCAATGCGAGGCCAGCATTTCACCACCTGACCCGTTAAAAGGGATCGTTCTTTGCGCCGATGATTTTGGAATGAGCGCGGTAATCGACGCCGGAATTATCGATTTGGCCAGCGAGGGGCGCCTTAGCGCAACGAGTTGCATGAGTCGCGGTAGCGCGTTTCGTCGGGATATTCATTTGTTGACTGGATTGCAGATCGACAAGGGGTTGCACCTGAATCTGACGGAAGCTCTCGATGAACGAGGTTTTTTTCAACCCTTGCCGACACTGATCAGGAACTGTTTTACGCGCCGTATCGATCCAATAGTCATAGAGAGGGAAATCGACCATCAACTGGACGCTTTTGAACAGGTCGCCAGTCAAACGCCCGACTATGTCGACGGTCATCAACATGTTCATCAGTTTCCGATTGTAAGGGATTGCCTGATCAAAATTATGCGTCGCCGTTACGCATCGCCGCTTCCCTGGGTGCGAGCGACCCGTAGTCCCAGACGGTCACGGATTTCGGCTTCCCTCCGGCTGAAAGCCTTCGTGATCGAGTGCCTCGGCGCGCACGCTTTACAACAGCTTGCCGATGGCTGTGCGATCGCGACCAACCGTCATCTGCTCGGCGTTTACGATTTTTCCGGCGGCGAAAAGCGGTACGTCGAACTGCTGGATGAGTGGGTTCGTTTGGCGACTCCACAAGATTTGATCATGTGTCATCCCGCGCGCGGGCCGGATGAAGGCGATGTTTTAAACGCACAGCGTTGTGCCGAACATGCCATTCTCTCGGGAAGTGAGGTGTCGCGCGTATTGGCGCTGCATCACGCCCGTGTCGCCCTCAACGCGTCCTCGATTCGGGGCGTGTGAATTTTCAATTTAAAATAAAAAGTTAGCCGTTGTGGATATCGGTGGCGATGAACGGCTTGGGCGTTAGGACAAAACAGCATCGGAACGAGGCAATAGGACGGAAAAATGGCGATCAATGACTGGCCGGAAGACGAACGACCGCGCGAACGTCTTCTGGGGCGTGGCGCGGCGGCCTTGTCCGATGCCGAACTGCTGGCCATTTTTCTGCGCGTTGGGGTTAAGGGCAAAAGCGCCGTCGATCTCGGGCGGGAACTGATCGCGCGTTTCGGTGGCCTGAATCGCCTGTTTGCCGCCACGCTGGACGAGTTCTCGGTGGTTCCCGGCATGGGGCCGGCCAAATACGCGCAGTTGCAGGCTGTGCTGGAAATGGCGCGTCGCGCGCTCGGCGAGGAAATGCGCCAGGGACATGTTTTTTCGTCGCCGGGAGCGGTGCGCGATTATTTGCGCTTGCATCTCGCGGGTTTGCCGCACGAGGTATTTTTCGCGCTTTGGCTCGACGCGCAGAATCGTTTGATCGCCGCTGAGGAATTGTTTCGCGGCACATTGACGCAGACCAGCGTTTACCCGCGCGAAGTCGTCAAGCGGGCCTTGTGGCACAATGCGGCGGCCGTGGTGCTGGCGCACAATCATCCGTCAGGGGTCGCCGAGCCTTCGCAGGCCGATCAAGTGCTGACCAGCGAACTCAAGCGAATTCTCACGTTGATCGAGGTGCGGGTGCTCGATCATTTCATCGTCGCCGCGCAATCGCTACCGCTGTCGTTCGCCGAGCGCGGTCTCCTGTAAGCGCTTGGGCCAAAAAGCTTGAAATCCATTCGCTGAATCGGCTAAAATCGCGGGCTTTCTTCCCAAAGATAATTGGAGCAACAGTCATGGCGCGTGTTTGCCAGGTTACGGGCAAGGGCCCGATGGTAGGGAACAATGTCTCCCATGCCAACAATAGAACGAAGCGCCGCTTCCTTCCGAATTTGCAGTTTCGTCGTTTCTGGATCGAGAGCGAAAACCGGTGGGTGCGCTTGCGTGTGTCCAACGCCGCCTTGCGCACCATCGACAAGAACGGCATTGATGTCGTGCTCGCCGATTTGCGTGCCCGCGGCGAGATCTGACAAGGAGAGCAGCCATGCGTGACAAGATCAAACTTGAGTCGACAGCCGGTACCGGCCATTTCTACACCACGACCAAAAACAAAAAGACCATGCCGAACAAGATGGAGATCAAGAAGTACGATCCCAAAGCCCGCAAGCATGTGATCTACAAGGAAATCAAACTCAGATAAGGAAAAGCGCCCCGTTTCTTTGTTCGCGGAGGCGATGTCGGGTCCCTGTTCCTCGAATTTCCGAAAAGCGACGCCAGTAAGCTGGTGTCGTTTTTTTTCGTGCTTCTTTCTTGTGTGTGGCTTTATTGATGAGCGCAGGCGTGAGCAGGCTTTACTTGTCGGCATCCGCCAGACGGCGCAACCGAACGCCATTGGCGAGGATTTCCAGTACTGTCAGCGAATCCTCCCAACCCAGGCACGCGTCGGTCACGCTTTTGCCATATTCGAGTTTCTGTGCCGGCACCAGATCCTGGCGACCCTCGACGAGGTGCGATTCGACCATCACACCCATGATCCGATCCTCTCCGGCGGCAAGTTGGTCGGCGATGTTCGCGGCAACCGTTGTTTGCTCCTTGAAGCGTTTGTTGCTGTTGGCGTGTGACGTGTCGACCATCAAGCGTGCCGCCAGGCCGGCGGTGGCGATTTCTTGGCAGGCCGCGTCGACGTGTCGCGCGTCGTAGTTGGGAGCCTTGCCGCCACGCAAAATGACATGGCAGTCTTCATTGCCGGCTGTGGAGACAATCGCCGAGTGGCCGGCCTTGGTGACGGAAAGAAAATGATGTGGCGACTGCGCGGCGCGGATGGCGTCGATGGCGATGCGGATATTGCCATCGGTGCCGTTCTTGAAGCCGACCGGGCAGGAAAGTCCGGAGGCGAGTTCGCGGTGCACCTGCGATTCGGTGGTGCGCGCGCCGATGGCTCCCCAGGAGATCAGGTCGGCGGTGTATTGCGGGGTGATGGTGTCGAGAAATTCCGTTGCGCACGGCAGGCCGAGGTCGTTGATCGCCAACAGCAGGCCGCGAGCCAAACGCACGCCTTCGTTGATCCGAAAACTGTTGTCCATCCGCGGGTCGTTGATCAGTCCTTTCCAGCCAACGGTGGTGCGTGGCTTTTCGAAGTACACGCGCATCGCGATCAGCAAATCGTTTTCGAAGCGTGGCGTTTCTTTACGCAGGCGCGTGGCGTATTCAACGGCTGAGTCGACATCGTGAATGGAGCACGGACCAATGACGACCAGTAAACGATCATCGGCCCCGTGCAGGATACGATGGATGCTCTGACGGGCATTGTAAGTTGTCAGAGCGGCGCGCACACCCACGGGAAACTCTCGAAAGACGTGTGCCGGCGGAACTAATTCCTTGATTTCCCTGATGCGCACATCGTCGGTCGTGGGCTTGCTCGGCAGGGTCATCGTGCTGTCTCCTTGGGCGGCGATCTCAGGGGGCTCGATTTTAAAGGAAACATCGCGTGGATTGTGCACTGCGGTATGGTATCGGCGCAAACACACGCTCAAACGCCGTAAACCGGCACCAGGCTTGATTCACCACGCCGATTGCGGTCGCCAGCGCGTCAGCGACGTCTTTCATGCGCGGTGCACGACATAAAGCATGCTCTGCTTGACGAGCCACGAGGGAATTTCCAGAACAACGCATCGACGGTAGCGTCTTCAACAGCCTGCTGTCTAACGAGGGGCGTGGCACGTATTACTGTAGGCGTGCGAGATGAGGCCGATCTGTTCGATGACAGCAAGCCAAGCCGTTTTATATTCGCTGGTGCGGTTTCTGGAGAGCGGTTGCGAGACGGCATCAAGGGACGTCGGTGGCGAAATGTCGCTTGCTTGGATGACGAAAAAAGAGGGAGGCTCATTCGGTGTCCTAACCTGGACTTGATCTGATAATTGATGCCATCAAGCGATGGCTGATTCGGGGTGGTTTGTTGGTTGTGCCTGATCCAGCTGTTTTGCCACGGCGAGGTGTTTGCTTTCCCCCAAGCATCTACATCCTGCTGGAGTTCTTGCAGGATCGACCGTCCCGGTCGAACGGGTTTATTCGATCTTCGTGCGGTGCGTCGTGGTTTGGTTTTGACAAACGAACAACATCAGGAATTAATGACGCGATGTTGCGCGGATTCCCGTTTCCAAGGATGATGAAGCCTGTGTGGGTTTTAAATATGGCTTCGCTGATCAGCGCTGCATTGGCGAAAAAAGGGTCTGTTTGCGAAGGGCGGCGGTCGCGGTTGGCGGAGAAAGCGATCCTGCCGCAAGGGGCGTGGCGATGTTTGCGCCCCGCCGTGGATTTGAAGTAGAGTAGGAACGGAAACGTATTTGGACGGTGGCCGGTGATCAAGGTCTTGTTTGTTTGCATGGGGAATATCTGCCGCTCACCGACCGCAGAGGGTGTGTTGCGTCATTTTGTGCGGGACAGGGATCTCGAGGACCGGATCGAGGTCGATTCGGCGGGCACGCACGGTTATCACGTCGGCGAGGCGCCGGATCAACGCACGCAACGGGCGGCCGCCAGCCGGCATTACGATCTTTCGGAAATGCGAGCCCGCAAGGTGGCGGCACAGGATCTGGACTACTTTGACCTGATCCTGGCGATGGACCAGAACAATCTCGATGTCTTGAAGCGGATTTGTCCGCCGGATAAGCACGGGCGGCTCGGTTTGTTCATGGCCTACGCGAAGAATTTCGATGACGACGAAGTGCCCGATCCTTATTACGGTCTTGGGCACGGTTTCGATCTGGTGCTCGACATGATCGAAGACGCCGCGATTGGCCTGCTGGAACATCTTGAACAGCGTTTGCTGACCATGCACCCCCATCAAATCGAGGGCGACTCCGGCCAGCCGAGCCGTTGAAACCGCAAGGCACCGACTGAGATTTTCTGGAAATGGTCGCCGCGGGTTTGTCGGTGGCGGCGCGTCGTCAAAGCGTGCCGAGCGCGATGCGGAAGCCAGTGCTGCGCGGGCGGTAGGCCGGTTCGATCCGGCTGCGGGTCGCCGAGCGCAGATAGCGCGCCGGATCGCTCCAGGTGCCGCCGCGAAGGATCCGCATCTTGCCGAAACCAGGGCCGCGCGGGTCGCGTTGCGCGGCGGTCGGGTACTCAGTGTGCCAGTCGGCGCACCACTCCCATACATTGCCGTGCATCTGATACAAGCCCCAGCAATTGGCTGGCAAGGCATCGACGGTGACTGTACGCTGCCGATAGATGCCCTTGTCGCCGTTCGCGTAGGGGTAAGCGCCGTGATAGTTGGCCTGGGTGCAGTCGATGGTGTCGCCGAAGGAAAATGGCGTTGTCGTGCCGGCACGGCAGGCGTATTCCCATTCCGCTTCGCTGGGCAGGCGCGCGGCCAAGCCCGGCAGGCGACGGTTGAGTTCGGCAATGAAGCCTTGCGCGTCGTGCCAACTGACGTTTTCCACCGGGTTGTTGGGATGGTCCTGAAAGTGACTGGGGTTGACCGGCCACACCGCCAGCCAGAAGGCTTGCGTGCAGGCGGTATCGGCCAGCCAGAAGCCGCGACTCAAGCTCACTTCGTGTAGCGTCTCTCCACGGCCTCGTTCGGGCTCGTCGGCTGGAGAACCCATCGAAAAGCGTCCTGGCGGCAGCCAGCGAAAGACCTGCCGCGCATTGCCGATTTCGAGCGCCACCGCCGTTCCGAATCGATCTTCGTAAGGCTCGCTGGCGCCAGTGACTACCAAGGGTTCGGGTGATGTTCCGTGGGCTGGGGTCGAGGTGATGACGGACATGGTGGTCGATTTCTATGATCGTTTTCCCCCGAGGCGCATGTCTAGATCGTGCCCGGTGGGTGGGTTGTCTGGCTCGACTCGGTTTCCGGTTTTTCCACGCGACCTTGCCGAAAAGACTTCAGTGTACCTGCCGATGGCGCCGCCGGGAAGGTGGGGGGACGTTTCCCGGCCCAAGGCGTGCGACCTTGCGATCACGGCGATTCGCCGGTGGTCGCCACTGCCCGTTATCATCGCGTATCGCCCTGTGCGTTCCATTGGGTCCCGCTGGAGATTGCGATGCCACAATTTGCCGCCAATTTGAGTTTCATGTATCAGGAGTCGCCGTTCATGGCGCGTTTCGCCGCCGCCGCCGCCGATGGTTTCAAGGGCGTCGAATACCTGTTTCCTTACGATTTTCCCGCCGATGAACTGGCGGCTCAATTGCAGGCCCATCGGTTGGAGCAAGTTCTCTTCAATCTGCCGCCCGGCGATTGGGACGCCGGCGAGCGCGGGATTGCGTGTTTGCCCGGCCGTCAGGACGAGTTCGCGAGTGGTGTCGAGCATGCGTTGCGTTATGCCGAAAGGCTTGGCTGCCGGCGTGTCCACGTCATGGCCGGTATTCCACCTGCCGGCGCGGATCGTGCCGAGTGTCGCCGGACTTACCTCGATAATTTGCGTCATGTCTGCGCGCGTGCCGCCAAATTGGGGGTGACAGTACTGATCGAGCCGATCAACCCCCGCGACATGCCGGGCTATTTTCTGAATCGATTGGACGAGGCACGGGGCGTGATCGACGAGGTGGGGGCCTTTAACCTCAAGTTGCAGATCGATTTTTATCACGTGCAAATCGTCCAGGGCGACCTGACAACCGCCTATCGCCAGCACCGGACCGCCGTCGGTCATGTGCAAATCGCCAGCGTTCCCGAGCGGGCCGAGCCGGACGATGGCGAGATCAATCATGCCCATCTGTTCAGGGTGCTTGACGACAGTGCCTATGGCGGTTGGGTTGGCTGCGAGTATCGACCCCGAGCCGGCACTTCCGAGGGGCTGGGCTGGTTGCGTGCCTGGCGCGCGCGTTTGTGAGCCGGCGCGCGATCACGCCTTTTCTGTCGATCATTTTGCCGGTGCTTGACGAGGCGGCGCTGCTGGACGACCGTTTGGCGGCGCTCGAGGTTTACCGCCGACGCGGCGCCGAAATTCTGGTGGTCGACGGCGGAAGTCGCGATGGCACGCCGGTTATCGCGCGACCTGCCGTCGATCGCGTGCTTGAATCGCCGCGCGGTCGCGCGACGCAGATGAACGCCGGCGCTGCCGCCAGCCGCGGCGAGGTGTTGCTGTTCCTGCACGCCGATACGCAATTGCCGCCGGATGCCGATACGGCGATCCGCCGGGCGCTGGCGGAGGACAGGGCGGTTTGGGGGCGTTTCGACGTGCGCATCGACAGCACTCATCTCTTGTTGCGGGTCGTTGAATCGCTGATGAACAGACGTTCGCGGTGGTCGGGAATCGCGACCGGCGATCAGGCGATTTTCGTTCGCCGCGAAGCCTTTCTGGCGGTCGGCGGATTTCCCGAATTACCCTTGATGGAGGATATCGCGCTGTCGAAACGCTTGAAGCGTCTGGCTCGTCCGGCCTGTCTGCGCGAGCGCGTGCGGACCTCGGGGCGGCGTTGGGAAAGGCATGGCGTGCTGCGCACGATTCTGTTGATGTGGAGCTTGCGGCTCGGCTATTTCCTGGGCGCCGATCCGCGCTGGCTGGCGATTCGCTACGGTTACACGCCCCGCGAGAGGGAATGAAAACGGCACGCTTCGGGGCGTGCCGTCGATTTCGACCGGGCGGGCGTTCGCCGCTGCCGGCAAACGCACCGCTGATCGCCGGTGCGGCGCTTATTGCACTTGCTGTATTCCGGCCACTACCCAGCCGCTCTTGCCGTCGAGCGGTTTGACCATGTGCCAGATTTCATCGACCGGTTCGGCGGCGGCATTCTTCTCCTCGCGGATTTGGCCGGTGAAACGCACGCTGACGACGTAGCGCGTGTCTTCCTGCGTCACATCGAGCACTTCGGCCTCGATGGCGACGACGTCGGTTTCCTGCGCCGCCGCGCCGCGCTCGCCAATGTTCATCTTGATCTCGGCAAACATTTCCGGTGTGGTGAACGCCCGGATGTCGTCGAGATTACCCGCGTCGTTGGCGGCCTGTAGACGGATGAAATTCACTTTGGCGTTGCGCACGAAGGCGGCGGTGTCGAAATCCGCCGGGATGGTACCCACCGCGTTCGTGTGCTCGGGGACGAGGGCGGATGTGCTGGCGGAGGGCGCGGCACTACCGCCGGGTAGCAGCATCTCGCCGGCGTTACGCGCCATGGGCGGTTGGTCGGTGGTCGCCGCGGCGTAGCGCAGGCTGCCATCGTTGCTGGCCGGCGTGCCGCCGGATGCGCGGCGACGCATGAAAAAGCCAATCACCATCACTACGGCGATGGCCAGCAGGGCGAACATCAGGACCGAGGCGAGTTCGCCGCCAAAACCGAAATGCGATGCCAGAGCGGCCAAACCCAGCCCCGCGGCAAGCCCGGCGAGCGGGCCCATCCACGAACGTTTCGGCGTGGCGGCAGCCGCTGGCGTTCCGGCGGCGGATTGCGGCGCCCGAGCAGTTGGCGCGGCCGCGGGCGAGGCGGCCGGCGAGGGTGCCATCGACCGGTTGGGGGCAATGGCTTCGCGTTGCATGCCGGACGACTTGCCCCCGCCAAAGCGTCTGGCGGCGTCGGCGTCGCCGGTGGTCAATGTCAAACCGAGCGCCAAAACGGCGGCCAGTAGGGGAAAGGTTTTCATGGCTGTCTCCTTTTGATTGGTGATACGAGGGTGCTAAGCATAATCATCTCTTGAAAACATAAAAGCAGAATTATTGGTACCTTTACATCGATAAAATCGATGCTTTCCGGTGCGGCAAATGATTCAAGCCTCGTTGGCTGGGGTGTCAACCGATTTTCGATCCCGCACATCGCACATCGTGCGTCGCGGTGGCCATTTTTTCGGCCTTTCCGGAGTTGGTGAGGGCGTCGTTTCCAAACACTTCGCTACGCGCGGCTTGGCTGATGGCGACGATGGCTGGATGGCTCAGTTGACGTTCGGTGGTGATGGCGAACAATTGCTCAACGATTGTATCGATCCGGCCGACGATCCGCACGCGGTATTGCTCGCAAACGTAGGCGGCGATGGCTGTTGGGGCGACGAACAGGCCGGTGCCGGCCTGCCCAAACGCCTTGATCAGCGCGCTGTCGTCGAACTCGCCGACGATGCGCGGGTACAGATGCCGCGATTCGAACCATTGTTCGAGGCGTGGCCGGATCGCGACATCGTCGCCCGGCATCAGCCAGGGCGCGCCTTGCAGCAGATCCGGAAAGTCACCGTTGAGTGTGTCGATCAGGTCGGCGGCGCCGAAAACGGTCAAATCGCTTTCGCCGAGCAGATGGCTGTAGCCGCGCACGTTCAAATTGGGCGGCATTGGCCGGTCGGCGATCACCATGTCCAGGCGGTGCACCGACAAATCGGCGAGCAGGCCGGTCAGTCGGCCTTCGCGGCAGACCAGGCGCACCGATTCCGATAATTGCAGTGCAGGGGCCACCAGGCGGTGCGCCACCGATTTGGCGACCGAATCGGCGATACCCAGGGTAAACGGCAGACTCTTGCGGGTGGTCTGGTCGCGGGCGACGGCGAGCAGTTCGTCACCGAGAGCGAAGATCTCGTCGGCGTAGCTCAGGATGCGACGACCGGCGTCCGTGACTTCCAGGCCACGGCCGGCCCGGCGCAAGAGTTCAATGCCCAGGGCGTCTTCGAGTTCACGCAACTGTCCGCTGATCGCTTGCGGTGTCAAATGCAGGAGTTCGCTGGCCCGGGCGATCGAGCCGGCGTTGGCGACCGTCCAGAAATAGCGTAAATGTTTGTAGTTGAGGGTGGTCATGCCGCATTAAACATCCACAAAACTTGATTATGATAAAATTATATTCGATTTGTCGGATGTCTTTACCGTGTCTTAGACTGCGTTCCCCCTTGCATTGCAAAAAGGAGTGGCGTCATGCGACCTGTCCTGATCGGCTTGCGGCAAAACCGTTAACTTTTTCTCGGAGATCGATTCATGAAACGAATAATCCTGCTCATTGCCACCAACTTGGCGATCATGGTGGTGCTTGGCCTGGTCTGTACGCTGACCGGCGCGAATAGATTCTTTGCTGGCGGTGGCCTCAACCTCGGCAAACTGTTGCTGTTTGCCATGATCATGGGTTTTGGCGGCGCTTTTCTGTCGTTGCTGATGTCCCGGACCATCGCCAAATGGAGTACTGGCGCGCAAGTGATCGATTCACCGAGCAACTCGACCGAGTTCTGGTTGCTTGAAACCGTGCGCCGTTTCGCCGACAAGGCCGGCTTGAGCATGCCGGAAGTGGCGATCTACGACGGCGAGCCGAATGCGTTTGCCACCGGCGCCAGCCGCGACAGTTCGTTGGTCGCCGTATCCACCGGGCTGCTGCAAACCATGTCGCGCGAGGAGGCCGAGGCGGTGATCGCGCACGAGGTGGCGCATATCGCCAACGGCGACATGGTGACGCTGACCTTGATTCAGGGAGTGGTCAATACGTTTGTGTTCTTTCTCGCGCGCGTGGTCGGCTGGGTGGTTGACAACGCCTTGCGCAAGGACGACGACGCGTCCGGGCCGGGAATCGGCTATACCGTGACCGTGGTCGTCTGCGATATCGTCTTTGGTGTCCTGGCCAGCATCATCGTCATGTATTTTTCGCGGCAACGCGAATTTCGCGCCGATGCCGGCGCCGCGCGGTTGATGGGAACGCCGCAGCCGATGATGGCGGCGTTGCGCCGCCTTGGCGGTCTCGAGGCCGGAGCCTTGCCGCAAAACGTCGCCACCAGCGGTATCAATGGACGTCCCGGATGGATGGAACTGTTTTCCAGCCACCCACCGATCGAGGAGCGCATCGCCGCCCTGGGCAACGGGCGATAAACCGGCGCAACGGGCCAAGGCGCTACGCTCGTTTCGCGGTGCGTGTTTAGTTGGGCGCGCCGCGATGACTGACCAGCGCCCGCACGAAATCGTCGTAGGCGCTGCGCAGTACGCGCGTGCAATCGGCGGCCGGTGCGTGACCGTTGCGCAAATGTTCTTCGAGCGTCTTGGCGTTTTCGCTGAGCGCCAGGGCGCCGACAGCGGCGCTCGACGATTTGAGGGTGTGCGCGCTACGCTGAATGTTTCGCAGGTCGGCCTGGAGGACGGCGTTTTCGATGTCGGACAGCAGTTTGCGGGCGTTGTCCTGGAACAGGGCGAGCAAGCGGTCGGCGAATTCCGGGCGAGTGCCATCGGCAACCATCGGCAAGGCTTGCAGTACCTGTGGGTCGAAGGCCGGCTTTAAGGATCGCGGTTCTTGCGTCGTAGGGGCGGCGGCGGTGTCGGTGGATCCCTTGTCGTTCGCCGACGCGTCCGGGATGTTTTTCAGATGGCGTTCAAGCGCGGCGGTCAGTTGCGAACGGTTGATCGGTTTGGCGAGGTAGTCGGTCATCCCCGCGGCGAGGCAGTGTTCGCGGTCGCCGGCGAGGGCGTTGGCCGTCAGGGCGATGATCGGCACGCTGTCGCGGCCTGTGGCCTGTTCGTCGGCGCGGATTCGGCGAGTGGCCTCGAAACCGTCCATCACCGGCATCTGGCAGTCCATGAGGATCAGATCATAGCTGGCGGCGCGCGCCTTGCTCACGGCTTGGGAGCCGTCATGGGCGAAGTCCACCCGGCAGCCGATGGTCTTGAGGAGGGCGCCGGAAATTTCGCGATTGACGTCGTTGTCCTCGACCAACAGCACGCGCGCGGCCAATTGGCGTTGCGCGCGGCTTATCGATTCGGGCAGCGGCGCATCGTGACGTTCCACGCGGTGCCGGAACCAGAACGTCGATCCCTGGCCTTCCTTGCTTTCAAAGCCGACTTCTCCTCCCATGCGGTTGGCGAGTTCGCGGATGATCACCAGGCCAAGTCCGGTGCCGCCAAAACGGCGTGTCGTCGAGTTGTCCGCCTGGGTGAACGGCGTAAACAGCTTCGCCGCCGCCGTCGGAGAAATGCCGATGCCGGTGTCGGAGACGGTGTAGCAGAGCTTGCAAAACGACGCTTTGGAATTGACATCGCCAGCATTTGGCTGGCATTCGCACGTCAAGGACAGGGTGATCGTGCCGTGTTCGGTGAATTTGATCGCGTTGCTGAGCAGGTTGGTGACGATCTGCCTGATGCGATAGGGATCGCCAAGCACCGCGGGCGGTAGGTCGGCGCCCAGCATCGTTCGCAGCAGCACTCCCTTGGCGGTGGCCATGTTATTGAATGGTTGCATGGCTTCCTCGACGAGCTGGCGTGGGCTGAACGGCGTGCGCTCGATGTCCAGGCGTCCCGACTCGATCTTGGACAGATCGAGTACGTTATTGAGCAGATGCAAAAGCGATTCCGCCGACAGACGCAGGGCGTCGGTGTAACGCTTTTGCTTTTCGGACAGCGAGGTGTCGAGCAACAGATCGGCCATGCCGATCACGCCGTTCATCGGGGTACGGATTTCGTGGCTCATGTTGGCGAGAAAACGCGATTTGGCCACGTTGGCGCTTTCCGCCAGTTCTTTTGCTTGCCGCAGCTGCGCGGTCCGGGATTCCACTTGTTGTTCCAGGGTTTCGCGTTGCTGGCGAAGTTCGTCGTCGCGCGCCTGGACGTCGCTCAACATGGCGTTGAAACCGCTGATCAGCTCACCGACCTCGTCGCGCCGATCGACGGGCAGCCGATGCGAGTAGTCGTTGTCCGCCGCCACCAGGCGCATGACCTGAATCAGTTCAAGAATAGGTTTCGAGATCGAGCGCTGTAGACGGGTCGCCAACAACAAGGCGGCACCGAAAGCCAAGAGCGTGCCGACGAGGACCATGGCGGTACGGTGCGCGGTTTTTCGCCACATCGGTCGCAAGTCGGACTCGATGCTCAGCGTGGCGAGAATTTCGTCGCCTTGCCGGATGGGGTAGTCGATGCGCAGGGAATCGGCCCAGTAAGATCCGGAGACGACCATGTTCGGCGTGCCGGCGTGCGCCGTCTTCAGGGGGGTATTTTCCGCCGGATATTGGGCGAAGATCATCCCGCCAGGCAAGGTGATTGAAGCGGCGGTCAACTCCGGTCGCGTGCGCAAGCCGGCCAGTGTGGCGCTCGCGGTGAGCGGGTCCGCGAAGGCGACGGCCGACGCGCTGCTGGCGGCCAGGATTTCGGCGATGCCGGCAAGCTTGGCGAGTTCCTCGTCGCGGCTGTCGTCGATCTGCGACGCGGTGAAAAGCAAGGTGCTGATCATTAACCCGGCGCCCACTGTCAGGCCGAGAATCAGCATCAGCTTGCGTTGCAAGGGAAGATCGCTGAAACGCACGTCAGTTTCTCGCTTTGAAGTCGATGAGATTACGGGCCAGTTTGAGCAAATTGGAACTGGCTTTGAGTTGGGCTTGTTCCAGCGCCGTGCGATTGACTTCGAACTGAAGCCTGCCGTTGCCTTGCACGAGGCCGATGGCGCCGCCGGCATCGATGAAGCCGTCGATATCGCCGACGGTCAGGATGGCTTGTCCGGAAAAACTGCGCAGTGTCTGCGCCAAGCGCCGTGTTTCGGACGCGCCGATGAACACCACATGACATGCCATGTTTTCGCTGGCCGAGCCAAGCGTGCGCAAGGCGACCGGGTGGCCGTTGGCCAGCCGTCCTTCCAACGCTGTCAGCGCGGTGGCGACCGAATCGCGTCCGATCAGACAGATGGTCAACGGCGCGTCGCGGCTGGGAAACGTGCGTTCCGGCCAGTCGACATAACGGGCGAAGTTGAGGATGAACGCCGCTTTTGCCTGCGGCTCGCTGAGTTGTTCTTGCGCCAGCGGAGCACCGGCCAGCATGGCAAGTGCCAACAGGGCCAGTCCAGACCGCCATGGCGACCGGGCGCGTGCGCGCGGCGTGCCGCGCGTATCGGGGGGTGCCGGCCGGTCCGCGTGGGCGACCACTCAGAACTCCCACCTGGCCTTGGCGTATACGCCTCGCTGGATTTCAAGCGTCTCCGACGGGAGCATGTTGGGGACGATTTCGACATGCCGGCGGTCGAACAGATTTTGTCCGACGAGCGATAGTTCGAGATTACGTATCGGTCGCCAGGCGTAGCGCAGATCGAGAGCGGTATGGCTCGCAACGGTCGACGAGAGGCTGTTGGTGCCCATTTTGCCAACGTAACGGAGCCAGAAATCAAGCTGTTGCTGGTTGGAGAGCGACATCGACGAGCGTAAGGAGAATTTCTGGCGCGGACTGCTGGTTTGGACACCCGCCGCGAAAGCGGCGGATGTCTCGTCGCCGGAAGCCGACCACGCATCGACATGGAGATAGGTGTAACTCGGCTGCAGTCGCCACCATGTGAGTGGGTACCAGTCGACGGCGATTTCGACCCCGCGCGCGCGCGCGCGGTTGCTGTTGTCCGGCACGACGTTCTGCAAGATGTACGGTATCGGGTAGAAGAATAGCTGCTGGTTGCCCGTTGTCGTGGCGCGCAGATTTTCGTAGCGGTTATGGAACGCGGCGACATCCAGCGACAGGCTGGGAGCGAATTGCTGCCGGTAGCCGATTTCGAAGGCGCGAACGGATTCGGTTCGCAGCATTTCACCCAGCGCGGTGTAACGAATCAGCACCGGAAACGGCGAGGGGTTGGCGGGGGTTCCCGCCGGGCTGACTTGCAAGTCGATCGCGGAGTCGAGTTCCGAGCGTGACGGTGTGCGGGTGGCTCGCGATAGCGAGGTCCAAATCGATTGGGTGGGCGTCGGCGTCCACATCAGGCGAGCATTGGGCAGTATCTCGAATCCGCTCAGGTTGTTGTTCTCGAAGCGCGCGCCGAGCGCCAGCCGCAGTTTTTCGGGAAGCAGTGCGATATCGTCGTAAATAAAAGCGCTGGTCAGCGAAATATTGCGTTTGGTGGGAGTGATGTGGATGGTGTCGTTGGTCTCGATCTTGTCGCGCGACTGGCGATAGCCGAGTCCCCACATCAGGTCGTGCCGCCCCATGGTGGTCAAACGATGTTGGAAATCCAGGTCGACGGTCGTTCTCGTTTCGCTGAGATCGTTTTGAAGATTAATGCGGCTGTGGTCGATGTAGGTTTGCAACACCGCTTCCGAACCGTCGGCAAGCGTCCACTCGCCGCGGCTGAGCAGGTGTCCGCCCTGGCCGTCCTGTCGGCGGTCGCTCAGGCTCGCGCCGGTGGGAGACAGAACATCCGGCAACAGCCAGCGGTCACCCGTTTGTGACGAATAGGCGGCGCCGCTGATCATCAGGCGCTGCGACGGAGACACATTCCAGTCGCTACGAAAGCCGACGCGGCTGTTGCGCCAATAGTCGTTGCCTTTCCGGTCGTCGGGGGTGACGGCGCCGTCGCGGACGAAAGCCTTGCCCCAGACCCGATAATGACCGTTTCCCACTTCACCGCCGTGGCGGAAGGCGGCGAACGCCCGTTCTTCGCTGCCCGCGCCGGCGACCGCCAGATTGCCTTGGGTGTCGCGCGCCCGGCGGGTGATGATGTTGATCACGCCGTTCACCGCGTTCGAACCCCACATCGCCGCGCCGGCGCCGCGAATCACCTCGATACGGTCGACGTCTTCGAGCAAGGTGTCTTCGTATTCCCAAAGCACGCCGGAAAACAACGGCGAATACATGCTACGGCCGTCCATCAGCACCAGCAACTTGTTGGCGAATCGCCCGTTGAATCCGCGCACGCTGACCGCCCAGCGATTATTGGCCAGTCGCGCGACCTCAATCCCCGGCGCCATGCGCAACACCTCGGGGATGCTGGTGGCTCCCGACCGTTCGATGTCGTCGCGGCTGATGACGAAGACCGCGGCGGCAACATCGTGCAGTTGTTCCGTTTTCCGCGAGGCGCTGGTCACCTCGACCTTGAGCAGGTCTTCAAGACTGATTTCCGGTAACTCGGAAGCCTCGTTGGCATGACAAACGGCGGAAACCGTCGCCAGCGCGCAGGCCAGTAGGTGCTGATGCAAAGGGGATCGGAAAAAAACAGTCATTGGTTCTCCCACCCAAGCTTTAATTCACATTGTCACATTGTAGGTGTAATTATTTTAGGTGAAATTCTTTTGGCTGTAATTTGCCGGGCGTTCGGCTGTCGGTGAGAAAACCAGACGACGCGCAATTTACTGCCGATACGCGTGCCGCCGCCGAAAACGGCGTTGCCGACGTCGTGCTGTTCCGACTTCGAGGACCGTCTGCATGCCCTGGAAATCGCCTTGAACGTCAACGACGTCGGTGTCATTCGCCCGATGATGCGACATCCCGAGCGACGAGATCGTGGACTGGGTTTATCTGGCGCACGCCTTGGAAGCGCCGGCGCTGGAACGCATGCGCTGACCTTGGGTCGCCGGCACTGGCGCTGGCATGCTCGTCCGACGCTTTCCCCGCCGCCTCGCCATTCGCGCGCGCTCCGGCGGACAATCCACGCGCCAGTCGCCGGGTCTTCACGCGTGCCAGGGCGATTCAGTTGCCGCCGTGGAGCAATTCGTGCCGACGATCGATCGACAGCGCGTCCCTCACGACCGGTTGGCGGAAACCTTGGCCGACATCACCCGCCGTTACCTGGAGCTTGTAAGCCGTATGGCGAGCGTTCCGGTCACGACGGACAGGGTTCAGGCATTGGTGGAGCAAGCCGAGGTCGCGCGCAAGACGTGGGAGTTCGAACGCGACGGGCGCCTGCTGGAACAAACCTCGGCACAATCCTTGCGCGATCCGCGGCGGGCAAGGGCCCGCGCCGCTGAAATGGTGAATCAGGCGGCCAGCGTCAAGGCCTTGCGAGCCGGCCTGGCGCTGGTTCGCCTGGATCGGGCGCTGGCCGCACAATGGCGTGTGGAGGCCTTCGATCTCAAGTCCGACGCACCCGATTCCACCGCGTCGTGGTGGTTGTTCGACCCGGCCGATGCACATGTGTGGCGCGGCGATTCGGCGTCCGCGTAATCCGTTCTTGGCAAGGCGCCGCGGGTGGCCGGCGAACATTCGGCCCGTCAGCCGGAAAACACCGCGTGGCAACTCGATGTCGCGGTGTCCTGCTGGAAGTTTGGCTCTTTCCCCGTGACGGACGCGGGCTTCAGGGCGCAACGCGTGATTTGGTTGCGACAGGGAATCGGCATTCTCCGGCGACTGGCGCATGCGAACCGCTTGACCGCGGACTCTGGCTGTTTACCCTACCCGGCGAGGTCCGGCGGGCTTTTCGCGTTCTTCGTCCAGCGCGCCTCTCCGAAAAGTTTGAACGGCCTTGCCGTTGACTTATGTGTCGATAAAACTACACTGATCGACATGTTTTGTCGGCGTGGTGGCCGACGGCGGAGGGTGACGATGAGAAGCGATTACGGGCGGGCGATTCCAGGTGAGTGGCTGGCGATGTCCAAGGTATTTAACGCGCTCGGCGACGAGCACCGACAGCGGATTCTGCTGCTTTTCGAGCGCGGCGAGCGTTTGAATGTCGGCCAGATCGCCGAGGTGTCGACGCTGGCGCGGTCTACGGTGTCGCATCATTTGAAGACCTTGCGCGACGCTGGCGTGCTGTTGTCGGAGAAGGTCGGCAAGGAAATCTATTTCTGGATCGACAAGGGCTTTCTGGAAGAGTCCCTGGGCAACGTGCTGCGCTATCTGCGGGAGTCGGCATGAGCGGGCGGGCCGGCGGCGCCGGCATGTTCCCGGCGCGCCGCCGCTGGCTGCTGGCCGGTCTGGCCACCGGCGCGGCCGTGGTCGGTGGGGGCGCCCACGGTTGGCGCGGCGTGTTCAACGCCTGTCTGGAGGCGTTGCCGCCGGCGATCGCCGACCATGATCTGGTGCGCGCGGCGTGGGCGGGCGTGGCCCCGGAGCGTTTCATCGACAGCCACGTGCATTTGATCGGTACCGGCGATGCCGGCAGCGGCATCGAGGTGAATCCGCGGATGACCAGTCCGTGGCATCCGCTCCAGTACGCGCAGCGGGTGTTTTACATGAACGCGGCGTGTGTCGACGCGGCGTCCGGGCGGGTCGATGAAAGCTATGTCGAGCGTTTGCGTGGGCTGGTCGACGGCTTGCGCCCGGGCGCGCGCGTGTTGCTGTTCGCCTTCGATCGCTTTCACGATGCCGATGGCCGCGCCGATCCGCGGCGCAGCACGTTTTACACGCCGAATGCCTACGCGCGGGCGGTGGCGGCGCGTTATCCGCGCCATTTCGCCTGGGCGGCGTCGATCCATCCGTATCGCGAGGATGGCGTCGAGGCGCTGGATGCCGCCGTCGACGCCGGCGCGCTGGCGGTGAAGTGGTTGCCGCCGGCGATGGGCATCGATCCGGGGTCGCCGCGTTGCGATCGCTTCTACGAAGCACTGGCTCGGCACGGCGTGCCCTTGATTACCCATGCCGGCGAGGAAAAAGCGGTGCACGGCGGCGATACGCAGGCTTTTGGCAATCCGTTGTTGTTGCGCCGGGCGCTGGATCACGGCGTGCGGGTGGTGGTGGCGCATTGCGCGTCGCTGGGCGCCGCCGCCGATCTGGATCGCGGGGCCAACGCGCCGCCGCGCGCGTGCTTCGAGTTGTTCTCGCGGCTGATGGACGACGCGCGCTATGAGAACGTGTTGTTCGCCGATATTTCGGCGGTGGCGCAGCGCAATCGCGACGAGGCGATCTTGCGCGTCCTGCTCGAACGCGGCGATTGGCATCGGCGTTTGTTGAACGGCTCCGACTATCCCTTGCCCGGCGTGCTACCCTTGACCTCGCCCGCCGATCTGGCGGCGCGCGATCTGCTGCCGGCCTCGGCGGTACCGCTGCTGGAGGAGATTCGGCAGCACAATCCCTTGCTGTTCGATTTCGTGCTGAAGCGACATCTGTCGTGGCAAGGCCGGCGCTTCGCCGCCGGTATTTTCGAGACGCGCGCTTTCTTTGAAAGGAAGACTGCATGAGTTCCCAGTTCGTGCTCCTCAAAACCCGTCGCTTCGCGCCTTTTTTCGGTACCCAGTTTCTCGGCGCCTTCAACGACAATCTGTTCAAGAACGCGCTGGTGGTGTTGCTGACCTTTCAGGCCGCCAACTGGACGACGCTCGCGCCGGAGGTGCTGACCAATCTGGCGGCGGGGATTTTCATTTTGCCGTTCTTCCTGTTTTCGGCCACCGCCGGGCAGTTGGCCGACAAGTACGACAAGGCGCGGTTGGCGCGGCTGGTGAAGGTGCTGGAAATGGTGATCATGGTCGTCGCCTTTCTTGGATTTTCGCTGCATAACCTGACGGTGTTGCTGAGCGCGCTGTTCCTGCTCGGCCTGCATTCGACCTTGTTCGGGCCGGTGAAATACGCGATCCTGCCGCAGCATCTGCGCGAGAACGAGCTGGTCGGCGGCAATGCGCTGGTCGAGGCAGGCACCTTCGTCGCCATTCTGATCGGCACCTTGGCGGGTGGCCTGCTGGCCGGCACGGCGGGCCATCCGAGCTGGGTGGCCATCGCCGGCCTGCTCATCGCCGGCCTGGGTTATCTGTGCAGCCGGGGTATTCCGGCCGCGCCGCCGCCGGCGCCGGAATTGACGGTCAGCCTCAATCCCTTCTCGGAAACTTGGCGCAACATCGGCTTCGCGCGCGGGAATCGCACGGTGTTTCTGTCGATACTCGGCATTTCCTGGTTCTGGCTGTACGGTGCGCTGTTCCTGGCGCAGTTTCCGGCGTATGCGAAAAACGTACTCGGCGGCAGCGAGACCTCGGTGACCTTGCTGCTGGCGGTGTTTACCGTCGGTATCGGCATCGGCTCGCTGCTCTGCGAGCGCCTGTCGGCGCAACACGTGGAAATCGGCCTGGTGCCGTTCGGCTCCATCGGCTTGACCATTTTCGGTATCGACCTGGCGTTTGCCTCGCCAAGCCTGCTGCCGGTCGGCGCGCCGCTGTCGCTGGGCGGGTTGCTGGCCTTGCATTCGACCTGGCGGGTGTTGTTCGACTTGCTGGCGCTGGGGCTGTTCGGCGGATTCTTCATCGTTCCGCTGTACGCCTTGATCCAGATTCGCAGCGCGCCGGAACAGCGGGCGCGGATCATCGCCGCCAACAACATTCTCAATGCATTGTTCATGGTGTGCGGCTCGCTGGCCGCCGCCGGTCTGCTCGGCGAAGGGGTTTCGATTTCGGCGTTGTTCGGCATCGCCGCCTTGTGCAACGCGGCGGTGGCGATCTACATCTACAGCCTGGTGCCGGAGTTCATGTTGCGTTTCGTCGCCTGGCTGTTGGTGCACACGGTGTACCGCCTGCGGCAGAGCGGCGTGGAGAACATTCCGGAGGAGGGCGGCGCGGTCCTGGTCTGCAACCATGTCAGCTTCGTCGACCCGATCGTCATTTCCGCCGCCAGCCACCGGCCGATTCGTTTCGTGATGGACCACCGCATTTATCGCAAGCCGGTGATCAGTTTTGTTTTCAGGCACATGCATGCCATTCCGATTGCGCCGGCCAGCGAAGACCGGGCGATGATGGAGGCGGCGTTCGAGGCGGTGGCCGAGGCGCTGGCGGCCGGCGAACTGGTGGCGATCTTCCCGGAGGGGCGGATCACCGATAGCGGCGAATTGCAGCCCTTCAGGCCCGGTGTGCAGCGGATCGTTCAACGGACGCCGGTGCCGGTGGTGCCGATGGCGCTGCAAGGGCTGTGGGGCAGCTTCTTCAGCCGCAAGGACGGACCGGCGATGAGCAAGCCGCTACGGCGCGGCATGTTCTCGCGGATCGCGGTGATCGTCGGCACGCCGGTTGTCCCAGAGGAGGCGACACCCGCGCGCTTGCAGGAAATCGTCGCCATCTTGCGCGGCGATTGGCGGTGACGACCGTGGGCCGGCGCGAGCGGGGACGGTAAAATGGGCGGCATGCGCATTTCAATCGACAAACTGCGGGAACGTCTCGATCTCTACGAGAAATTGATGCGTCTCGACAAGCCGATCGGCATCCTGCTGTTGCTCTGGCCGACCCTGTGGGCGCTGTGGCTGGCGGCGGATGGCGCGCCGGACTGGCGGGTGGTCTGGATTTTTTGCCTTGGCACGGTGCTGATGCGGTCCGCTGGCTGCGTGATCAACGACCTGGCCGATCGCGATTTCGACCCGCACGTGCGGCGGACCCGCGATCGCCCGCTGGCGGCCGGCAAGGTGTCGGTCCGGGAGGCGCTGCTGCTCTTCGCCGCGCTGGTGGCCTGTGCGGTGGTGGTGGTGCTGCCCTTGCGCAGCACGCTGCTGGCCGGTCTTTGCGCGGTGGCGTTGTTCCTTGCCGCCAGTTACCCCTTGACCAAGCGCTTCCTGGCGATTCCGCAAGCGTATCTCGGCCTGGCCTTCGGTTTCGGCATCCCCATGGCCTATGCGGCGCAGTTGGGCCAGGTGCCGCCGGATGCCTGGTGGCTGCTGTTGGCCAATGTGTTCTGGGCCGTGGCCTACGATACCGAATACGCGATGGTCGACCGCGCCGACGACCTCAAGATCGGCATCCGCACCTCGGCGATCACCTTCGGCCGCGCCGACGTGCCGGCGGTGATGGCGTGCTATGCGCTGACCCTGGCGGCGATCGCGCTGGTTGGCCACCGGCAGGGCCTGGGTGTTGGTTTTTACCTTGGTCTGGCCGTCGCCGCGACGATTGCCGGCTACCACTACACGCTGATTCGCGAACGCGATCCGGGGCGCTGTTTCGCCGCTTTTCGGCACAACAACTGGTTTGGCGCCAGTGTATTCGCCGGGATCGCCGTCGACTTTTTCCTTGTCCGGGGATTCCCGGGCTGAACACCGTTTGCGGCCCGGTTTTGCCGCCAGCCGCGCGCCAATCGCGCCGCGCATCCGCCGGCGGGCGCCTTGTCGAAGCCGGCTATAATCGGTCGCCACGCTGTTGAAACCGACGGTCGCCACGGCGACCCTGCGCCGGCAGTCTTCCGGCGGGATCTCTGACGATGAACTATCACGATCTGCGCGATTTCATCGCGCAACTGGAAAATCTCGGCGAACTCAAGCGCATCGCCGTCGAGGTGGACCCGCGTTTCGAAATGACCGAGATTTGCGACCGGGTGCTGCGTGCCGGCGGACCGGCCCTGTTATTCGAGAAGCCGCGCGGACATACGGTGCCGGTGTTGGCCAATCTCTTCGGCACGCCGCGGCGGGTGGCGTTGGGCATGGGGCAGGAATCGGTGCTGGCGTTGCGCGAGGTCGGCAAGCTGCTGGCCTATCTGAAGGAGCCGGAGCCGCCGAAGGGGCTGAAAGACGCCTGGGACAAGCTGCCGATCCTCAAGCAGGTGCTGAACATGGCGCCGCGCGTGCGGTCGTCGGCGCCCTGTCAGGAGATCGTCCGGGAAGGCGCCGATGTCGATCTGGCGCGCTTGCCGATCCAGTATTGCTGGCCGGGCGACGCCGCGCCGTTGATCACCTGGGGGTTGACGGTGACGCGCGGTCCGCGTCAGACACGCCAGAATCTGGGGATTTACCGCCAGCAGGTGCTGGGTCCGAACAAGGTCATCATGCGCTGGCTGGCGCATCGCGGCGGCGCGCTCGACTTTCGCGACCACTGTTCGCAGCAGCCCGGGCAGCCGTTTCCGGTGGCGGTGGCGCTCGGCGCCGACCCGGCGACGATACTCGCGGCGGTAACGCCGGTGCCGGACAGTCTGTCGGAATATCAGTTCGCCGGTCTGCTGCGCGGCGCCAAGACAGAGGTGGTGAAATGCCTGACGTCCGATCTGCAAGTGCCGGCGTCGGCGGAAATCGTTCTCGAAGGCTTCATCGACCCCGCCGAGAGCGCGCTCGAAGGTCCCTACGGCGACCACACCGGCTATTACAACGAACAGGCGCGTTTTCCGGTGTTCACCATCGAACGCATCAGCATGCGTCGTGAGCCGATATACCACAGCACCTATACCGGCAAGCCGCCCGACGAGCCGGCGATGCTTGGCGTGGCGCTCAACGAAGTCTTCGTGCCCTTGTTGCAGAAGCAGTTTCCTGAAATCGTCGATTTCTACCTGCCGCCGGAAGGCTGCTCGTATCGTCTGGCGACGGTCAGCATACGCAAACAATATCCGGGGCACGCGAAACGGGTGATGTTCGGGATTTGGAGTTTTCTGCGTCAGTTCATGTACACCAAGTTCATCGTCGTCGTCGACGACGACGTGAACATCCGCGATTGGAAAGAAGTCATCTGGGCGATGACCACTCGCATCGATCCGGCGCGCGACACACTGATCGCCGAGAACACGCCGATCGACTATCTCGATTTCGCCAGTCCGGTTGCCGGGCTTGGCAGTAAGATGGGACTCGACGCGACCAACAAGTGGCCCGGCGAAACCAGCCGCGAATGGGGCACGCCGATCGTCATGGACGCGGCGGTGAAAGAACGCGTCGACGCGTTATGGAACGACCTGGGTTTATGAATCGATGCCGTGAATTGACACCGGCGCCGGAAATGGGTCCGGTCGGCCGGTCTGGAGGAAACGATGAGCAACGACCTGATTCCCGCCAACGATCTCGACGGCGCGCGCGCCTGGTGCCACGTGATCTATGGTTTGCACGCGCTGGCGGTGGTGGTAGGCGTCACCGGCGCGGCGACGGTCGCCGGCGCCTTTGTCTTCGGTGTGCCGTCGCTGCTGGCGGTGGTCCTCAACTACGTCAAGCGCGGCGAGGTGCGCGGAACCTGGCTCGACAGCCATTACCGCTGGCAGATCCGTACCTTCTGGTTCACCTCGCTGTGGTTGCTGGTTTACGGCCTGCTGGTGATCACCATCGTCGGCATTCCCGTCGCCTGGGCGTTGATCGCCGTTCTCGGCCTGTGGGTGTCCTATCGCGTCATCCGAGGCTGGCTGGCGCTGGCGGACCGGCGACCGTTGGTGGTCGGCTAACGCGGTAGCGGCGCCTTCAGCGCCGGGCCACCCACAGCAATAGCGCGTCCATCGCCGGTTTCCCCGATTTGAATTTCGGGTCGTTGATCAGGCAGACGACGATCCAGCGTTTGCCGCTGTTATCGAGCACGTAGCCGGCGAGGGCGCGCACGCCGTCGAGATAGCCGGTTTTCAGGTGGGCGCGACCGCTGGCCGAGCCGTTGGCCAGGCGTTTTTGCAAGGTGCCGTCTACGCCGGCGATCGGCAGCGAGGCCATCAGCTCCGGCATTACCGGGCTTTGCCAGGCGGCGCGCAACAGTTGCGCCAGACCGTCGGCCGAGATGCGTTCGCTGCGCGACAGCCCGGAACCGTTGTCTAGCACCAGTTCCGGCATCTTCAGCCCTTTGCTGCGCAGCCAGGCGCCGATTCGCCGGCTGGCACCCTCGGCCGTCGCCGGGCGTTCGCTGTCCAGGCTCAGGAAAAGCTGTCTGGCCATCACGTTGTTGCTGTATTTGTTGATGTCGCGGACGATTTCGCCCAGGGCCGGCGACTCCTGCACCGCCAGCGTGCGCGCCTCGGCGGGCGTGCGCCCTTCGCGGACCCGGCCAGCCAAGCTGCCGCCTAGTTCCCGCCAGAGCGCGCGAAAGAGATCCTCGACCTGCCGGTCGGCCGGCCACGGTGCGAGGTGCAGTGCCTTTTCGCCGCAAGCGGCGGGAAAACTGCCGCTGAGTTCGATGGTTTGTCCGTTAACCTGCGGTTTGATCTGCTCGCGCCAGTCGCCGCAGCTTTCGCGCCCCAGTGTCAGGCGATTGGCGATGCGCAGGTTCTCGCTCGGCGTGTCGACGATCACATTGACGGCATTGCGCGCCGGGTCCGGCTGCAAGCCGAGGCGGAGGCTCTTGAGGTTGATCAACAACGCGTCGGGGCCGGCATTGTAGGGGCGTAGCGGTTCGCGGTCGAATTCGCCGGGGTCGTGGATGGGCAGCGAGAACGCGCCGCGGTCGAGAATCAGGTCGCCACCGATGTCGGTAACGCCGCGGGCGCGTAGTTGCCGCAGCAGCAGCCAGAACTGTTCCTGGGAAAACTTGGGGTCGCCGCTGCCGCGCAGATACAGATTGCCGTCGAGGCGCCCATTCCGCGGCGCCTCTCCGGCCAGCGCCTCGGTGCGCCAGGTGTGGGCGGGACCGAGCATTTCGAGGGCGGCGTAAGTGGTCAGCAGCTTCATTGTCGAGGCCGGATTCATCGGCTGCCGGGAATTGTGATTCAGCAGCGGCGGTCCGCCGTCGACGGCCTGCACGACAACGGCCATCGAACGCGTGGGAATGCCGGCCTCTTGCAGCGCGCTGCCGACTTCCGCCGGCAGATCGGCCGCCGTTGCCTGGATGGCGCAGCAGAGCGCGATCAGCGCCAGGCGGAGGCCACCGGCGCGGCTTCGGCGAAGGGTCGTCGTCATCGCCCGCGTCTACCGCTCAGCTGAGTTCCCAAGGCACCGGGTGGTCGAGGAACTCGACCAGAGCGCCGTCAAGTTGGTCGAGCATCGCCGCGTTGCGCCCCGCCAGCCAGCCGTGTATCAGATCGTTCGGCTCGCCGGGCATGGCTTCGGCGATCAGCTGATCGGCAACGGCGATGTCGTTCATGCGCCCGAGCAGATCGAGCAGCCTGGCCGCGCTCTGGTGGTAACGCTGGATGCGCCGCGCGGGCAATAGCGGCGCGAAGAATTCAAGCGCGTAGCGCAGCCGCTTCAGGGCCACCCGCAAGGCATGCCGCGCTTCGGGGTTGGTGTCCCGGGTTTCCGTGGCTAGGGCGGCGACGCGTTTGGCGCGCTTGTTCAGGCAGCGCGGCGCGAAAACCGGCATTGGCGGCTTTTTGCGTTCGACCAGCGCCAGGGTCTCGGCGGTGAATTCAAGCAGCAGGCGGGAGTAATCCGCCGCGCCTATCGCCGTCTTCGCTGCCTTGCGGCACCGAGCGAGCTGCGTTTCCGCCGCCTTGGCCAGTCGCGGCAGCGCGGGGTGATCGGGGAACGCCTTGACGACGGGGGGCAACACTTCAGTGACGAATACATCCCAATTACGGGTATCGCCAAGCCCATTGGCGGCCGTGCGCCAGCGCGGGTCGAAATTGTCGACGTAATCCGCTGGCAGCAGCGGTCGCCAGACGCGGATGGCCGAACGCAGGCGGCGCATGGCGACGCGCGCTTGATGGATGAATTCCGGCGCGTCGCTTTCACGTACTCCGCGCTCGTTGCCTTGCAGTTGGCCGAGGCAGGCAAAGACGGTGGTCCGAAAAGCGGCGATGCAGCCCATGCCCGGTTCCAGCGGCACGGCGGCGGCCTTGGTCGGTGTCAACGCCGCACCGCTCGCCAGGCGATAGCCGCGTTCCGCCTTGCTGCCGCCTTCCGGATGCAGCGGCAGGTTGGCCTGAAAAGCGAGTGCGGCGATAAACAGATCGGCGACGCGGCCTTCGAGGAGTTCCAGTTCCACCTCGCAAATGGTTTCGTGGCGTTTGCCGGCGGTGACTTTGCCGCGGTCGAGCGCCAGCTCGATGCGTGTGCCGTCCTGTGGCGTCAGCAACCACAGGTCACGGGTGAATTCGGTGGTGAATATCGGAGTCAGGTCGGGTTTGGCCGCTTCGAGAGCGCGGCGAATCTTCGGGTTATCGACATGCGAGAAATCGAATTCGCCGGGTTGCGCGGCGATTTCCCATTCGTTGCGTTGCGCCAGTCCGCCCGGCGACGGGGCATCGCATTTGACGGTCAGCAGCCACTCCGCGCCTTTTTGGCGATAGCGTGCCGCGATGCGTTTGCTTTGCAGGCGCAGATCGGGCGTGTCGTAATAGGTGTTGATCAGTTTCAGTTGTTGCGGCGCGCAGCCGGCCAGCAAGGGATGTGCCGGCAGTCGTCGGGCGGTGCTGGCGGAAAGACCCAGCTTGATTTCGGTTTCCAATGCCATTGGGGACGTCTCCTCTTATTGCGGCGGGAAGGTTCCGCCGGTGGGGTCATCGATCGTAGGTGCGCAATTGGTCTACGTCTGGAATATTGATCCGTCGACCTTCGATGACGATCAATCCTTTTGCGGCGAACTCGTGCAGGATGCGCGAGAAGTGTTCCTGGGTCAGATTCAGGCGCGAGGCGATGATGCCCTTATTGGTCGGCAAGGTGACGGAAAGCGATTTCGCTCCATCTTCCAGTGTGTCGCGCAGGAGGTAGCCGATGATGCGTTGGCGACCCGAGTGCAAGGAATAGGATTCCACGTCGACAATCAGGTGATGCAAACGCATGGCCAGTCCGGCGATCATCTTGCGGCCGAGTTTAGGATCCTTGTCGAGCTCGTCGATAATGGCGGCTTTGGAAATATGTAGTAACAGGGAGTCGGTGAGCGCTTGGGCTTAAACCATGAACGGTTTGTCCATGAACATCACCGCCTCGCCGAAGGTCTGTCCTTGTCCAAGGATGTCGACCACTTTCTCACCGCCTTGCGGCGAGGTGAAAGCCAGTTTCACCTGCCCATAAACCAGCAGATGAAAGCCGGTGGGCGTATCCCCTTTATGAAACAGGATGTCGCCGCGCGACGCCGTGACTTCGCGCGTGCCACGCGCCAGCCGCGAAATTTCGTCGGACTCCAGTTCATTGAATAGCGGCACGCGGGCGAGCAACGCCTCAACGTTGATGCCGTGTTTGAAGGCATGCATGGCGTGTTGTCGGCAAGAGCCATCCGGCGGGAGGTGGCGATGCACGAATACTCGCACTTGTGTTCGCCATGAGCAAGCGACGTGCCGCAATCCACTGCCGATTTTCGAGTTCTTCAAGGAGGGCTGTTCGACGGATTGCCGATACGTTGCCGTCGCGAGAGGTGGCCGTGTCCACCAGAGGGTGCCTGAAATTTCTGGCCGGTTGTCTTTTGAGCGATTCGTGCGTGCTCAGGTGGCTTCCGGTTGGGGTGTAACGTTCCGCGCCGCCCACCAAGTGGGTGTATGAATTTAATTGTTTGTTTTAATTTGAAAAAAATGTATATCTCCGGGCTGTTTGTTTTGACCGGTGCATTTTGTTACACCCCTTTCGGGATCGAACGTTGCCACGGCTAATTTAGTTTTCTGATTTATAGGAGAATTATTTATTTCAATCTGGGCACGGATTGTGCATCGGACGACCCGGCGATGACGGCTGCTCAACCGCTCGTGCAGCGACCCGAGTCGTCACGGCAATGTTCCTGGCGGGTTATGTCCCGTGGTCGATGGGACCAGGCCGTTGTCGCGGCGGGTGGCGGGTCAACGCCTTGGAATGCTGACCGTTAAAAGCGCTTCCGATTGTCCATTGGCGGGTTTTCGACAATGAGATGCCACTGCTCTGAGTTGTCGCGCTTGCCGGTTGGTTTTCCTTTTGCCGATGACGAGCCCTGTCTGGGTGCTGCCGTGTTGTTGTTATTACTCCTGTTACTCCGAGCGTTGCGAAAAGTGGTGCTCGCGCCGTTTTTCAGGCGATGGTTTTTCCAGCGTCGCGAAAGCACCTTTCAGGTCGCTGTTTACGCTTTGAACCGATGTGGACTCGCCGGCCTTCCAAGTTCGGTGGCTGTTATTGATGAGGCGGGGGTGTTCATTTGAAAGAAAGAGACGAAATGGCTGGCAATCAGGAATTTACTCCGCGGTCGATTCAAAATGACCTCGATAGCTATTTGGACGGGATCGCGGGCGCGACGGGAATTTTCCGGGCGGCGGTCGATAACTATCTGGTGGCAGGGCCTGACGGCGGATGTTGGCAGCAGGCCAAACAGATCGCCGAACACATCCGCGCTCTTGATGATTTGCAGCAAAAACTTGAGGTGGGCGCGCGCGCGCAATGGATCGACGGCGCGTTGGTGTCGGACATGGCGGATCCGCTGACCCGGGTTGGTCGCATGCTCAAGGAAATGAAACGCCAAATCACCGGATTTGCCATTGAGTCCGGTTTTTCGAGCCCTGGCCGACGTGTGCCCGCGCATTTGCTCGCCGACATGCAAGCCCTGGCCGAGGAGGTTTGCGCGGCGGTCTACGCATTGATCGCCCGTTACCGTCCGTCGCTGGCCTGGTGGGGCGATGACTCGACGGAGGCGCCGTTGTCGCGTGGTGTCGAGTGGTATGAAAAGCAGGCCGACAGGCGTTCGATGCGGCTGCTGAAAACGATTTTCGCCGATGACACGATGGATGTCGAAACCAAGCTGCCGCTGGCGCAACTCGTCGAGGAACTCGATCGTGTCGCCGACCATGCGGTGGCCATCGATAGAGAAGTTCGATGCGCCGGCAAGGTCGGCGTGCACGCACCGGGCGGTAGAGCGTCCCGTTGATCGCGGTTTTTTCGAAACCAGCCGCGGTGTGTCGGATGGGCGATGTCGGTCGCGAACTTGGCGTCTTTTCCCAGTTTTCTAATTTGTCCGCCATGCCAGTGGCGGGCAGTGCCGCTCGGCTGTAAAAAAAGCCGATTGTGGTAGCATCGCACGCGGTTCACGGTCTTGTTGCCGGAATCGCGTGGCTTGGGTTGCGTCGCTTTGGCTTTGGCAGACCTTGGTTTGGAGGGGGCCGCGGCAACGCATTTTGCATCGGACACTGGATGAAGGGTCTAAGCCTGTGGAAATGGAAATAAAACTTAAAAATGACAAAATCATGGGCGACTTTTGGGGCGGTCTGGCCGCCATGCTGGTCGCCTTACCGTCCGCGATTGCCTTTGGCGTGACCATTTACGCGTCCATCGGTCCCGCTTACGCCGGTCTGGGAGCACTGGCAGGGATTCTTGGGGCAACCGCCCTTGGTCTGGTTTCACCCGCTCTGGGCGGTACCGACCGGTTGATCACCGCGCCTTGCGCGCCGGCCGCGGCGGTGCTTTCCGCTTTCGCCATCGAACTCGTGCAGCACGGCGTGGCGCCGGCATCGATCGTTTTGATGCTGACCGCGGTGGGCCTGGTTTCCGGGTTGGTGCAGTTGATGCTCGGCTTCATGGGTATCGGCAGCTTGATCAAGTACATTCCTTTTCCGGTGGTTAGCGGCTACCTTACCGGCGTCGGCCTGATCATTATCGGCAGTCAGATCCCGAAGTTCCTTGGCGTGCCGAGTGGGACCACTTGGTGGCGGGCACTGATCGCGCCGGATTTGTGGGTCTGGCAAAGCATGGTGATCGGCGGCGTGACGGCGGCGGTGATGGTGCTCGCTCCCATGGTCACCCGCTTGGTCCCGGCGGCGATTCTTGGCCTGTTGGCAGGTGTGGCGACCTATTTCGGGCTGGCGATGAGCGACGAATCGCTGCTGGTGATCGAAGGAAACAAGTTGATCATCGGTCCGCTCGGTGGGTCGGCGTCCAGCATGCTGGCGGCGATCACCGGCCGGTGGGCGGAAATCGGCGATCTCCGCTTGCGGGATATCGCCAGTTTGCTGGGAACCGCGTTCACGCTGGCGGTCTTGCTGTCGATCGATACCTTGAAAACGGCCGTCGTTCTCGACGCGCTGACGCGTAGCCGCCATGACTCGAACCGCGAACTCGTCGCGCAGGGCATGGGTAACGTCGCCTCGGCCTGTGCCGGCGGCATGCCCGGCGCCGGGCAGATGGGGGCGACTCTCGTCAATCTGGCCAGCGGTGGTCAGACCCGGGTTTCGGGCGTTGTCGAAGGTGTCTTGGCCCTGGTGGCCTTCCTGGCTCTCGGGTCGTTCATCGCCTGGATTCCTGTGGGTGCCTTGGCGGGTATTCTGATGGTTGTCGGCGTGCGCATGATCGACCGTCACAGCTTGCATCTGCTGGAGTCGTCCTGGACGCTGCTGGATTTCACGGTGATCGTGGTGGTGGTCGGCGTGGCCGTCGGATACAGCCTGATCGCGGCGTCGGGTGTCGGTGTCGCGCTGTCGATGCTGCTGTTCATTCGCGAACAACTGAGCAGCACGGTTATCCGTCGCAAGGTCGAAGGCGGTAGCCGTTTCTCGAAGCGGGTGCGCTTGAATCAGGATATGAAGATTCTGGAGCAGCACGGCGGTCAGACCATCATTCTCGAGTTGCAGGGCAGCCTGTTCTTCGGCACCAAGGACCAGCTCTACTCGGCGCTCGAACCGGAACTCAGCAAGCGCAAATATATCGTGCTCGATATGCGGCGCGTCCAGTCGGTTGACGTCACGGCCGTTCATTTGCTGAGCCAGATCAGGGATTCGCTGGTTGAGCGGAACGCGATGCTGATCTTCACCGGGTTGTGGATGACGTTGCCGAACGGTCGGAATATCGCGGAGTTCTTCGACCAGATGGAACTCACTCGCATGACCGAGCAAGTGAAGGTTTTCCGGGAACTCGATGACGCCGTCGAATGGATCGAAGACCAGATTCTCGGCGATAGCATCGCCGAAACCGCGCAGTTGCAGGCGCTGGAATTTTTTGAACTCGATCTCTTCAAGGATCACAAGGAAGAAACGCTCATCGATCTCGAGGAGTGCGTGGAGCGCCGCTCGGTCGCCAAGGGCGAGAAAGTCTACTCCTACGGCGATCCGGGCAACGAGCTTTATGTGATCCGCAAGGGCGCGGTACGCGTGACCTTGCCGAGCAACGGCGAATCCGAAGGTCATCATGTCCTGACTTACGGTCGCGGCGACTTTTTCGGCGGCATGGCATTCTTGTCGGAAATGACGCGTTTGAACGACGCCACCGCGCTTGAGGACACCGAACTCTTTGTGTTGGGCCGCGAACAATTTGAAAAGATACGGGAAGAGCACAAGCGGCTCGCCTGCCATCTTGTCGAAGCCGTGGCCAAGGTGCTGGCAATGCGTTTGCGCTATGCCGACAAGGAACTGATGGCCTTGCAGGACGAATAAGTTCGAGTCCGTGGCCGGGGGCATCGTCGGGTGCCCCCCGGCGGATGGATCTTTTTGCGATGCTCGTAAAAAACAAGCTCATCAAGATCTGCGTTGCGGACGGCATTGCAAGGCAAATTCTTATCTGGCGCAGCGTTTTGCGCCGGGCTGTGACTATCTCCGGGGCATTGGGGGACTATAACGAGTGAGGGGCGATACGATGTTTCAGCATATCCTGCTGCCGACCGATGGTAGCCAGTTGTCGCGTGAGACTGCCGAACGGGCGGTTGTATTTGCACGGAAAAATAATTCCCGGGTGACGGCGATGTACGCGAAGCCGGCGGGTCATCTGGAAGACGACGGCGATTTGGTGGAGCCCGCCGTACTTGAGCGCATGCTTTCCAATGCCGATGTGAAAGCCCGGGAGTATCTCGGGTTCATCAAAAAATTGTGTAAGGATGCCGGCGTCGAGTGCCACGCGGTCGCGGTGGTGAACGACACGCCGTGGGAGGCGATCATCGATGTCGCCGAGGAGTGCGATTGCGATCTCATTTTCATGTCCAAGCACGGCCGGGGCGGACTGTCTTCGTTGTTGTTGGGCAGTGAAACGTACCGTGTGCTGACCCACTCCAGCATTCCCGTCCTGGTGTATCGTCCGCGGGAATTGGACGAAAAGCGTCGCCGCGCAAAAGAGAAAAAGCGGCAAAAACAAAAGAAAAAGGATTGATTGCCTCTCGGTGTTCGCTGGCCCCGCCCGAGCGTTCATGATTCCTGCCTATTGGTCGCAAGCGTTGTCCGAATTGGCGGAGCGCGACCCGGTGATGGCCGCACTCGTCGAGCGTTATCGGGGTGTCGCGCTGGTTTCGCGCGGCGAGCCTTTTGTCACCCTGGTGCGTTCCATCGTTGGTCAGCAAATCTCGGTGAAGGCCGCCGACAGCGTTTGGATGCGTTTGCTGGCCACCTTGCCAGCGGGTGGCCTGACGCCTGCCGCGCTACTGACGCAACCGACGCCATTGCTGCGAGCGTGCGGTTTGTCGGCACGCAAGGTCGAATATCTCCAGGACTTGGCTCGACATTTCGTTCAAGGGCGGATTCGTGTCGGGCAGTGGGCGACCATGAGCGATGCCGAAATCGTCGCCGAACTGACGGCGGTGCGCGGGGTTGGTGTGTGGACCGCCGAAATGTTCCTGATCTTCAATCAGTTGCGCCCGGATATCTTTCCTGTCGATGATATAGGTATGCAAAAGGCCGTGGCCAGACTGTATTGCGATGGCGAGCGTCCTGGGCGGCGAGCGCTTCTCGAGCATGGCGAGCGTTGGCGCCCTTGGCGTTCGGTGGCTACCTGGCACCTGTGGCGTAGTCTCGATCCGCTGCCCGTCGAGTACTGATATCCAATCCCGCATCCGTGTCGCGGCGGGAGGAGCCTTTCGGTTAGAATACCGGGCTTCCATGTCAGCATTACTGCCACCACGGTTGGGCTTGATGAAAAACAGTTTCCTCGATTTCGAACAGCCGATTGCCGACCTCGACGGCAAAATCGATGCCCTGCGTCTGGCGCAAAACGACGCGGAGGTCGATATCTCCAGCGAACTGCGCGGACTTGAGCAAAGAAGCCGGAGTCTGACCGCCGAGATTTACAGCAAGCTCAATGCCTGGCAGGTTTCCCAGGTCGCGCGCCATCCTCAACGGCCTTACACCCTTGATTATCTGCGCCTGATGTTTACAGGTTTCGAGGAATTGCATGGCGACCGGGCTTTCGCCGACGATCATGCCATTGTCGGCGGTCTGGCGCGCTTTGACGGCGAGCCGGTAATGGTCATCGGCCATCAAAAAGGGCGCGACACCAAGGAAAAAATCTTTCGTAATTTCGGCATGCCGCGCCCGGAAGGGTACCGCAAGGCACTGCGCCTGATGCGTCTGGCCGAAAAATTCGGTATTCCGGTGCTGACTTTCATCGACACGCCCGGTGCCTATCCCGGTATCGATGCCGAAGAGCGCGGGCAGTCCGAGGCGATTGGCCGCAATCTCTACGTGATGGCCGAGCTCAAGGTGCCGATCGTCGCCACCATCATTGGCGAGGGCGGTTCCGGCGGGGCATTGGCCATCGGTGTCGGTGATGTGGTGCAGATGCTGCAATTCTCGACGTATTCGGTCATTTCTCCGGAAGGTTGCGCGTCGATTCTCTGGAAAAGTGCCGAAAAGGCCAGTGAAGCGGCCGAAATCATGCGGGTGACCGCTAAACAGCTGAAAGCGCTGGGGTTGATCGATACCGTCGTGGACGAGCCGGCGGGCGGCGCGCATCGTGACCACGACGCCATGGCGAAGAATCTTAAAATCGCTCTGCGGAGCGCCTTGCATGGCTTGCGGACGATGCCCGCCGATGACCTGCTCAAGCGGCGACTGGCGCGCTTGATGGCCTATGGACGGGTCAACGACGCGCTCGGCTGACGACTTGTCGCCGGGTACGTCGCGAGAGATCGTGCGTACCCTTGCGCAATTCCTCCAGGATCGTGTTCGCGTCGGCGCGCGGGTTTGTGTCGGTTTATCGGGAGGGCTGGACTCCGTCGTTCTGCTGCATGCGCTGCATCGATGGCGTTCATACGGGCCGTCTTTCGAACTTTCCGCCTTGCATGTCCATCATGGCCTGAGTCCGCATGCCGATTCCTGGGCCGGTTTCTGCGCCGATTTCTGCGCATCTCTCGGCGTCTGGCTCGACATCGTTCGCGTCGACGTGCCGCGAGATGGCGGCGAAGGGCTGGAGGCGGCGGCACGACGAGTGCGTCACGATGCCTTTGCTCGCTGCTCCGCCGATTGGCTGGCGCTCGCCCATCACCGCGACGATCAGGCCGAAACCGTGTTGTTCAGACTGTTGCGCGGCACCGGTGTCGCCGGCATGGCCGGCATGTTGCCCGAGCGCTTGCAGGGCGCTGCTGGCGCACGGCTGATTCGCCCTTTCCTCGATATGCCTCGGCAATCGATTGCGCGTTATGCCGCTGAAAACGCGCTCCTCTGGGTGACGGACGAAAGCAACGACGACTCGCGTTTTCGCCGAAATTTCTTGCGCAATGACGTGATGCCGCGCCTGGCGGTCGAATTTCCGGGCGCCGGGCAGAGCCTGGCGCGGGCGGCCGGGCATTTTGCCGAGGCGGCGACGCTCCTCGACGAGCTGGCCGTTCTTGATCGCGCTGCCACTAGCGATACCGACGGTCGTCTCGATGTTGCCGCTTTCAACGGATTGAGTGCGCCTCGCGCCCGAAATCTGCTCCGCTACGTATTGCGTCTGGCGGGTTTGCGTGCGCCGCGGACGCGCTGGATCGACGAGGCACGCCGACAGTTGGCGACGGTCAAGGCCGATTCGGAGTTATGCCTTGCCATCGACGATGGCGAATTGCATGTCTATCGCGGGCGGCTGCATGTTCTTTCTCGTCGGCTGCCGGTGCCGGAGGAGTGCGTGCCATGGGCCGGCGAAGCAGACTTACCGTGGGGAGCGGGGCGGGTGCTGTTCGTGCCGACGGAAGGCGCCGGCGTCAGCCGTTTTCGGCTGGCGCGCGCGCCGGTTTTCCTTGCCTCGCGGCAAGGGGGCGAACGCTTGCGACCGGACTCGCGGCGCCCGCGTCGTGCCTTGCGCAAACTGTTGCAGGCGGCGGCGGTTCCGCCCTGGGAGCGGCGAGGGCTGCCCCTTCTGTGGTGCGGCGGGGAATTGGCGTGGGTGGGTGGCGTGGGCATCGATGAGGCGTTTGCCTGTTCGCCGGGAGAAGAAGGTCTTGCCGTGGATTGGCGACCGGGCGGTCGCCAGTGATGGGCTGAAGACGGATAAGGCGTGTTTGCGTTCCCGATTTTCTGGCCGGGACGGAGTTTATCCCGGACCGCCGCGTTTGCCGGCTAGAAGTTGCGCCAGTTCAACGGCTGTCCGAACGCCCATTTTTTCGAAGAGTTTGGCGCGGTGAACTTCGACCGTGCGCATGCTGATCCGCAGCTCGTCGGCAATGACCTTGTTGAGTTTGCCGGTCAGTACCCGTTCCATCACCTGCTGTTCGCGAGTCGTCAGGCTATCGATCAGCGTATTGACCGACACGTTGCCGGAGGCGGCAAGGCGTTGAGTTTCGTCCAGTTTCAATGCTTCGATGACGCGATTCGCCAGTTCGTTGTCGTTGCACGGTTTTTCGACGAAATCGAAAGCGCCTTTTTTCAAGGCCGAGACAGCCATCGGCACGTCGCCGTGTCCGGTGAGAATGATCACAGGCAGCTTGTTGCCGCGCTCGCGCAAGATGTCGAACAATTCCGGCCCGCTCATGCCGTCCATTCGAATGTCGAGTACCAGACAGCCGGCCAATGCCGGACTCCAGACAGCCAGGAACTCTTCGGCGGAGGAATAGCCTTGGCAGGCGACGCCGCGCGATTCGAGAAGCCAGCTCAAGGAGTCGCGAATGGCGTCGTCGTCGTCGACGAGATAGGCGTAAGCGGTCATGGACGAACAATCGGTAAGGTGATGAAAAATATCGAACCGCCGTCGGGGTTGTTTTCGACCCACAGGCGGCCATGGTGAAATTCGACGATTGAACGGCAGATGTTGAGACCCATGCCCATGCCATCGGCCTTGGTCGAGAACAGCGGTGTAAACAGTTTGGCCGCGATTTCCCGCGAAATGCCGGTGCCTTGATCGATAACCTGGATTTCCATCTGTTTGTCCACCTGGCTGAGTTTGACCGTCAGCCGCCGTCGTGCCACGGGCGTTTCGCTCATCGCTTCGATGCCGTTGCGCATCAGGTTGAGCAACACTTGCTCAAGCATCACTTGATCGGCCATCAACTCCGGGCGCATGCCCTGAATCTCCCTGACGATGCGTACTCCGCGTCGCTTGGCGGCGGCTTCGATGAAACCGATGCTGTCGTCGATGACTTCGGCCAAATCGCATGGCGCGAGTTTGGGTTCGCTCTTGCGCACGAAATCGTGCACCCGGCGGATGATGTGTCCGGCGCGTTGCGCCTGAACGGCCAACTTGCCGAGGGCCTCCTTGAGTTGGGGGAGAGTGAAATCGCCGGACTCCAGTTTGTTCAGGCAGCCGGCGTTATAGCTGGTGATGGCTGCCAGCGGCTGGTTCAGTTCATGAGCCAGGGTCGAAGCCATTTCGCCCATGGTCACCAGGCGCGCGGTGATTTGCAGTTTTTCCTGTTGTTGCCGGGCAAGTTCCTCGGCACGCTTGCGTTCGGTCACGTCGATGATCGAACCCATCCAGCCGGTCTGCTGGCCCTCCGCGTCGATCAGAGGCGCTTCGTAGATCAGGGCATCGAAACGCTTGCCGTTCTTGTGCATCAATCGCACCTCGAAACCTTCCCGAGGCGCATGCCCCAGCAGGACGTTGTTGTGCAGTGTCAGCGTGCGTTCCATTTCCTCCGGGGTCCAGTACGGCATCGGTGGCGCCCTGCCAATCAGTTCCTCGGCGGTGTAACCGACCATGCGGAGAAAAGCCGGGTTGGCGTAGGTGACGCGGCCTTGAAGATCGCGGGCGCGCATTCCAACCATCAGGGAATCCTCCATCGATTTCCTAAAGGCATATTCCGAACGAAGCGCCTGCTCGGCCGCAAGGCGCCTCTGGATCAGGCCACGCACCGCCCACAGGCTCCAGAACACCGCGGCGGCGAGGATCAGGATCAGGGTGGCGATCAGTGTCTGCGCCAGATTGCCGGTGCCGCGGTAGGCGGTGACCTGTAGCAACAAGCCATATCCCGGCGGATCGAGCGCGACGGGATACGTCAGTGTCGTTGGCGAGGCGTCGATTTTCGATTTACTGGTCAGCAGGTTGCCGTTGCCATCGACGACGCGAACTTGATATTTTTCGGCGAACCACCAGGGCACCTGCTGTTTTAGCAGATTGGCGAGCGAATATACCCCGACCAGCACTCCCTGATAGCGCCCGTCCAAGTAAATCGGCACATACACCTCGAAATAGGCCTCCTCGGCGACGCGGTAGGCGTCGCTGTAGACCGGCCTGCCCAGGCGGGCGAGTTCCAAGGAGCGACGAACCGCGTTTTCACCGGCGTTTTCCGCTGTCGTACGCACTGGATTCTGTGTCGGCATGCCTTGAACCGTTTGCGATGCGGCGTTCAGCCACAGTAACTGCCGGATTTCCGGGTTGTTTTTGAGAATGTGTTTGGCGCGCAATTTGAAAAGTTCGCCGGTGGCGCGCGAACGCGTCAGATCGAGCGACAATTGCTGCAATTGCTCGGCGTTTCCCTCCAGGTGAAAACGCAGGCTCTGTTCCAGCCAAAGAACATCGGCGATGAGAGTGGAGCGTTGCTCGTCGACCTCGTTGCGGTGCAGCAACCAGAGGAGGGTGATCAACAGCACCAGCAACAGACCAACGGCCAGCCGCAGGATGGACAGATACCAATGCGACCATTTTGGCGATGCCGGCCGACGGCGATCATAATGATAGGGAAACGACGCCTTTTTCATGGCGGATCATCTTACCCAAGTTCAGGTGGGCGGGTACGGGCAATGTCATCCCGCTGAAAGCGTTTCTTTTGGGTGCAAATCACGTTGCACTGGCGGGCATTGCGGATTTCCACAATATGCGTTACGGTTTTTGTTTGTAATATTGCAGGACGCCGTGGCCCGACGGCGCTCGATTTTCAACCAAGGTGTGAGGAGAATCCAAAATGAAAATGTCCAATCTGCTGTTCGGTGCGGTTGCCTGCGCACTTTCCGCCGTTCCGTTCGGGGCGCTGGCGCAACAACCTATCGTCATCAAATTCAGTCATGTGGTGGCGCACGATACGCCGAAGGGTCTGGCGGCGGAATTTTTTGCCAAGCGGGCCGGGGAACTGACCAAGGGTAAGGCCAAGGTCGAAGTGTACGCCAACTCGACGCTGTACAAGGACAAGGAAGAGATGGAGGCGTTGCAGCTTGGCGCCGTGCAAATGCTGGCTCCATCGCTGGCAAAATTCGGTCCTCTTGGCGTCAAGGAATTCGAATTGTTCGACCTGCCGTACATCTTCGACAATTACGCCGAATTGCACAAAGTGACGCAGGGCGCAGTCGGGCAAACGCTGCTCAAAAAACTGGAGCCCAAGGGGGTGGTCGGTCTGGCCTTCTGGGACAACGGTTTCAAGTCGTTTTCGGCCAACACCCCGATCAAGACGCCAGCCGATCTGAAGGGCAAAAAAATGCGCATTCAGTCGTCGAAGGTGCTGGAAGAAGAGATGCGCGCATTGAGCGCCTTGCCGCAGGTGATGGCCTTCTCGGAGGTTTATCAGGCGTTGCAGACCGGTGTTGTCGATGGCACCGAGAATCCGATTTCGAATCTCTATACGCAGAAGATGTTTGAAGTGCAGAAGCATCTGACGCTGACCGAGCATGGCTATCTGGGTTATGCCGTGGTGGTTAACAAGAAATTCTGGGAGGGGTTGCCGGCGGATGTGCGCGGCCAGCTCGAAAAAGCGATGCAGGAAGCGACCACTTACGCCAACAAAATCGCCAAGGAGCAGAACGACAAGGATCTGGAGGCTGTGAAGAAGACAGGCAAGACACAGGTCTATACGCCGACGCCGGACGAGAAAAAAGCCTTCAAGAAAGCGCTTGCGCCGGTCCATGCCAAGATGGAGTCGCGGATCGGTAAGGATTTGCTGCAAGCGGTCTATAAGGAAACCGGCTTCGATCCGAACAAACTCTAAGCTCGGAAAACGAGACAAATGGCCCGTTGGGTGCACATGATCCAGCGGGCTTTTTTTCAGCCAGCGAAGGAGTGGTAATGAAGATTCTCGATCATCTGGAGGAATGGTTGATCACCTTCCTCATGGGGGCGGCGACGACGATCATTTTTTTGTCGGTCGCTCATCGCTATTTATCCGGGGTGGAAATTCCCGGTTTGCAGGACTGGCTGTTGGGGCTGAATTTTGGCTGGGCGCAGGAACTGTGCATCATCATGTTCGTTTGGATGGCCAAATTCGGTGCCGCCTATGGCGTGCGTACGGGTATCCACGTCGGTGTCGATGTGCTGATCAACCGCACGAAAGGGACTACCCGCGCCAAGTTCATCGTTTTTGGCCTGTTGGCCGGTGCGCTATTCACCGGGATCGTCGGTACGCTTGGCGCGCACTTCGTTTGGGAAAACGGTTTTCACCACGCTTTTTACAGTGCCATGGGCTGGGAGCTGATTGATGTTCCCGAGGGGCCCACGACACCTGATCTCGAATGGCCGACGTGGATTGTATATAGCGCGATTCCGCTGGGTTCCAGCCTGATGTGTTTCCGTTTCTTGCAAGTGACCGTCAGTTTCGTTCGGACAGGTGAGTTGCCGCATCATGACCATGGGCACGTCGACGGCATTGAGGAAGAGACCGTGATTGATGAGCTGACATCTTTTTCCATGGAAGACAATCTGCACGCACATGATCTGACCTATAAAAAACGCCATCCCGAAGAGCAGTCGGGCGAAGGAGGCAAGTAACCATGAACGCAGCCATTATTTTTGTCCTGTTGTTGTGCCTCATGCTTACCGGCATGCCGATTTCCATTTCGCTTGGTTTGACGGTACTCAGCTTCTTGTTCATGTTTACCCAGGTACCGCTTGAATCGGTGGCTTTGAAGTTGTTTACCGGAATCGAGAAGTTCGAGATCATGGCCATCCCGTTCTTCATTCTGGCTGGCAATTTCCTGACGCATGGCGGGGTTGCCAGACGAATGATTAAGTTTGCCACTAGCATGGTCGGGCATTGGTATGGTGGTTTGGGTTTGGCCGGTGTTCTGGCTTGCGCCTTGTTTGCCGCGGTGTCGGGGTCGTCGCCGGCGACGGTGGTGGCAATCGGTTCGATCCTGATGCCGGCGATGGTCAAGGCCGGCTTCCCTAGCAAATTCGGCGCTGGCGTTATTACCACGTCCGGGGCGCTCGGCATTCTCATTCCCCCGTCTATTGTCATGGTCATGTATTCCGTGGCAACCAACACTTCGGTTGGCGCGCTGTTCATGGCTGGCGTGATTCCAGGTATCGGCTTGGCGATGGTTCTCGGTGGTGTAACGTGGTACCGAGCGAAGAAGTTCGACTATCCGCGCATGCAAAAGGCTAATTTTGGCGAACGCTGGAAGGCTTTTCGGGAATCGGTCTGGGGCTTGTTGCTGATTGTGGTGGTGATGGGCGGTATTTATAGCGGCACGTTTACGCCAACGGAAGCGGCGGCCATGAGCGCGGTTTACGCCTTTTTCGTCGCGGTTTTCGTCTATAAGGACTTAACGATGAAGGACGTGCCGCGCGTCCTGCTCAACTCGGCGAACATGTCGGCGATGCTGCTCTATATCATCACCAACGCCGTTCTCTTCTCGTTCATCATGACCAACGAGAACATCCCGCAGGCGCTCGCCGACTGGATGCTCGGTCACGGGTTGGGGATGATCGCCTTCCTGTTGGCGGTAAACGTGATTTTGTTGCTGGCTGGCAACTTCATGGAACCCTCATCGATCGTGCTGATTTTTGCCCCGATTCTGTTCCCGGTAGCGGTCAAACTCGGCATCGATCCGGTGCACTTCGGCATTCTGATGGTGGTGAACATGGAAGTTGGCATGTGCCACCCGCCGGTTGGGCTTAATCTCTACGTCGCATCTGGAATTACCAAAATGGGGATTACCGATTTGACCGTGGCGGTCTGGCCATGGCTGTTGTCGATGCTGGTATTCCTGGGGGTAGTCACTTATGTGCCGATTCTTTCGACCTGGTTGCCGAGAACGCTGGGCATGATGTAGCGCTCTCGGTAGGATCGTCGGCGCGCGTGCGGTGTGAAAACGCACGCGCGCTTTTCATTTCCCTCCCTGTCGGTACGCCGACGGCAAGTCTTGGTATAATTCCCGGTTGTCTTTCTAGCAATATGATTTCTCGTTGTTTTTCTTCACTTACCCGCCCTGGAGAATAGTCGATGGCCATCGAACGCACACTTTCAATCATTAAACCCGACGCCGTTGCCAAGAACGTCATCGGCAAGATTTACTCCCGTTTCGAGAGCAATGGTCTGAAGATCGTCGCAGCGAAGCTGGCGTGGTTGTCGCCGCAGGAAGCCGGTGCCTTCTACGCGGTGCACAAAGAGCGTCCATTTTTCAACGACTTGGTTTCGTTCATGATTTCCGGCCCGGTAATGATTCAGGTTTTGGAGGGCGAGGGCGCCATCGCCAAGAACCGCGAGTTGATGGGTGCCACCGATCCGAAGAAAGCGGAGCCGGGAACGATCCGCGCCGACTTCGCGGAGTCGATCGACGCCAACGCCGTGCATGGTTCGGATGGCGAGGACACCGCGAAGGTGGAAATCGCTTTCTTCTTCCCGGCGATGTCGGTTTACGCCGGTCGCTGAGACCGCCGTTTCCTTGCCGGCGATGGTCAATTTACTCGATTTCGATGTCGAAGGCCTTACGGCTTTCCTGGCGGCGAGGGGTGAGAAACCGTTCCGTGCCAAGCAGGTGTCGCGCTGGATGCATCGTTTCGGGCAGTCCGATTTCGACGGCATGACCGATATCGCGCGCAATTTGCGCGAGACGCTGAAGACGCTGGCGGTCATCGCGCCGCCGGCGATCATCGCCGATACGCGAGCCGGGGACGGCACGCGGAAGTTCCTTTTCGACGTGGGTGGCGGCAACGCCGTCGAAGCCGTTTTCATCCCCGAGGATGATCGGGGGACGCTGTGTATATCAACGCAGGCTGGTTGTGCGCTCGATTGTTCGTTCTGCTCGACCGGAAAGCAGGGTTTCAACCGAAATCTGACGGTGGCCGAGATCGTCGGCCAGCTGTGGCAGGTCAGGCACGCTGTCGGGGCGTACCGAGAGAATGGCTCGCAAGGCGAACGCCTCATCACCAATGTCGTGCTGATGGGCATGGGTGAACCCTTGTCCAATCTCGACAACACCGTCAGCGCCTTGCGTGTGTTACTCGACGACCATGCCTACGGTTTGTCGCGTCGCCGTGTGACCGTATCGACCTCCGGTCTGGTGCCGGCGCTGGACCGCCTTCGCGACGAATGTCCGGTGGCCCTGGCGGTATCCTTGCACGCTCCGAACGATTCCTTGCGCGATCGGCTGGTGCCGATCAATCGCAAATATCCCTTGTCGCAACTGCTGGCGGCGTGCCGGCGTTATCTCGAAAAAGCGCCGCGCGACTTCGTCACTTTCGAGTACGTGATGCTCGATGGCGTCAATGATTCGGAGGCGCAGGCGAACGAGTTGATTGCCTTGACTCGCGAGGTGCCGTGCAAGTTCAACCTGATTCCGTTCAACCCGTTTCCAGGATCGTCGTATCGACGTTCCTCGCCCATCCGCATTCGGCGTTTTGCCGAGATTCTGATGGCGGCGGGCGTGGTGACAACGACACGAAAAACGCGTGGCGACGATATCGACGCGGCTTGCGGGCAACTCGCCGGGCAGGTGCTGGACCGGACGGAGCGGACCGCGCGCCGGACCTTCGCGCTACGTCTCGAGCCCCGCGAGGTGTGTCGATGAGCAAGGCCGCGCTGGCGTTGACCATGGCGTTGAGTCTTGCGGCGTGCTCGTCGGGCATGTTCGCGCCGGTCACCGTCAACAAAACCGCCGAGGAGGTCGTGGATTCGCGGACACCGACAGCGCCTCGCGATGCGCGGACCCGCGCCAAATTGCATACCGAACTCGGCGCGCTCTATCTACAGAACGGCAACATGTCGGTGGCCCTTGAAGAGTTGACCTACGCGATCACTCTCGACGGCAGCTACGCCAAGGCCTATGGTGCGCGGGGCTTGACCTTGTATTACATCAACGAGATTCAACTCGCGGACCGCGATTTCCGGCAGGCGATGAGCCTTGACAGCAACGACCCGGAGATCAACAACAACTACGGCTGGTATCTGTGTCAGATCGGCCGGGAAAAAGAAGGCCTCGCGCTTTTTCAGCGCGTCATCCGAAATTCCTTGTACGAAACGCCCGACAAGGCGTATGCCAATGCCGGTGCGTGTTACATCAAGATCGGTGACCTCGCTCTGGCCGAAGGCATGTTGCAGCATAGCCTCAACCTGATGCCGGACAATGTGCAGGCGCGTCAGCACATGGCCGCCATTCTTTACCGACGCGGCGAGTTGGACGCGGCCTTGCAACAGTTGATGGAAGTGGTGAACAAGGCCGAGCCAGGTGCCGAAGTGTTGTGGCTACTGGTTCGTATCGAACGAAAATTGGGCAATCGCCTTGCCGAGGCGCGCTACAGTAGTCAATTGCGGCGTAAATTCCCGCTTTCGCCTGAAGCCCAGGATCTGCTGAAAGGCCACTTCGAATGAGTGATCAAGCTCCCTTTCCCAATGCCTCCGGGGACGATCAGCCTGCGACGGATGCCTACCAGGCCCATGAAACGACTGTCGAGGCGCCTGCTTTGGAGCACGTCGGACAGCGCTTGCTCGCGGCCCGTGAGGCGCGGAACATGAGCGTGGTCGAAGTCGCCCAGATGCTCAAGCTCGGCCCCAGGCAGGTGGAGGCGCTGGAGTCGGAGGACTGGCAGGCGCTTCCCGGAAACACCATGATCCGGGGGTTTGTGCGCAACTATGCGCGCGTGCTCAATCTGGATCCGGAACCGTTGATGCAAGGACTCGACGCCGCGCATCTCCAACGAACGCTGCAACTGGATGTGTCCGCCGGTACGCGCGCCACCTTGCCGCAGGTGACCAACCGCGTGCAGCGGCGCGACTATCTCGCCGTGCTGGCCGGGTTGCTGGTTCTCGCTCTGGCGGCCGTGGCCTATTTTTTCGTGCCGCCCAATCTGTGGCAGGGCAAGCTGAGTAGCGAGCGGCCGATCTCGCCAGCGCCGGCCGAGCCGTTGCCCGCCGCGGCGTCGCCGGCCGTTCCCGCGGCAGCGACTGGTGAATCGGTAACGCCAATTGCCCCGCCCAATGCGACCGTGCTGTCGGACGGCGGTGCGGCGTCGGAACGTTCGCCGGCACAGGAGACGCTTGCGGTGCCGTCCGGCAGCGGACTGAAATTTACTTTCGCGCAAGCGGCCTGGGTTGAGGTTCGCGATGCGGCCGGTCGCCTCCTGCTGTCCGAACTGAGTCCCGCCGGTTCACGGCGCGAGGTGCTGGGGCAGCCACCCTTTGCCTTGGTGGTCGGTAATGCTTCGGAAGTGACCTTGGAATATAAAGGACGCGTTGTCGATTTGCTCCCACGTAACAAGGGTGTCGCACGGTTGACCCTCGAATGAGAGACGTGCGAGAGGTGATGCAGCCGTGAGCGCGACGCCGTCCGGGGGGGCGCGCCGTCGGACGCGCGCGGTTGACATCGGGCAGGTCGGCATCGGCGGTGAATCGCCGGTGCGCATCCAGTCGATGACCAACACCGATACCGCCGATGTTCTCCGCACGGCCATGCAATGCGCGGAATTGGCGCGGGCCGGTTCGGAGTTGGTGAGAATTACCGTCAACACCCCCGAAGCCGCCGCTGCCGTCGTCGCTGTCCGCGAACAACTCGAGCGCATGGGGGTCGATGTGCCGTTGATCGGCGATTTCCACTACAACGGGCATCGCTTGCTGGCCGAGTATCCCGATTGTGCGCAGGCGCTCGCCAAGTACCGCATCAATCCCGGTAACGTCGGGCACGGTCGTAAACGCGACGGGCAATTCGCTCAAATGGTTGAAATTGCCTGCAAATACGAGAAACCGGTGCGGATCGGCGTCAATTGGGGCAGCCTCGACCAGGATCTGCTGGCGCGGATCATGGACGAAAACGGGGCGCGCGCCGAGCCGTGGGACACCGTGCGGGTGATGCGCGAAGCGATGGTCGCCTCGGCCATCGAATCGGCGGCGAGAGCCGAGGAAATCGGTTTGCCCGGTGAGCGAATCGTGCTGTCCTGCAAGGTTTCCGGCGTCCAAGATTTGATCGCTATTTACCGCGATCTCTCGCAACGCTGCGACTATCCCTTGCACCTTGGCCTGACCGAAGCCGGGATGGGTTCGAAGGGCATCGTCGCGTCGACGGCGGCGATGGCGGTGTTGTTGCAGGAAGGCATCGGCGACACCATCCGCGTTTCGCTGACTCCCGAGCCGGGAGGGCCGCGCACGCAGGAAGTGATCGTCGCGCAGGAGATGCTGCAAACCATGGGGTTACGGGCTTTCACTCCGATGGTTGTCGCCTGCCCCGGTTGCGGCCGGACCACCAGCACCTTCTTTCAGGAACTCGCGCGGTCCATTCAGGATCATGTCCGTCGCCGGATGCCGCAGTGGCGAGGCGACTATGACGGAGTCGAGAACATGACGCTCGCGGTGATGGGCTGCGTGGTCAATGGCCCTGGCGAAAGCAAGCATGCCAACATTGGCATCAGCCTGCCGGGGACCGGCGAAGCGCCAGCGGCGCCGGTGTTCATCGACGGCGCCAAGACCGTGACCTTGCGCGGCGAGCATATCGCCGAGGAATTCACCACGCTCGTCGACGCCTATGTGGCGCGCACCTATCAGAGAAAGATGGCCGGCCGATGAGTACGCCGAAAATCCAGTCCGTACGCGGAATGAACGACATTCTGCCCGACGAGGCCGAATTCTGGGGTCTGTTCGAGGAAACCGTCTGTTCCTGGCTGAAAAGCTACGGTTACCGGCCGATCCGTCTGCCCGTCGTCGAGCCGACGCCGCTGTTCAAACGCGCGATTGGCGAAGTGACCGACATCGTCGAGAAGGAGATGTACTCTTTCGTCGACAGCCTCAATGGCGAACCGCTGACCTTGCGTCCGGAAGGAACCGCCGGTTGTGTCCGCGCCGTCATTCAGCACAACCTGCTGGCCCAGCAGCCACAGCGACTTTACTACCTTGGGCAGATGTTCCGCCACGAGCGGCCGCAAAAAGGGCGCTACCGGCAGTTCCATCAGGTTGGCGTCGAATCGTTCGGCTTCGCGGGTCCGGACATCGATGCCGAGCAGATTCTGATGGGCGCCCGACTGTGGGGCGATCTTGGCCTCGACGGCATTTCCCTGCAACTCAACACGCTCGGGCAAGCGGACGAGCGGGCACGGCACCGTGAGGAACTGATCGCTTATTTCGAGCGCAACCGTCAAATGCTTGACGATGACGCCTGCCGGCGCTTGCACAGCAATCCCTTGCGCATCCTCGACAGCAAGAATCCTGCCTTGCAGGACCTGATCCTCGGTGCGCCGCGACTCATCGACCACCTGGGCGCGGCGTCCATGGCCCATTTCGAAGGCGTGCAACACGTCTTGCGCGACGCCGGTGTGCCGTTCACGATCAATCCCCGGCTGGTCCGCGGGCTCGACTACTACAATCTGACGGTTTTCGAATGGGTCACCGACCGCCTCGGCGCGCAGGGCACGGTTTGCGCCGGCGGGCGTTACGACGGATTGGTCGAGCAACTCGGCGGCAAGCCGGCTCCCGCGTGTGGCTTCGCGATGGGCGTTGAACGTCTGGTGGGACTGCTGCGCGATGCCGGTGGCGAAACCAAAGGCGCGGCGATGGATGTTTATCTCGTGCATCAAGGCCATGCCGCGTCGCGGCTGGCGGTGCGGGTTGCCGAGGGGTTGCGCGATGCGGGTGTCGACGTGCTTTTCCATTGCGGTGGTGGCAGCTTCAAATCGCAAATGAAGAAAGCCGACGCCTCCGGCGCCACCTTCGCGGTGATCATCGGTGACGACGAGGCGGCGGTCGGCGAGGTGGCGCTCAAGCCCTTGCGTGCCGACGAGGCGCCAGCGAACAAGCAAAAACGGGTCAAGGTCGACGATCTTGCCGATGAAATCATGCGTTGTCTTTTTGATTGGGAAGAATCGTAATGGCTACCTACGACCTCGAAGAGCAGGAACAAATTGCCGAACTCAAGGCGTGGTGGAAGCAATACGGCAATCTGGTCGCCGGCGTCGCCACCGTCGCCGCGCTTGGCGTACTCGCCTGGCAAGGCTGGAACTGGTATCAGCGCAATCAGGCGGCGCAGGCGTCGGCGGTTTATGGCGTTTTGCAACAAGCGGTGGCGGAAAACGACCTCCAACGAATCAAGACCTCCAGCGGCGAACTGCTGGAGAAATTTCCGTCGACCGTCTATGCCTCCCTAGCGGCGCTGACGGCGGCCAAGGCGACCAACGAGGCTGGCGACGCCAAGACCGCCAAGTTGCAGTTGGTTTGGGTGACCGAACACGGCAAGGACGAATTGCGCGATTTGGCGCGTTTACGCCTGGTCGCCCTGTTGCTCGACGAGAAAGCCTACGATGACGCGCTGAAACAGATCGAAGGCGCCGTCAGCCCAGGTTTTGCCGCCCGTTTCCAGGATACGCGCGGCGATGTTTTCAACGCCCAAGGCAAGAAAAGCGAGGCGCGCGCCGCCTATCAGGCGGCACTGGCCGCGTTGGCGGAAACCGACAAGTCCGGCAAGGAGAAAAGCAATTTGCCAGGCGCGCAGCAGGCCAATTCGGCCTACGGCGAATTGCTCCAACTCAAGCTCGACGCCCTGGGGGAGGGGAATTGACCATGAGCCGCGCCTTTGTCGCCATCCTGTTGTCGGCGTCGCTGGCCGGCTGTTCGATGCTTGATGCGCTGAATCCTTTTTCTTCCAGCGGAAGCGGACCCAAAATGGCCGAACTGCGGCCGATAGACACTTCGGCGGATGTGCATGTTCTCTGGCAGGAGGGCGTCGGCAAGGGCGACGGTTATATCTTCGTTCCCGCCGTGGTCGGTTCCTCGGTTTACGCCGCCGCGCGCAACGGCACCATCGCCCGTTTCGATGGCGGACAGCAGGTCTGGCGTATATATGCCGAACAGCCGCTGGCGGGCGGTGTCGGGGCGGACGACCGGCTAGTGGTTGTCGGCACCGCCAAGGGCGATGTGCTGGCTTTCGCCGCGGCGGACGGTCACTTGTTATGGAAAGGCAAGGCCAGCAGCGAGATCGTCGCGCCGCCGGTCATCGGTTCTTCAGTGGTCGTCGTTCGCAGTGGCGACCATCGTTTGGCGGCGTACGACGCGCTCGACGGCAAGCGCAAGTGGGTCTATCAGCGCCCGAATCCGCCCCTGTCCTTACGGACGGCGGCGCCGCCGTTGCTGGCCGATAAATACGTTTTTGCCGGTTTCCCTGGCGGTAAATTGATTGCCGTCGGCATCGACAACGGTGTGCCGCTGTGGGAAGGCACCGTGGCTTTGCCGAAGGGCGCCACCGAACTCGACCGCGTTGCGGATGTGACCAGCGTGCCGGTGATCGACGGGCGGACGATCTGTGCCGCTGCTTTTCAGGGGCGCGTGTCGTGTTTCGATTTGGGGTCCGGCAACATGATCTGGACGCGTGACATTTCCAGCGCCGCGGGTTTGGCGGTCGACGACCGCTACGTGTTCGTCAGTGACGACAAGGGGGCCGTGCATGCGCTCGACAAATCGAGTGGGGCCAGCATTTGGAAACAGGACAAACTCTTCCTCCGGCAGCTGACCGCGCCGCTCCCGCGCCGCAATCTGTTGGCGGTTGCGGATGTCCAAGGCATCGTCCATTTCCTGAAACGCGACGACGGCGCCTTTGCCGCCCGTTTAAGTACCGACGGTAGTGCGATCGTCGCGCCGCTGCAAAGCCAGGGGAGCCATTTCATCGCGCAAACGACCAACGGGCGTGTGTTCGCGATCGACGGTCAATGAAGCCGAGCATCGTCCTCGTTGGCCGTCCGAATGTCGGCAAGTCGACGCTTTTCAATCGCCTGACCCGGAGTCGCGATGCGCTCGTTGCCGATATTCCCGGCTTGACGCGCGATCGCCACTATGGTCATGGTCGTCTTGGCGGCAAACCGTATCTGGTCATCGATACCGGCGGTTTCGAACCACTGGCCACCGACGGCATCATGCACCGGATGGCGCGGCAGACCGAACAGGCCATGGACGAGGCCGATTCGGTGATTTTCGTTGTCGACGGGCGCACCGGCATCACGCCCTTGGACAAGGAAATCGCCAATCGCCTGCGGACGTCCGGCCGGCCGGTGCTGGTGGCCGTCAACAAGGCGGAAGGAATGAAGCATGGCGTCGTCATCGCCGACTTCCACGAACTCGGCCTTGGCGAACCATGGGCGATCTCGGCAACGCACGGCGAGGGTGTGCATGCGCTGATCGAACAGGCGCTACAGCCGTATCCCGAGCCGTCGGACGATGCGGCAGAAAACGACGTGATCAAGGTGGCGATCGTCGGGCGTCCGAATGTCGGCAAAAGCACGATGATCAACGCCTTGCTCGGCGAGGAGCGGGTGATCGCCTTCGACCAGCCGGGAACAACGCGTGACGCCATCCATGTCGACTTCGAGCGCGGCGGTCGAAAGTACACGCTGATCGACACCGCGGGGTTGCGTCGTCGGGGCAAGGTTTTCGAAACCATCGAGAAATTCTCGGTAATCAAAACCCTGCAAGCGATCGAAGGCGCGCAAGTGGTCATTCTGGTTCTCGACGCCCGCCAGGATATTTCCGATCAAGACGCGCACATTGCCGGTTTCGTGCGCGAATCGGGACGGGCGTTGGTCGTGGCGATCAACAAATGGGACGGTTTGGACGCTTACCTGCGGGAACAGATCAAGGAAGCGCTCGAAAGCCAGCTGTCGTTCATTGATTTCGCCCGCTTTCACTATGTTTCCGCACTCAGGGGGCAGGGCTTGGAGTCGCTGTTTCGCTCGGTGGATGCGGCGTACAAGGCCGCCACCGCCGATTTGCCGACGCCAAAGCTGACCCGGGCGCTCGCCGACGCCGTGGCTCGTCAGGCGCCACCGCGTAGCGGTCTGTTCCGGCCAAAACTGCGTTACGCGCATCAAGGGGGTAAAAACCCACCATTGATCGTGGTTCACGGCAACGCGCTCGACAAAGTGCCGGATTCTTATCGCCGTTACCTAGAACACACTTTCCGCGAGGTGTTCCAGTTGCAGGGCACGCCACTGCGTATTCAATTCAACGTCAGCCGCAATCCCTTTGCCGACAAGAAACCGCCCGATCAAAATCGGCGCAAGCCAAAACCGGAAGAGACACGAAAGCCGGTGACGCCCATGCCGGCAGCGGGAAAGTCGAGAACAACCGACAAACCTAAGGCCGCGTCGGGAAACTTTGCTAAGTCAAGACCCAATTCCCGGTCCATAACCGGCGGAAAAGCAAAGCCCCCTTCACATTAATCCCGGCCGACGGTCGTACCCGCCGCCGTTGGCTACTCCGCCAATCTCTCGTCTCTCCCTCGCGGGTTGTACAGCTTCTCAGCCGTGTGCCGGGACTGGATTTCACTGTCACCGAAGCAATGCAATAAACGTCGCGGCGATGATGGCCGAGGTAATGACGCCACTGATATTGGCTCCCAGCGCGTGCGGCAGGATGATCGCGCTAGGGTTGGCTGTCGAAGCGATTTTCTGGACGACCTTGGCTGTTGTCGGTACGCAGCTAACTCCGGCGATGCCAATCATCGGATTGTATTTACCCCCGCTCCAAAAATATAGGATGTAGCCACCAAGAAGTCCGCCGAGTGCGGAGATCGTCAGGGCGAGCATGCCGAGGAGAAGCAATTTCAATACCGTTGGATCAAGCAACGTATTGGCTTCACAAAGAATTCCCAGTGTTAAACCAAGGAAAAAGGTCGCCGAATACAAGAACACATCGCCCAGCAACTTGGTAAATGGCTCAATGCCGCTTTCGCGAACAGCCACGCCGAGAAACAGCGAAAAGAACAACGGCGCCGCGACTGGAAACAGCAGACAGAGTAGCGTACAAGCGACGACCGCGAAGGTCAGTTTTTGGGCGCGACTGATCTTTGGTCCCGTGTCTGAGGCCATGCTGATCCCGCGGATGTGTTTGGGTACCAACCATTTGATCAAATAAGGATAGGCGCCGTAAGTCAAACCCAGATAAAGATAGCCGACGACCGTTATGGGAACGAAAAGATCCTTGGCCAGGACGAGTGAGGTGAAAAGCACCATCGGTCCGTCCGCACCACCAATGGTGGCAACGGCCGCCGCTTGCCCCTGATTGAGGCCCAGCCAAACGGCGATGGGGAAGACGGCGATTGTTCCCAATTCGGCGAATAAGGCGATAAGCATGCTCTGGAAGGGGCGCGCCATGACGTAACCGACGTCAAGCAAGACACCAATACCCATGAACACCAGGCAGGCGATAAGCCCATTGCTGAATGTCAGCGTATAAACCGGTTGTAGCCAGTCGATCTGCATGATATTGACCAGGTCGACCGGATCGGACATCAATGGGTCGACGAACAACGTTCCCATTTTGTTGCCTTCCAGGAACATGACTCCGGCATTGACCGATGACATGCCCAGTCCCATCGGGATCATCAACAACGGTTCCAGAACGTTTTTGGAACCCAGATAGATCAGAAAAAAACCTAGAAGCATTAAGAAAATACGCCCGAACATGATTTTCGGGTCGGACGCCGCCAGTGTGGCGATGCCCTGGAATAAATCGAGGAAATGAATGCCGTCCATAGGTATTAGCCCTCGCGCCGGGCAAGATCGATAACTTGCCCGCGCATCGGTTGATTGGCGACCAGCATTACCGGTCTACTGCTTGGCGCTTTGTGGGTTCAGACGATCGTCACCAGCGCTTGACCGCTTTCAACGGCATCGCCAGGGGAAACCAGAACGCGAGTGATCTGACCGCCTTTGTTCGCGACGATCGGTGTTTTCATCTTCATGGCCTCGAGAACGAGCAGACGGTCGCCGGCGGCGACGGTTTGTCCGACCTTGGCATCGACTTCAACAATCACGCCACCCATGCCGGCAACGACATCGCCGTTGCCAGCGGCGGCGGGGGCGCTGGGCGCGGCGCTTGTCGTCGGAGCGGTTGCACTTGCACTTGCACTGCTGGCCGGCATCGGCGACACGTGTGAGATAGCCGACGGGACGGGGGTTGCTTGACCGGTGGTGAGTTCGAGTACGCTGACATCGTATTCACGACCGTTAACCGTAACCTTGAATTGTCTAGACATGTTGTGCTCCTGTTAGCGGGTGCCGCGACTAGCGTTTCCCGGCAAATGTGAAGAATGTTGTGCCGCGCGTCCGCCACTGGACCAATTGTGGCTTGATTGCGCGATGTGCAAAATCCGGTGCGGTCCGATGACCGAGAAGATGGCCGCCGTTAGGGCCGCGACATCCTCGTCGGGAACGCCGATTCCAATTGGGCAAACCGATCCGGTGGGGATATCCGCCGGCTTGATTTTTTCCAGTCGACCAGTCACGGAAACCATGACCTTGATGAGCACGGCGACAAACGCCGAGATCACGATGGCAATTCCATAAACCTGTAGCGCTTTGGCAAGGGCATCAGCGACCATGAGGAGGAATCCTTTCGTTGTTTCGGTTACATGGGAATGTTGCCGTGCTTCTTCGCTGGCCGAAGCTCGCGCTTATCGAGAATCTTGCGCAAGGCCAGGGCGACCATCCAGCGAGTATCCTGCGGCTCGATCACGTCGGTGATGTAGAAGTTGCTCGCCGATACGTAGGGCGAGGCAAACTCGTCGCGGTACTCCTGGGCGAGTTCGGTCGCCCGTGCCTGGCGATCCTCGGCCTGCTCAAGTTCCTTGCGGTACAGGATCTTCACCGCGGCTTCAGCGCCCATGACGGCGATTTCGGCCGTCGGCCAGGCAAAAACCATGTCCGCGCCAAGTTCTTGACTGCACATGGCAAGATAAGAGCCGCCATACGCCTTGCGCAGGATGACCGTGATTTTCGGGGCGGTGCAGGAGCCGTAGGCGGAGAGCATCTTGGCGCCATGGCGGATGATGCCGCCGCGCTCCTGTTCGACGCCCGGGAGAAAGCCCGGTACATCGACCAATGTCACCACCGGCACGTTGAAGATGTTGCAGGTGCGCACGAAACGCGCCACCTTGTCGGCCGCGTTGAGATCCAGCGCGCCGGCCATCACCATCGGCTGGTTGGCGACGATGCCGGTCACCACGCCGCCGATACGGGCAAAGCCGACGATGACGTTGCGGGCAAAACCGGCATGGACTTCAAGCAGTTCGCCATGGTCTACCACACGGCGAATGACGAGGTACATGTCCAGGGGGTCCGAAGGGCTGTCCGGGATGCAGTCGTTGATTCCCGGGTCGGCAGCCTCTTCGATCGGTACCGACAAATCGTGGGGCGGATCCTCGGTGTTGTTGGCGGGCAGGTAGCTCAGCAGCTGTTTTACCAGCGCGATGGCCTGCAAGTCGTCGTCGGCGATGAAGTGGGCATTCCCGCTGACCGTGGCATGCATTTCGGCGCCGCCGACCTCGGCCATCGTCGTGGCGCGACCGGTCACGGCCTTGATGACTTCCGGGCCGGTAAGGAACATGTGCGCGTTATGGCGCGTCATGATCACGAAATCCATCAGCGCCGGCGAGTAAGCGGCACCGCCCGCGCACGGGCCGCAGATCACCGCGATTTGCGGCACCACGCCCGACAGCAATACATTGGCGTAAAAAACATCGCCGTAGCCGGAAAGGGCATCGACGCCTTCCTGGATGCGGGCGCCGCCTGAGTCCTTGAAGGCGACGATCGGGACGCCGATTTTTAGCGCATGGCGCATGATGCGGGTGATTTTCCGCGCCTGCATTTTGCCGAGCGTACCGGCTAAAACGCTGAAATCCTGGCTGAACGACGCAACCTGCATGTGCCCGACGTAACCGCTGCCGGCAATCACGCCGTCAGCGGGCAGATTCCGTCCGGACATGCCGAAATGGGTGGCGGCGTGCGCGGCGTGCAGGCCGAGTTCCTGAAAAGTTCCTTCAAGAAAAAGGGCGTGCAATCGCTCCCGAGCCGACAGCAATCCTTTGGCGTGCAAGGCTTCGAGTTTTTCCGGACTGACGTTTTCCGTCAGTTCCGCCCGTTTTGCGCGCAGTTTGTCCAACAACTCCTGGCGTATGGTCATAGGGGTTCCTGAAAGGTGAAAAGACTTTGAATTTGTCTCGTTGATTCTTATTCTCGCGGCCGCGATCACGGCCGACTTTGTGGCAGGGTAGTATCCACATTTTTTTGAGCGCTGGCTAGTTGTTTCGCGCGGCGTCATCGCCTGTAATGGACGATCGCTCGGGAAGGCGCGTGAACAAGAGGAAAGAGTGGTCTTTCGGGCGACAAATTGGCTTAAACGAAGGACCGCGAGGGCGTACAATGCACGGTCTGCGCGGATTCGGCAAAACACCGCTGTTCGATACCTGCGGCGACAGTGCCTTGTTGCGGGTGTGCCTTTTGTTCGTCCGCAAAAAAAGCCCTGAAAGCAGGGCTTTGTTTTTTGCTGGTGCCCAAGAGAGGAATCGAACCTCCACGGTGTTGCCACCACTAGGACCTGAACCTAGCGCGTCTACCAATTTCGCCACCTGGGCATTTCCAGCGAAGGCCGAATTCTAAAGGATCATGAAAAAATGTCAATAAAGAGGTTGTCTGCGGTGCGTCGCGGTGATCCGCATCTTGATCGCGAACTGAAACGTTATGAACACCCTTTGCCGTCGCGGGAGTACATTCTGCAAACCGTTGAGGCACAAGGAAAACCGGTCAGTTTCGAAATGCTCTGCACCTTGCTCGACATTCGGGATTTCGAACTTGAGCTTTTTCAGCGTCGATTGCGTGCCATGGAGCGCGAGGCGCAATTGCTGCGCAACCGCAAATCGGCCTTCATCCTCCCCGAGCGCGCCAGTTTGATTGCTGGCCGCGTCGAAGGGCATCCCGACGGCTATGGTTTTCTGGTTCCGGACGATGGCAGCGACGATTTGTTCTTGGAAGCGCGGCAAATGTCCAAGGTGCTGCATCGCGATCGCGCGTTGGTGCGGATCGTCGGCGTCGACCGCAAAGGGCGGCGTGAAGGGGTGATCGTTGAAGTTCTGGAGCGGGCGAATAGCAAGGTCGTCGGCCGGGTGCTGATCGAACACGGGTTTACGGTGGTGGTCCCGGAAAATCGGCGCATCAACCAGGATATTCTGGTGGCGCCGGAGGGGGCCGTCCAGGCCAGGGCGGGCGAGGTGGTGGTGGTCGAGATCATCGAGCAGCCGGATCGGCACGCCAAACCGATCGGACGTCTGGTCGAGGTGCTCGGTAACTATGCGGACCCCGGCATGGAGATCGAAATCGCCTTGCGCAAACATGAGTTGCCGTTCGAGTTTTCCGACGGCGCGCTGGCAGAAGCGGCGAAATTGCCGGAAAGCGTCGATACTCTCGATGCCGGAGAACGGAGCGATCTGCGCGATCTGCCGTTGGTGACCATCGATGGCGATACCGCAAGGGATTTCGACGATGCGGTGTTCGCCGAAAAATTGGATGATGGCTGGCGTTTGGTGGTGGCGATTGCCGACGTCAGTCATTACGTCCGACCCGGTTCGGCGCTCGATCGCGAAGCGCTGGATCGCGGCAATTCGGTCTATTTTCCCCGCCGAGTGATTCCAATGTTGCCGGAAAAGTTGTCCAACGGCCTGTGTTCGCTGAATCCCGATGTCGATCGTCTGGCAATGGTTTGCGACATGCGCATCGGTCCGGATGGCGAAATCGCCGGCTACACCTTTCAGCGAGCGGTTTTTCGGTCGCGCGCGCGATTGACCTACGGCCAGGTCTGGAATTGGCTCAGCGGAACCGAAGAGGCCGCAAGCGACGAGCAACGCGCGTTGATGCCGCAACTGCGGGAGCTTTATGCGTTGTACCAGGTGTTGAGCGCCGCCCGCGAAAAGCGCGGCGCCATCGATTTCGAGACGATAGAGACATTGATGCTGTTCAACGCGCAAGGAAAAATCGCCGACATTGTTCCGTCGCATCGTAACGACGCACATCGTTTGATCGAGGAATGCATGCTGGCGGCCAACGTGTGTGCGTCGGACTTGCTGCAGGCGAGGCGGCAACCGTGCCTGTACCGGATTCACGAAGGCCCGACGCCGGAAAAGCTGGAATCCTTGCGTGGTTTTCTCAAGGAATTCGGAGTGACCCTGGGTGGCGGCGACGATCCGACCGCGAAGGACTACGCGGCCTTGCTTGAAAGCATCAAGTCGCGTCCGGACGCGCAACTGCTACAGACGGTCATGCTGCGTTCCTTGCGTCAGGCGGTTTACAGCCCGGATAACGTCGGTCATTTCGGTCTGTCATACGAGCATTACACGCATTTCACGTCGCCGATCCGGCGCTACCCGGATCTGCTGGTCCATCGCGCGATCAAGGCGGCGCTAGACGGAGAGCGGTACGCGCCGGGCAATTGGGAAGACCTTGGTCTGCATTGCTCGATGACCGAACGCCGTGCCGACGAGGCGACGCGCGATGTGGTCAACTGGTTGAAGTGCTACTACATGCGTGACCGTATTGGCGAGGTTTTCGCCGGTACGATCGCCGCCGTGGTGCCTTTCGGCGTTTTTGTCGCGCTTGACGACGTTTATGTCGAAGGTTTGATCCACGTTTCCGAACTCGGAGACGAATATTTTCAGTTCGACAGCACGCGGCATCAGATGCTTGGCGAACGAACCGGCCGGCGTTTCCGCCTGGGGGATCGTCTGCGAGCGAAACTGGTGCGTTCCGACCTGGAAACCGGTCGAATCGATTTCATTCTTGCGGACGCGTCGTGAATGACAGTTCATCAAAAAGCGGTGAGGCAAGCGAATTAAACGCCGAGCCGGCCGACCGGGACTTCGCGGCCCGGGTGTTGCGCGTGGTGGCGGAAATGGTCGAGGAGACGCGGCCGGGCCGGTGTGGGCGTGTGAATTTGAACAGCCATCTCGAGCGCGATCTCGGGTTGGATAGCTTGGCGCGGGTCGAACTGGTGCTGCGTCTTGGCAAGGCGTTCGACAGATCGTTGCCGGACACCGCGCTGGCCGATGCACGGACGCCGGACGATTTGCTGCATTTGCTTGTCGGTGGCGGCGGTGGGGATCGCGCCTGGCAATCGCCCGTTCCAACGGCAACCGGCCCCCTGAGCGGCTTTCCCGCGACAGCCGCGACCTTGGTCGAGGTTCTCGAATGGCATGCCGAACGTCACCCCGAGCGGGCGCACGTGCTGCTTTACGGCGATGGCGAGGGTTTCACGGTAAGTTCTCCGGAAACGATCACTTACGCGGCGCTGCTGACAACGTCGAAGCGTGTGGCCAGCGGTCTGGTTTCGCGTGGTCTGCGTCCGCGACAGGCCGTGGCGCTGATGTTGCCTACCGGTCGCGACTACTTGTGCGGTTTTTTTGGCGTGCTCTTCGCCGGCGGCATTCCGGTACCGATTTACCCTCCCGCCAGGCTAGCGCAAATCGACGACCACCTTCGTCGGCATGCGCACATCCTTGCCAACGCCGAAACGGTGTTCGTCGTCACCGTGCCGCAGGGGAAAGGGGTGGCGGGATTGTTACGCGCCAAGGTGCCGAGCCTGACCGAGATTCTGACCTGCGCGGATCTCGACAGCGAGCCGATCGACCTGCTGTACCGCCCGGCACCGGACGACATCGCGTTCCTGCAATACACCTCCGGTAGTACCGGCGATCCCAAGGGCGTGATGCTCAGCCACGCCAATCTGCTGGCCAACTTGCGGGCAATGGGCGACGCCGCCGAAATCGGCGGCGACGACGTGTTTGTTTCTTGGCTGCCGCTCTATCACGACATGGGCTTGATTGGCGCCTGGTTCGGTTCGCTGTACTTCGGCATGCGTCTAGTCTTGATGTCGCCGCTCGCTTTTCTCGCGCGCCCGGCGCGCTGGCTTCAGGCCATTTCGCACCATCGCGGCACTCTCTCGGCCGCGCCGAACTTCGCCTACGATTTATGCGCCAGAAAACTGGCCGACGCCGATCTGGCCGGCCTGGATCTTTCGTCGTGGCGATTGGCTTTCAACGGCGCGGAGCCGGTGAATCCGGCGACGCTGGCCGCGTTCGCCGAACGTTATGCGCGGCACGGTTTCGCCGCCGAGTCCCTTGCGCCGGTCTACGGTTTGGCGGAATGTTCGGTCGGATTGGCGTTCCCACCGTTGCGACGCGGCCCCCACATCGACCTCATCGATCGGGAAGCGCTGACCCAGCGTCGGCAGGCGGTGCCGGTTGGCGACGACTCCCTCGATCCGGTGCGCGTGACGGCTTGCGGGCGGGCCTTGCCGGGGCATGCGATTCGCGTCGTCGATGACCGCGATGCCGAACTGCCGGATCGTCATGTCGGGCGGCTACAGTTCAAGGGGCCGTCGGTCACCGCCGGCTATTTTCGCAATCCTGTTGCCACGCGCTCGCTCTTCCACGGCGAGTGGCTCGATTCGGGCGATTCCGCCTATCTCGTCGACGGCGAGATCTATCTTACCGGCCGGGCCAAGGACTTAATCATCCGTGGTGGCCGCAATCTGTATCCTTACGAACTGGAGCAGGCTGTGGGCAACATTGCCGGAGTGCGACGGGGCTGCGTCGCGGTTTTCGCCAGTAACGATCCGTGCCATGCCTCCGAGCGGCTGGTGGTGGTCGCCGAAACGCGCGCGGACGATCCGCGTATTCGCGAGACTCTGCGGCGAGAAATCAACCAAGCCGCAATCGACACCATCGGCTTGCCGGCCGATGAAATCGTACTCGCGCCGCCGAACGCGGTACTCAAGACGTCCAGCGGCAAAATCCGGCGTAACGCCACGCGCGCGCTTTTTGAAAGCGGATCGATCGGCGTCCAAGCGGCGGGTGGCCGCGGCCCCATGTTCCGACTGGGCTTGGCCACCTTGCGCGTGCGTCTGGGCGACGCGGCGCGACGCTTCGGTGGCATGGCGTACGCGTGCTGGTGCTGGAGCGTGTTGCTGACGATCGGCCTGCCGGTGGCCGCGATAACTCTGGTTTTGCAATGGCCCGTTTATGGACGCTACCTCGTTCATTTCGCGGCGCGGCTGATCCTTTTCCTGACGGGTTTGCCGGTGCGCGAAACCGAGAACAATCGTTTCCCGGACGTGCCGCATCTGTTGTTGATCAACCATTGCAGCTATTTCGACGGACTGGCTTTGTGCGCGGCGTTGCCGCCACGCCACGCCTACCGCTTCGTCGCCAAGCGAGAGTTCATCGCTCAACCGCTGATCCATGCTTTTTTGAAGGCCGTAGGCACCGTGTTCGTCGAGCGTTTTTCGGTGTCGAAAAGCGTCGAGGATGTCGAGGATCTGACGGAGGAATTGAAAAACGGCGGGAATCTGGCGATCTTCCCGGAAGGCACATTTTCGCGCGAGGCCGGTCTCAAGGCGTTTCGCATGGGTGCCTTTGTCGTGGCGGCGCGTGCCGGCGTGCCGGTATTGGTTGGTGGCTTGCGCGGCACACGCCAGGTGTTGCCGGACAAGACTTGGATGCCGCGATTTGGTGAGGTGGCTTTCAATACCAGTGCGCCGCTGTTTCCGGAAGGGAACGACTGGCGCGCGGCCATTGGTCTGCGCGACCTGGCGCGTCGGGAGATGCTGCGTCTTTGCGGCGAACACGATCTCGATCGGTGAATCCACGTGAATACACCGCCCGTCGTCCGCGCCGCCCGCCGGAATGCTCTTCCGCTTCGCACCCTCCAGATAATGCGATGGATCGACACGAACATCGCCTATTGCTGAAAACTGATAAGAAAAGGCGGCGTGGACGAAACAAAAACAACCAAGCAATAGAACTAGAACGGAGAGCAGAAAGATCTGTAAGCAAAAACGAAAAAAACGCGGGACCGAAACGGGCCCCGCGTTTTCTTGTTTTGTCCCCGCGAGTGCCGTCAGGCCGGCATCCTGAACCTGGGTCCAGAGAGGTCACTTTCCTTCCGCATCAGGTACACCCGACGAGGGGCACACACAACAGCGGTTTCCATGGTCCGTAACCGATGCCAATCAGCATTGGTTCAAGGAATCTATGACCTTAACAAACACCGCAGGGAACGCTCTTGGAGACCACGAAACCCGATAAGAGAAACCGATCCGTCACAACCCGGTTTGCTCCGGCTTCAACACCGAATCAAGCTCCGTCTCCATGAAATTAATTCTACGCCGAACCGCTTCGATGTCCAGCGCTATTTCGGATTCAATTTTTTCATGTGCCGGCGCTTGTGCCTTATCAGATCCGAGATACTCATGGGCGATATTCAAGGCGGCCATGACGGCAATGCGCTCGGCCATGTTGTTGCGGGTTTTTTCGGCAATGTCGCGCATCTTTCCATCGACGTAGGCGGCGGCATCCAGCAGCGCAGCCTTTTGTTCCGGTGGACAGGCGACACGGTATTCCCTGCCGAGCAAGGTGATGTCGAGAAAGTTGGCTTCGTTGGGCATCGGATGGAAGTCAGACCTTGGCTTCGGGTAACTGCTGGGCAAGCTGTTCAAGGCGGGAGCGGGCGACGGTCATTCGTTCGACCAGTTCCCGGTTCTCGGTTTGGGATGTCGCGAGTTGTTTCCGCAAGTCTTCGTTCTCCGTCCGCAGGCGACGGCAGAGCGCGGCGACCTCGGTGATCCGGCCTTCGAGCGCGTTGAGTTCATTGAGCATGGGCTGGACTATAGATTCAAAAACCTTGTGCGGTCAAGGCAAAGGGGGCGGGCGCGCTGCTATCGGCCGCCATTCACCACAGTGTGCGGGTGTCGATCCAACAGATGCGGTTGGTGTACCGCCTCACCTGATCGTACATCTGGGCCGTGCCACCTGGGCCGTCGCTACTTCCATCCCACAGGCAGAGGAAGCGCAGCTTGTCGGCGCCCCATGCCAAGGCCGTGTGTAGCAGCCAGAGATTGCAGTGCGCGAAGTTGTCGTCCTCCCTGTGGCCGTGGGGTGAGGGCGAGGGGCCAAGTTCGTCCGGCATGATTCGCAGATCATCGCCAAGCGAGCGGGTGACAGCGAAATACCGTTGGTGCCACGTGTCGCCATCGGCAGCGGCGATAACGGAACGTTTGATGAATTCAACTTCCTCGAACGGCAGCAATACTTGCAGGCGGAGGCCGCGCGCCTGGCAGGCTTCGAGGAACAGTAGGTCTCCGCCACAGGCCGCTTGTGCCAGCGCCAGATCGTGAGACCCGACATGGAGCCGATCGAGCGCGGCGCCGATTTCTGTTGCCGCGATGGCTTCCCGCTTGGCGGGGAAGCGCGGTATCCGTCGAGCGGGGGAATCGATCATGTGGCCGCTGAACAGCACGACCTGACGGGGGGTGAAAGGCGGGTGGCCGGGGGGGATTTCGTGTGCGGTAATGGCTGGTACGGTGGCGGCTTCGGAGGGCGAGTGCGCGATGTCGTGGAATTGCTGCCGCTTTTTGCGGATCGAATCCACGGCCGGGCTATCGCCGGTTAAGGCCGGCGTCGCCGTATACCGGTTCGAAAGGGCCAGCATAAGCACGATGGGAGTCGATCGGCAATTCATCTAGCCACGTTTCGATTCTGTATGGCATGGCAACGAAGGGGTGAGGTTTCATGGGGTCCTCCCGCGAGGCCACTGGCGCGACTATCGACAGCGCAGTCTATCAAGCCATGTGGCGGCGCGCTTTTCTTTTCGCCGTTGCGGTGTGTGGGTGGGTATGCACGCTGCTCGATGCATATCGTCATGCGCGACCGGTGACCCGGTGTCGCGGCCATTGGATGGCTGGTGGTGCCGATAAGTCCTTACCGCGCCGGTCAACTCTGGTTATAGTAGCCGCCGAAGCGAGGCGAGCAGCTACCTTGAGACGCCCGTTTCTCATTAATCGAAAGGAAAATCAATGCGGAATAAAGTTGCTTACGTTACCGGGGGGATGGGCGGTATTGGTACCGCGATTTGCCAGCGCCTGTCCAAGGACGGGTTTACCGTCGTCGCCGGCTGTGGCCCCAATTCGCCGCGCAAGGACGCTTGGCTGCAGGAGCAAAAGGCCCTGGGTTTTGACTTTATCGCCTCGGAAGGCAACGTATCGGATTGGCAGAGCACGGCGGAGGCTTTTGACAGGGTCAAGGCCGAAGTCGGCGAAGTCGATGTGCTGGTTAACAACGCCGGAATTACCCGTGACGGCGTGTTTCGCAAGATGAGCCTCGAAGACTGGCGCGCCGTCATGGATACCAACCTCAATTCCTTGTTTTTCGTCACCAAGCAGGTGATTGACGGGATGATGGACCGGGGTTGGGGGCGAATCATCAATATCTCGTCGATGAATGGCCAGAAAGGACAGTTCGGCCAGACCAACTACTCGACCGCCAAGGCTGGAATGCGTGGTTTCACCATGGCGCTGGCACAGGAAGTGGCCAGCAAGGGCGTGACGGTCAACACGGTGTCGCCGGGCTATATCGGTACCGACATGGTGCGCGCGATCCGCGAGGATGTTCTGGAAAAAATCGTCGGCACTATCCCGGTAAAACGCCTGGGGACGCCGGACGAGATTGCTTCGATCATTTCCTGGCTGGCTTCCGACCAATCCGGTTTCGCCACCGGCGCCGATTTCTCGCTGAACGGCGGCAATTACATGGGGTAGAACCGAAGCGCGGCGCTCGGGGAAACAAGTAAAAAGGCCGGGGGGCCCCGGCCTTTTTACTGGCCTGCTTGACCAGGATTCCTTTTGCGAGCATTTGGCCGACCGAAGCTAGCTGTTTACTCCCACGGTGTGCTGGATCGGAGTGATCCTGAAGCGCCCAAGCTCTTTTGTCAGGTTTTGCAGACGAATTCATAGGACGTCAGGCCCTTCAGCGTCTTCAATCGTCTGGCAAGGTCGTAAGCCATCAGACAGGTCTGCAAGTGGGCGTTCAACTGCTCATGCGTCTGGTGGACGTGGCGTTTTACCGTGATAAGGCGCCGCTTCCACAAGGCCAGACGGGAAATCCCGAGCAACCGAGCGGGTGGCTCGTGGATGCGGGTCGGCGTAGGCAAACTTGGCGGTTCTGTCGATCGCCACAAACAGGTAGCGCCTGCCCTCGTCGGTTGCACGTCCGCGATGTCGATGTGCAAGTGGCCAATCGGGTAGATCTTGAATTTCTTCCGCGGCTTC
>JAKOTN010000136.1 GCA_029776255.1 Pseudomonadota bacterium
GAAAAACCGAGGGAACCTCACAGTGCGGCGTCGAGAGACTCGATAGCCGCCTGCTTCGCTTGTCCCATGGCGCGGCGTCGAATCAAGACGTCACTGGCGGTAAAACCAAGTTACCCATTCGAGAGTGTCGTCAAGTGCTTTGGCGCAGGGCGTCGACGATTGGCAAACGCGAGGCACGACGCGCGGGAATAACGCTCGCTAGATTGGTGGCGACAAAACCAATGGCACCAGCAGAAAGTATATCCAGCGGCACCAGCCGGATCAGCGCGGTGTAGCCGACATTGGCGTTTGGCGGCGGCGGCATCGAGATGCCGATGGCTGAGATCAGCCAAGCGGCCAGGCAGCCAAGCAACATGCCGACGAGGGCGCCCGCCAGGCCGATGAGCACGTTTTCGGCGAGGATCATGCGGAATACACGTATTGGTCGGTCGCCGATTGCCAGCATGGTGCCGAATTCGCGGGTGCGTTCGAAGATGGTCATGTTGACGCTGTTGATCACGCTGAGCAGAACCATCAATAAAATAATAAAGCGCAGCACGCCAAATTGGCGCTGATAAAGCTGGACGGTTTTGTCGTAGAAATCGGAAAGCTGCCGCCATGAAACGATTTCGTAGCCTTGTGGCGCCAGCTGCTGTCCTAGCGCGGCCTGTACGCGGGCGGTGTCTTCGGTTTTGTCGAGCACCACTACCAAGAGGTGCGCGGCGGCGGTATCCATGAGATTGCGGGCGGCGGCGAGGGGGATGCGCACCGCGCGCGCGTCGAATTCCTTGGAGAAGCTTTGAAAGACGCCGATGACTTCAAAGTCGAGGGTGTTTACCGCGCCTTGCGAGAGACTGATCACCAGGTTCGCGCGGTCGCCGGCCTTCAGACCGAGGGTTTTGGCAACGCCTTCACCGAGGACGATGCCGTCGAGGTCGCCGTCGGCCAGCGGTCGGCCTTCGATATAGGTCAGGTAACTGCCGAGCGCCGCTTCCGCGGACGGTTCGACGCCTTCGCCGATGATGCCGAGGTCACGACGACCGTTGTTGATCATGCCGGCGAAGCCGAGCCGGGCCAGCACCATCTGCGTTCCTGGCTGGGCGCGCACCTGCTCTTTCAAGCGATCCGAGTTTTCGATCAGGTAGTTTTCCGGCGCCCGCGTACGGCCTTCGCGATAACCTTCGCGCGCGATCTGAAGATGGCCGGTCTGAGAATGTATCAGCGCTTCACCGAGCTGGACGTAAATGTCTTGAATGAAACCGCCGGCCAGAATCAGCCCGGCGACGCCCATGCCGATGGCGACCAGGGTCGCCGCCGAGCGTAGGCGTTGACGCAAGACATTGCGCAAAGCGAAGGACCAGGTGTCGGGGAGTGGCAATTTCATTGGTTGTGCCTGAGTGCGTCGACGATGTTCATCCGGCTCGCTTTCCAGGCCGGGAGAATACTGGCCAGCAGGGTGGTGATCAGCGCCAGGACAAAGGCGTCGGCCGCCAGCCCCGGGCTGACGAGGATTTTGCCGATGTAACCTCGTTCCATGCCGGGCGGTGGCGGCATGGGAATGCCGATCGCCGATACCGCTTGCGCCGCGAGGTAGCCCAGAACGACACCAAGCACGCCACCAAGCAGGCCAACCAGCGCGCCTTCGGTGATGAACATGCTCATCACCACACGGCCGCGCAGGCCGATGGCCAGACTGGTGCCGATTTCGGTGGTGCGTTCGAGGACACACATGGTCTGGGTGTTGGAAATGGTGAGAACGATCAGCAAACCGATGATGAATTTGACCACGTTCACCTGTTTGGAAAACAGGACGACGGTCTTGTTGTAAAAATCGGCGAGTTCGGTCCACGGCACGACCTGGAATTTCCGGCTGTCCAGAACGCCTTGCAAGTGCGTGGTGGCCGCCGCGGTTTTCGGCGTCTGGTCGAGCAGCACCACCCAGGAAGTGGCGCCATTCACTTTCATCAGTTTTCTGGTGATCGACAGCGGCAGCCGTAGCGCCCGGTCATCGTAATCCTTATACATGGTTGCGAAGGTGCCGGCGACCTTGACTTCGACCGCGCCGGCGCTGCCGTTCGCCGCCGTCGCCAGCAGAACGACGACATCGCCAGGCTGCAGGCGCATGCTGCGCGCCAAGCCTTCGCCGAGGACGACAGCGGCTTCGTCGGCGGAGGCCAGATCGCGGCCGCTGATGATGGCGACACTGCTGCTAAGCTGTTTTTCGCGTTCCGGGTCCACGCCGTCGCCGATGAAGGCGATGGTGGCGTCGCCATGGCTGAGCAGGCCGCTGAACGCCAAACGTGGCGCCAGACTAGCGAAGCCGGTTGTTTTTTCAACCAATTGCTGCTCCGGCGATTGGCCAGGCAGTAGAAAAGCGTAGGGGTCGGCGATGCCGCTTTCGAAATAGCCGGGCCTCACAATCTGGAGGTGGCCAAGTTGCGAGTGGATTGTTGCTTCGCGTATCTGCTCGAAAATGTAGTCGATGAAGCCGCCGGCCATGACGAAAGCGGCGATGCCGAAGGCGACGGTGGCCACGGCAACGGCCGTTCTTCGCGTGTTGCGCTGGAGATTGAGAATCGCCAGACGCAAGTACAGGATGGCGCTAGCGATGGGCACGTGGTTTTCTTTGCTTATAATGACCAAGGAACGGTGGTTTGGGTTTTCCTCTTAAATCGTTGAAATAATTCTCGGTATTGATCTTGACCGAGGTGGCGGCGGAGACGGTATCGGTGGGCTGGGTTTGGGCGGGCCGGATTGTCAAGCGCTGCTCCTTGCAACAAAATGAACCCTAATGTGGGTTCCAAGCTAATGATATTAATTATAGAGGGTTGATCGTGCAGGCTTTCGATTATGACCAGGCTTTTTCGCGAAATCTCGGTTGGGTTACCGATGCAGAACAGGCGCGGTTGCGCGGCGCGCGGGTGGCCATTGCCGGGCTTGGCGGTGTCGGCGGCTTGCATCTCGTCACCCTGGCGCGTCTCGGTGTCGGCAAATTCCACATCGCCGATCTCGACGTTTTCGAAGCCGCCAATTTCAACCGGCAAGTCGGGGCCAGTCTGTCGACCTCCGGGCGGCAAAAGGTCGAGGTGCTTGCCGAGATGGCGCGGGACATCAACCCGGAAGCGGAATTGACGCTTTTTCCGCAGGGCGTGAACGAGGAAAATCTGGAGGCTTTTTTCAAGGCGGTGGATCTTTACGTCGATGGCCTGGATTTTTTTGCCTTCGCTGCCCGCGAACTGGTCTTCCGGTATTGCGCAAGGCATGGCATCCCGGCGATCACCGTCGCGCCGCTTGGAATGGGTGGCGCGCTGCTGAATTTCATGCCGGGCCGGATGACTTTCGAGGATTATTTCCAGGTCGAGGGCCGGCAGGAACTGGACAAGGCGGTGCGTTTTCTGGTTGGTCTGGCGCCGGCCTTGCTGCATCGTCATTATCTGGCCGACAAGACGCGTGTCGATCTGAGCGCGCGCAAAGGGCCGTCGACGCCGATGGCCTGCATGATCTGCGCCGGCGTGGCCGGCACGGAGGCGTTGAAGATTCTCCTCAAGCGCGGCAAGGTGCTGGCGGCACCGCATGGCATCCAGTTCGATGCCTACCGCAACAAGCTCGCGCATACTTGGCGACCGGGCGGCAATCGCCACCCGTTCAACCGTATCGCCATCGCCATTGCCCGCCATCAGTTGGGCTTGCGCTGAAATGGGACGCGTGGCCGATGACGATATCCGTCGCATCCTCGAGAGCGCGATCCAAGCGCCCTCGGCCGACAACCACCACCGAATTCGCTTCGCGGTCGACGACGATCGCATCCGGGTATTCGCCGCCGAGGATCTGGTGTTGCGACCGGAGGGCTACCAACGCTTGTTGGCGTTGTTGTCGCTCGGCGCGGTGGTGGAAAATCTGCGCATTGCCGCGAGCCGATTCGGCGTGGCGGTGGACACACGCCTGTTGCCGGAACCCGAGCGCCCCGATCTGTTGCTGAATTGCCGCCTGCAAGACGGCGGTGCGGTCGTCGATGCGCTTTGGCAACGCATTCCGGAACGCCACACCTGTCGGACGCTGCGCTTTCACGGCCCGTCGATGAGCGAGGCACAGCGCGCCGAACTCGCCACCGCCGTTGACCGCTATTCCCCTTGCAGACTGATTTGGTTGGACCGACCCGACCAACGCCCGCGCGTGTTGCGCCTGATGCGCCTGGCCGAAACCGAACGCTTTCGCAATCCGCTGTTACATGCGGAACTGTTCTCGGCGGTCCGCTTCGATGTCGGCTGGCACGGCAATTGCGCCGAAGGCCTGCCGCCCGGCAGTTTGGCGGTGGAGCCGCCTTTGCGTCCGTTCTTCGCGCTGCTGCGCCACTGGCCGGTCGCCAAGGCGGCCAACCGCTTGGGAATGCATCGGTTGCTTGGCGTTCGTTCGTGTGACCTGCCGTGCCGGCTGGCGCCGCACCTTGGTGTGCTGACGGTGGAAAAACCGGACCCTCGGTCGCTACTCGATGCCGGCAGCGCGTTCCAGCGGCTGTGGCTGACGGCTACCGCGCACGGCCGCGTCTTGCAACCCTTGCCGGCTTCCGCTCTTTACGCCGCCGCTGGCGCCCAGGGCGAGGGGATTCCGGACATTTTGCAGCAGACACTGGTAGACGGTTGGCGCGAACTGGTCGGAACCGATACGCCAGTGATGGTGTTCCGAATGGGGTTTGCCGCGCCGTCGCCGATTGTCACCGGGCGTCAGCCACTGGCGCATTACCTGCGGTCCTCCTGAGCCGAGCGGCACGCCCCAAAATATTCCGCCTCGCCGTGTGGTCGGGCAGAAAAAACCGCCCGAGGGCGGTTTTTTGTCGCGGTACGACGCCAATGGTCTCGTGTGGTGCTCAAAACTGGAAATCGTCCTCGAAAAACTCCAGTTCGCCACGGCTGCCGGCGCCTTTGTCCTGCTCGCCCTTGCGTAGCTCCACGCGCCGGATTTTTCCGGAAATGGTTTTCGGCAATTCGCCGAATTGGAGGCGGCGGATGCGCTTGTACGGCGACAGATGGCTGCGCAGGAAGACGAAGATATCGCGGGCCAGTTCCGGACCCGGTTCATAGCCGGTGCGCAGGGTGAGGAAAGCTTTCGGCACGGCCAGGCGCAGCGGGTCGGGGCTCGGCACCACGGCGGCTTCGGCGACCGCTTCATGTTCGATCAGCACGCTTTCCAGTTCGAACGGGCTGATGCGGTAGTCCGAGGCCTTGAACACATCGTCGGCGCGGCCGACGTAGGTGATATAGCCGTCGGCGTCGATCGACGCGGTGTCACCGGTGTGATAGAAGCCGTCGCGCATCACCTCGTCGGTTTTCTCGGGGTCGTCGGCATAGGAAATCATCAGGCCGATGGGCCGCGGCGACAGTTCCAGACAGATTTCGCCTTCGTCGGCCACGTTGCCGTCGCTATCGACCAGCCGGACCTGGAAACCGGGCATCGGCCGGCCCATCGAGCCGAACTTGACGGCCTGGCCCGGCGAATTGCCGACTTGCGCCGTGGTTTCGGTCTGCCCGAAACCGTCGCGCAGGGTGATTCCCCAGGCGTTCTTGACCTGATCGATGACTTCCGGGTTCAGTGGTTCACCGGCGCCGATCAGCTCGCGGACCTTGACCGGGTATTTGCTCAGGTCTTCCTGGATCAGCATCCGCCAGACGGTCGGTGGCGCGCAGAGGGTGGTCACCGAGCAGCGGACCAGCGTTTCCAGTATCGCCGCGGCGGTGAACCGCGAGTAGTTATAGATGAAGATTGTCGCGCCAGCGTTCCACGGCGCGAAAAAGCAGCTCCAGGCGTGCTTGGCCCAGCCGGGGGAGCTGATGTTCCAGTGCACATCGCCCGGTTGCAGGCCCAGCCAGTACATCGTCGACAGATGGCCGACCGGATAGCTTTGCTGGCTGTGCAGCACCAGTTTCGGTTTCGAGGTGGTGCCGGAGGTGAAATACAGCAACTGCGGATCGGTGACCTTGGTGACGCCATCGGGCTGGAACTGTTCGGGTTCCAGGTAGGCTTTCTCGAGCGGCAGCCAGCCCTCGACCTCGCCGCCGACGGTAATCCGCGAATAATCGCCGGGCAGTTCGCTGAATTTTTCGGCGTGGACATGGCCGATGATCACGTGACGGACCTGGCCGCGGTCGAGGCGGTCGCGCAAATCGTCGGGGGCGAGCAGGGTGGTGGCCGGCGTCAGCACGGCGCCGAGTTTGATCGACGCCAGCATGGTGTCCCAGAGCGACACTTCGTTGCCGAGCATCATCAAGATGCGGTCGCCACGCTTGACGCCGACGCCGCGCAGCCAGTTGGCGACCTGGTTGGAGCGTTTCGACATTTGCGCATAGGACATTTTCTGCTCGGAGCCGTCCTCGTTGACCACCCACAGCGCCGGGCGGTCGTTATCGGTGGCGATTACATCAAAATAGTCGAGTGCCCAGTTGAATTCGGTAAGTTGCGGCCACTTGAAATCGCGGTAAGCCGTTTGATAGTCGGTGCGATGCGCTAGCAGAAAATCGCGCGCCTGCACGAAAGCCGAATAAGACATGTTTGCTCTCCTTTTAATTGATGGAACAGCCGGATAACCGATTGCGCGGGGTGTTCTGGCACATTTGCCGGTCTCGCAAGCGGTATTTCTCCTCATTGATTTTCTTTGGCTCCGGCCCACGGCGTTCGTGACCGCTTCGACACGACATGCCGCGAGTTCGCCTCTCCACCGTGGCCGATGCGGACTCAGCACAGCGAAACGTGATTGTAAGGGACTTATTGATTCGAGGAATAAGTCTCTTTTTGTCACTTTCACGCCTGCGGTCTTTCATGCATGCACCGCCTTGACGATTGTTCACCAGGCGCGGAGGTGTGGTGCGTGTACTTTCCAATATCAGCGAAATCTGGTCAGATCCGCTGTGATTTGTCGTTTTGTCCAGGCCGCGCGACCGTTTCGCGCCGCAAACCCTCTTACGGAGTCGTCATGGAAACCAACGCCGCCATCGAAACTGCAAAACATGTACTCGTCGTGTTCGGGGCGGTGCTTGCCTTCGGCATGTTGTCCGCCTTGATCGCCAGGAAGCTGAAAATGCCGGATGTGGCGGTACTGCTGATCGTTGGCATTTGTGTCGGCCCGGCAATGGCCGGTTTCGTCGACATCAAGGCCGATTCGGCGTTGAACCAAGTGATACTGATCTTCGGTTCGTGTTACATCCTGTTCGACGGTGGCGCCTCCTTGCGCCTGAAGGTGCTCAAGGAGGTGTGGATCACCATTTTGGTCATTTCGACGCTCGGCGTCCTGATCACGGCCGCGATCACCGGTCTGACGGCGTATTACTTTCTCAATCTGCCGATGATCGTCGCCCTGTTGCTCGGCGCCAGTCTCGCCTCGACAGACCCGGCGACGCTGGTGCCGATCTTCAAGCAGGTGCCGATCAAGGATCGGGTCGCGCAGACCGTGATGAGCGAATCGGCGTTCAACGACGCCATGGGCGCCATCGTGACGTTCACCGTCCTGGCCGTGGCGATGGGGTCCGGCAGCTTCTCGCCGGCGCATTCGGTCTACGATTTGCTCAAACAGGCCAGTCTCGGCATCGTCGTCGGCGGCGCGCTCGGTTATGCCGCCGCTTTTGCCATCGGGCACGCGAAATATGACTTTCTCGTCGAATACGCGCCCCTGGTGACCTTGATGGCGGTGATCGGCGCCTACATGCAGGCCGACAGTCTTGGCGCCAGCGGTTTCATGGCGGTTTTCGTTTTCGGCATCATCATCGGCAACCAGGACGCTTTCGGCTTCGAAATGGGCGACGAGGAACAACATCGTCTGGAGGAATTCATCGTCACCACCGCCCTGATCATGCGCATGTTCATCTTCATTCTGCTCGGCGCACAGGTCGATTTCGCGCTGATGGACAAATATCTCGTTGGTGGCGCGGCCGTGGTCGCCGTGCTGATGCTGGTGGCGCGGCCGATCACCGTTTTCGTGTGCGCGGGTGTCGATCGGCGGGCGAGGTGGAGTGTCAAGGAATTGCTTTTCATGTGCTGGACCCGCGAAACCGGGGTCATTCCGGCCGCGCTCGCCGGCCTGTTATTGGGCATGAAGGCGCCGGGGGCCGAAATGATCGCCTCGGTCACTTTCATCGCCGTTCTGATGACCATTCTCGTCCAGGCGCCGACCACGGCCTGGCTGGCGGGGCGTCTGGGGCTGTTGATCGAGCGCTGACATCGTCCAGACTGTTACTGACGGGGTGTCCGGAGCTTACTTGTACTTTCGGCGATACACCTGCTCGACCATGCGCGCGCCGGTTTTCCACAGTGGTGAATCCAGTGGTGCCGGCTGCCAGCGGGTGAGTTGCGGATCGAGGTCCTGAAATCCGGCCACGTTAAAACAGTCGCGGTTCATATCCAGGAACGCGCAAAGGTTTTGAAAACGCTTGACGACTTGATCGTCGGCGCGGTCCTTGGCCAGGTTGAGCAATTCGAAATTGTGGGAAACGATGACGAAGGAACTGCGGCCGGCCTCCAGCGCTTGCCATAACAAGCCCTCCATTTCCTTGTAGGAGCAGGCGGTCAACTGAACGTGCCGCAGCGAACCCGTGCCATCGCTGAACACGGTGACGGGATATTCGAAAATCCCTTCGTACTTGATCGGTTCCACGACCGCCACGCCCGGCATGACGCCGCTATCGAGGCCAAAGGTGCTGGCGTTGTAGCTGCTGTCGAACGGAATGCCGTTGGCGGCCAGCGCGCCCAGCGTGTCCTTGTTGAAGGCAAAGCTGCCAGCACGAAAGGTGTTGATTTCCTCGGCGCCCGCCTGATGGAGCAGGTTGGCCGCCGTGCCGATCAACCTGGTCTGCTCGGCCATCGAGAAATGCCGCAGATAACGCTGTTTGCCGTGGCGGCGTTTCAGTAGGGGCATTCTGGCTTCGTCTATCCATTCGGGGTGCAAATGGAGCTGAATTTCCTGATCGCTTTCCTGAATCAAGCCCACGATTTCCGCCAAGGGGCTTTTGCCGAAACGCGCCGCGAAAAGCGGTTCGACAAAAAAAACACCTGTCAGACCATATTCGTTCAGTACATCGAGAGTGTAAGGCAAGCCATGATTGCCGGTGGGCGTCGGGCCGTAGATGTACTTCCGGAAAGCGCTGGGGAATTTTTTGTCGATATCTTGCCAGCCATCGCACCAGATTTCGACATCCACCGTGAAAAAGACGTCAAGCATCGGTGGAATCCAGCGTATTCCATGTCCAGGCGATTTTCGTCGGTAAATTCGCGCTCAAATGAGCGATGTCGGCGGGTGGGGAAGGCATTGAAGTCGCGAGGCGTGAAGAGGAATTCCGCATTGACAGAGCGTGAGAGACAGGTATCGTAATAAATTAGGTGGGGTCGCTTTTCCGTGCGGCGGAAATAACGCGATTGATTTATTGGTCATATGTTTTCGCTTTTCATGACGCTCCGGAATGGTCGGTTGCGTGACGCCGCAATTGTCCTGAACAAGCGATGAGTGCCCGGCAGATCCACTGGCATGTGGACGGCCGCCGTTGCGAAACATTAGTGGGCGCCAGACGGTGTCTCGGCTGCGGCGAGTGTATCACAGCCGGAAACACAAGTATTTTCAGAGGTTAATTGGTTTTTAGGATCCGTGAGGAAGTTCATCGTGAACTGCGCGCGTGACCGAACCGTGCCCGCTTGACTTTTCGATCGTTGAGAATTTCAGTAGATCAGGCCGGTGTGGCGACGCCGTTTGTAAGGATGGCGTGCTTTCGCCGACTAGAAGGTGAGCAGCCGATTTCCGGTTTGTTCGCTTCATTCCACCCCAAGGAGAGAAAGATGAAAAAAACCACTAAAGTTAATCCTATTGTCATTGGTTCCGCTTTCGCCGCCGCCGCTCTTGCGCCGTTGGCCCAGGCATCCGACAACCCGTTCGTTGCCACCAGTCTGGCGACCGGCTACCAGTTGGCTCAAGCTGACGGCAAGCAGTCGGACGGCAAATGCGGCGAAGCCAAGTGCGGTGCGGAGAAAAAGTCGGTTGAGAAGAAAAAGGAGGGCAAGTGCGGCGAGGCCAAGTGCGGCGCCGACAAGAAAACCATCGAGAAGAAAAAAGAGGGCAAATGCGGTGAAGCCAAGTGCGGCGCCGATAAGAAGTAGTTGGTGAACACGCCACGCGGTGCGGGCATATTCCCGACCGCGTTGGTTTTAGCGGAGGATGGCAATGACTCAAGCATCGACGACGCGTCGGGCGCACGGCGCCGGTCTCGGTTTCCGCCGCGAGCTGCTTCCCGCGTTGCAGGCCGGCGTGCCCGACGCCATCGATTTCTTCGAACTGGCGCCGGAGAATTGGGCCGGCATGGGTGGCCGGTCGGGTAAGGAACTGCGCCGATTCACCGAACGCTACCCGTTCGTCTGTCACGGCCTGTCGCTATCGCTTGGCGGTATCGCGCCGCTCGACCGGACGTTGTTGCTACGGATCAAGACCTTCATGGGTGCGCACGGCATCGCGTTGTACACCGAACATTTGTCCTGGTGCGCCGACGACAGCCATCTTTACGATCTGCTGCCGCTACCGCTGACCGAGGAAGCGGTCCGGTGGACCGTGGATCGCATCCAGCAAGCGCAAGATCTGCTGGGCATGCGCATCGGTATCGAAAACGCGTCCTACTACGTGAATCCGCCGGGGGCGGAGATGAGCGAGGCCGAGTTCATCGGCGCCGTTGTCCGTGAGGCCGACTGTCTGCTGCACCTCGACGTGAATAATATCCATGTCAACAGCCGCAATTTCGCTTTCGACCCTTTCGCCTTCATGAACGCATTGCCGCTGGAGCGCACCTGTTACATCCACGTCGCCGGCCACTACGTCGAACCGGACGGCCTGCTGATCGACACCCATGGCGCCGCGGTCATCGATCCGGTGTGGTCGCTGCTGGAAGCCGCCTATCGACGTACCGGCGTGGTGCCGACCTGCCTGGAGCGCGACTTCAATATCCCCGACCTCGACGTTCTGACGGCCGAAGTGCGAACCATCGCCCGTCTGCAGGCGGCGGCGCGTCAGGCACGGTCGAAGGTCGCCTGATGGACGCGCCAAACCTGCACGCCTTTCAGCGTGCCTTTGCGCGGCATGTGCGCGACCCGCGACACGTTCCACGCCCGTCCGGCGTTCCCGCGCGGCGCATGGCGGTCTACAACGAATTGCTGTTCAACAATCTTTGCGGTTTCATCGACAATTGTTTTCCTGTGTGCCGCGCCACCTTGGGCGAACAACGCTGGAATCGATTGAAGCGCGCGTTTTTTCGCGACTGGCCGAGCCATACCCCGTGGTTCCGCGAGATTCCACAGGAATTCGTCCGCTATCTCGGCACCGCGTCGATCCGACAGCCCTTGCCGGACTGGCTGGCCGAGTTGGCGCATTACGAGTGGGTGGAACTGGCGGTCGATATCGCCGATCCGCCCGTCGCCGCGCATCGCGCCGAGGGCTGTCTGGCCAGCGGACGGCCGCTACTCAATCCGACCTTGATGAATCTGGCCTACCAGTGGCCGGTGCACCGGATCGGTCCCGACTACCGGCCGCGTAAAACGCGGACGAGGCAGCCCATCTGGCTGTTGGTTTACCGCGCCGCCGACGATACGGTCCGTTTCATCGCCGGCAATCCGGTGACCGCCCGGCTACTGACTCTGCTCGACGGCGAGAGTGACGAAGGCTTGAGCGGGCGCGCCGCTTGCCAGCGCATCGCCGAGGAATTGCGGCACCCGGCGCCGGAAACCTTGGTCGCGCACGGCCTGGCGATGCTTGAGGAACTGCGTCGGCAGGGCGTGATTCGTGGCATCCGGACCTAGCGCCACCCGACGCGGCTAGCGCCGGTGGTGACGATGCAGCGGCTCCGCGTGGTGAGTCTGCGCGGCGGCATGATGATGGTGGCGGGCTGGCGAATCGGCGGCCGGCGTCGGCCGGCCGACGCGTTGCGGCAGCAGCGAGCCGGCGAGCATGGCGATCACGCTGACGCCCAGGCCGATCAGTTGCGCCGGTACCAGCGGTTCGGCGACCAGCGCTTCGATCAACAGCCAGGAGCCGACGCCGCCGAAAATCGCCGCCAGCGCCCCTTGCGTGGTGGCGCGTTTCCACAAGGCGCCGAAGAACAGCGGCACGAAGGCGCCGGCCAAGGTGATCTTGTAGGCGCTTTCGACCATTTTGAAGATCGATGCCTCGGAATTCAGGGCGAAAACCAGCACGATGGCGGTGAAACCGACCAGCGTCAGGCGCATCACGCGCAGGAAGGCATGGTCGCCGATGCCGGGCAGGAAATTGCGGACAATGTTTTCGGAAAAGGCGATCGATGGCGCCAAGAGCGTCGCCGACGAGCAACTCATGATCGCCGAGAGCACCGCGCCGAAGAAGATCGCCTGTGCGAAAACCGGCGTGTGCGTCAGCACCAGTGTCGGCAGCACCAGTTGCGAATCGCTCTCGATCAGCGCGTTGAAGCGCGCCGGATCGATCAACGTCGCCGCATAGGCGATGAACATCGGCACGAAGGTAAAGCAGAAATAGAGCACGCCGCCGGCAACCGAGGCGACGATGGCGATACGCGCCGATTTCGCCGAGGTCACGCGCTGGAAAACGTCCTGCTGCGGAATCGAGCCGAGCATCATCGTTAGCCACGCACCGACGAAGGGCAGCCATTCGATGGCCCCGCCGCGAGGGAAGAAATCGAGTTTGCCCGCCGCCGCCGCCTGGCCGACGACGACTTCCAGACCGCCGCTCATTCCCGAAACCAGGTGGCCGATGTAGAGCATGCCGCCCATGATGACGCCGATTTGCACGAAATCGAGGATGGCTACCGACAACATGCCGCCAAACGTGGTGTAAGTAAGCACGATCAGCGCGCCGAGGCACATGCCGACGTCGGTCGGCACGGCGTTCTGGGTGACGACATTGAACACCAGTCCGAGCGCCTTGATCTGCGCCGACACCCAGCCGAGGTAGGAGGCGACGATGCAAAGCGTGGTCAGCACCTCGACGCTACGATTGAAGCGCAGGCGGAAAAAGTCGCCGAGCGTCAGGACGTTGAGCTTGTAAAGCGTGCTGCCGTAAAAAACGCCGGCGATGACCAGGCACAGGCTGGCGCCGAAAGGATCGGCGACGACTCCGCGCAGACCGTCCTTGACGAAGGTGGCCGAAACGCCGAACACCGCCTCGGCGCCGAACCAGGTGGCGAACACCGTGGCGGCGACCACCGGCAACGGCAAGGAGCGCCCGGCGACGGCGAAATCCTTGGTGTTGTGCACGCGCGTCGCCGCGTAGAGACCGATGGCAATGGAAACGAACAGGTAGATGACCACGAACCAGATCAGCATGGCGGGACCTTGGGGACGAGTGCCGAATGATTGGCGAATGAGCGGGCGCGGCGTTGGCGGATTCGGTGTGACGGCCGCGCGTCGGCGACCGTCGAGGCGACGGAATTATGTCATGCGGGGCCGTGGCCGGTGAACCCCGTGTCGTTCCTGGCGAGTGGCGACATCGAGCGTGTCGCCCGGATCACCCGGCACAAGCTGGCCGTCGCCGCCTCGATCAGCGCGCCGCCGTCACGCATGCACGCTTCCAGCGGCATCGGCCGTGGGCAGATGCTGAGCACCGCGTCGATTCCCAGCGTCAGGACCTCGTCGGCGCCCTGGCCCACGCCTCCCGACAAACAGAATACCGGCACCCGGAAGCGCTTGGCGACTTGGGCCACGCCGACCGGCGCCTTGCCGAAAGCCGTCTGGAAATCGGTATGACCCTCGCCGGTGATCACGAAAGCGGCTTCCTGGACAAGTTCGGCGAAACCGACCGCTTCGAGAACAATCGCCACGCCCGGTCGCAGTTGTGCCGGGGTGAACCACATCAGACCGGCGCCAAGGCCGCCGGCGGCGCCGGCGCCGGCACTTTCGGCGACATCGCGACCGGTGGCCGCGACGGCGCATGCCGCGAAATGGGCGAGAGCGGCGTCCAACTCGGCGACCACGGCCGGCGAGGCGCCTTTCTGCGGCGCGAAAACGGTGGCCGCGCCGCGCGGACCGCACAACGGGTTGTCGACGTCGCAGGCGACGGTGATCTCGCTGGTCGACAGGCGGCGGTCGAGTCCGCCCAAATCGATGTGGCGCAGGCGCGCCAAGGCGGCGCCGCCTTCCGGCAACTCAACGCCGTCGGCGTCGGTGAAGCGGGCGCCTAGCGCGCGGGCCATGCCGACGCCGCCGTCGTTGGTGGCGCTGCCGCCGATGCCGACGAGGATTCTGCGTAGCCCGGCATCCAGCGCCGCGCGCAGCAACTCGCCGGTGCCGCGCGTGCCGGTCAGGCGCGGATCGCGCTGTTCGGTGGCGAGCAACGGCAGTCCGGAGGCAGCCGCCATTTCGATCACCGCCGTGCGTCCGTCGCCGAGAACGCCCCAGGTGGCGGTAACCGGCTGACCCAGCGGACCGCTGACCTCGGTGGTCCGCAAGCGGCCGCCGGTGGCGGCCACCAGCGCGGCCACCGTTCCCTCGCCGCCGTCGGCAATGGGAATCTCGCGCACCTCCGCCTCCGGAAATACCCGCCGCGCGCCGCGCGCCATCGCCCGTGCGACCTTGATGGCCGAGACGCTGCCCTTGTACGAATCCGGTGCGACGACGATACGGAACATGTTTTTTTCCTCGCAATGCCCGGTCGGACACTTTGCCGCAGGAGTATAGGCGGCGCGGTTTTCCACGGTCAATCGCCTGCGCCGGCATGAACTCGGCACGGGGCGCGCCCGCCGCGCGGCGGGTGCTGTCGCGAAGCGGTTTGTCGAGCATCGGCACACGGTTCGACGTTCAACTATCCTGAAACAGTGGCCTTGATCGGCGCGGTGATCGCCGAAGGCGCTCGTGACGGGCGGACGGTCACCGGTCAAGGCGTCACGGCGTCGCCTTGCTCGCGTGTGACGAGTTCCGAAGCGAGGCATCAGGAAACGTTTCCGGAAATTCCGGTGACAGCCACTTTCCCGGACGGCACCAGGCCGGTGACCGTTCATCCCCTGACGGTTTGAGGAGGGTCGAGAAGATGATTCCCGGTGAACCAACAGTTGCTCCAGGCGCGCTTGAACTCAGCGCCAACCGTCCAACACGGACCTTGATCGTGGCCAATCCCGGCGATCGACCGATTCAGGTGGGTTCGCACTACCACTTTGCCGAAACCACCACCGCGTTGATCTTCGATCGCACGGCGGCGCTCGGTTTCCGACTGGACATTCCGGGCGGCACGGCGATGCGTTTCGAACCCGGTCAGACGCGCAGCGTGCGGTTGGTGGCGCTCGGAGGCTGGCGCCGTGTCCATGTTGTCGATGGTCTGGCGGTCGGCACCTTGCAATGAGCAAGCACGCCCCGCGACGGTGAACGGTTCGGGGTGCTCTCAAGTGTTTGAAGTGTTTGAAGTGTTTGATAAGTGCCCGATAAGCGCGACCGGCGGCGCTCGACACCATGCCGGGGAAGCCCCGTTCCATGCCCGTTGGATTGACGTTGCCATCAACAATGAGGTAAATAGCAATAAATCATAATACTGATCGTTAATGACAATGGGGGGCGTGATGGTGATGGTTGAAAAGTTTCACGCGGGGCGACACCCGGTAACTCCGGTCAGTCTTGTCGGTGTTTTCCTTGGTTTTTGTACCGCCGGCTCGCTTGCCCTAGCGCAAAGTGTACCCGACGCGGGTGCGCTCCTGCGCGAAACCCAGCGACAACCTACCCAGCCCGATGCCCCGCGTCCGGTGCGGCCCCCGGTCACCGCGCCGGTCGACGAAACCGCGCAACGGCAAGACCAGGCCCTGCGCTTCCAGGTCAACGCCATCGTCGTTCAGGGAGCCACCCTGATTTCCGACGACGATCTGCAAAACATCGTCAGAGGGTGGCTCAATCGCGACATCGGCATCGCCGATCTGCGCGCCGCTGCCCAGGCCATCACCGATGAATACCTGCGCCGTGGCTGGTACGCGCGCGCGCTGTTGCCTGCGCAAGCGATCGAGGATGGGCGAGTGCGTATCGACGTGCTCGAAGGGCGTTTGGGCGCGATCAAAGTGGACGACGGGGGACAAAAAACGCGCATGGACGCGGGTCTGGTCGTCGATACCCTGACCGCTCGCCAGAAACCCGGGGAGCCCTTGCAACTGTTGTCGCTTGAGCGTGCCATCGGTGTGCTGGGCGATACCCCCGGCGTGGCGGTCAAAACGGTGCTGGCCCCCGGTTTGGCCCATGGCGACACCGATGTCCTGGTCCAGATCAAGGACAAACCACTGCTGACGAGCAGTTTTTCATTGGATAACCACGGTACTCGCAGTACCGATGCCAAGCGCGCCAGCGCCAACATCAGTCTGGACAACCCCGGCGGGCGTGGCGATCAAGTCAATCTCGGCACCATCCTGAGCGAGGGCAGTCAATACCTGCGGCTGGCCTATGGCCGCGCCGTGGGTAATGACGGTCTGCGCGTCGGCGCCCAGGCTTCCGCGCTTCGCTACCATTTGCTCAACGAGTTCTCGGCCCTGGACGCACGCGGAACGGCCACCACCGTTGGCCTCACGGCAACCTATCCGATCGTTCGCTCGGAACGGCGCAATGTGATTGCCGGCGCCGCGCTGGACGCTCGCGACTATCGCAACGTCGCCAACGGTGCCGAGACCTCCCGCAAGGGCAGCACCGTTCTGACGACCAATCTGACTGGCGATTTATCCGGTCTGCTAGGCGAAGGCGGTTTTACCCTTTGGGCACTGAATCTCGGTTTGGGGCGGCTCGATCTATCGCGCAACGCCGTCAACCAGGCCGCGGATCGCGCGGGTCCCGACACTGAAGGCCGTTTCGCTAAATTGGGCTGGAATCTGGCGCACTTGCAGCCGCTCTCCGATAAAACCAGCCTCTGGGTGGCGGCCACGGGCCAATTCGCTTCCAAAAACCTCGATTCGTCGGAAAAATTCTCGCTCGGCGGGGCCAATGGCGTGCGCGCCTACCCCGCGCTCGAGGCCAACGGCGACGCCGGCTGGTTGACGAACCTGGAATTGCGACAACAGATCACTCCCGAACTGCAACTCTTCGGGTTTTACGATTACGGCCGAATCCGGCTCAATCAAAACCCCAACAGCAGCACGGCGCTCGCCAACGGACTCAACAGCTACGCGCTCAAAGGGCACGGGCTGGGTCTGAACTGGATCAAACCCGGCCAATACGTTCTGCGGATCGCGGTGGCGCGCCGGGATGGCAGCAACCCCGCCGCCGATTCCAGAACCGGCCACGACACCGACGGCAGCAAGCAGATTTACCGGTTGTGGGTGGGCGGAACCGTTTATTTTTGATTCAAAGGCGCTTTCGCCGTATCCCAAGACCCGACTTCAAGACAAAACCCCCCTTTTTCCACCCATGCCCGACGCCTTCACCTGAAAGGCAGCGCGTCCGGCGGCGACAGAAAGCACCTGCATGAACCGCATCTACCGTCTCGTATGGAACGACGTCACGCAAAGCCCTGTCGCCGTCGCCGAAACGGCCAAGGGCCGTGGCAAGCACGGCGGAAGGCGCGTCATGTCAAGCTGCCTTCTTTGCCTGTTTTTTGGTCTACCGCTTTTTGCCCGCGGCGCCACCACCAATGGCGCCCCCGCGCCAGTTCCCCCGACCACCGCCACACCCTCCACGATCAGCCCCACCACCCTCCCGACCAACGGGCAAGTCACCGCCGGGAAAGCCGGCATCGCCCCCCCCGTCCAAGGCGCCGACGGCTCCGTCACCCTCAACATCGACCAATCCAGCCCGCGCGCCACCATCAACTGGGGCACCTTCAACCTCGGCAACAACGCCACCGTCAACTTCAACCAACCCGGCGCCGGCGCCGCCACCCTCAACCGCGTACAAAGCGGCGAACCCAGCCAGATCTTCGGCAAAATCAACGCCCCCGGACAAGTCTTCCTCCTCAACGCCAGCGGCATCCTGTTTGGCACGACCGCCCAAATCAACGTCGGCGGCCTGACCGCCACCAGTTACCACCTCAGCGACGCCGACTTCATGGCCGGACGCCTCGCACTGGCGCGCATGGGCGCGGCGGGCAGCGTCATCAACCAAGGCCACATTGGCACCGCCATCGCCGGCTACGCCGCGCTACTCGCCCCCGAGGTGCGCAACGAAGGCATCATCCTCGCCCGCGGCGGCACCGTCGCACTCGCCTCGGGCGACGCCATCGCGCTGCAGTTCGAAGGCTCGCGCCTCATCGACCTCCAGATCACCCCATCGACCCTGGCCGGACTCGTCGCCAACCGGCACGCCATCCTCGCCCCCGACGGCCTCATCATCCTCGCCGCCAAGGCCGTCCCCGGCCTGGCGACCGGCGCCATCCAGAACAGCGGCGTCATCGACGCCAGCAGCGCCGTCGACAAAGGTGGCCGCATCGTCCTCGAAGCCAACGCCATCCAGCTCCAAAGCGGCAGCCAACTCCTGGCCAACGGCCCCATGGGCGGCGGCACCGTCCTCGTCGGCGGCGACTGGCAAGGCAGCAACGGCGGCAAGAGCCCCATGCTCCAGGCCACCACCGTCACCCTGGACGAGGGAGCCGTCATCCAGGCCAACGCCACCCAAAAGGGCGACGGCGGCAAGGTCGTGCTCTGGAGCGACGTACACAACGCCAGCGGCGGCACCGCCGCCCACGGCAGCATCCAGGCCATCGCCGGACCCGAGGGCGGCAACGGCGGACAGGTCGAGACCTCCGGCCACCGCGTCGACATCGACGGCCTTCACGTCAATGCCGGCGTGCCGCCGGGACAAACCCACCCAGGCAAAAGTGGCCAATGGCTGATCGACCCCTACGACTACACCATCAACGCCGCCGCCGCCACCGCCATCACCGGCAGCCTGAACAGTGGCACCAGCGTCACCGTGGACACCAGCGCCGACGTGGCCGGCACCGGATCGAACGGCGTCAACACCAGCGCAGGCAACATCACCGTCGCCAGCAACATCGTGACGGGGGCCATGAGCGCCGACGCCACGCTGACGCTCAAGGCGCACAACGACATCGTGGTGAATCCCAACGTCAGCATCGACGCCACGCAAGGCGGCAACACCAAGAAGCTGAACGTCGTCTTCAACAGCGACCAGGACGGCAGCGGCGGCGGCGCGATCGTGCTCAACACGGGTTCGGCCATCAAGAGCAACGGCGGCAACATCGCGCTGGGCGGGGGAACGGCGGGCGATGGTTCCGGAAATGCACAGGGTTATTCAGCCGCCAAGCATGGCTTAACCTTACATCCGGGCACCATCTTGAATGCCGCCGGCGGCAATATCGCGCTCAATGGTGCCGGCTATGCCGACGCGGTTTGCAGCAACAACTGCTGGGGCATTTTAACTATTGCCTCGAGTATTTCGACCACGGGCTCAGGTTCCATTATTGTAAATGGCGTGGGTGGCGGCAATGGCGGCACCACTTTCAACAGCGGTATGCAACTGACGAACGGCACCACGGTAACGTCGATCGATGGCGACATCAGCGTGACAGGAAAGGTGATCGAAACCGGGAGCGGTGCCGGCGCGATCGTGCTTGCCAATAACTCATCGCTTACCACCAGCGGCAGCGGCAATATCAACTTGACGCAGGTCGGCAACTTGGGTTTTGGCTTCTTAGCCTATGGCAGCACCAGCACGGTCAACTCTGACCATAATCTCATTTACACAGCAAAAAGCTTCGATCCTACCACCGCTCAATATACGTGGTCCGCGACGAACAACATCACTATCCAGCCCAATGCCGTGGGAGGGACTGTCGGCGTGGGCTCAATGGGGGGCACCCTGGCGGTTGGTGACCTGCTGTTGAACAAAATGAGTGCGCCCACTTTCAATTTTGGTTCTGCTACCTCTGGCTTGGTCGCCATTTCCACCGCACACGACTTTGGCAACAGCCAAGTCAATGTGCGCTCAGGGGCGGACATCAGTATTGGCAGCCTAACCAAGGCCAGCGGCACCGGTGCTGCCAATTACACCTTCAAGGCCAATGGCGACATTGTCCAGTCTGGCGCGGTTAAAGCCACCAGTGGTGTCATTAACGTCACGTTGAACAGCGATACCGACGAAATCGGTGGCGGGGCAATTGCGCTGGGTTCTGGGGCGGTGATCGAGAGCAACGGCGGCAACATCGCGTTGGGCGGCGGCACGGCGGGCGACGGCAGCGGCAATGCCGTGGGCAATGCCACCAATACCGTGGGCGTGAATCTGACCACGGCAACGGTCAACGCGGCGGGGGGGAATATCGCCATACGCGGTACCGGCTACGCGGGCAGTGGCAACTACAACAACGGGGTCAGGCAAAGCGGTGGAAGCATCAGCACCACCGGGGCGGGCACGATCACGGCATCAGGGACAGGGGGTGCGGGCACGGGAGCCAGCAATACCAACGTGGGAGTGATCGTGCAGGCTGGCGGGAGCATCACCGGGGGCAGCGCAGGAGCGACCTTGGTCACCGGAACAGGCGGCAGCAGCCAGGGCAACTCAAATATGGGTGTTCAAGTCACCGGCGCCAATTCAAAAATCACCAGCAGCGGCGGTGCGGTCAGTGTCACCGGCACGGGTGGGGGCACGGGCGCGTCCGGCTACAACTACGGTGTTGAGACGGATACCTCCGGGCAGATCACCTCGGGCGGCAACGGCAATGTCACGGTCACAGGCACGGGTGGTGAGTCCAGTGGGAGCAACATCTACGGTGTTTTTCTGTCAGGCGGTACCATTACATCCACCAGCGGTGCGGTCTCGGTCACGGGCACTGGCAAGGGCACCAGTGCCGGTTATGGAGTTAGGGTCAGCAGCGCGGGTGTGATCAGCGCAGGCGGCACGGCGACCGTGACCGTGCAAGGCACCGGCGGCAGCGGCACGGGCAACAGCAATTTCGGCATTTATGTGACCGGTGCCAATTCCAAAATCACCAGCAGCGGTGGTGAGGTCAGTGTCACCGGCACCGGCGGTGGAACGGGAGCTTCAACCACCAGTATTGGTGTTTATGTCTCGACCGCCGGACAAATCACCGCCGGTGGCGGCGGCAACGTGTCCGTGATGGGCACGGGTGGAAACGCGGGCGGCACGGGAGGCGGTAATCTGGGCGTCGACGTTGAAGGAGCGGGGCTGATTTCGGCGTTGGGCACG
>JAKOTN010000154.1 GCA_029776255.1 Pseudomonadota bacterium
CAGCCATGCGTTTCAGAACAAGCTCCAGGAATACGGCATGACCTGATCGATGAGTCGAAAGGGGAATGGTTGGGATAACGCGCCGACGGAGAGCTGGTTCAACAGCTTCAAGAACGAGCGGGTACACGGGATTCGCCATGCGACGCACGCTGAGATCAAGGCTGTCGCCTTTGAATACATCGAGGTCTTCCATAACCGGAAACGGCCGCATTCGACTCTTGGCTACCGATCGCCGATTCAGTTCCTGGAGAACTGGATCAGAGAGCCGCATCAGCAAAAACGGGTGGCATGAAATCCGCCCTTTGGCACACGAAAAACCGAGGGAACCTCACGCACCTCTACGCGAATCTCATGCCCAAAGAAAGACGTCATTTGTTCTTCTGCGCTTCGGCAGCCATGAAGGGACAGGTATTGGTGGCCGACCACGCCGGCACCGCAACGATTGTGCCATTGCGATTTCTCCCGTCTATTAAGAAGAAGCGGCGCGTCGTCTAGTCGTGAAGGGAGCGGACGACGATCTGCTGTCGCAAGGCATCGATCGTCCGCGGCGAGGATAGACGCGGGCCAAGTTGCCCGAGGGCGCTGACAGCGGTGGCAGTGGCGTAGCGGGCGCAATCGGCGAGCGAGTCGCCGTGTATCTTCGCGGCGACCAGGCCGGCGACCATCGCGTCGCCGGCGCCGACGGTGCTTTCGGCGACGATTTCCGGCGGCTCTGCCAGCAGGCATTCGCCGGCATCGACAAACAGCGCGCCGGCGCGGCCCATCGACACCACCACGCAGTGGATTCCCCCGTCGATGAGTTGGCGGGCGGCGCGGGCGATTTCGACCTCGCCGTTCAGCGCGGTTCCCAGCAATTCCTGCAATTCGGCGATGTTCGGCTTGATGGCGAAGGGTGACGCGGGCAATCCGGCGCGCAGCGCTTCGCCGCTGCTGTCGAGCACCACCCGTCGACCGGCGGCCTTGAGGGTGGCCACCAGTTTTCCGTAGAACGAGGGATCGACGCCGGCTGGCAGGCTGCCGGAAACGACGAACCACGGGTAGTCGGGCATTAGCGCGACGACTTCTCGTTCGAGAGCGGCGACATCGGCGGTGGCGGCGTGCAGGCCAGGAAAATTGATTTCGGTGACCCGCCGTCGCACCCGGTCAGTGATTTTCACATTGACTCGCGTGCGCCCCGGCACGCGCACGAAACGGTCGACGATGCCCTTGTGGGCGAACAGTTGTTCGAAATACGACGCGTTCTCGCGGCCGAGCAGACCGGTCACCGCGGTCGGGAAACCGAGATCGGCAAGAAAAGCGGCGACGTTAACGCCCTTGCCGCCGGGATCGCACCGCTCGGACTCGACACGGTTCACATCGCCGGTGCTGAAATTGGCGATCGCCACCGTCTGGTCGATCGCCGGATTCACGGTCACCGTGGCGACGGCGACCCTGGATTGGTTCATCTTTCCTCCTCGCCCATCGCCGCGCTCTCATCTCGTTGGCGCCTATCGCGCGGACGCGCTCCGGTTAGCCGGGCAACGGTTTCAGTGACCACCCTCGCCGGCCCTGGCGAGAACGATCACCGCGCCGAGAATGACGGCGCCACCGACGATCTGCCAGGCGCTGATCGCCTCGCGCAGGCAGAGCGCGGCGAGGACGATGGTCACCACGGGTTCGAGAGTGGACAACGTTGCCGCATCGGCGGCACCCAGACGCGCCATGCCGGCGAAAAAAGCGATTATCGCCACGGCGGTCGAAAAGAAAGCGATGCCGCCGAGCGCCAGCCAGGCTTTCGGCGACGACGGAAGCGCCGAACCCGCTTCGAACATCATCGCGCCGTAAACCATCGCGGCGGCGAGCATGATCACCGTCGCCGCCGGAATCGCGCCGGCCCGTGGCGTGACCCGTTCGCCGACGAGAATATAGATCGAATAGATCAACGCGGCGCCGACGCCGAGGACAATACCCAGCGCGCTGCCATCGAGGCGGCCACCGACGGCGAGAGCGGTGCCGATCAGCGCGGCGAAAACCGCCGCCACCCGGGGCCAAGACAGCCCGCGGCGGGCGAGCAGCGCCGCGATGACGGTGACGAGGGCCGGATAAAGATAGAGCAGCAAGGCGGTAAGTCCGGCGCTGGCATGACGCAAGGCGCTGAAATAACAGAACGATTGCCCGACGTACCCCACCGCGCCCATGCCCAGCAAGGCGAGAAGGTTGCGGCCGGACGGCCAGGGCAAGCGGCGCAGGTGCATGAACACCGCCATCAGACCGCCGGCAAGCACAAAGCGAAAAAAAAGCATGCTCGGCAGATCCACGCCTTCCGCGTAGGCGATTTTGCCGAAAATCGGCATGGCGCCGAACCCCGCCGCCGAGGCGACGATGGCAACGACGCCAATACGGCGGGAAGATGAAACGGAATGGGCGATCACGGTCGGTCGACGTAGCGAGAAAAAAGTGTGCCAACTCGCCAGGCACACGAGCGGCAACAATTGATTATAGGATGCCGACCGAGCACCGCCGCCATGATTGAGACGATTCGCGATACCATCGTCCCCTCGACACCGTCAAACGGCAAGCCGCTGCCGCGCATGAACGGCGTCCCATTGCCCAGCCCACCGACCGACCATGCGTCAACTTCTCGCCCTCGGATTTTTCCTGCTCGTCGTGCCACTGGTCGCCGCGCTGGCCGTCGCCGTTCAACCTTTCGTGGTCGCAACGCCATCGCGCGTGCCCTTACCGGATGCCGAACGCCTGCGAGCGCACGTCCAACATCTGTCCGAGGCACTGTACCCGCGCAGTTTCGATCAACCTCTCAAGCTGGCCGCGGCGGCGGCTTACATTCGTGCGGCTTTCGTGACCACCGGCGCCGAGGTCCGGACGCAGGAGGTGTGGGTTGACGGCGAGCGTTTCGAAAATGTCATTGCCCGCTTCGGCCCGAAAAGCGGTAGCTTGCTGGTCGTCGGCGCACACTACGACTCGCACGGCGATCAGCGGGAAGTGCCGGCCGATCCGCACGCCCATAGCCGCGAAACGCACACCCCGGGCGCCGACGACAACGCCAGCGGCGTCGCCGGGCTGCTGGAACTGGCGCGCTTGCTGGCCGCGAATCCGCCACGGCAAGCGGTCGAATTGGTCGCCTACACACTGGAAGAGCCACCGAACTTCCGCACCGAGCACATGGGCAGCGCGTGGCACGCCAAGGCAGTGCGCCAGGACGCGCAAAGCGTTGAGCTGATGATTTCACTGGAAATGATCGGTTATTTCAGCGATGTCGAGGGTAGCCAGACCTATCCGCTGCCGGGTATGAAACTTTTCTACCCGAGCACCGGCGATTTCATCGCCCTGGTGTCGCGACCACGGGATTGGGCACCGACGCGGCGCCTCAAGGCGGCCATGGCCGGCGCAAACGACTTGCCGGTCCGCTCGATCAACGCGCCGCCGACCGTTCCCGGCGTCGACTACTCCGATCACCGCAGCTACTGGGCGGTGGGCATCCCGGCGATCATGGTCACCGACACCGCTTTCATGCGCAATCTCGAATACCACCGCGCCGGCGACACCGCCGACCGGCTCGATTACTCGCGAATGGCCCAGGCGGTCCAGGGCGTGCTGGCTTTCATTCACCGCCGCGAAATTTTTCAGGAACGTAGCCGATGATGGCCGCAATGCCAATCTATGTCGTCAACCTGCCCGCTGCCGTGCGGCGACGCGAACGCATGCAAACGCATCTGGCGGAACTCGGTCTGTCCGATAGCCGCATCTTTCCCGGCGTGCTGGGCAGCGATCTGTCCGAACAGGTGCTGGCCGAACGTTACGACGATGCCAGCGCCCGTGCGGCGTCCGGTCGCGCATTCACCCGTGGCGAAGTCGGCTGCGCCCTCAGCCATCTCGCCATCTACCGCGAAATGTGCCGCCTGAACCAGCCGTTCAGCCTGATCTTCGAAGACGACTGCACGGTCCATCCCGACTTGCCGGCGCTGCTGCCGGCAATCGGGCGCTGGTTGGCCGCGGGCACGCCTCGCGTGCTGCTGCTGTCGCCGCTGCGCGGTTACCTTGGTCGCGGCGCCACTCCGCTGGACGCACGCCATCGGATCGTCAGAATCCATCGGGCCTGGGGGGCCTACGGCTATTGTCTGAACCAGGCGGCGGCGCGCGCTTTACTGGAAGTGAATTCGCCGGTTATTTTGGCGGCCGACGACTGGATCCGCTATCGCCAACGCACCGCCATCGACCTGTGCGGACTGGACCCCTATCGGGTGCTGCCCAATGAACTGGGCGCCGCGTCACATATCAGCATTGATCGTGACGCCTTGCAATCCCAGACATCCACCGCCGTCGGTGACCGCCTGCGTCGGCTGGCGCGCCGATGGCGGCGTGCCGTGATCGAGAAACTATGGTTGCGACCGGTTCATCAATTGCGCCGCCACCGCCACCAGCCGTTCGACTGACAGCCCGCGACACGCCATTTCGTCGCGCGTGGAGGGTCCTTAGCCGCCGAGCGTCGCATCGGCGCTCATCGCCGTCGCGCCGTCCGGCGCTTGCGCCGCCAAGGACAATCGGTCGCCGTCGGCGGCGCACACCAGACGAAACGGCGCCAGATCGAACAGCGGCGCCAGACCGCGAAAACTGAATTCCCGAACCGGCCGCGCCACCTGCTCGCGCACCAGTTCCAGCAGCAAGACGGCGGTCAGCGGGCCATGCACCACCAAGCCCGGATACCCCTCCTCGCCGATCGCATACGGCCGGTCGTAATGAATACGGTGCGCGTTGAAGGTCAAGGCCGAGAAGCGAAACAGCAGCGTCGAATCCGGAACGACGATGCGCGAACATGCCTCGACGGGTAGCGGTGGCCAGTCCTTCACCGACGGAGTCGCAACGGCCGGACCCGGCTCGCGATAAACGATATCCTGCTCCTCTTCGATACACAACGACTCGCCCTGGTAATACGCGCAGTGCACCGAGACGAATGCCAGAGAACCGGAGCGTCCCGATTTCTGGCGGATGTCGCGGATCACCGCCACTCGCCGCGCCAACTGACCAATGCGCAAAGGGTGATGGAAACGCAGCCGCGCGCCGGCGAACATCCGGCGGGGATAGGGAATCGGCGGCATGAAACCGCCGCGACGCGGGTGCCCGTCGTTGTCGAGCGCGCTTTGCGGCGCTCGCGGCAAGAAGTAGAACCAATGCCACAAAGGAGGCAAGGCGCCGCCAACCTCGAAAAGCGTGCGGGTATCGTTCAGTGTCGCCGCCGCGGCCAGGGCCGGCGCAAGCGCGATTTCATCGTCGACGACCTCCTGACGTCCGATCCATTCGACATAATCTGGCGTCGCGTCGGCTATTGCGTCGGTCATTGGACCCCTCCTTTCGAGCGTGCCGGGGTGGCCCGGCAAGTACAGCACAGCGCCACGCGAAACTCAAGCCGGAACGCCGTTTCGTCATGGCTTCGTCGTGGTTTAGCCACCGATGACCGATCGGCGCGCCAAGGGTGCCGTTTAGCCGTATACTTGCGAAGAAATATTGACACCGCAGCCGGCGCGTGGGCAAAACGCGGAGGAGTCCGGTTGCATCGGGAGAAAGCGGGATGGAACTGGAAGCAGGTTCGGCGGATTTCGCCTCTTCGCGGGCCGAATCCGCGAACGCCGCCGCCAGCACGCGCAGGGTGATCGATAACGACCCGGCGTCGGCGAGCGAGCGGGCGACCGGCGTTCCACCGACGGCGGACCCCGATCGGGAACAAGCGGCCGACAACGACCATCTGCCAATGAACGGCCTGCGCGTGATCGACGTCGGCACCTTTCTCGCCGGCCCTTACGCCGCCTCCATCCTGGGCGAATTCGGCGCCGAGATCCTGAAGGTCGAACACCCGATCGCCGGCGATCCGATGCGCCGCTTCGGCACCGCGTCGAAGCGTCACGACGCGACACTGGCCTGGCTCAGCGAAGGCCGCAACAAAAAATCGGTCACTCTTGATCTGCGGCAACAGGAAGGCGTCGAGTTGTTCCTGAAACTGGTCGCCAAATCGGATGTGCTGATCGAAAACTTCCGACCGGGCACGATGGAGGAATGGGGGCTGGGCTGGGAGGAATTGAGCAAGGCCAACCCCGGCCTGGTGATGCTGCGGGTGTCGGGATACGGGCAGACCGGGCCGTACCGGCGGCGCTCTGGATTCGCCCACATCGCGCATGGCTTCGCCGGCCTGTCCTACCTCGCCGGTTTTCCCGGTGAAACGCCGGTGGTGCCCGGCACGGCGCCGCTTGGCGATTACCTGTCCAGCCTGTACGGCGCGATCGGCATCCTGATCGCCTTGCGTCACCGCGAAGCCACCGGCGAAGGCCAGATCATCGATATCGGCATCTACGAGGCCGTGTTCCGGCAGATGGACGAAATCGCCGCCGCCTATGGCCTGTTCGGCAAGATCAGGCGGCGCGAAGGTGCTGGCAGCTTTGTCGCCGTGCCGCACGGCCACTTCCGCACCGTCGACGACAAGTGGGTGGCGATCGCCTGCACCACCGACAAGATGTTCGAGCGCTTCGCGGCGGTGATGGGCAAGCCCGAGCTTGCCGCCGCCGACGCCTATGGCGATCAGCGCAAGCGTCTGGCGGCGCGCGACGAGGTCAACCGTCTCGTCATCGACTGGGTCGGCTCGCTGACCCGCGACGAGGTGATGCGGCTTTGCATCGACGGCGAGGTGCCGATCGGCAAGCTGAACAGCATCGCCGACATCTTCGAGGACACGCATTTCCAGGCGCGCGGCAATCTGGCCCGCCTCAAGGAAGAAGGCCTGGGCGAAGTGGTCATCCCCGGCGTGGTGCCGACCTTGTCTGAAACACCGGGCCGGATTTCGAACCTCGGACCGCCGCTAGGCAATGCCACCTACGAGGTCCTGCGCGAGTTGCTCGGCATTTCCGCGCAGGAAATCAAGCGACTACGGCAAAACAAGATTATCTGAACGGGCCACTGCGAGAACCGCCATGACCACCACCGATCAGGCCGACGCGCGCTTACCGCTCGCCGGCATCCGCGTCATCGATGCCGCGACGGTGATCGCCGCGCCTTACAGCGCATGCATTCTCGGCGAATTCGGTGCCGAGGTGCTGAAAGTGGAAAACCCGAAAGGCGGCGATCCGATGCGTCACTTCGGCACGCCGACCGCGCGCAAGGACACGCTTGCCTGGCTCAGCGAAGCGCGTAACAAGAAATCGGTCACCATCGACCTGCACTTGCCCGAAGGCGTCGAACTGTTCAAGAAGCTGATCGAGCAATCGGACGTGCTGTGCGAGAATTTCCGCCCCGGCACCCTGGAAAAATGGGGACTTGGCTGGGACGTCCTGCACGCGATCAACCCGCGTCTGATCATGTTGCGCGTCACCGGCTACGGGCAAACCGGCCCTTACCGCGATCGCCCGGGCTTTGCCCGCGTCGCCCACGCCGTCGGCGGAATCGCCTTTCTTTCCGGCATGCCGCGCGGTACGCCGGTGACGCCGGGATCGACCACCCTCGGCGATTACCTCACCGGGCTCTACGGCTGCATCGGTATCCTGATGGCGTTGCGCCACCGCGAACGCACCGGCAAGGGCCAGTACATCGACGCCGCGCTGTACGAATCGGTTTTCCGCTGCACCGACGAACTGGCGCCGGCTTACGGCATGTTCGGCCGCATCCGTGAGCGGCATGGCCCGACGCATAACGATTTTGCCTGTCCGCACGGGCATTTCCCGACCAAGGACGACGGCAAGTGGGTGGCGATTTCCTGCGTCACCGACAAGCTTTTCGAGCGCTTGGCGATTGCCATGGGCCGGCCGGAACTGGCCGCGCCACATGTGTATGGCGATCAGAAAACGCGGCTGGAAAACCGTCACGACGTCAATGAAATCGTCCGCGACTGGTGCGGTTCACTGCACCGAGAGGAAATTCTCGACCGCTGCTTTGCCGCCGGCGCGCCGGCCGGACCATTGAACAGCATCGCGGATATCTTCGGCGACCGTCAGTTCCACGCCCGCCGCAACCTCCAGGCCATCGACGAGACCGACATCGGTGAAACGGTGATCGTGCCGTCGGTCATTCCGCGCCTGTCGGCCACGCCGGGGCGCATCAAGCATCTCGGCCCGCGCCTGGGGCAACACACCGAGGAAGTGCTCGGCGATCTGCTGGGCCTCGACGCCGCCGCGATCCAGGCGCTGCGCGACAAACGGGTGATCTGAGGAATCGGGAGAAAAAACGATGAACGGTATTCTCAAGGGTTTGCGTATCGTCGAAGGCTCGGCCTTCGTCGCCGCGCCGCTCGGCGGCATGACGCTAGCGCAACTGGGCGCCGAGGTGATCCGTTTCGACCCCATCGGCGGCGGTCTCGACCACGCGCGCTGGCCGCTCAGCCGCGACGGCCGGCACAGTCTGTTCTGGGCAGGGTTGAACAAAGGCAAACTCTCCATCGCCGTCGACTTCCGCCAGCCGCGCGGACAGGAACTGCTCACCCAACTGATCTGCGCGCCGGGCGAAAATGCCGGCCTGTTCAGCACCAATTTCCCCGCCAAGGGCTGGCTGTCCCACGAGGCATTACAGGCGCACCGTCCCGACCTGATCATGGTCAACCTCACCGGGCGCCGCGACGGCGGTTCGGAAGTCGACTACACGGTCAACCCGCAGATCGGCCTGCCGGCGATGACCGGCCCGACCGACACACCGAACATGGTGAACCACGTTTTCCCGGCCTGGGATTTCATCAGCGGACAAATGATCGCCGTTGGCCTGCTCGCCGCCGAAAGACACCGCCGACTGACCGGCGAGGGGCAGCTGGTCCGTCTGGCGCTCAAGGACGTGGCGCTGGCGATGATTGGCAACTTCGGGATGATCGCCGAGGTGATGATCAACGACGCCGACCGGCCACGGCAAGGCAACTACCTCTACGGCGCCTTCGGCCGCGACTTCGAAACGCTGGATGGAAAACGCCTGATGGTCGTCGGGTTGACCGACATGCAATGGCGCTGCCTGCTCAAGGCCACCGGCCTACAGACGGAGATTTCCGCGCTGGCCGCGCGCCTGGGCCTCGACCTTGACGATGAAGGCAACCGTTTCCGCGCCCGGCAGCAAATCGCGGCCGTTCTGGAACCGTGGTTTCATGCCCGCACCCTGGCCGAAGCCGCCGGCATCCTCAACGCCCATCGCGTCACCTGGGGTCCCTATCGCAGCGTTCGCGAGGCGCTGGCCTGCGATCCCGATTGCTCCGCCGACAATCCGATGTTCCGCCTGACCGAGCAAGCGGGCGTCGGTTCCTATCTGATGCCGGCGACACCGCTCGACTTCTCGCGCGTGCCGCGCCTGCCGGCGATGCCGGCGCCGACGCTTGGCGAACACACCGATCGGATTCTGCTCGACATTCTCGGCTTGAGCGAGGCCGAAGTCGGCCGCCTGCACGACGACCGCATCGTCGCCGGTCCGGCCTGACCCGACCGACGAGCGCCCGTGCTGTCCGGCACTGTCGGACCACCTTACCCTTCACCAGGAGCACCGCCATGAAGCTACCCCTCCATTTCTACAAGCCCCTCGCCATTGGCGCGCCACAACCCTTGCGTGAACTGCCGGTGCGACCGGAACGAATGATCCACTTCTTCCCGCCGCATATCGACAAGATTCGCGCCAAGGCACCGGAAACCGCCCGGCAATGCGACGTGATGTGCGGCAACCTGGAAGACGCCATCCCGATCGAATGCAAGGACGCGGCCCGCGCCGGCTTCATCGAGCTGCTGTCCCAACACGATTTCGGCGATACCGGCATGTGGGTGCGGATCAACGCCTTGAACAGCCCGTGGGTGCTCGACGACCTCCATGAAATCATCAAGCATGTCGGCGACAAACTCGATGTGATCATGATTCCCAAGGTCGAAGGCCCCTGGGACATTCACTTCGTCGATCAATACGTCGCCTTGCTGGAAGCCAAGTATGGCATCAGGAAACCCATCCTGCTGCACGCCCTGCTGGAAACCGCGCAAGGGGTGACCAATGTCGAGGCGATCTGCGGCGCCAGTCCGAGAATGCATGGCCTGAGCCTGGGTCCCGCCGATCTCGCCGCCTCGCGCGGCATGAAAACGACGCGCGTCGGCGGCGGACATCCCGGTTACGGCGTTCTCGCCGACCCGGAAGCCGGTAGCGGACAACGCGCTTTTTTCCAGCAGGATCTCTGGCATTACACCGTCGCACGCATGGTCGATGCCGCCGTCGCGCATGGCTTGCGCTCCTTCTACGGCCCGTTCGGCGACCTCAAGGACGAAGCCGCTTGCGAAGCACAGTTCCGCAACGCTTTCCTGATGGGCTGCTCCGGCGCCTGGTCGCTGGCCCCCAACCAAATCGCCATCGCCAAACGCGTCTTCAGCCCAGACGTCAAGGAAGTCTTGTTCGCCAAGCGCATTCTGGAAGCAATGCCCGACGGCAGCGGCGTCGCCACCATCGACGGCAAAATGCAGGACGATGCCACCTGGAAACAAGCCAAGGTCATCGTTGATCTGGCCCGCCTGGTGGCGCGGCGCGATCCGGAACTGGCCGCCGCCTACGGCCTGTAAAATAGTCAGACAGAAGAAACAGGGAGACCGTCGCATGAGTGAAAAGACCCGCCTGGGCAATTTTTTCGAAGATTTCAGCGTGGGACAAACCATTGCCCATGCCACGCCACGCACCCTCACCGAAGGCGATGTCGCCCTCTACACCGCTCTCACCGGTTCGCGTTTCGCCACCAGCTCGGCCGACACCTTCGCGCACAGTCTGGGATTTCCACGCTCGCCGGTGGGCGATCTGCTCGCTTTCAACGTGGTCTTCGGCAAGACCGTGCCCGACATTTCACTAAATGCCATCGCCAACCTTGGCTACGCCGCCGGCCGCTTCGGGCATCCGGTCTATCCGGGCGACACGCTCAACGCCGATTCGACGGTCATCGGCCTCAAGGAGAACAGCGATGGCAAGAGCGGCATCGTGTACGTCCGCTCGTGCGGCATCAACCAGCGCGGGCAGATCGCGCTCGAATATTGCCGCTGGGTGATGGTGCGCAAGCGCGATCCGTCCTCGCCGGCGCCGGAAGCCGTCGTGCCGGAGCTGCCCGACGCGGTACCGGCAAACGAGCTGATCGTTCCGGCAGGCATTCGCATCGATCAGTACGATTGCGCGCTCGCCGGCAGCACCGACATGTGGGACGACTACGAAATCGGCGAGCGGATCGATCACGTCGACGGGATGACGATCGAGGAAAGCGAACACATGATGGCCACCCGCCTCTATCAGAACACCGCCCGGGTGCATTTCAACCAGCAAACCGAGCAGTCCGGCCGCTTCGGCCGACGCCTCGTCTACGGCGGTCACATCATCAGTCTGGCGCGCGCGCTGAGCTACAACGGTCTGGCCAACGGGTTCAGCGTCGCCGCGATCAACGGGGGGCGGCATGTCGCGCCCGCTTTCGCCGGCGACACGGTTTACGCCTGGTCGGAAATCCTCGACAAGATGATGCTGCCGGGGCGGAACGACATCGGCGCTCTACGTTTGCGAACGGTGGCCACCAAGAACCGGCACGGCGCGGACTTCCCTTACAAACTCGCCGACGGCCGTTACGACCCCTGCGTATTGCTCGACTTCGACTACACGGTGCTGTTTCCGCGACGACAGTAAATCGCGTCCGCTGCCACTGGCGGCCCCGTGATCCTCGACGGAATTCGGCCGACAACCCGACTGGCAAACCAGCCGCTCCCGCCGCCACAAGAAAAACACCAAACTGGTGCATCGCCGGGCGTGACCGCGAACCGGAACAGTGCGTCGCCCGGCCTCGAACCCTCCTGTTTGTCCCCTCGCCGGTGCGACGCGCGGCCCCGGCGAACCAATAAAGGGCATCAGTCGACGCATCGATGTTTTCAATAGACTTGAACTCCGTTATGCTGAGCGAACGTCACAGAAGCGAAACAAAACAACACAGGAGGAAGCAATGTTCCAGGTACGAATACACGGTCGCGGTGGCCAGGGTGTGGTAACGGCCGCCGAGATGTTGTCTATCGCCGCATTTGAGGAAGGTCGCCACGCCCAGGCCTTTCCGAGCTTCGGTTCCGAACGCACCGGCGCGCCGGTCGTCGCCTTCTGTCGAATTGCCGACAAGGAAATTCGGCTACGCGAACCGATCATGGAGCCCGACGCGCTGATCATCCAGGACCCGACGCTGCTCTATCAGGTCGACGTGTTCTCGGGCTTGAAGAAAGGCGGTCTGATTCTGATCAACACCAGTCGCAGCTTCACCGAGCTCGGGCTTGCCGACTACGTTCGCGACTGGCCGGCGGAGAAACTGTGTACGGTTCCCGCCACGGACCTTGGCCGCAAACATGTCGGTCGCCCCATGCCAAATGTGCCCTTGCTCGGCGGCTTCGCGGCTGCCGCCGGCATCCTCCGGCTGGAATCCGTCGTCAAGGCCATCAACGCAAAATTCTCGGACAAGATCGCCAGCGGCAACATCGCCGCCGCCACCGAAGCGTATCAATTCGTCAACGATGAGATCGCCGCCGCTTGTCATCAGGAGACCGCTCATGCTTAAACAAACCGAAGGTTCGCACGCTGTTGCCGAAGCCATCGCCCTGTGCCGGCCGGAAGTGATCTGCGCCTACCCGATTTCACCGCAAACGCACATTGTCGAAGGCTTGGGTGAAATGGTGAAAGCCGGCGAAGTCAAAGACTGCGAATTCATCAACGTCGAGTCCGAATTCGCGGCGATGAGTGTCGCCATCGGCTCCTCGGCCACCGGCGCCCGCACCTACACCGCCACCGCCTCGCAAGGTCTGCTATTCATGGTCGAGGCGGTCTACAACGCCTCCGGCCTCGGCCTGCCGATCGTCATGACGGTGGCCAATCGTGCCATCGGCGCGCCGATCAACATCTGGAACGATCACTCCGACTCGCTTTCGCAGCGCGATTGCGGCTGGATTCAATTGTTCGCCGAAACCAACCAGGAAGCGCTGGATCTTCACATCCAGGCGTTCAAGCTGGCGGAAGAAATCAGTCTGCCGGTCATGGTGTGCATGGACGGCTTCATTCTGACGCACGCATACGAGCGCGTCGATGTGCCGACTCAGGAACAAGTCGACGCTTTCCTGCCACCGTACGAGCCACGCCAGGTGCTGGACCCGAAGGAGCCGGTGTCGATCGGCGCCATGGTCGGTCCGGAAGCCTTCTCGGAAGTCCGTTATCTGGCGCACGCCAAACAGATGCAAGCGCTCGAACTGATTCCGAAGCTGGCCGAGCAGTTTCAGGCGGTCTTCGGTCGCGACAGCGGCGGTCTGACCCATACCTATCGCACCGAAGACGCCGAAGTCATCGTCGTCGCCATGGGTTCGGTGCTCGGCACGATCAAGGACACCGTGGATGAAATGCGCGAGGCCGGCGATAAGATCGGCGTGCTGGGGATCACCTCTTACCGGCCATTCCCGATCGACGCGGTTCGCTCCGCGTTGCAGAACGCACAACGCGTGGTCGTGCTCGAAAAAAGCCTGGCGGTCGGTATCGGCGGCATCGTGTCGACCGACGTGCGCATGGCGATGTCGGGCCTGAATCTCCACGGTCACACCGTTGTCGCCGGTCTCGGCGGCAGAGCGATCACGCGCAAATCGCTGCGCGCCTTGTTCACCAAAGCCTTGCGTGGCGAACTCGAGCACCTCACTTTCCTCGATCTCGACTGGAAAGTGGTCAACAAACAACTTGAACGCGAGCGCACGACCCGCCGTTCGGGTCCGGCGGCCGAAAGCATGCTGCGCGACGTCGGCGTCATTGCCGCGCGCATTGGTTGAGGGGATACGACATGAGTTTTCAACCCGTCCATTTTTATCAAACTGGCACCTTCACCGTTGGCAACCGTCTGCTCACCGCCGAGGAACGCAGCGTGCAGGCCAACATCGAGCGCACCAATTCGCTGAACTCGGGACACCGTGCCTGCCAAGGCTGCGGCGAGGCACTCGGCGCCCGCTACGCCATCGATGCGGCGATGAACGCCGCGCGCGGCCGTCTGATCGCCGCCAACGCCACCGGCTGCCTTGAAGTTTTCTCCACGCCCTACCCGGAAACGTCCTGGCAAATTCCCTGGATCCACTCGCTGTTCGGCAACACCGCCGCGGTCGCCACCGGTATTGCGGCGGCAATCAAGATCAAACGGCAGAAAGGCCAGTCCGGCGATGTCCGCGTCGTCGCGCAGGGCGGCGACGGCGGCACCACCGACATCGGTTTCGGCTGCCTTTCCGGAATGTTCGAGCGCAACGACGATGTGCTCTACATCTGCTACGACAACGGCGGCTACATGAATACCGGCGTGCAACGCAGTTCGGCCACCCCGCCGGCCGCGCGCACGGCGACCACCATGCCAGTCGGCCCCGAACCGGGCAACGCCTTCGGCCAGGGCAAGTTTGTCCCGGCCATCGCCATGGCGCATGAAATCCCCTACGTGGCGACCGCCACCGTCGCCGACCTGCGCGACCTTGAAGCCAAGGTCACCAAAGCGATGAGCATCCGCGGCGCGCGCTACATTCAGATTTTGGTGCCCTGCCCGCTCGGCTGGGGCGCGGCGTCGCACGACACCATCCGCCTGGCGCGCCTGGCCAAGGAAACCGGCATCTTTCCAGTTTTCGAGGCGGAAAACGGCGAAGTCACCAGCGTGCTCAAAATCCGCCGGCCATTGCCCGTCGAAGATTATTTGAAGCTCCAGAAACGTTACGCCCATCTGTTCGGCAAGACGCCGGCCTTGGCGACGATCGCGCGCCTGCAAGCGGCGGCGGACAAGAACATTCGAAAATATGGACTGCTTGACCAGGAGGCAAACTGATGGATAAGCCCTTTGCCATAACCCTCGATCCCGGCTCTTCGCTGGCCAACCGCACCGGCTCCTGGCGAACCTCGCGGCCGGTTTATCTCGACCGCTTGCCGCCGTGCAACAAACAATGCCCTGCCGGTGAAGACATTCAAGGCTGGCTGTTCCATGCCGAATCCGGCGATTACGAAAGCGCCTGGCGACATCTGACCACGGACAACCCCTTCCCGGCGATCATGGGACGCGTCTGCTACCACACCTGTGAAGGCGCCTGCAACCGCGGGCAAGTCGACGCGGCGGTCGGCATCAATTCCGTCGAGCGTTTTCTCGGCGACGAAGCGCTCAAGCGCGGCTGGAAACTCTCCGCGCCGACCAGCGACACCGGCAAGCATGTGCTGGTCGTCGGTGCCGGTCCATCCGGGATGTCGGCCGCCTATCATTTGCGCCGCCTCGGTCATCGGGTCACCATTCACGAAGCCGGTCCCATGCTCGGCGGCATGATGCGTTTCGGTATTCCGAAATACCGCCTGCCGCGCGATGTGCTGGACGCGGAAATGCAGCGTGTGGTCGACATGGGAATCACCGTTCACCTGAACAGCAAGGTCGACAACATCTTGTCGACCATGCAAGAAGGTACGTTCGATGCCGCCTTCCTGGCCGTCGGTGCGCACATCGGCAAGCGGGCGCGCATTCCGGCGGGTGACGCGGCGAAAATCATCGACGCCATCTCGCTGCTGCGCAGCATGGAAGGTGAAGAAAAACCGCTGCTCGGCCGCCGCGTCGTCGTTTACGGCGGCGGCAACACGGCGATCGACGTGGCGCGTACCGCCAAGCGCATGGGTGCCGAACCGCTGATCGTTTACCGCCGCACCCGCGAAAAAATGCCTGCACACGATTTCGAAGTCGAGGAAGCGTTGCAAGAAGGCGTGATGGTCAAGTGGTTGTCGACCATCAAGCAAGCCGGTGAATCGTCGCTGACCATTGAAAAGATGGCTCTGGACAGCAACGGTTTTCCGCAACCGACCGGCGAATTCGAAACCATCGAGGCCGACTCGCTGGTTCTCGCGCTCGGCCAGGATGTCGATCTCGGCCTGCTTGACGGCGTTCCCGGACTGGAAGTCAGCGACGGCGTGGTTCAGGTCGACGCCAACATGATGACCGGCCACGCCGGCATTTTCGCGGGTGGCGACATGGTGCCGGCCGAGCGCAACGTCACCGTCGGTATCGGCCACGGCAAGAAAGCCGCCCGGAATATCGATGCCTGGCTGCGTGGCGAGCAATACGTCGCCCCGACCAAGCATGAGGTCGCGTCTTTCCAAAACCTCAATCCCTGGTATTACGCCGACGCACCGAAAACGGTACGGCCGATGTTGGACATCATTCGCCGCCAGTCCACTTTTGACGAAGTGCAAGGCGGCCTCGACGAAAATACGGCCCTGTTCGAAGCTCGCCGCTGTTTGTCTTGCGGTAACTGTTTCGAATGCGACAACTGTTACGGTGTGTGCCCGGACAATGCGGTAATCAAACTCGGAGCCGGCAAGCGCTTCGAGTTCAACTACGACTACTGCAAGGGTTGTGGCATGTGCGTCGCCGAATGTCCATGCGGCGCGATCAAGATGGAAGCGGAAGAAATTTGACCGTCGTGTAGTATCCATCTCGTCGCTCCCGCCCCATGAAACGGCGGGAGCGCGAAAATACAGTGGCCCGATCCCGGTGTCCGGGTCGCCCCTTCTCAAGGCGCTTCAACGCTGCCGTTTGAAGCGTCTTTTATCCGTCTTCATTCCAGCGAGGTATTTATGACAAATTCAACAAAGAACGTCTATGTATTCGGTGCCAGTCGTACCGACGGTGATGCCACCATGAAAAATCTCCTGGGCGGCAAGGGCGCCAACCTGGCAGAGATGTGCCGCCTGGGTATCGCCGTGCCGTCGGGCTTCACGATCAGCACGGAGATATGCACGGTCTATACCGCGCAAGGCAAGGACGCCGTCGCCAAGTTGATCGCCGACGAAGTCAAGGCCGGCGTGGCCTTCCTCGAACAGGAAATGGGCAAGAAATTCGGCGACCCGTCGGATCCGCTGCTACTGTCGGTGCGCTCCGGTTCGCGTGCCTCGATGCCTGGAATGATGGACACCATTCTCAACCTCGGTTTGAACGACGAAGCCGTCGCCGGTCTGGCTCGCAAAGCCGGTAACGAGCGTTTCGCCTGGGACTCGTATCGTCGCTTCGTGCAGATGTACGGCGATGTGGTGATGGGTCTCAAACCGGTATCCAAGGAAGAACACGATCCTTTCGAAGTCGTCATCGACATGCTGAAGGAAAAGAAAGGCGTGCAACTCGACACCGAACTGACCACGGACGATCTCAAGGAGCTGGTCGCGCGCTTCAAGGGCCTGATTCGCGCCCGTGTCGGCCGTGAGTTCCCGAACGATCCATGGGAACAGCTCTGGGGTTCGGTGATGGCGGTTTTCCAAAGCTGGAACAATGATCGTGCCATCGTTTATCGCGAACTGAATGACATCCCCGACTCCTGGGGTACCGCCGTCAACGTGCAGGCGATGGTCTTCGGCAACCTCGGCGAAAACAGCGGTACCGGCGTCGCCTTCACGCGCGACGCGGCGACCGGCGAAGATCTGTTCAATGGCGAATTCCTGATCAATGCCCAGGGTGAAGACGTGGTGGCGGGTACCCGTACACCGCAACAGGTCACGCTCGAAGGTTCCCGCCGCTGGGCGGAATTGGCGCTGGTCAACGAAGAAGACCGTCGCACCAAGTACCCGTCGCTCGAAGAACTGATGCCGGACATCTACAAGCAGTTGCTGGTCGCCGAAACCAAGCTCGAACAGCACTACAAAGACATGCAGGATGTCGAGTTCACCATCCAGGAAGGCCGTTTGTGGATGCTGCAAACGCGTAACGGCAAGCGGACCGGCGCGGCGATGGTGCGAATCGCCATGGAAATGCTGCGCCAAGGCATGATCGACGAAAAAGAAGCCCTGCGCCGCGTGAGTCCCGAGCGTCTGAACGAACTGCTGCACCCGGTTTTCGACCCGGTTTCCGTCAAGAAAGCGCGTTCGATCGCACATGGTCTGCCGGCGTCGCCTGGCGCCGCGACCGGCCAGATCGTCTTCTTTGCCGATGAAGCCGAAGAATGGGTCCGCAAAGGCCGCGCCGTGATTCTGGTCCGTCAGGAAACGTCTCCTGAAGACCTCCGCGGCATGAGCGTCGCCAACGGCATCCTCACCGCCCGTGGCGGCATGACCTCGCACGCCGCCGTCGTGGCCCGCGGCATGGGCAAATGCTGTATCTCGGGCGCCGGCGCGGTGCACGTGGATTACCACGCGCGGTCGATGACCGTCGGCGGTGAAACCTTTGCCGAAGGCGCCTGGTTGTCGCTCGACGGTTCGACCGGCGAAGTATATGAGGGCCAGGTGCCGACCAAGGAAGCCGAACTCACCGGCGACTTCGGCGCGCTGATGGAACTGGCGGACAAGTACAAGCGTCTTGGCGTGCGCGCCAACGCCGACACCCCGGACGATGCCAAGGCCGCCCGCGCCTTCGGCGCCAAGGGTATCGGCCTGTGCCGCACCGAACACATGTTCTTCGAAGGCGACCGTATCAAAGCGGTTCGCGAAATGATTCTCGCCGACGACGAAGCTGGCCGTCGGCGTGCGCTGGCCAAGTTGCTGCCGATGCAGCGCGGCGACTTCGAGGGATTGTTCCGCGAAATGGACGGCCTGTCGGTCACCATCCGCCTGCTCGACCCACCGCTGCACGAATTCGTCCCGCACGATGAGGACAACCAGCGCATCATGGCGCACGAAATGAATGTCCCGTTGGGCGTCATCAAGATGCGGGTCGACGATCTGCACGAGTTCAACCCGATGATGGGTCACCGCGGCTGCCGCCTCGGCATCAGCTACCCGGAAATCACGGAAATGCAAACCCGGGCGATCATCGAGGCCGCCATGAACATGAAAGCCAAAGGCGTCGATGTCAAGGCTGAAATCATGATTCCGCTCGTCGGCACGGTGCGCGAATTCAACGCCCAAGCGAAAATCATCCGCCAAACGGCGGCAGCGGTCTTCGCGGAACGCGGCCAGACCATCGACTACCTCCTCGGCACGATGATCGAAACCCCGCGTGCCGCCCTGATCGCCGACAGCATCGGTCAGCAAGCCGAATTCTTCTCCTTCGGCACCAATGACCTGACGCAGATGACCATGGGCTTCTCGCGCGATGACTCGGGCAAATTCTTGCCGAGCTATCTGAAGGACGGCATGTACGAACGCGATCCTTTCCAGTCGATCGACCAGAAAGGTGTGGGTCTGCTGGTCAAGATGGCGGTGGAAAAAGGGCGTTCGTCGCGGGCGGGCATCAAGCTCGGCGTCTGCGGCGAGCACGGTGGCGACCCGGCGTCGGTCGAATTCTTCCATCGCACCGGCCTCGATTACGTGAGCTGCTCACCGTTCCGCGTGCCAATCGCGCGTCTCGCGGCCGCTCAAGCCGCCATCGATAACGACTAAGTAAACGCACCGTAGTCCGGCGGGACGTGCCGTTTCCCGATTCCGCTCCGGGTAATCTCCGGGGCGGCGACGGTAGACGGTAAGGCTTGTCGGAACATCATCGACGAGGACCCCTGGCTTGCCACGGGTCCTCGTTGCCATCCAGTGGCACATCCGCCGAAATTCAGCCGCAGGATTAAATTTTTACAGTTAAACCAATGAATTTTGAACTTCTTGCCAGCGATGGCGCCGCCCGTCGAGGTCGACTCGCCTTGGCGCATGGCGTTATCGACACACCGGCCTTCATGCCCGTTGGCACCTACGGCACGGTCAAGGCGATGACCCCTCGCGACTTGCGGGAACTAGGCGCCCAGATTTGTCTCGGCAACACTTTTCACCTCTGGTTGCGGCCCGGCCTCGACGTCATCGCCGCGCACGGCGGACTGCATCGCTTCATGGGCTGGGACGGGCCGATTCTTACCGATTCCGGCGGTTTCCAGGTTTTTTCGCTCGGCGCCCTTCGCAAGATCACCGAGGACGGAGTGAAATTTCAGTCACCGATCAACGGCGATCGGCTGTTCCTGACACCGGAGGAATCGATGCGCATCCAGCACGTGCTCGATTCCGACATCGCGATGATTTTCGACGAATGCACCCCCTTCCCCGCCAGCCTTGCCCAAGCCGCCGCATCGATGCGCCTGTCGCTACGCTGGGCACGGCGTTCGCGCGCTAAACATGACGAGTTAGCCAACCGCAACGCCTTGTTCGGTATCGTGCAGGGGGGCATGTACGAAGAGTTGCGCGACGAATCGCTGGCGGCCCTGGTCGACATCGGTTTCGACGGCTTCGCCATCGGCGGGTTGTCGGTCGGCGAACCCAAGGACGACATGGCCCGCATCCTGGCCCATACCGCGCCGCGTCTGCCGCACGACAAACCGCGTTACCTGATGGGTGTCGGCACCCCGGAGGATCTGGTTGCCGCCGTCACCGCTGGAATCGACATGTTCGATTGCGTGTTACCCACACGAAACGCGCGCAACGGCCACTTGTTCACGCGGCAAGGCGATATCCGGATCAAGAACGCCCGCCACAAAAGCGACTCGCGCCCGCTAGACGACGGTTGCGCGTGCTACACCTGCCGGCATTTCTCACGTGCTTACCTACACCATTTGCACCGGGTTGGCGAAATTCTCGGCGCCCACCTGTGTACCCTGCACAACCTGCACTATTACCAGCAACTGATGCAAGAATTGCGCACGGCTATCGCCGCGGGTCAATTGCCGCAAGCCATCGCCACTTTTGCCAGCGAGAGAAAAAACGAAGCACAATTGACTGATTCGGAATCGCCGCTCGACAAAAATGGGGGCAGATACCGATCATCACCGGCGGCACGTGACGTCCACGCCATCGACTGGAATGAGGGTTTGGCAAAACCAGTAGATTAAGCGCAAGTGGTACAATCGCCGGTCCAAATTCACACACGCCGCTTTAGGAGACCACTGTGCTAATCAGTGCCGCTTACGCTCAGCAGACCGCCGCCACCGATCCCACGGGGGGGTTGATGCAGTTCATGCCCATTATTCTGATGTTCGTGGTGCTTTATTTTTTGATGATCCGGCCACAGATGAAACGCGCCAAGGAACACAAAGCGCTGCTTGAAGCCTTGACCAAGGGCGATGAAGTCGTGACCGGCGGCGGCATTGCCGGCCGCGTCACCCGGGTCAACGAAAATTTCATCACTCTCGAAGTCGCCAACGCGGTCGAAATCCAGGTGCAGAAGCAGGCCGTCACGCTGGTCCTGCCCAAAGGAACGCTGAAAGCGCTTTAACGCCTAGACTTCCCGTCGGGCGACTCACCGTCCGGCGGCTCCCGCCGCCTCCACCGATTGCTAGCCGCCATGAATCGCTATCCGCTATGGAAGTACCTTACTGTCGCCATCGCATTGCTACTGGGCTTGGTCTACACCCTGCCAAATTTTTTCGGTGAATCGCCCGCGGTCCAGGTCTCCAGCACCAAGGCAACGATCAAGGTCGATGACAAAACCCGCGATCAGGTCGCCAGCGCCTTGCAGACCGCCGGCATCGATACGGACGGTATTTTCCTTGACAGCCATGGCGTGAAAGTCCGCTTGCACAACGGCGACAGCCAGTTGCAGGCCAGGGATGTGCTCGAAAAACAGTTCAATCCCGATCCAGGCGATCCGCAATATGTCGTGGCCCTGAATCTGCTGTCGAGTTCGCCGCAATGGCTCACCAGCCTGCACGCCCTGCCGATGTACCTCGGCCTCGACCTGCGCGGCGGCGTCCACTTCCTGCTCCAGGTTGACATGAAGGGCGCGCTGACCAAGCGCCTGGATTCGATCGGCGGCGATCTGCGCAGTCTGCTACGCGACAAGACTGTCCGCCATGCCGGCATCGCCCGCGAAGGCGAACGGTTGGTCATCCGCTTCCGCGACAACGACACGCGCGCCAAGGGCCGCGCGGCGATGGAAGATAACCAGTCCGATCTGCTGTTGGCCGATCAAGGCGAAGGCGAAGACCTGAAATTGGTCGCCACGCTGAAGCCGGAGGCGATGAAGCGAATCCAGGAATTCGCCATCAAGCAGAACATGTCCACGCTGCACAACCGGATCAACGAACTGGGTGTCGCCGAGCCGGTGATCGCGCAGCAGGGTGCCGACCGCATCGTGGTGCAATTGCCTGGTGTGCAAGATACCGCCAAGGCCAAGGACTTGCTCGGCCGCACGGCCACCCTGGAAATCCGCATGGTCGACGACACGCCGGGCGCGCTGGAAGCCGCGCAAGCCGGTCAGGTGCCCTTCGGCGCCGACGTTTACGTCGAACGCGGCGGCAGGCCGCTGCTGGTCAAAAAACAGGTGGTGCTGACTGGCGACCGTCTGACCGACGCCCAGCCGGGTTTCGACAACCAGACGCACGAACCCGCCGTGCACCTGACCCTCGACTCGGCCGGTTCGCGTATTTTCAAGGATGTGACGCGTGACAATGTCGGCAAGCGCATGGCCATCCTGCTGATCGAAAAAGGCAAGGGCGAAGTGGTGACGGCGCCGGTGATCCGCAGTGAGATCAGCGGCGGTCGCGTGCAGATTTCCGGCCGGATGAGCACCATGGAAGCCAATGACACAGCGCTACTGTTGCGTGCCGGTTCATTGGCGGCGCCGATGGAAATCATCGAGGAACGAGCGATCGGCCCCAGCCTGGGCGCTGAAAACATCAAGAAGGGCTTCCAATCGACCTTGTGGGGATTTTCGGCAATCGCCGTGTTCATGATCGTCTATTACATGCTTTTCGGTCTGGTGTCGGTGCTCGCCCTGGCCGCCAATCTGCTGTTCCTGGTCGCCTTGCTGTCCTTGTTGCAGGCAACCTTGACCTTGCCGGGAATCGCCGCCATCGCGTTGACGCTAGGCATGGCCATCGACGCCAACGTGCTGATCAACGAGCGGATTCGCGAGGAACTGCGCAATGGCTCCTCGCCACAGGCGGCAATCCACACCGGTTATGAACGCGCCTTCGGAACCATTCTCGATTCCAACATCACCACCTTGATTGCCGGTATCGCGCTGCTGATCTTCGGTTCCGGCCCGGTGCGCGGCTTCGCGGTGGTGCATTGCCTGGGAATCCTGACGTCGCTATTCTCCGCCGTCGTCGTCTCGCGAGCGCTGATCAACCTGATCCACGGCCGTCGCCGCAAGATCGAATCGTTAGCCATCGGACAAGTCTGGAAACCGGGCAACACCGGCAATACAGCGGCCAACTAAGGAAACGCGACAATGGAATTCTTCCGTATCCGCAAAGACATCCCATTCATGCGCCATGCGCTGACGTTCAACATCGTTTCACTGTTGACCTTTCTGCTGGCGGTTTTTTTCCTTTTCAGCCGTGGCCTGCACTTGTCGGTCGAATTCACCGGCGGCACCCTGATCGAGGTCAACTACACGCAGGCCGCCGATCTGGAGAAAATCCGCGACAGCCTCGGCAAGGCCGGCCATAGCGATTTCGCGGTACAGAACTTCGGCTCCAGCCAGGATGTGCTGATTCGCCTGCCGCTGAAAGCCGAACAAAACACCGCCAAGATCGGCGAGGCGGTCATGCAGGCACTGGCCATCGAAACGAGCGGCGCGACGCTGCGGCGCGTCGAATTCGTCGGTCCGCAAGTCGGCAAGGAACTGGCGGAAAACGGTGCGCTGGCGCTGTTGCTGGTGATCATCGGAATCGTCGTCTATCTGGCCTTCCGCTTCGAATGGCGTTTTTCCGTCTCGGCGATCATCGCCAACCTGCACGACGTGATCATCATCCTCGGCTTTTTCGCCTTTTTTCAGTGGGAATTCTCGCTATCGGTACTGGCCGCCGTGTTGGCCGTCCTCGGCTACTCGGTCAATGAATCGGTGGTTGTTTTCGACCGCGTGCGGGAAACGTTCAAGAAAGCACGCGGCCTGACCACGCCACAAGTACTCGACCACGCCATCACCAGCACCATTTCGCGAACCATCATCACGCATGGCGCCACGCAGATGATGGTGTTATCGATGCTGGTCTTCGGCGGCGAAACGCTGCATTATTTCTCCTTGGCGTTGACCATCGGTATCTGTTTCGGCATCTATTCTTCGGTACTGGTCGCCAGTCCGCTGGTGATGTGGCTTGGTGTCTCGCGCGAACAGTTCGTCCGCCCGAAGAAGACGATCGAAGGCGCCAACAGTGACGGCGCGGTAGTATAGAAGCCGAATCGCGCCAACAACAATGCCTACCGGCACTGATGATGGGTGTGCCCGTGCCGTGCTGCCCGTCTGACAATGGAGGGTCCGATGAGCACGAAACGTATCCGGCTTTGGGATTTGCCAACCCGTCTCTTTCACTGGACACTTGTGTTCTTGGTTGTCGCTGCGTTTACCAGCGTCCAGATCGGTGGCAACGCCATGCCATGGCATGGGCGATTCGGCCTGGCCATCCTCGGCCTGCTGGCTTTCCGTTTTATTTGGGGCATCGTCGGTTCCACCTACGCCCGCTTCAGCTCGTTTTTTCCGACACCGACATCGGTCCGCGCCTATTTGAACGGGCGCTGGCAAGGCGTGGGACACAATCCTCTCGGTTCGTTCTCGGTTTTCGGCCTGTTGGCCCTGCTCGCCCTGCAGGTCGGCACGGGTTTGTTCGGTAACGACGACATCGCTTTCAATGGCCCGCTGTACACCCTTGTCGGCAAGGATCGGAGCGACTGGTTGACCGGCGCGCACAAACTGGCAAGTAATCTGCTGATCGCACTGATTATTTTGCATATTTCCGCCATCGTCTTCTATGCACGGGTCAAAAAAGACAACCTGGTCAAACCGATGCTCACCGGCTGGAAAGATGTCGACAGCGGCATGGGTGAATCGGCAACCGGCGGTGGCGGCATAGCGCTACTGATTGGACTGGCGTTTGCCTTCGGCGCGGTCTATATGGCCTCTGGCGCCTGGCTACCGCCCGCCGCCCCGCCACCACCACCGGTTACCGCCGCGCCGCCACCGGCCTGGTAAACCGGAAAGGCTGCCTTTCGGCAGCCTTTTTCGTGCATTCACCGACAGGAAAATGCCGGTCAATCCTCGCGGTATTTCTCGTGGCACGCCTTGCAGCTTTCCCCCGTCTTTCCGAACTGGGTTTTGACAGCGGCGGCGTCGCCAGTCGCCGCGACTTTCTGCAACTCATTGGCTTCCTTGTTGAAGGCAACAGCCAATTCCTTCACTTTATCCGGTTCTTTGAAGAAAGCCGCCTTGACGCGGGTTTTTTGACCTGCCGCATCCTTGTCGGTGCCGGCCCCATACAAGGCGCCCATGCCGGAATTGGCCGTCGCGGCAATGACATTGGCCGCCGCGATCACTTGCTCCTTGTTGTACGTCCCTTCGAGGTTGGCTTTTATTTTGCCCATGTTCCACGCCATGAAGCTATAGCCGGCTTTACGGAATTTGATCATTTCTTCCGGTTTCAAGGTTTGTTGAGCACAAACAGCGCTCGCCAAAGAACTTAGTGCGATGGCAATGAATATTTTTTTCATTCTCTTCTCCGTTGAGGTGATAACCATGAGCGTTAACAAAAGCGGCGAGCGTTTTATTCCGCGTCGCGCGAATAATTTTACGAGAGTCACAGGCGGAAACACACATTCTCGTCAATTCGAAATAGCGCTGTCGTCAAACAGCGAAGATATGTTTTGTCCGCAACGTGACCCGTTCGTCAAGCAGAGTCAGCAAGCGATCGATGTTGGGATGCTTCCCTGGTTCCGCACGCGCCACCTCGGTATGTTCGGCAAAAAGCTCCAACCCTTTCCTGGCCGCTTCGGGCGTGATCGCGCCATAAGTTTGCGCGAGGTGATTATAGATCGCCAGCGCACCCTGACTCCCCGCCTTGTTTTCGATCATTGCCACCGTTTCACCGGCGGCATCCAACAGCATGATCGCCGCGAGATGCGAGATTCCTGGGAGTTTCTTTAGATTTTCGGAAAATTGAGCCATCGCCTTTCACTTCTTCCGGTTTATCAGCGCGCCGAGAAGCATGCCACCGCCACCTCCGCCTAGCGTTATCGTCAACACCGGTCCCCAAGTCGCTTGTTCTGGACCGACGAAACTGGACCATAAGGCGGTCGTCAGACCACCGCCAAGCAACCCGAAAATACCGCCAATAAAAGCGCCACGTTTGGCGGCGCCCAACCGACCGTCGTCGCCGCAACAATAAGGGCAATACAAGGCGTCACCCGGCACGGACTGCTCGCAACTTGGGCAGATAATCGTTTCAACGGTGGACGCCGCTGGCTGCGGTATGTGAGCGGCCTCTCGCGCAGGAATGCCCGGTTCACGACGTGACATCAAATTCTCCGGGCCAGATCGGCGGCCAGACCGACATAAGTCCATGGACTCAGTTCAAGGAGGCCGGCTTTGGCCGTCTCGGGAATTTCCAACGATTCGACAAAGGCGAGCATGTCCGTTCGCGAAATCCGCTTGCCGCGCGTCAATTCCTTGAGTTTTTCATAGGGATTGGCGATGCCATAACGGCGCATCACGGTTTGCACCGGCTCGGCCAGCAATTCCCAATTGGCATCCAGATCGGCGTGCAAGCGTTGTTCATCGGCTTCCAGTTTGCCCAAACCGCGCAGCAATGAGTCGTAGGCAAGCAAGGCATATCCCAAGGCGACCCCCATGTTGCGCAGCACCGTCGAGTCGGTGAGATCGCGCTGCCAACGCGAGATCGGCAGCTTTTCGGCCAGATGTCGCAGAACGGCATTTGCCAGACCGAGATTGCCTTCGGCATTCTCGAAATCGATGGGATTGACCTTATGCGGCATGGTCGACGACCCGATTTCTCCAGCCTTGAGTTTCTGCTTGAAGAAGCCGAGGGAAATATAGCCCCAGATGTCGCGACAGAGATCGACAAGGATCAGATTGGCGCGAGCGAAGGCGTCGAACAAGGCGGACATCGCATCGTGCGGTTCGATCTGAATGGTGTAAGGATTGAATTCCAGGCCCAGCGACTCGACAAAGCGCCGGGCAAACGCTTCCCACGCATAATCGGGGTAAGCCGCAAGGTGGGCGTTATAGTTGCCCACCGCGCCGTTGATTTTTCCGCGCAGAGTCATTTCGGCAATCGCCTTACGGGCTTGCATCAGCCGATATACCACGTTAGCCATTTCCTTACCGAGCGTTGTCGGCGTCGCGGGCTGGCCGTGTGTACGCGACATCATCGGCAAATCGGCAAACTGATGCGCCAGTTCCCTCAGTCGATCGACGATCCGATCCAAGGTCGGCAACATCGTATCGTCACGCGCCGCCTGTAGCATGAGCGCATGCGCGAGGTTATTGATGTCCTCGGACGTACACGCAAAATGAATGAATTCACCGATACGCGTCACCTCATCATTACTCGCCAAACGCTTTTTTATCCAGTATTCCAGCGCCTTGACATCGTGATTGGTGACCGCTTCTATGTCTTTCACCTCCGCCGCCTCTTCAGGACCGAAGGTAGATAACAGTGCATCCAGCTCGGCCAAGGTCGCCGGCGAGAACGCCGGAATTTCGGAAAAATGTGGTTCGGCGGCGAGCGCTTTTAGCCACTCGATTTCGACCTGCAAACGACGGCGGATCAAGCCATATTCGGAAAACTGCGGCCGCAAAGCATCGAGCCTGGCGGCATAACGCCCGTCGAGCGGGGAAAGAGAAATCAAGGAAGAGAGAGGCATGCGGGTCATCCTGGCGTCGGTTGCGAGAGAGCCGGCTATTTTACCTGTCTGTTGGAGCCGCTCGTAAACCCCTTAACGTCGCGATGCTATAATCGCCGTCAAACATTGACAAATCAGGAAGCAAATGAAGCTTATCGGATCATTAACCAGCCCTTATGTGCGTAAGGCACGCGTCGTCCTCGCCGAAAAAAAAATCGATTACGACTTTGAATTGCACTCACCGTGGGTATCTGGCAATCGGGTTTCCGATGTCAATCCATTAGGCAAGATCCCGGTCTTGGTTCTCGACGATAACACGGTTCTTTTTGATTCACGGGTGATTGTCGAGTACCTCGACAATGTGGCGCCAAACAACAAACTCATGCCCACCCTTAACCGTGAAAGAACCGAGGTCAAGCGTTGGGAGGCCCTGGCGGACGGCGTCTGCGACGCGGCGGCGCTGGTTTTTCTCGAAAAAAAACGGCCTGTCGCGCAACAGGGAACAGAGTGGATCCTGCGTCAGGAGGAAAAAATAGTTCGCAGCCTCGCGTTCATGTCTAGCGAGCTTGACGAAAACACCTGGTGCATGGGCACGCATTTTTCGTTGGCGGACGTCACTGTCGGTTGTGCGCTGGGCTATCTCGTTTTTCGCTTTCCGGAAATCGACTGGCAGAACAACCACGTCAATCTTGCGCGTCTCTACGACAAACTGATGAAACGCACAGCCTTTGTGGAAACCGTGCCACATGATTGACACCAGAATTCGAACAAATGAAAAAGCCACCCCAATGGGGTGGCTTTTTCATTGCCACAAAACCAAAGTCATCATTTATATCAATGATGACTTTGGTTAGCACTTAAATTTTCATCAACGTGTCGCTCTTGCCTCCATGGCAATAACGGTGATCGATTTAGTGCTTTTCGACGGTCGAACCACTCGGCGTGATTTTGTCGGCAGCGACACCGCTTTCATTGCCAACCTGCAAGGTATCGGACTTGCCGTCTTCCTGAAGCACGGACTCCTCCGCTTTTTTATTCAAGACAACGATACTAATCCGTCGATTTATCGAACTCAGCGGATCGTTCTTGTCGAGCAACACGGTAGACGCCAAACCGACGACACGTAAGACTTTCGCCTCCTGCATTCCGCCGGCGATCATTTCGCGACGCGACGCGTTAGCACGGTTGGTCGACAACTCCCAGTTAGAAAAACCTTTATCGCCGCCACCGAATTGCGCGGCATCGGTGTGGCCCGCAAGACTCAACTTATTGGGAACGGCGTTCAGCGCCTTGCCGATTTCCCTGAGAATTATTCGCGTGTACGGTTTGAGTTCCGCGCTGCTGGTATCGAACATTGGACGATTCTGTTCGTCGACGATCTGTATGCGCAATCCTTCGCTGGTAATGTCGATCAGCAACTGGTTTTTGTATTGCTGAAGCGCTGGATTGCTATCGATAAGCTTCTCTATATTTTGCTTGAGTTGATCCAAGAGAGCTTTCTCGCGCTCTTCAAACGCCTTCCGCGCCACTTCTGCATTGGTTTCCTTAAGATTGACCGCTTTGCTTTTAGCTTCAATTTCGCCGGATTTGACCTGTCCCGCCTGACGTGTCAGGTCCTTTCCACCGCCTTTGAGGACACTGGAGCTATCGCCCGTGCCCGCCCCACCTTGCGCGGCAATCTTCAGCGGATTGGAAAAAAAATCGGCGATCCCCTTCAGGTCGCCACTAGCCGTCGAGCCGAGCAGCCACATCAATAGAAAAAACGCCATCATGGCGGTAACAAAATCGGCGTAGGCGATTTTCCAGGCACCGCCATGATGCCCACCGGCGACCTTTTTGATGCGCTTGATGACAATCGGGCGTACGTCTTCAGCCATCCGGCACTCCCTGCTTCCGTATCCGTATTAGTTACTTGCCTTTGCGATTCTTGAGTTCGTCCTCAAGCTCGCGGAAACTGGGCCGCACACCGGCAACCAATGTCTTGCGACCAAATTCCACGGCTACCTGTGGCGCGTAACCGGACATCGATGCCAACAATACCACCTTGATAACCTGATAGATTTTTGAGCCTTCCTGCGCCTTTTGCTCAAGAAGACTGGCGATCGGTGCGACAAAACCGTAGGAAATCAAAATCCCAAGAAAAGTGCCAACCAGAGCACCACCGATCATCTTGCCAAGCACCGCTGGCGGCTCGCCGACCGAACCCATGACGTTGACCACCCCCATCACCGCTACCACGATACCAAAAGCCGGCACACCGTCGCCGACCTTGGCCATGACATGCCCGGGCGTTTCGGCCTCGTGGTGATGGGTCTCGATCTCGATGTCCATCAGATTTTCTATTTCCATGGCATTAAGGTTGCCACCGACCATCATTCGCAAATAATCGGTAATGAATTCCATCACGTGGTGGTCATGAGCCAACGTCGGGTACTTGCTGAAAATCGGGCTATCGTGTGGGTTCTCGACATCGTTCTCGATCGACATCAAACCCTCTTTGCGCACCTTGGCCAAAATTTCGAACAACATCGCCAACAGGTCAACGTAAAGCGCCTTGGTGAATATCGAACCCTTGAAGATGCCTGGCAACGCGCCGACCGTCGCCTTGATGATCTTGATGTCGTTGCCGGCAACAAAACCGCCAATAGTCAAACCAACGATGGCGATATACTCCATCGGAACCCACAGAGCGGCCAGGCTTCCATGCACCGCGTAGGTTCCCAACGCCGCCGATAGAATAATTACATACCCAACAATCAGAAACATCCAAACCCCCTTGTCATCATGCACTGGCTACCGGCACAGACTGCATATCATGCATTGTCTCGCATTTAATGTGAATTGCGCAGTATTGAATGCGAGTCACGGACGGAGGAAATGGCTGGTAAAGTCCAGCTTGGCGCGAACCGTCACCTCTCAACCATGAATCAATTAAACTTAGCGGATAAACGGTCAATAGGCGAGCGAGTTTCTCGAATGAATTTCTGTAGCGAATGCGGCGACATTGTCCGCTTGTCGATTCCCGCAGGCGATAACTTGCCACGACATGTCTGTTTGGGCTGTGGCACCATTCACTACAGCAACCCGAAGCTGGTCGTTGGTTGCATTGCCGAATGGCAAGATCAAATTCTGCTTTGCCGGCGCTCGATTGAACCGCGCCACGGTTTCTGGACCTTACCTGCCGGCTTCATGGAAAACGGCGAATCGACCATCCAGGCCGCCGTACGAGAAACACGCGAAGAAGCATGCGCCCATGTTGAAATCCGGCAACTCTTTTCGCTGGTCAATGTGCCTCATATCGGACAAGTTCATCTCTTTTATCGTGCTTACTTGCTGGCGCCCGATTTTGCAGCCGGTCAGGAGAGTCTGGAAACGGCGCTATTTTCGGAAACAGCCATTCCATGGCCTTCCCTGGCGTTTGAAAGCGTTGCCTGCTGCCTGCGCGCTTATTTCGCCGCTCGCAAATCCGGTGTGTTCAACATCCACGAAGAAACATTGCGACCGATGCGCTGCTAATCGTTTGCCAAGGAAAACTCCATCGACAGCACGAAGCGAAAATCTTTACCCTTCAGATTTCCAGGCATTTCCGTTGCCGCCGACGCGCGTTCAAGCATTGTTAGCGCTTCCTCGTCCAGCGCCGGTTGCCCGCTTGACTTTACAAGCGAGAGCATGGGCAGCGGCGTAGCAAAGCCGGCACTGACGACAATGTCGACGCGACCTTGCCAACCGTGCTCACGGGCCAACGCCGAATAGCGCTTGAAGCGCCGCGCGGCCACGGCCAACGCAAAGCGGTAGTGCCGCAGATCCTCTGGATCGGCAATCTCATGCCGCTCATCAGAAGCCGTGGCCGCATGCAATGCTGGGCCGGGGCGCAACTCAACAATGGACGGCGCTTCCGGTGTCGCGGCTCGCATTCTTCCCATCACCTTGGGAACAAATCTTTCCGCGGGGGAGCGCCGAATCAGCAACTCGCCAATAGTTTTACCCCGCGACGTATCTTGCGGTTGTACAACTATCGGAAAAGATGAATTTCCACTGATGTCGACCTGTCGCACACCGGCAAGATCCACCCGTATGATTTTTCTTTTCACAGAGAAATCAAAAGGCTGAATAAACGGCACAGTAACGAGCACCACAGCGTGGCCGACGAGCGAACAAGCCAAGGCAATTAACAGCCGCCGCTCGCCACTAAAAACCGATGCCATGCCGTTTCATATCCGAATCCAGCGATACCGCTTCGTGACACCCCCTCCGGCCACAGAAAAACGCTTTACTCCTGGGGGGTAACATCTCGCCGCAACAACCAAATTTGAATTAACAGCAGACGGTATCGCGCCGCCATCTGCGCCGACAGCGGCCATACTTTTCTAGAAAGCAATTAAACCTGCCTTATTTCCTACTCAACTTCTCGTCTTCGCGTATTTTTTTGCTGAAAAAAAGCGAGAACCACACCGACATTCCAAGTACGAAAACAATGACGAACAAGCTAAATAAACCATAATCCGTCGACAGAAATAGATCCCAAGCCATTTTCACCTCCCATTATTGACTGAATTGCCACTGGAAACCGCAAGCGCGTTGTTAAATGCGTGCAGACGCAATGAAGGTTGTTTTTCAGGCACCCAATCGCCCAATAATCGCCATTCTTGCTTGATATCCTCTAACGCGATATGCCTTCGGCCAGCAAATGGTGCCATCTTCCCGCCGTACACACCCCCTCCTTCAGAACCCAGCACGATAGTTTGATCAAACCCGGCTCGTGTGGGATGGGCGATACGGAGAATCAAACTGTCAGGTAACCGAACACCGCTATTAGCGCGCAACAAAACGCGGATATGGTCGCCGGAGCCTCCCAGCACAGCTTCCGCCTCGATACCCAACTCGCCGGAGCGATGATCGCGCGCGGTACGCTGATTGACTGTCAGTCCTTGTTTGTAGTAATCGTCATCAACCAAACCGTCATTGCTGACCACCGCCAGATACGCCGTGTACACACCCGCCACGATGACCAACATCGGCCCAAGCATCAGCAACCATGGCCAAGGTTCGCGGTACCACGGCTGGGTGTCGGTGTGAAATCTGGCATTCATGGCAGGAAAAAAGTCGCTTTCTCGTGCACCGCGATATCCTCGAAGTTTTCAGCCTTGACGTCGAAGAAAATTGGATTGGAGCCTTTCTTGCCGGCTTCAGGCTCGACACGAGCGGCAAGCAAAACGGTTTTCGATGATGCGGCGGGGATGTAGACATCGCGCTCGCCAACAATCTCGATACCATTCATACCGCTAACACTGATCAAATACCGATGCGCGGCCTCGTCGGTATTCGACAAATGCAAATTAAAGACATTTTCGATTCGACCGTCATCGGCTTCGCGTGAAAGCGTCGAACGGTCACGCAGCACATCCACTTTTAGCGGCACACGATGAGCGAGACTCCATGCCGCAGCCACGATGATCGCCATCAAAATGCTGGTGTACAGAATTGTTCGCGGTCGCAACAGATGCGCGACGATTTCCCGCATCGTGTAATGTCTGGCCAAGGCGTTTTCCGTTGAATAGCGGATCAAACCGCGCGGTGACCCGACCTTGTCCATCACTTGATCACAAGCGTCTATACAAGCCGCGCAAGCGATGCATTCAAGTTGCAAGCCGTTGCGAATATCGATTCCCGTTGGACAGACCTGCACGCAAATACTGCAATCAACACAGTCGCCCAACGGTTGCGCCTTTACCATACCCCCCTTTTTCCGCGCTCCGCGTGGCTCGCCACGCTCGGGGTCGTAACTGATGATCAAGGTATCTGGGTCAAACATCACGCCCTGAAAGCGCGCATAAGGACACATGTACTTGCAAACCTGCTCGCGCATGAAACCAGCCATCATGTAGAGGAAAGATGCGTAAAACAGCACCCAAAAGGTTTCCCAAGGCCCAAGATCAAAAGAAATCAGGCTCGCGAGCAGTTCCTTGATTGGCGTGAAATAGCCAACAAAAGTAACCCCTGTCCATAATGCGACAAGCAACCACAACACATGTTTTGTGACTTTGAGGCGGAATTTTCGCGGATTCATTGCTTGCGCATCAAGCTTCATCCGGGCTGGGCGCTCACCCTCGATCTTGCGCTCAATCCACATCAGGATTTCGGTGTAAACAGTTTGCGGGCAAGCATAGCCGCAAAACAAACGCCCCCCGATCGCCGTTACAAGAAAAAGGCCATATGCAGAAACCACCAGCAAAATCGCCAGATAAATGACATCCTGCGGCCAGAAGACAAGGCCAAAGATATAGAATTTGCGTTCTAGAATGTGAAATAGAACAGCCTGACGTCCATTCCATTCAAACCAGCACAAACCGTAAAACAGGGCTTGCGTCAGGAATACCATTGCCCATCGCCAATTGTTGAACAATCCGCTGACGCTGCGCGCATAGACGGTTTTGTGTTTTTCGTACAATCCGTCGACATTGACGGGAGTTCCCTGCTGGGCCTTGGCTTTGGCGCTGGCCGCATCACTCATGATCTCAACTCCATTTCGCTCGGAATTACACCAAACGCTAATATTAGAACTTAGCTCAGGTGAGAGTTTGACATGAATCAGCCGTGAAACACATTAAGCAGCGCATTTGCGAAGATCGCCAAACCATCATCCATCGTACCGAGAACACCCGGATCTTTTTTAAACAACGCGTGGCTACCTGGTACGAGAAAGAAACGTAGGAACGTCAAAACTCATGGTCCAACAGCGCCACGTCATCCAAGCACTTTTTTGACCACTCCTGACGCATTGAAAAAAGAAGCGGCCAAAGCCGCTTCTTTTTTATCACCTGAAATAGTTTACTTGCTGCCACCACCAAGGCTCAATACATACGCAGCCAGCACATGCACCTTACCCTCACCGAGAAACTCTTTCCACGCTGGCATCTGGTTGTTCCGGCCTTTGGTAATCGTTTCGATGATCGTCGCTTCCGAATTACCGTAGAGCCACGTCTTATCGGTCAGATTAGGCGCACCCAGAGCTTGCGTGCCTTTCGCTTCCGGACCGTGACAGCCTGAACATCCAACGGAATTGAAGGCTTCTTTACCCTTGGCGACCCGTACGGAGTCCGCGGTCAAGCCAGATAGCGAACGCACGTAGTTCGCCAGATCCTTGATGGTTTCCGCACCAAGTTGTGCATGCGACGGCATCACACCCATCCGACCATTGCTGATCGTCTCGACGACCTGGGCCGGTTCGCCACCCCACAACCAGTCGTTATCGGTGAGATTCGGAAATCCCTTCGCGCCACGCGCATCCGCACCGTGGCATTGCATGCAGTAGGTCAGATACAAACGCTTGCCTGTTTCCACACCTTCCTTGTCCGCCGCGAGCGCCTTCAAATCCATTTTCAGGTACTTATCGTACATCGGCTTGATCTGGGCATCCACCTTCTCGATCTCTTTGGCATGCTGTCCGCCTGAAGACCAGTTCAATATCCCCTGATAAGCACCGAGAGCCGGAAACAGCGCGCAATAAACCAGTCCAAAAATCACCGTGATGTAAAACAACCACATCCACCACTTTGGCAACGGATTGTTGTATTCCTCCAGGGTCTCGTCCCAGACGTGGCCAGTGGTGTCGACCTTCCCTGCCGGCGGTGGTGAGCTTTGCGTCCATAGCAGCACTCCACAGGCAACGATGCTGATGAGTACGAGCAGAATGACGTACCAGTTCCAAAACTGATTCACGAAATCGTTCATGATGCTTTCCTTTGTCCGTTGCGATCCAGGCCCAACTCAACCCGATCCGCCTCTTCATCCGTAAAAGGCAACATCGCCGCTTCTTCAAAGCGCTTTTTGTTGCTCTTCACACCGTACGCCCACCAGACCACCCCTAGGAAGGTCAGAAAGGAGACGATGGTAACGATGGATCGCAGGTCGTTGATGTCCATATGCCTATTTGGCGTTCTTCATTTCAAGGCCCATGCCCTGCAAATACGCGATGAGGGCATCAAGTTCGCTCTTGCCTTCAAGCTGCTTTTTGGCGCCGGCGATTTCTTCATCGGTATAAGGAACACCGACAGTACGCAGGGCACGCATCTTGGCCTCAATGGTATTCGCGTCCGCCGGCGCCTTTTCGAGGAAGGCAAAGGCAGGCATGTTGGATTCTGGAACCACATCACGCGGATTGATCAGGTGGGCACGATGCCATTCATCCGAATAACGCGCGCCGACCCGATGCAAATCAGGACCCGTGCGCTTCGAACCCCACTGGAACGGATGGTCATAGACAAACTCGCCAGCCACCGAATAATGACCGTAGCGTTCCGTTTCAGCGCGAAATGGGCGAATCATCTGCGAATGGCAGAGGAAACATCCTTCGCGAATATACACATCACGCCCGGTCAAGCGTAGCGGGCTGTAAGGCTTCAGTCCGGTTACCGGTTCCGTGGTCGACTTCTGAAAAAACAGCGGAACGATTTCCACCAGACCGCCGACGCTGACCACCAGCAGGGTCAGCAGCACCATCAAGGCGACATTGCGTTCGATTGAATCTTGCGTCAGTTTCATTTCATTTCCTCTCAGGCGTGATGAGCAGCCGGCAGGAGGACGCGCGCGTCATCAACCGAACGGCCACTGGCAATGGTCTTGAACATGTTGTAAGCCATGACCAACATACCTGTCAGGAAAAGAACGCCACCGAGGAAGCGGATCGCCCAGAACGGATAGGACGCTTTAACCGACTCCACGAAACTGTACGTCAACGTGCCGTCGGCATTGACAGCGCGCCACATCAATCCCTGCATCACGCCAGAGATCCACATCGACGCGATGTAGAGCACCACGCCGATCGTCGCCACCCAGAAATGCACGGTGATGAGTTTGACGCTGAACATTTCCTGCTTGCCGAACAACCGCGGCAGCAAATAATAAATCGAGCCGATGGAAACCATCGCCACCCAACCCAAGGCACCCGAATGCACGTGTCCGATGGTCCAGTCGGTGTAATGCGACAGTGCGTTGACCGTCTTGATCGCCATCATCGGCCCTTCGAAGGTGGACATGCCGTAAAACGACAGCGAAGTAATCAGGAACTTGAGGACCGGATCGTCACGCAACTTGTGCCAGGCGCCTGACAAGGTCATCACGCCATTGATCATCCCACCCCATGAAGGCGCCAGCAGGATCAATGAAAAAACCATTCCCAGCGACTGCGTCCAGTCCGGGAGCGCGGTGTAATGAAGATGGTGAGGACCGGCCCACATGTAAGTGAAAATCAGCGCCCAAAAGTGGACTACCGACAAGCGATACGAATACACCGGCCGACCAGCCTGCTTCGGAACAAAGTAGTACATCATGCCGAGGAAGCCGGCGGTAAGGAAAAAGCCCACCGCGTTGTGTCCGTACCACCACTGCACCATGGCGTCCTGCACGCCGGCATAAGCCGAATACGACTTGGTAAGGGTCACCGGGATGGCGGCGCTGTTAACCACGTGCAGCAGCGCGACGGCAAGAATAAAACCGCCATAGAACCAATTGGCGACATAAATGTGCGTTACCTTACGCTTGACGATGGTGCCGAAAAACACCACGGCGTAGGCCACCCAAACCAGGGTGATCAGGATGTCGATCGGCCATTCGAGTTCCGCGTATTCCTTGCCAGAAGTAATACCCAAAGGCAATGTCACCGCCGCAAGAACAATGACCAGTTGCCAACCCCAAAAGGTGAAAGCCGCCAGCGCGTCGGAAAAAATTCGCGTATGGCAGGTCCGCTGCACCACGTAATACGACGTGGCGAAAAGCGCGCAACCGCCGAAGGCGAAAATAACGGCATTGGTATGCAAGGGACGCAGACGACCGAAATGCAGCCATCCCAGATTAAGTTCCGGCCAGACCAGTTGGGCAGCGATGATCACGCCGACCAACATCCCGACAATTCCCCATATGACGGTCATGACGGCGAACTGCCGCACCACCTTGTAGTTGTATGTTGACTGAGTTTCCGACATGGACTCACCTCGTTTTTGACTAAAAACCGGCTCTCACCGCCCCAAATGCCCTCACCAAGAGCACTGACTTTGCGAATGCTATTCTAATGCTTGAGGAAGAATTTGACACAGATCAAGCTCCCATGCCATGGCGGGAACGCCTTGTGCGAAAAAAAAGGGTGCGCCTAGACGCACCCAAACCCCAACAGAGAATCCCAAAATTGCACCACCCCCAAAAACCGGTGCCGCCTTCCCGCGCTATCCAGAGCGGATTATCTCAGCCCGAAACGGCCGTTTTCTTGACTTACGTCAAGAGTCGCGCTTTTCGGGTGAACAAGCGCCACCCGAGCGGCTATCGCCGTGCGAGCCGTCGCCGACCGTCGATTTATCGTGCGCAACCGCGCTGGACAGTGGTTTGTCGTCATCCATGAGAATACGGTAGCCAGGCCCTTCGAGATCGTCGAATTGGCCACTGCGCAGCGACCACCAAAAGGCGACGCCAATCAAGAAGACCAGAACGATTGAAATCGGAATCAGGAGATAGAGGGTTTCCATGCGTGTTCAATTATGTTTCAACCGACTCTTGTAGCCGCAATGAATTCGCCACCACCAGCAAGGAACTCCCGGACATGCCAATACCTGCCATCCACGGGGTGATGAAGCCGGTCATCGCCAACGGCAGAGCGATCACGTTGTAAGCGAAAGACCACAACAAATTCTGGCGAATGATGCGCAACGTCGCCTGCGCCACCTGGACGCCTCGCCGCAGGTGATCGAGGTTTTCGGACAACAACACCAGATCGGCTTGCGCGCGCGCCAAGTGTGAACCGCCGCCCATGGCGACCGACACCTGCGCCTGCGCCAGAACCGGCGCGTCGTTGACACCATCGCCGATCATCGCCACCAGCGCGCCACCCGCCTGCAAATGGCAGACATAATCGTGCTTGCCCTGCGGCGAGACACCGGCCTGGATCTCGTCGATACCCAATGCCAATGCCACCCGCCGTGCCGCCGGCGGTGCGTCGCCGGTGAGCAAGGTGATTCGCCGACCCGCAACGCGCAAGGCGGCGATCATCGCCGCCGCTTCCGGGCGCGTTTCATCGCCAATACGGAAAACGGCCAGCCACCCGGTTTCGTCGCCGAGACCGATGACGGTGTCGCCGCCGGCAATCGTCGTCGTCGCGATTTCGGGCACGGTCTGGCCATGAAGTGCCTGCACGTAATCAAGCCGACCAAGGCGCACGCGCTTTCCGGCAAGCAAGGCATTGACACCGCAACCGGCCTCGCTGCTCAAGGCATCGACGACGGGCAGAGGGCTTTCCGCCGCCTCGCGGAGCGCCGCGCCGATCGGATGTTCCGACGCCTGCTCCAGTGCGGCGGCCAACGCGATGCTCGCCGCCCGGTCGAGTATCCCAAGCGGCAAAACGTCGAGCAAGCGCATTTTCCCGGTCGTCAGCGTACCTGTTTTATCGAAAACGAAGTGATTCGCACGCGCCAGGGTCTCGACGGCATGGCTGCGCGTCACCAGCAGGCCGGCGCGCGCCATTGCTCCACTGGCAACCGTCAACGTTACCGGCGTGGCCAGCGACAGCGCGCAGGGACAGGTGACGACCAATACAGAAACCGTCACCCACAACGCCTGCTGGGGATCAATGATCAGCCAGACAACGGCAACCGCCGCCGCCAGCAGCAGCAGCGCAACGATGAAGCGGCTGGCCACCCGGTCGGCCAGATCGACGATTCGCGGTTTTTCAATCGCCGCGCGCTCCATCAAACGAATGATCGCCGACAAGCGCGTCGCCTCGCCCACGTGCGCCACCGTCACCAGTAAAGGACTCTGAATATTGACCGCGCCGCCGGTCACCGCGGCGCCGGGGATTTTGTCTACCGGCTGGCTTTCACCGGTCAATAACGCCTCGTCGACCATGCTCTCGCCTTCGAGCACCTGCCCGTCCGCCGGAATCGGCTCGCCCGGACGAACCAGAACCACATCGCCACATTTGAGATCGGCGGCCAACACTTGTTCGCCGTCGCGATGGGCGGGGTACGCAGACAGGCGCGTGGCAACGGTAGGCATCAATTTAGCCAACGCTTCGGTAACGCCAACCGCGCGCTGACGCGCCGTCATCTCCAGAAAACGTCCGCTGAGCAGGAAAAAGACGAACATCGTCACTGAGTCGAAGTAAACCTCGCCGCTGGCGGTGACCGTCGCCCAGACGCTGGCCGCGAAGGCCGCGCCGACCCCCAGCGCCACCGGCACGTCCATGCCGACGCGTCGCCGACGTAAATCGCGCCACGCATTGCGGAAAAACGGCGCCGCGGCGTAGAACACCACCGGCACGGTCAACACCAGACTGGCCCAGCGCATCAATTGTTCGATGTCGGGCGTCATCTCGCCCGCCGACGCGAAATAGACCGGAACGGCGTACATCATCACCTGCATCATGCCGAAACCGGCGACGAACACCCGCCACAGCGCTTCGCGCCTTTCCTTGTTCGCCAATTCCTCGCTTTTCGAGGTGTCGTAGGGATAGGCGCGATAGCCGATGGCCGCGATGGCCGCCAAAATGGCCGACAGTTTGATTTGTTGCGCATCCCAGCGCACGCGCGCGCGCCGGGTGGCGTAATTGATGTCGACGGCGGTAACGCCGGCAAGCTGGGAGAGATGCCGCTCATTCAGCCAGATGCACGCCGAACAGGTAATGCCTTCGATGATCAGCGAGGCTTCGCGAATGGTTTTTGCGTCCGCGCTAACGGAACTATCGGACGCGGCATCGACGGCGCGGACGAAACTTCTCTGGAAATCGGCGTGATCGTAGAGTTGCAAACCATCGATCACGGCCGGCAACGCCTCGCGCGGCGCATCGGGCAGGGCGTCGCGATGGCGGTAGTACTCGGCCAGGCCGTTGTCGATGATCGCTTGCGCCACGGCCTGGCAGCCGCCGCAGCACATCGTTCGCGACAGGCCATCGACGGTGACGACCAGATCGACACCCGCGGGCACCGGCTGGCCGCAATGGTAACAATTGTCGATAGTCATCGCTTTTGCCGAGGCGAAAGTCTCACCGCATGCCCACCTGAAAAGTAAACCGCATACTACCGCCAATCGTCGCGCTCGCCATTCACCGCGTCGCCGATCCTGCCGACCAGCGATCCTGCCGACCAGCAAGCGACGGTGCGCTTGACGACCGTTGCTGACAAGCGACCCGCCAACAGGCGCTGACGACCAAGCAAACCGGTTATAATCGCACGTTTTGTTCGCTCTCTCTAGCGCCCGATGCTCGTCTACCGTGGTTTTTCACAGACCGCGCACACGCCAACCGTTCTGACCATAGGCAACTTCGATGGCGTTCATCTCGGTCACCGTGCGCTACTCGGTCGCCTGACGGCGACCGCCACGCGACTCGGACTGCCAGCGGCGGTGCTGACCTTCGAACCGCATCCGCGTGAATTCTTTGCCCCGGAAGCGGCACCCGCCCGCTTGTCGACCTTGCGCGAAAAACTCGAACTGCTTGCCGATGACGGTGTCGATCTGGCTTATGTCTGCCACTTCAACGCCCGCTTCGCCGCCTTGAGCGCCGATGAATTCATCGAACGCGTTCTGGTGGGCGCCCTGCGCGCGCGCCATCTGATCGTCGGCGACGACTTTCGTTTCGGCGCCCGGCGTGCCGGCGATTTCACGCTGTTGCGCGCGGCCGGCGACCGTTTCGGCTTCCGGGTCGAGGCCATGGACAGCGTGACCTTCGAAGGCGAGCGCGCCTCCAGCTCGGCCGTGCGCGAGGCATTGCGGGAGGGCCGTCTCGAACGCGCGGCCCGCCTGCTTGGCCGGCCGTATTCGATCGACGGCCGCGTCGTGCATGGCGACAAACTCGGTCGCCAGATCGGCTTCGCCACCGCCAACATTCGCATCAAGCACGACCGCCCACCGTTGCAAGGCGTTTTCGCCGTCGAGGTCCGGGGGTTGCCGGGGGGGCCGTATCGCGGCGCCGCCAATCTCGGTTTCCGGCCGAGCGCCGGCCAGACCACCCGCCCGCTGCTCGAAGTGCATCTGTTCGATTTCAATGCCGATATCTACGGCGCCCACCTCAATGTCCGCTTTCTGCACAAACTGCGCGACGAAATGAAGTTTCCCGATTTCAATGCCTTGAAGGCGCGGATCGCCCGCGATGTCGAGGCCACGAAACAGTACTTCCAGTTGTGAGACCCGCCATGGCCGACTACAAAAAAACCCTCAACCTGACCGACACGCCGTTTCCGATGCGCGGCGATCTAGCCAAACGCGAACCGCGGTGGGTCGATGCCTGGCGCGACAGTCAGCTTTATCAACGCATCCGCGCCGCCTCGGCGGGGCGCCCGCGCTTCGTGCTGCACGACGGACCGCCCTACGCCAATGGCGACATCCATATCGGCCACGCGGTTAACAAGATCCTCAAGGACATCATCGTCCGCTCGAAGACGCTCGCCGGCTTCGACGCGCCCTACGTGCCGGGCTGGGACTGCCACGGCCTGCCGATCGAACACCAGATCGAAAAACAGCACGGCAAACACGTCGCCGCCGACCGCGTGCGCGAACTTTGCCGCGCCTTCGCCACCGAACAGGTCGAGCGTCAGAAGAAGGATTTCATCCGCCTCGGGATTCTCGGCGACTGGGATCGGCCGTATCTGACAATGAACTTCAAGACCGAGGCCGACGAAATCCGCACTCTCGGCCGGATTCTGAACAAAGGCTACCTCTATCAAGGTCTCAAGCCGGTCAACTGGTGTCTCGATTGTCGCTCGGCGCTGGCCGAAGCCGAGGTGGAATACGAGGACAAAACCTCGTCGGCCATCGATGTCGCCTTCGAAGTGCACCCCAATCATGCCGACAAGGTGGCCAAGGCGTTCGGACTGACCCACTTGCGCGGGCCGGCCTTCGCGGTGATCTGGACCACGACTCCCTGGACCCTGCCGGCCAACGAAGCGGTCAGCGCGCATCCGGACTTCGACTACGAGTTGGTCGACACCCCCAAGGGCGCGCTGATCCTGGCGCGCGAACTGGCGGCGGCCTGCCTGCGACGCCATGGGCTGAGCGGCACCGCCATCGGCTCGGCCAAGGGCGCGGCGCTGGAACATGTGCTGCTCAAGCACCCCTTCCAGACGCGCGACGTAGCCATCATCTGCGGCCGGCACGTCACCGTCGAGGCCGGCACCGGCCTGGTGCATACCGCGCCCGCGCACGGTACCGACGACTATTTGATCGGCAAGGTCTACGGCCTGCCGGTCACCAATCCGGTGGGCGACGACGGCCGCTTCGTTGCCGAAATCCCGGCCTTGTCGGTCGGTGAACTGGCCGGGAAATCGGTATGGGACGCCAACTCGCTGGTATTGCAGGAATTGACCGCCACCGGTCACCTGCTGAAAGCCGAGAAGATCCAGCACAGTTACCCGCATTGCTGGCGTCACAAGACGCCGATCATATTCCGTGCCACCACGCAGTGGTTCATCGGCATGGATCACCGCGCGGCGCCCGCCGACGACGCGCCGACCCACACTGGCGACGAAGAACCCAGCTTGCGCTGGTGCGCCGAACGGGCGGTGGACGAAACGCAATTTTTCCCGACCTGGGGCCGCGCCCGTCTCGAGGCGATGATGCGCACGCGCCCCGACTGGTGCGTGTCCCGGCAACGCAACTGGGGCGTGCCACTACCGTTTTTCCTGCATCGCGAAACCGACGCGCTGCATCCGCGCACCGCCGAACTGATCGAAGCGATCGCCTTGCGCGTCGAGAAGGAAGGCATCGAAGCATGGTTCGCGCTGGACGCCCGGGAACTGCTGGGCGACGACGCCGACGATTACCGCAAGATGAGCGATACGCTCGATGTGTGGTTCGACTCCGGCGCGACGCACGCCAGCGTCCTGCGCGGCTCGCATCGCGACGACCTGGCCTACCCCGCCGATCTCTATCTGGAAGGTTCGGACCAGCATCGCGGCTGGTTCCAGAGTTCGCTGCTGATCGGTTGCGCCACCGACGGCCGCGCGCCCTACAAAGCGCTGTTAACGCACGGTTTCGTCGTCGACGGCAAGGGCTTGAAGATGTCGAAATCGAAAGGCAACGTCATCGCGCCGCAAAAGATCGCCGATACGCTGGGCGCGGAAATCCTTCGCCTGTGGGTCGCCGCCACCGATTATTCCGGCGAACTGTCGATCTCCGACGAAATCCTCAAGCGCGTCGTCGAAGCCTACCGCCGCATCCGCAACACACTGCGTTTCCTGCTGGCCAACACCGTCGATTTCGACGCCTCGCGCGACCTGCTCGACGTTGCCGACCTTCTGGAAATCGACCGTTACGCGCTGGCGATGACCCGGCAACTGCAAACGCAATGCGAGGCCGACTACGAACGTTTCGAGTTTCATCGCGTGGTGCAATCGCTACAGACCTTCTGCTCCGAAGACCTCGGCGGCTTCTACCTCGACATTCTCAAAGACCGTCTATATACCGCCGCCGCCGACTCGCGGGCACGCCGTTCGGCGCAAAGCGCGCTGTGGCACATCCTGCAAGCCGTCGTCAAACTGATGGCGCCGGTTCTCAGCTTCACCGCCGAGGAAATCTGGCGCCTGCAAACCGGCGACGCCGAGCAGTCGATCATGCTCCAGACCTGGCAGCCGCTGCCGGCCCCGGCCACCGAAGGAGAACTGCTGGACAAATGGCGGCGCATTCGCGGCTACCGTGCCGAGGTGATGCGCGCCCTCGAGGAACTGCGTATCGAAGGCCGGATCGGCTCCTCGCTGCAAGCCGAAGTCCGACTGCACTGCGATGGCGAAAAGTTCGACACCCTGAACTCGCTGGGCGACGACCTGCGCTTCGTGTTGATCTGCTCGAAAGCCAGCGTGGTCCGCGACGACCACGACACCTTGGTCTGCGCGCCGTTGGCGCTGGCCAAATGCGAACGCTGCTGGCATGTCCGCGAGGATGTCGGCACCGATCCCGCGCACCCCGGCTTATGCGGCCGCTGCGTCAGCAACCTGCATGGCGAAGGTGAACCGCGTGCCTTCGCGTAACATCGATCGCTGGCTGTGGCTTGCCGGCGTCGTCGTCCTGGTCGACCAGATCAGCAAATGGCTGGTTCTTGCCTGGCTTCGACCCGGCGAATCGATCCACGTCGCGCCGTTCTTCAACTGGGTGCTCACCTATAACCCCGGCGCCGCCTTCAGCTTTCTCGCCGACGCCGACGGCTGGCAGCGCTGGTTCTTCTCCGGCTTGGCGCTAGCCATCGCGCTGTGGATCGTCCGCCTGCTACCACGGCATAGCGGCGACTTCCGTTTATCCTTGTCGCTGACCTTGATTCTCGGCGGCGCCGTGGGCAACGTCATCGATCGACTGCGTTTCGGCGCGGTCGTCGACTTCATTCAATGGCATGCCGCCGGTTTCTATTGGCCCGCGTTCAATATCGCCGATGCGGCGATCTGCATCGGCGCGGTGTTGATGGTCTGGGACCAGTTCACCGGCATGCCAGCCGGCGAGAAAGCGGAAAAGCCCCCAACGCCAGGAGGACACGCGTGAACGAGTGCCCCGCTCCGCCACCGGTGGCGACTCGCGCCGTGGTCGGCCCCGACAGCTACCTGACGTTGCACTACCGTCTCGCCGATCTCGGCGGCACCGAGCACGTCAGCACCTTCGATCTGTCGCCGGCAACCTTGCAAATGGGCAGCGGCCAACTGGCCGAAACGCTGGAACGCTGCCTCCTCGGCCTGCCGGCCGGCGAACGCCATGTTTTTCAACTGGCGGCGGCCGATGCGTTCGGCGAACACAATCCGCGCCTCGTCGAGCGGATCGCCCGTGGCGCCTTGCCGGCGGATGTCGAACTCAAGGAAAATTCACTGATCGAATTCGCCGCGCCGAACGGTGGCGCCGGTTTCGCCGGGTTCCTGCGCGAACTGAGCGACAGCAGCGCTGTTTTCGATTTCAACCACCCGCTCGCCGGCAAGACGATTCTCTTCGAAGTCGAAGTGATCGCGATCATGTAGAGGTCGTCATGGAGATCTTTCTCGCCAATCCCCGCGGTTTTTGCGCCGGCGTCGACCGCGCCATCGCCATCGTCGAACGCGCCATCGAAAAATTTGGCGCCCCGATCTACGTCCGCCACGAAGTGGTGCACAACAAATTCGTCTGCGACAACCTGCGCGACAAGGGCGCCATATTCGTCGACGATCTCGCCGACGTACCCACCGGCAGCACGGTGATTTTCAGCGCGCATGGCGTCGCCAAGGCCGTGCGCGACGACGCGGAGGCGCGCGGCCTGAAAGTCTTCGACGCCACCTGCCCGCTGGTGACCAAGGTGCACCTGGAAGTCGCGCGGATGCGCCGTGAAGGCTACGAGATCGTGATGATCGGCCACAAGGGGCACCCGGAAGTCGAGGGCACGATGGGACAAAGCCCGGACGGCATGCATCTGGTGGAAACCGTCGCCGACGCCGGCCGTCTGAACGTGAACGCGCCTGCCCGTCTGGCTTACGTGACCCAGACCACGTTGTCGGTGGACGACGCCGCGCAAGTGGTTGCCGCCTTGCGGGCGCGCTTTCCGGATATCGTCGGCCCCAAGAAAGACGACATCTGCTATGCCACGCAAAACCGGCAGGATGCGGTCAAGCAATTGGCCGCGACGGCCGAAGTGGTGCTGGTCGTCGGCAGTCCGTCGAGTTCCAACTCCAATCGTCTGCGCGAAGTCGCCGAACTACGCGGCGCCAAGGCGTATCTGGTCGATAACGCCACGCAGATCGAACCGGCATGGCTGGCCGGGGTCCGCCGCGTCGGCGTCACCGCCGGCGCATCGGCGCCGGAAGTACTGGTTGACAATGTCGTCAACCGCTTGGCGGACGGCACCGCGTCGCACGTGGCGCAGATCGCCGGCGCCGAAGAACACGTCACCTTCGCCCTGCCCCGCGAACTGCAATAAGCACGCCCAGCACAGGTCGCCGACACTTTGAATTCGCTGGCCTCGCTGGTCACGCGCACCTCGACGGGATTTTGGACTACCATCGCTTCGTGGCATGCACGGTCGCGCGCCGCGCGCCCCGGCTTCCGCCCTTGTTCTGATTCAACTTTCCTATAATCTCTCGCGCCAATTTCCCTGCGACCTGATCGGATACGTCCCAACCATGACTACCCATACGTCCCCCTCTTCGGCCGGCAAGCGCAAAACCGGCTGGCTCTGGTTCGTGCTCCTGTTGCTCATCGTTTTCCCGGTGGTGTGGATCTGGGGAATGATGTCCTGGAGCTATTCTTCCGGCGAGCGTGCCGGCTGGGTGCAGAAATTCTCCAAGAAAGGCTGGGTCTGCAAAACCTGGGAAGGCGAACTGGCGCTGGTGACCATGCCAGGCACGGCGCAAGAGAAATACGTGTTCACCGTGTGGGACGACGCCGTGGCGCAACAGATCAACGCGGCCATGGGCAAGCGCGTATCGCTGCACTACGACGAAAAAGTCGGTTTACCGGGCAGTTGTTTTGGTGAAACGCGGTATTGGGTGCGCGGCGTGAAAATCGTCGAAGAGATTCCGCTGGCACCAGGCGTGGTCCTGCCCGCGCCACGGACAACGGCAGCGCCGGCAGCGCCCACCGCCGCGCCGGCGGCGACCACGGTTGCCCCCCCGGACGCGCAAAAATAACTTCTCAGGCTCGTTGCTGGTCGTCGCCCGCGCAAGCGCGCGGCGCGGTGGCGTCGATGAACTTTCGTATCTCGTCGAACGCCTGCCGCGCCTCGCACAAGTCGGGATCGAACAGATGCCAGACATGCGCCACGTGCGCCCAGGTCTGTAAGCGAACGGGCGACCCCGCCGCCCGCGCCTTGTTGGCGTACCGCAGACTGTCGTCAAGCAGCATTTCGGCGTCGCTGGCCTGAATCAGCAACGGCGGCAGCCGAGATAAATCGCCAAACACCGGTGACAGCACGGGATCGCAAGGCCGCAACCGATTTTGCAACCACGCCAGCCACAGCAGAACACTGCGTGGCACCCGCGCCAGCGGCGCGGACATCGGGCCGATCAGCGGATCGGTGTCGATATTGCCCTTGAGACTGGGGCTGCCCAGCGTGGCGTCGGTCGCCGGCGACAGCACCACCGCCGCCGCGGGCGAACGCCAGCCCCGATCGCGAACCGTCGCCAGCAGCGACAACGCCAGATTGCCGCCGGCGGAATCGCCCGCGACAAAAACGGTACCCGCCGCCGCGCGGCCCTCCGGACCGTTCTCCAGCAACCACAGATACGCACGGCGGCAATCGTCGATTCCGGCCAGGCGCGAATGCTCGGGCATCAGGCGGTAATCGACGACGAGCACCGCGCCGCCGGTGATCGCCGAAAAGCGCGTGCTGATTGGACGATGGCTGCGCGGACTGCCCATGCGATAAGCGCCACCGTGGAGATAAAGCGTGCGCCGCCGCCCGTCCGCGCCGGGCGCCAGCACCCACTCCGCCGCCACGCCTCCCGCGTCGACAGCGACGAAACGGGCCGCGCCCTGACACTCGTCGAACATATTGTCGAAATGCTCGCGCAGTAAGGCCAGCCGTTGCCGCGCCGGCGCCCGCCTCGCCGGCTCCAGCAAATTCGCCAATCGTTTGGCCACCTCGCGGTGTTCGTCGTTCGGCGCCCCACCACTTGAGAAACGCTGACGAAGAGCATCGGGCAACCGATCCCAAGTCGCCAGATCCGCTCCGCGCAAATAACGGGCGACACCAAACCACAGCAGAACAGCCAGCGCCAACATCACGAACAGCACATCGGTAGTCATTCGCCGACCCTCGAAACAATTCACGACGGAGTTTATCAGAGCCGCCGGAATCGTCCGACGGTGAGTTCACAAGCTCGCGGCCCATCGGCATCACGTCAACGTTTTACGGTTTTGCCGTTTCACCTCCCGACCCGAACAGGCGAGGCAGAATCGCCACAGGCACGGTGGAAGTTTTCTTGCCCGCGAGAATGGCGCCACTGGCAGGGCAAAAAGCAGTGCCCGGAAGTCAGCGAGCGTTTACGCCGGCCGTAAAACGAGGAAAGGGGAAGCGCTTTCGCACTTCCCCTTCAAAATCTGGAGCGGGAAAAGAGTCTCGAACTCTCGACCTATACCTTGGCAAGGTATCGCTCTACCAACTGAGCTATTCCCGCAGAACACCGCCTTGCAGTCACTCACCGCAAGCAGTGGCCGGGATTATCCGCAGACCGGTCGATGGTGTCAACCCCAAGCGACGCGGTAATAATCGGGATAGGGAGAAGCCTCACGGCTCCCCCTCCCACACCACCGGACGTACGGGTCACGTATCCGGCGGTTCGGCAGATTAAGTCGTTCGGCATGACTGACAGCTTATCACCATCCCCACACCGTTCAACCGAAGCCTCCTCTCCCGTCGCGCCGACTGCGGCTTCACCCCAGCCATAAGACTTTCGTCCCTGGGCTCGCCGGGTGCAATGCGTGGGTCCCTTGACGATCAAGTGCTCCTCTCTTTCAATCCCCTCTCGGGGCACCGTTCGGGCCTTCAGTGGGCAGCGTTGCGGCTCCTGCATAGCCGGGGCGGCGTCTTTCGACCTTGCAGTGCCTCACTCGCATTGCCTGCCTTCCACCTACTACGCCCGCTGCTGACTTCTCCACGGTATTCAGCGCCTGTTGCCAGACACCCAGCTTCAGTGTTCCGAAGCACCGGGGAGATCTCCCGGGGTAAGACGCGTTACCTTCCCTGCATAGGCGCCGAATTTATAAAGCACACCCTGTTGCCGCAGATAGAGGACTTCGCGGTCACGTGCCCGCTCGTCCCGAGTGCACCACACCTCATATCCGGTTTT
>JAKOTN010000160.1 GCA_029776255.1 Pseudomonadota bacterium
ATTCGGATCGGGCGAGGAGGTTGATGGGCGCGGGTCGCATCGGGGTATCCAAGGTCGTGGGTGGCGGGGTGGGTCCGGCGGCGCTGCGCCGGCGCGGCCGTCAAGGATGAAGTTTAGCCACCGGCGCCGTCACGCGATAGCCCGGCGCACGCCGGAACACAGTGGCGGCTGAATTGGCTTAAGATGAAAAATCCAGCAACCACCGATCGGGGGTAAGCAATGCATATCGGCGTACCGAAGGAAATAAAAAACCATGAGTATCGCGTCGGCCTGACGCCGTCGTCGGTTCGGGAAATGGTCGCGCACGGTCATCGCGTGACGGTCGAGAGCGGCGCCGGCAAGGGCATCGGCGCCGGCGACGAGGTGTATCGGAAAGCCGGCGCGGCGATCGTGCCCACCGCCGAGGAGATTTTTGCCACCGCCGAGATGATCGTCAAGGTCAAGGAGCCGCAGGCGGGCGAACGCGCGCTGTTGCGCGAAGGGCAAATCCTCTACACCTATTTGCATTTGGCGCCCGACCCGGCGCAATGCGCCGATCTGGTCGACAGCGGTGCGGTCTGCATCGCCTACGAGACGGTGACCCAGGCCGGCGGCGGTTTGCCGCTGCTGGCGCCGATGTCCGAGGTCGCCGGGCGGCTGTCGGTGCAGGCCGGCGCCTATTGCCTGGAAAAAGCGCACGGCGGCATGGGGGTGTTGCTCGGCGGCGTCGCCGGCGTGCCGTCGGCGCGGATCGTCATTCTCGGCGGCGGCGTGGTCGGGTCGAACGCGGCCCAGATCGCCGTCGGCAGCGGCGCGCAAGTGGTGGTCATCGATCGCGACATCGACGTGCTGCGGCGCATCGACCGCCTGCTCGGCGCGCGCGTGATCACCGTTTTTTCCAATCGCGACAATGTCGAGCAACAAGTCTTGCGCGCCGATCTGGTGATCGGCGGGGTGCTGATTCCCGGCGCCGCCGCGCCGAAGCTGATCAGCCGCGAGATGGTCGAGGCGATGAAGCCGGGGTCGGTGATCGTCGACGTTGCCATCGACCAGGGCGGCTGCTGCGAAACGGCCAAGGCCACGACCCATGCCGCGCCGACCTATGTGGTGGGCGATGTGGTGCACTACTGCGTCGCCAACATGCCGGGCGGCGTGCCGCGCACGTCGACCTACGCGCTGAACAACGCCACGCTGCCTTTCGCGCTGCGTATCGCCGACCAGGGGTGGCGACAGGCGTTGCGCGAGGACGCGCATTTGCGCAACGGTCTCAACGTCGCCTTCGGCAAGGTCAGTTGCCGTGGCGTGGCCGAGGATCTCGGTTACGCGTATCACGATGCCTTGTCGTTGCTCGACGGCTGAGCGGCGGCAGTCCGGCGCCCGGCCGGTGGGCGAATCGCTGCTGGCGACTCTCAGGCCCGCAAGCCCGGCGTGCGGTGACCGTCGATCGCTTGCAGCAGTTGCGCGAAGATGCGCGGGTTGCCGGCGATGACGTTGCCGGTTTGCAGATAGGTTTCGTTGCCGGCCAAGTCGCCGATCAGGCCGCCGGCCTCGGAAATCAGCAGCGCGCCGCCGGCGATGTCCCACGGCGACAGGCCGAATTCCCAGAAACCGTCGAAACGGCCGCAGGCGACATAGGCCAGGTCGAGCGACGCCGCGCCGGGGCGCCGGATGCCGGCGGTCTTGCGCGCCAGTTCCTTGAAAATCGCCAGATACGCATCGATGTGGTCGTAGACGCGGTAGGGAAAACCGGTGCCGATCAAGGCATCTTCCAGTTTCAGGCACTTGCTGACGCGGATGCGGCGCTCGTTGAGGAAGGCGCCGCCGCCCTTGCTGGCGGTGAACAACTCGTTGCGGCCGGTGTCGTACACCGCCGCTTGCGTTACCTGGCCGCGATGCGCGAGCGCGATCGAGATCGCGTATTGCGGAAAACCGTGAATGAAGTTGGTGGTGCCGTCGAGCGGGTCGATGATCCACTGGTATTCGCTGCCGTCGCCGTTGCCGACGGCCTCGCCGGACTCTTCTGCTAGAATGCCGTACTCGGGATAAGCATCGCGCAGTATCTCGATGATGGCCGCTTCGGCCGCTTTGTCCACTTCCGTGACAAAGTCGCTCTGGCGCTTGGTGGTGACTTGCAGATGCTCGATGTCCAGGGACGCGCGGTTGATGATCTGGCTGGCGCGCCGCGCCGCCTTGACGATGATGTTTAGGGCTGGATGCATGGTCTTGGAGAACCCGACGGGCGAGGCGTATCGCCCGATTGTGGTGTGGAGGACCCCGATTCTAATATGAACCGTGCCGCGAGGTCTCATTCTTCGGGTTCGCCGCTCGATCGCATCCGGGTCGTTCTGTCGCATCCCAGCCATCCGGGCAATATCGGCGCCGCCGCGCGCGCGATGAAAACCATGGGTTTGTCGCGCCTGCTGCTGGTCAATCCCAAGCGTTTCCCCGATGCGGAGGCAGTGGCCCGCGCGGCCGGCGCCGACGACATCCTGGCGCGGGCGACCTTGTGCGCCAGCGTCGACGAGGCCCTGGGCGACGTCGTGCTCGCCTGCGCGGTGTCGGCGCGGCACCGCAATCTCGGGCCGCCGGCCCTGCCGGCGCGGGCCGCGGCGGCGGAACTGCTGGCTCGGACCGGCGATGGCGAGGCGGCCTTGTTGTTCGGCAACGAAACCGCCGGTCTGTCGAACGCCGAGGTGCAGCGTTGCCAGCGCACGGTGTACATTCCCGCCAACCCGGACTACACCTCGCTCAATCTGGCCGCCGCCGTCCAGTTGCTGTGCTACGAGCTGCGTCTGGCGGCCTTCGACGGCTTGCCGCCGGTCACTCCCAAGGCAGTGCCTTTCGCCTCGCCGCCGGCCGGCCACCTGGATGTCGAGCGTTTCTACGCCCATCTCGAACGGGTGATGGTTGCCAGCGGCTTCCTCGATCCGGGGCGCCCGCGGCGCTTGATGCCCAAGTTGCGGCGCCTGTTCGGGCGCGCCGAATTGGAGCGCGACGAAATCAATATCCTGCGCGGTCTGCTCGACGCCGTGGAACGGCCATCCTCCCGTGCCCAGGGCGGCGAGCCGTCGGCGATAGTGGACTGAAATAGTAGGATTTCGTACAATTCACACCTCTCCGGGAGATTTTCCGGAGATTTCCGATCAAGGATTCCCGCCTCATGTTTGGCCGCCTGCGCGAAGATATTCAATCCGTATTCGACCGCGATCCCGCCGCTCGCACCTTCTGGGAGGTCTTGACCTGTTATCCCGGTGTGCACGCGATGGTCGCGCACCGGCTGGCCCATTGGCTGTGGACGCATCGGCTGCGCTGGTTCGGGCGGATGCTGTCGCACCTCGGCCGCTTCTTTACCGGCATCGAGGTCCATCCTGGCGCGACCATCGGTCGCCGCCTGTTCATCGATCACGGCATGGGGGTGGTGATCGGCGAAACGGCGGTCGTCGGCAACGATGTCACCCTCTATCACGGCGTCACCCTCGGCGGCACCTCCTGGAACAAGGGGCGCCGTCACCCGACGCTGGAAGACGGGGTGGTGATCGGTGCCGGCGCCAAGATTCTCGGGCCGATCACCATCGGCGCGGCGGCCAAGGTCGGTTCCAATGCCGTGGTGGTCAAGGACGTGCCGGCAGGCGCCACCGCCGTCGGCAACCCGGCGCGGATCATCGACGGTGAACAGGCGCAAAAACGCGAGCAGATGGCCGGGCAGCTCGGCTTCTCGGCCTACGCGCTGGGAGGCAGCCAGGACGATCCGCTGGCCAAGGCGGTGCATGGCTTGCTTGACCACGCCGTCGAGGTTGACCGCCGCTTCGCCCTGTTGCTGCGCAAGCTGGACGAAGCCGGTGTGCCGGTGGAAAGCGAACTCGCCGCCGGCGACGAATTCGATCCACAATACTTGAGTAAAATAGTTGACTAATGGCGCGTTCGCGTTCATTGTTTACAAAAAGAATCAACTATTACCCGTGGAGGATGCATGAGACTGACGACCAAAGGACGTTTCGCCGTGACGGCGATGATCGATCTGGCCATGCGCTGCGCCGATGGCCCGGTGGCCCTGGCGGGCATCAGCGAGCGGCAGAAGATTTCGTTATCGTATTTGGAGCAATTGTTCGGCAAGTTGCGCCGCCATGGCCTGGTTGAAAGCGTGCGCGGTCCGGGCGGCGGCTACTGTCTGACCCGCCCGGCAGGGCAAATGACCGTCACCGACATCGTTTGCGCGGTTGACGAGCAACTGGACGCCACGCAATGCGGTGGCCGCGAGAACTGTCACGACGACGAGCGCTGCATGACCCATGAACTGTGGACGGCCTTGAACGTCAAAATGTTTGAATACCTCAGTTCGGTGACGCTGGGCGAGCTGGTCGATGCGCAGCGCCAGAAAATGGGCGGCGATGTCGCGGTGATACGCGATGCCCGCCGTCCGGCGGCACGTTCGCGAGGAAAGGCTGTCGCCATCGGCAGTTGATCTTTCGCCACTTATGTACTCCGCCACGCCGCGTTTGACATTCCATGTTCGCTCCCGTCTATTTCGACCACAACGCCACCACCCCGATTGATCCGGCGGTGGTCGACGCGATGCTGCCCTATCTTTCCGCGCATTTCGGCAACGCATCCAGCCGGCACGAATACGGACGGGCCGCGCGGCGGGCCATCGACGAGGCGCGCGGTCGAGTCGCTGCCGCGCTGGGCGCCCATGCCAGCGAAGTGGTGTTTACCAGCGGCGGTTCGGAAGCGAACAATCTGTTGCTCAAGGGAGCGGCGGCCCGTTCCAGGCCGGGTCTGCTGGCGGTGAGCGCGATCGAGCATCCTTGCGTGCTCAAGCCGGCCGAACAGCTCGCCGGCACGGGTTGGACGTTGCGCACGCTGCCGGTGGATGCCGACGGGCGGGTCGATGTCGCCCGATTCGAGGCCGTGCTGGCGCAGCGGCCGAAAATCGTTTCGGTGATGTGGGCCAACAACGAAACCGGCGTCCAGCAAGACATCGAGGCGCTGGCCGCGATGGCCGCCCGTGCCGGCGCGTGTTTTCACACCGACGCGGTGCAGGCGGTCGGCAAGCTGCCGGTGGATTTTCGCCGCCTCAACACCGCCGGCGTGCAAGCGATGACCGTTTCGGCGCACAAGATCGGCGGTCCCAAGGGCGCCGGCGCGCTGCTGCTCGACAAGCGCCTCGATGTGGCGCCGCTGATCGCCGGCGGTGGTCACGAGCGGGGCCTGCGCTCCGGTACTGAAAACGTGGCCGCCATCGTCGGCTTTGGCGTTGCCTGCGAACTGGCGGCCGCCCGCCGGGAGGAACATGCGCGAACCACTCTGGCGCTGCGTCGGCGACTGGAGGACGGGCTGCGCGGCCTCGGCGCCACGCTCTTCGGACAGCGCGCCGAGCGCTTGCCGAATACCGCCTTTTTCGCATTTCCGGGCATCGATGGCGAAACGCTGGTCGGCCAGCTTGATCGCGCCGGTTACGCCGTCGCCAGCGGCGCCGCCTGTTCGAGCAGCAATCCCGAGCCTTCGCATGTCCTGCGGGCGATGGGCGTGGCGCCGGATCTGGCGCGCGGCGCGTTGCGGGTCAGTCTCGGCGGTGGCAATACGGCGGCCGATGTCGACGGTTTTCTCGATTCCCTGCGGGTCACGCTGGCCAGGCTGCACGGCTTGACGGCGATGGCTCGCTGACCACCATGAACAATCCGGAGCAAGAGCAATGCTGAACCTGCCTATTTATCTCGACTATTCGGCAACGACGCCGGTCGATCCGCGCGTGGCCGAAAAAATGATTCCCTTCCTGGTCGAGAAATTCGGTAATCCGGCGTCGCGCTCGCATTCCTTTGGCTGGGAAACGGAAGCGGCGGTCGAGGAGGCGCGCGAGGAAGTCGCCAAACTGGTCAATGCCGATCCGAAAGAGATCGTCTGGACTTCCGGCGCCACCGAGTCGAACAATCTGGCGATCAAGGGCGCGGCGCAGTTCTATGCCGGCAAGGGCAAGCACCTGATCACGGTCAAGACCGAGCACAAGGCGGTGCTCGACACCTGCCGCGAACTCGAGCGACAAGGCTTCGACGTCAGTTACCTCGATGTCGGCGACGACGGCTTGCTCGACCTCGAGACCTTCAAGGCGGCGCTGCGGCCGGACACGATCCTGGTATCGACAATGTTCGTCAATAACGAAATCGGTGTCATTCAGCCGATTGCCGAAATCGGCGAGATCTGTCGTGGCAAGGGCATTGTTTTCCACGTCGACGCCGCTCAGGCCACCGGCAAGGTGGCCATCGACCTGGCGACACTGAAAGTCGATCTGATGAGCTTTTCCGCCCACAAGACGTATGGTCCGAAAGGCATCGGCGCGCTGTACGTCCGGCGTAAGCCGCGCGTGCGCCTGAATGCCCAGATGCACGGCGGCGGCCACGAACGCGGCTTCCGCTCGGGCACGCTGGCCACCCATCAAATCGTCGGCATGGGCGAGGCTTTCCGGCTGGCGCGCCTGGAAATGGGGGCCGAAAACGAGCGCATCCGCCGGCTTCGGGATCGCCTGCTTGCCGGCCTGTCGGACATCGAACAGGTTTACGTCAATGGCGACATGACCCGGCGCGTGCCGCACAACCTGAACATCAGCTTCGCTTACGTCGAAGGCGAGTCGCTGCTGATGGCGATCAAGGACCTCGCCGTCTCGTCCGGCTCCGCCTGCACCTCGGCATCGCTCGAGCCCTCTTACGTGTTGCGCGCACTCGGTCGCGAAGACGAACTGGCGCACAGTTCGATCCGTTTCACCATCGGCCGTTTCACCACCGAAGAGCAGATCGACTACGCGATCAAGCTCTTGCACGACAAGATCGGCCGCTTGCGCGAACTGTCGCCGTTGTGGGAAATGGTGCAGGACGGCGTCGATCTCGGCACCGTGCAATGGGCGGCGCACTGAGGGCCGCCCGCTGGGCGAATCGTTTGCCTGTTAGCGCGGTTCGCCCATCCGCTTACTGAAGGAGACATATCATGTCATATAGCGTCAAGGTTCTGGATCACTACGAAAACCCGCGCAACGTCGGTTCTTTCGGCAAGGAAGAAGAGGGCGTGGCCACCGGCATGGTCGGCGCGCCGGCGTGCGGCGACGTGATGAAGCTACAGATCAAGGTTGGCAAGGGCGGCGTGATCGAGGACGCCAAGTTTAAAACCTACGGTTGCGGCTCGGCGATCGCGTCCTCGTCGCTGGTCACCGAGTGGGTCAAGGGCAAGACCATCGATCAAGCGCTGACGATCAAGAACACGCAGATCGCCGAGGAGCTGGCCTTGCCGCCGGTGAAAATCCACTGCTCGATTCTCGCCGAGGATGCCATCAAGGCCGCCGTGGCCGATTACAAGAAAAAACACAGTGACTCCGTTGTCGTTTAATCGGCGGCGCTCGCCGTCGCCTCGCATTTCATCAGGAGGTTTCCAGTCATGGCAGTGACGCTTTCGGAACGGGCGGCCAAGCATGTCGTCAAATACATGACCAAGCGCGGCAAGGGTATCGGCCTGCGCCTGGGCGTGCGTACCAGCGGCTGCTCGGGAATGGCGTACAAGCTCGAATTCGCCGATGCGGCCAATCCAGACGACATCGAGTTCGAATCGCACGGCGTGCGCGTGCTCGTCGATCCCAAAAGCCTGCCGTATCTCGATGGCACCGAACTCGATTTCGCGCGCGAGGGTTTGAACGAGGGCTTCAAGTTCAACAACCCCAACGTCAAGGACGCTTGCGGTTGCGGCGAGAGCTTCAATGTCTGATCGCCGTCGTCGCCCATGCAGCGCGACGACGGGCTGGTCCCTGTTGGCCGGCAGCTTCTGACCCGCGGAACGCGACGGCATGGATTTCAATACCGACCACTTCGCGCTGTTCGATCTGCCGCGCGTTTTCCGGCTCGATGCCGCCGTGCTCGATCAGCGCTATCGCGATCTGCAATCGCGAGTGCATCCGGACCGTCATGCCAGCGCCGGCGAGGTCGACCGGCGGCTGTCGCTGCAATGGGCCACGCGTGTCAATGAAGCCGCGCAGACGCTGAAAAAGCCGCTGGCGCGCGCCAAATATCTGCTGCATCTGGCGGCGCACGATCTGGGCGACGAAAACAACGCGCGGATGCCCGTCGAATTTCTCGTCGAACAGATGGAATGGCGCGAAGCCGTCGCCGACGCCCGCGCCGCCGGCGACGACGAGGAACTCGAGCACCTTCGCCACCGTCTGCTCGATGAGATTCGCGAGCGTTACGACGAACTGGCCGGTCTGCTCGATGACCGGCGCGACTTCGAACAGGCCGCCGACCGCGTGCGGCGCCTGATGTTCATTGAAAAACTGCTCGTCGACATCGACGACGCCATCGCCGCGTGCGAGGAGTAGCGCCTTTCGCCGGCCGTCGAACCACTTCAGCAACCAGCATCGGGACTCTTATTCCTTCATGGCACTCTTACAAATAGCGGAACCCGGCGAATCGACCGCGCCGCACCAACACCGGTTGGCGGTGGGAATCGACCTCGGCACCACCAATTCGCTGGTCGCCACCGTGCGCAGCGGTCTGACCGTCGTTCTCGGTGACGATTTCGGGCGTCCGCTGCTGCCGTCGGTGGTCCGCTACCTGCCGGATAACCCGCCGCAGGTCGGTTACGAGGCGCAAGGCGCGCAAGTGGTCGACCCGCGCAACACCATCGTCTCGGTCAAGCGCTTCATGGGGCGCGGCCTGCACGACATCGCCGAGCGCGAAAGCATGCCGTACCTCTTCGACGACAAACTCGGCATGCTGCGTCTGCACACCGCCGCCGGTCTGAAAAGCCCCGTCGAAATTTCCGCCGACATTCTGCGCACCTTGCGCCAGCGCGCCGAAGTCTCGCTCGGCGGTCCGCTGGTCGGCGCGGTGATCACCGTTCCCGCCTATTTCGACGACGCGCAGCGGCAAGCCACCAAGGACGCCGCCCGGCTCGCCGGCTTGCCGGTATTGCGTCTGCTCAACGAACCGACCGCCGCCGCGATCGCCTACGGTCTCGACAATGCCGCCGAAGGCGTCTACGCCGTGTACGACCTCGGCGGCGGCACCTTCGACATCTCGATTCTCCGGCTATCGCGCGGTATTTTCGAAGTGCTGGCCACCGGCGGCGATTCGGCGCTTGGCGGCGACGATTTCGACCAGCGCATTTTCTGCTGGATGCTGGAAACGGCCAAGCTCAAGCCTTTATCGGTCGAAGACGCGCGCATGCTGCTCACGCGTGCCCGCGAAGCCAAGGAATACCTGACCTTTCACGGCGTCGCGCCGATCGGCGCGCGGCTGAACAGCGGCGAAACCGTCGACCTGACGTTGACCACCGAAATCTTTACCGACATCACCCGCACCCTGGTCGCCAAGACCATCCAGCCGGTCAAGAAAGCCTTGCGCGACGCCGGCTTGTCGACCAGCGACGTCAAGGGCGTGGTGATGGTCGGCGGCGCCACGCGCATGCCGCAGGTGCAACGCGCCGTCGGCGAATTCTTCAAACAGGACCCGCTCAACAATCTCGACCCCGACAAGGTCGTCGCCATCGGCGCCGCCACGCAGGCCAACCTGCTCGCCGGCAACCGCGCCGCCGGCGACGACTGGCTGCTGCTCGACGTCATTCCGCTGTCGCTGGGCCTGGAAACCATGGGCGGCCTGGTCGAAAAGATCGTGCCGCGCAACGCCACCATTCCCACCGCCCGCGCGCAGGAATTCACCACCTTCCGCGACGGTCAAACCGCCCTGGCGATCCACGTCGTGCAGGGCGAGCGCGAACTGGTCGCCGATTGCCGTTCGCTGGCGCGTTTCGAACTGCGCGGCATTCCGCCGATGGTCGCCGGCGCCGCGCGTATCCGCGTCACCTTTCAGGTCGACGCCGACGGCTTGCTGGCCGTCGCCGCCCGCGAACAGATTTCCGGCGTCGAGGCCAGCATCGTCGTCAAACCGTCCTACGGCCTCACCGACGACGAAATCGCCGGCATGCTCAAGGACTCCCTGCTGCACGTCAAGGACGACGCCCACCAGCGCGCGCTCAAGGAGTCGCAAGTGGACGCCCAGCGCCTGATCGAGGCCGTGCACTCCGCGCTCGCCGCCGACGGCGACTTGCTCGCCGCCGAGGACCGCCGGCGGGTGGACGCCGGTCTGGACAAATTGCGGGTCGCCGCGCAAGGCGATAATCGCCGTCAGATCATGCTGGCCATGGACGACCTCGAAGCCGACACCAAGGAGTTCGCCGCCCGGCGGATGAACAAATCGATCCGCCAGGCTTTCGCCGGCCGCAACATCAACGAGCTCGACGGCGAGCCGACCGCCGTCGGCACGGGAGAAAGCGCATGACCCGGATCGTTGTGCTCCCGCATGTCGAGCTTTGTCCCGATGGCGTCGTCTTCGACGCCCGGGCCGACGAATCGATCTGTCAGAATCTCCTCGAAAACGGCATCGCCATCGAGCACGCCTGCGAAATGTCCTGCGCCTGCACCACCTGCCATGTCATTGTTCGTGAAGGTTTTTCCGCCCTCGAGCCGTCCGACGAACTGGAAGACGACCTGCTCGACAAGGCCTGGGGGCTGGAGCCGAATTCACGTCTTTCGTGTCAGGCGCTGGTCACCGACACACCGCTGGTGATCGAAATCCCGCGCTACTCGATCAACATGGCCAAGGAGGGCCATCGATGAACTGGACCGACATCAACGCTATCGCCATCGAATTGTCCGAAACGCATCCCGACATCGACCCGCTCACGATTAATTTCGTCGATCTGATGAACTGGGTGCTGGCCCTGCCAGGCTTCGAAGGCGACGCCAGGCACTGCGGCGAAAAAATCCTCGAAGCCATCCAGCAAGCCTGGATCGACGAACGCGCATGAAACCCGACGACAGCGGCGGCGGTCAGCGCAACGTTCTCGGTGGCCCGCTCGGTTCCTGTAGCGAACGGCCGGTGACCGGCTTCTTCCGCGACGGTTGCTGCAACACCGGCGACGAGGATTTCGGCAGCCATACCGTCTGCATCATCCTTACCGCCGAATTTCTCGACTTCTCGAAAGCCCGCGGCAACGACCTGTCGACGCCGCATCCCGAATACAACTTCCCCGGCCTCAAGCCCGGCGACCGCTGGTGCCTGTGCGCGCCCCGCTGGCGCGAAGCCCTTTTAGCCGGCAAGGCCCCGCGCGTCGTCCTTAACGCCACCAACGAAGCCGCCCTGCTGATCGTCAGTCTCGACGACCTCAAACGGCACGCCATCGATTTGAACTGAACCGCCGCCTGGCCTGACTATCGACTCGCATGGGAATAATTAGACGTTAAACCGAAAGATGGCCTCGGAAGTTCCGTTTCTACTGGGGCTCAGTGCGGTCTGGCTCATTCCGTGGTCACCTCCGTATACATTTTTTGCGGGCATCCCCATGTAGGTGGCCTCACCCGTGTTCACTTGGTCTGCCCCGCCAAGAGGTCGAGCACGTCGGCCTCCAGGATCGCTCCCAGCTTGCACAGGACCAGCAGGGACGGGTTGCCCACAGCGCGCTCGATCTGACTCACGTAGGTGCGATCCACATCCGCACTCAGGGCGAGCGCCTCCTGCGACAAGCCACGCTTGCCCCGGAAGTCTTTCATGTTGCGCGCCAGGTCCTGACGCACTTGCTCGTAGTCTCGTCCCATCAACGCCGAGCATGGGCGTCATGAGACCTTTAACAGGATGCTCAAAAAGACCCTGACGCCTTCGGCCATTTGGCGCTGACGATGATTAAATATCTGCCGTTCAACCCTGTTGGTGCCTGGAAACCGGATTTCAGCCGGTGCTATGGCCCCTTTCGGGGTTGTTGGTCGCCTTTCAGCGACCTGCGGGCGGATTTCGCCCTATGTGACAGACAATCGCCAGCCGAACAG
>JAKOTN010000143.1 GCA_029776255.1 Pseudomonadota bacterium
ACCGACCGCCGGCTGCCGGCATTGATCTGGGCCATTCATGCCGAACTCAAGAATGCCCACGGGGCAGCCCCCGAATGCTCCGGGATCTGCGTACCAGAGGCTTCTCTGCCAGCAAGGAACGGGTGGAGCGATTGATGCGCGAGAACCAGATCCACGCCCGTCACAAGCGGCGCGACAAGGTCAGACGGACTCGAGGCATGGTCTGCCCGTAGCGGAAAACCTGCTCGCCAGAAACTTTACCCCGACGGCACCGAATCAAGTGTGGACGTCGGACATCACCTCCCTGTGGACGGATGAAGGCTGGTTGTCCCTGGCGATCATTCTCGACCTGTTCAACCGGGAAGTCGTCGGCTGGTCGCTCAAGCCGCGCATGACGGCAGACCTTGTGACGGATGCGCTGACGAGGGCTTGGTTCAGGAAGCGTCCGCCGTCTGGGCCGCCGCACCCCTCCGACCGGGGCAGCCCGTACGCCAGCCATGCGTTTCAGAACAAGCTCCAGGAATACGGCATGACCTGCTCGATGAGTCGAAAGGGGAATGGTTGGGATAACGCGCCGACAGAGAGCTGGTTCAACAGCTTCAACAACGAGCGGGTACACGGGATTCGCCATGCGACGCACGCTGAGATCAAGGCTGTCGCCTTTGAATACATCGAGGTCTTCCATAACCGGAAGCGGTCGCATTCGACTCTTGGCTACCGATCGCCGATTCAGTTCCTGGAAAACTGGATCAGAGAGCCGCATCAGCAAAAACGGGTGGCATGAAATCCGCCCTTTGGCAGACGAAATACCGAGGGAACCTCACTAGCAGTCTGTTTCGTTTTCGTCCACCCCGGTGTCTGGCGGCATGCGTTCCGCCGCTCGGAGACAAACATACGAAACGCCGAAGGCAAGAATGGCCAGCAACACGGCCAATCGTTTGCCATGCCACAGGCCGGCTAGCCAGCGATTGAAATCGTCGGCGAACACCGCGGCCTTGCCACCGAAACGCTCGAGATCGTGCCGGTACGCCTTGGAATCGCTTGTACCGATCGGGACCCGCTCTCCATTGACGATTTCGTAGCCGATCACCTCGCTGGCGTCGTCGGCCGCCGTGGCGAAGATCCACGCCGCCGCGCTCAGACCGGCGACTAGGATCAGGAGGCCCAGCAGGGAAAGTTGACGGCGACGCCTTGAGTTTTGTGTGCGCATGTCAAAAAAGAGGTTCGAGAAACACTTCCCCCTGCCAAGGGCACCGCGACAGGGAGTTGAGAAGAACAAAGGCATTCGGCTTGCCCTGCGCGGGATGGCGACTTCGCCGATTGTAACCGCCCGTTCGCTGATCCGCCTCGCTCACGGCTTATCCGTTACCCGAACGGCGCTTTTCACCGTACTATTCTCCCCGCGCCGCAACCTTTCCTCCATGTTCCGCCTATCCTTTCGCCATGCAAAGACTTCTCGCCATTCTCGGGCCGATTCCCTTTCTCGCCTTGGCCATCTTCGCCGCCGGTTTGTCGCTTGCCACACCGGTCTGGCTGTTCAACGAGGTCTTCAGCCCGGCGCTGGCCGGAACCGCTTCTTTCTGGCGTTATCCATTGACCGGCCTGGCGCTGGCGGCCAGCTATTTCGCCTACGGCCTGACACTGCTGCTGGTCGCGCCAACGCTGAACCTGCTGTTTGGCGGACGGCTGCAACCGTACCGCGGTTCGGCGGTATCGCTGATGGCGCTGCGCTGGTATGTGCACTGCACGCTGACGCTGGTGGTGCGCTATTCCTTCCTGGAATTCGTTACGCCCTCGCACTTTTCGCAACTCTATTACCGCCTGATGGGAATGAAGATCGGCCGTAACGCGTCGATCAATTCCACGGCCATCGCCGATCCATCGTTGATCGACATCGGCGATAACGTCACCATCGGCGGCAGCGCCAGCGTGATGGCGCATTACTCGCAGGGCGGCTATCTGGTCATCGCGCCGGTCAAGCTGGGCGCGGGCGCCACGATCGGCTTGCGCGCCATCGTCATGGGCGGCGTCGACGTCGGCGAAAAGGCCAAGGTGCTGGCCGGTTCCTTCGTTCTGCCGAACACCCGTATCCCGGCCGGCGAAGTCTGGGCGGGCATTCCGGCGCAGCGCATCAAGCTCGACAAGGGCGAAGGCGCGAGCGACGGGGCCACCGGCAAACGCGACACGCGGGACGAGGACTAGGCGATGCCCGACCTGCCCTCGTTATCGACCATCGCCCTACGCGTCCTGATCATCGGCGGCGGCCTGGTCGCCTGGTTCGTCACCCAGCGCCTGATCGGTGAAAGGCATCTCGAAGGCGAGCGGATTTACGATCATCTTCACCACCTCACCGCCAACGGCAACGCCTGGCTGCACGAACATCCGAGCGCGGCCAGGGCGCTGCTGATCGCCAGTTCGCTGGCCATCGACCTCAGCACGCTCTTCGTGCTTGGACTGGCCGTCTTCGGGCCGACGTTTACGCCGTTCTGGGGGCTGCTCGGCCTGTTTTTGCTGCGCCAGATCAGCCAGGCCGCCGTCGCACTGCCGCCGCCACCGGGCATTATCTGGCGCGATCCCGGTTTTCCCTCGCTGTTCGTTACTTACGCCGTCGGCAACGACTTCTTTTTCTCCGGGCACACCGCCCTGGCGGTCTACGGCGCGCTGCAAATGGCGTCGCTGGGCATGCCGGCGTTGACCGTGCTGGGCACCGTGGCGGCGATTCTGCAAATGGTGCTGGTCATCGTGCTGCGCGCGCACTGGACGCTCGATGTTGTCGCCGGCCTGTTCGCGGCATTGATGATCGGCCTGCTGGCCGGGTAGCGGAACAGGCGCCGAATGGTGCACCGCAGCTTGCGACATTGGTACGTCGGCGCTATGTTCGGCCCGCAGGCCACCTATCGTATACGATTCGGAGCAGCGCCGACCGCCCATGCCGTCACTCGTCGACCTCGTCGCCACGCAGAAAATGCCGCGCCTCAGCGCGTCGGACCATGTCGCGCAAACGCTCAACAAGGCGATCGTCGACGGTTTGCTGCCAGCCGGCGAGCTGCTGCGGCAGGACGAGATCGCCGCTCATTTCCAGGTCAGCAAGATACCCGTCCGCGAGGCCCTCAAGCATCTCGAAGCCAAGGGTCTGGTCGCCTTCAAGCGTAACCGCGGCGCCGTCGTCGCTTCGCTGTCGGCCAGCGAGATCGAAGAGTACATGGACATCCGCGCGGTGCTCGAAGCGCGCGCCGCCCGGCTGGCGGCGCCGTCGATCGACGACGCGGCGCTGGCGCAGGCGCGCGCGCATCTCGACCAGTTCGCCAGCGCGACCGATTCCGGCCGCTGGAGCGAGTTGAACTGGCTGTTCCACTCGACGCTATACGCCGCCGCGGGCCGGCCGATCCTGCTCGCTGAAATTCTTTCCATTTACCACAGGGTCGAGCGCTACGTGCGCGCGGTACTGCCGATCCGAACCGAAATGCCCAAGACCGTGCACGAACACGCCGAGATTCTCGCCGCGTTCGCTCGCCGGGACCCCGACGCGGCGGCAGAACTCACTCGGGCGCATGTGCTCGACGCGAGTGCGTCACTTGTCGATCATCTTAACGAGCACCGTCTCAAAGGAGGAAACAAATGAACAAACCGATCCTGGCCGGCATCGGCCTGCTGGCCCTGGCTTGCGCCAACGCCCATGCCGATCACCTGGTGGCGATCGCCGGTCCGATGACCGGCCAGTACGCCTCGGCCGGCGACCAGATTCGCAAGGGCGCCGAACAAGCCATCGCCGACATCAACGCCAAGGGCGGTGTGCTCGGACAGAAACTGAAACTGGAAGTCGGCGACGACGCCTGCGATCCGAAGCAGGCGGTTTCGGTCGCCAACACCATGGTCAACAAGAAAATCGTCTTCATGCACGGCCACTGGTGCTCAAGCTCGACGATTCCGGCCTCGGACGTCTACAACGAAGCGCAGATCCCGATGGCCACCGTGTCGACCAACCCGCAGGTCACCGAGCGCGGGCTGAAGAATGTCTTCCGGATCATGGGCCGCGACGACCAGCAAGGCCTGGTCGCCGGTGGCTACCTGGCCGACCACTTCAAGAACAAGAAGATCGCCGTCGTCGACGACAAGAGCGCCTACGGCAAGGGTCTGGCCGACGAAATCGCCAAGGCGATGACCGCCAAGGGCGCCAAACCGGCATTGCGCGAGTCGATCACCGCCGGTGAGAAGGATTACTCCGGCCTGGTCAGCAAGCTGAAATCGGCCGGTGTCGAGGTGATGGCCTTCGGCGGCTACCACACCGAAGTGGCGCTGATTCTGCGGCAGGCACAGCAAGCGGGCCTGAAGATGACGGTGATGGGCGGCGACACGATGACCAATTCCGAACTGGTCACCGCCGCCGGCCCGGCCGCCGACAACGTCCTGTTCACCTTCGCGCCCGATCCGCGCAAGAATGCGGCCGCCGCCGGCGTGGTGAAGAAATTCCGCGACGCCAAGATCGAACCCGAAGGTTACGTGATGTATGCCTACGCGGCGATGCAGCTCTTCGCCCAGGCCGCCGACAAGGCCAAGAGCACCAGCTACAAGGACCTCGAGAAGACGATGCGCGAGGGCAGCTTCGACACCGTGATCGGCAAGCTGAGTTTCGACGCCAAGGGCGACAACAAGCTGCCCGGTTTCATGGTTTACCAGTGGAAAGGTGGCCAGTACGACTACGTGAAGAAGTGATCGCCGGGCGCGCTGGACCGAGTGGTCCGATTCGCCAGCCGGCGCGCCGCTGCATCGCGCAGAGCGTGGCCTGATGGGCGACGACGGAAAATACCCGCGCCGCCTTGCACCGTCAGGCCAGCCTTTCGACAGCAACGCGCGTCCGCCCTGCTCCACCCGCGCCACGGCACCGACAGGAAAACCGCATGCAAGCCACCACCGAGATTTTGCGTCAACGTCTGCGCGCCTATCACCGCATCGACGAAGCGACTGTTGTCGAGGAATTGATCGCCCTGGCGCGTTTTTCGCCGTCCGAGGAGCAAGGCGTCCACCAACGCGCCGCGCCACTGGTGCAAAACGTGCGCGACAGCCGCCTGCACACTGGCGGTATCGACGCCTTTCTGGCCACTTACGACCTGTCGTCGCGCGAAGGCGTGGTGCTGATGTGTCTTGCCGAAGCCCTGCTGCGCATTCCCGACGCCGACACGGTCGACCGGCTGATTCGCGACAAGATCGGCAACACCGAATGGGAAAAACGCCTCGGCGCATCGCACAGCACCTTCGTGAACGCCGGCACCTGGGCATTGATGCTGACCGGCCGCTTCGTCAAGCTCGACAACGACGACCGTAATCTCGGCGGCACGCTCAAGCGGCTGGTGGCGCGCGCCGGCGAGCCGGTGATCCGTCAGGCGGTGCTGGCCGCGATGCGCATTCTCGGCCGCCAGTTCGTGATGGGCCACACGATTCAGGACGCGCTGGAACGGGCACGCGACGCCGAGAAAAATGGCTATCGTCACTCTTACGACATGCTTGGCGAAGCGGCGCGCAGCAGCGCCGATGCGCTACGTTACTTCGAATCCTACAGTGCCGCCATCGCCGCGATTGGCCGGGAAGCGGCCGGCCGGCCGATTTTCGAGGCGCCTTCGATCTCGATCAAGCTCTCGGCACTACACCCGCGCTACGAAACCGCCCAGGACGCTCGCGTTCGCCACGAACTGTTGCCGGCGGTCAAGGCGCTGGCCTTGCGCGCCAAGGCGCGCAACATCGGCTTCACCATCGACGCCGAGGAAGCGGATCGCCTGGAAATCTCGCTGGATTTGATCGAGGCGCTGGCCACCGCGCCCGAACTCGCCGGCTGGAACGGTTTCGGGCTGGCGGTGCAGGCGTACCAAAAACGGGCGCTGCCCACCCTCGACTGGCTGGCAGACCTCGCCCACCGCGCCGGCCGGCGGCTGACGGTGCGGCTGTGCAAGGGCGCCTATTGGGACACTGAAATCAAGAGCGCCCAGGAGCGCGGGCTGCGCGACTATCCGGTATTCACCCGCAAGGTCAACAGCGACCTGTCCTATCTGGCCTGCGCCCGGCGCCTGTTCGCCGACCCCGCCGCCTTCTACCCGGCCTTTGCCACCCACAACGCGCACACCCTGGCCGCCGTCGCCGAGATCGCGGTCAGCGCTGGCGGCAGCGAGGAATGGGAGTACCAGCGCCTGCATGGCATGGGTGAAGAACTCTACGCACAGGTCGTCGACCGGAACAAATGGGGACGCGCCTGCCGCGTTTACGCGCCGGTCGGCAAACACGAGGATTTACTGGCCTACCTGGTGCGGCGGCTGCTGGAAAATGGTGCCAACTCCTCGTTCGTAAACCGCATCGCCGACGCCGACCTGCCCATCGCGGCGCTGATCGCCGACCCGGTCGCCAAGGCCGCCGCCCTGACCAGCAAACGGCAGCCGCGCCTGCCGCGGCCGCGCGATCTTTTCGGCAGCGAACGCGTCAACAGTGAAGGACTGGACATGAACGACAAACCGACCCTCGACGATCTGCGCAGCGCCATCGCCAACAGCGCCAAGGTGCGCTATCTCGCCGCGCCGCTGATCGGCGGCAAACGCCGCGGCGGCGACGGCCGGCCGGTGCGCTCGCCGGCCGACCGTCGCGACATCGTCGGGCAGGTCATTGACAGCGGCGTCGCCGAGGTCGACGCGGCGATGGCCACCGCGCAAGCCGCCTTCCCGGCCTGGGAAGACACGCCGGCGTGGACGCGGGCCGCCGCGCTCGACCACGCCGCCGACCTCCTGCAAGGCCGCTTGCCCGAACTGCTGGCGCTGATCGTCCGCGAAGGTGGCCGCACACCGGTCGACGCGGTATCAGAGGTGCGCGAGGCCATCGATTTCTGCCGCTACTACGCCACGCAAGCCCGCGAGAAATTCGCCGAACCGATTCCCCTGCCCGGCCCGACCGGCGAGCGCAACAGTTTGTCGCTGCACGGTCGCGGCGTCTTCGTCTGCATCAGCCCGTGGAATTTCCCGCTGGCCATTTTCGTCGGCCAGATCGCCGCCGCGCTGGCCGCCGGCAACTGCGTGGTCGCCAAACCCGCCGAACAGACGCCGCTGGTGGCCGCGCTGGCCGTCGAGCTGCTGCACGCCGGCGGGGTGCCGGCCGACACGCTGGCCTTGCTACCCGGCGACGGCCGCATCGGCGCGGCGCTGGTCGCCGACCGCCGATGCGCCGGCGTCGCCTTCACCGGCTCCACCGAGGTCGCCCGCCTGATCGCTCGCGCCCTGGCCGAAAAGGATGGACCGCTGGTGCCGCTGATCGCCGAAACCGGCGGTCAGAACGCGATGATCGCCGACTCCTCGGCGCTGCCGGAACAACTGGTCCGCGACGCCGTCGCCTCGGCTTTCAACTCCGCCGGACAGCGCTGCTCGGCGCTGCGGGTACTGTTCGTGCAGACCGACATCGCCGACCGGGTCATCGAACTGCTGGCCGGCGCGATGCAGGAGTTGCGCGTCGGCAACCCGGCCGATCCGTGCAGCGATGTCGGACCGGTGATCGACGACGACGCCCGCGAGGCGCTCGAGGCGCATGCCCGCTGGCTGGACAGTTTCGCCACGCCGATCCACACCTGTCAGACCGACGCCGAGGAAACCCGGCACGGCACATTCTTCGCGCCGCGCGCCTACGAAATCGACGGCATCGCCCGTCTGCGGCGAGAAATTTTCGGTCCCATCCTGCATGTCGTCCGCTGGCGGGCCGAATCGCTCGACGACGTCTGCGCGGCCATCGCCGCAACCGGTTACGGCCTGACGCTGGGCATCCACAGCCGCATCGACGAAACGATCCAGCGCATCGTCGCCCGTCTGCCGGTCGGCAACACCTACGTCAACCGCAACATCGTCGGCGCCGTGGTCGGCGTGCAGCCCTTCGGTGGCGAAGGGCTGTCCGGCACCGGCCCGAAAGCCGGTGGCCCGCATTATCTTTACCGTTTCGCCAGTGAAAGGACGCTGTCGGTAGACACCACCGCCTCCGGCGGCAACACCGGCTTGATGGCGCTGGACGAGGACTCGTAAATCCGTGCAAGCCCCGAGCACGCAAAACCCCGATTTCCCTGATCAACCGCCAGCCGCGCGACGACGAGCCACAGACCGTGCGAAAGGCACGGCAAGGCGCGGTCGACAACATCACTGGCGGTTCATGAAGGGAATCACTGATCGGCGCCTGGCGCGCTGACCTCACGAAGGAGGAAATTCATGGCGCTGGCATTGCAACAACTGATCAACGGCCTGACCCTGGGTGCCGTCTATGGCTTGATCGCCATCGGCTACACCATGGTCTACGGCATCATCGGGATGATCAATTTCGCGCACGGCGATATTTACATGGTCAGCGCCTTCATCGCCGTGACGGCGTTCACCGCCCTGTCGATGGCCGACATCAGTTCGGTGCCGCTGTCGCTGCTGCTGGTGCTGCTGGTGGCGGTGCTGTTCACTTCGGTGTATGGCTGGGCGGTCGAACGCACCGCCTACCGGCCGCTGCGCGGTTCGACCCGGCTGGCGCCGCTGATCTCGGCGATCGGGATGTCGATCTTTCTGCAAAACATGGTGCAACTGACGCAGGGCGCGCGCGTCAAGCCGATCGCGCCGGTGCTGGTCGGCGGCATCGACCTGTTGTCCGTCGATGGTTTCACCGTCCGCCTGGCCTATTCGCAAATCCTGATCGTGCTGGTGACTGTCGCGCTGATGGCCGGCTTCACCTACCTGATCACCAAAACTTCGTTCGGTCGTCAGCAGCGGTCGTGCGAACAGGACCGGACGATGACCGCCTTGCTCGGGATCAACGTCGACCGCACCATTTCGCTGACCTTCATGCTCGGCGCGGCGTTGGCCGCCGTCGCCGGGGTGATGGTCACCGTCTACTACGGCGTGGTCGATTTCTATATCGGTTTCGTCGCCGGCATCAAGGCCTTTACCGCCGCCGTCCTCGGCGGCATCGGTTCCCTGCCCGGCGCCATGCTCGGCGGCTTGATCATCGGCTTGATCGAAGCCTTCTGGGCGGCCTATCTGTCGGCGGAATACAAGGACGTGGCCACTTTCGCCATCCTGATCCTGGTGCTGATGTTCCGCCCCTCCGGCCTGCTCGGCCGCCCTGAAGTGGAGAAAGTCTGATGGCCACGCTCGTTCTCGCCACGCGCCAGGAGTCGGCGGCGGCTCGCCTCAAGGACGCGGCGACGGTCGCGGTCGTCGCCCTGCTATTGGGAATCCCGATGATCGGGCTGACCACCGTCGACCAGGGCGGCGCGCTGCGAGTCGCCACCCGCTGGCCGGCGCTGGCCGCCTTCGTCGCCGCCTGTTTCTGCGGCCGACTGCTGCTGCGCTACGTCATCGACCGCCTGCGCCAACGCCGGCGGACGCGCGAGCACGCCGACACCGCGACCCCAAACGAAAACACCGCCGCCAACCCCTGGCTGAACCGCCTGGGCTGGGGCGCGCTGGCCTTCGCGCTGCTGTTGCCGGTCGCTTTTTCCGATAACCGCTATGTCGTCGACACGGCGACCACGGTGTTGATATACGTGATGCTGGGCTGGGGTCTGAACGTCGTCGTCGGTCTGGCCGGCCTGCTCGATCTCGGCTACGTCGCGTTCTATGCCGTCGGCGCCTACACCTACGCACTACTATCGACGCAGTTCGGCTGGGGCTTCTGGCAGGCGCTGCCGGTGGCCGGCGGCGTCACCGCCAGCTTCGGAATCCTGCTTGGTTGGCCGACGTTGCGCCTGCGCGGCGATTATCTGGCCATCGTCACCCTCGGTTTCGGCGAGATCATCCGCATCGTTCTGGTGAACTGGACCGAGATGTCCGGTGGCCCGAACGGTATCACGTCGATTCCGCGCCCATCTTTTTTCGGCCTGCCATTCAAGCCACCCGGCGACGCGCCGACCTTCGCCGCCGCCTTCGGGCTTGAATTCTCGCCGAGTCATCGGGTCATTTTCCTTTACTACCTGATTCTGCTCCTGGCGTTATTGACCAACCTCTTCGTCTCGCGGATGCGCCAGCTGCCGATCGGCCGCGCCTGGGAGGCGATGCGCGAGGATGAAATCGCCTGCAAGGCGATGGGCATCAATGCCCGCAACGTCAAGCTCTCGGCGTTCGCCATCGGCGCCATGCTCGGCGGTTTCGCCGGTGTCTTCTTCGCCGCCCGGCAGGGCTTCATCTCGCCGGAATCCTTCACCTTCAACGAATCGGCGATCATTCTGGCGATCGTCGTCCTTGGCGGCATGGGCAGCCAGCTGGGCGTGGTTCTGGCCTCGTTGGTGCTGGTGCTGCTGCCGGAACTGGGACGCGATTTCGCCGAGTACCGGATGCTGCTTTTCGGCGCGGCGATGATCCTGATCATGATCTGGAAACCCGGCGGCATCCTGGCGCACCGCGAGCCGACGTTGCGTTATCTGTCCGGGAGCGCCGCCCGATGAGCGCCGCCACGCCTTTGCTCCGTGTTGACCGGCTGACCATGCGCTTCGGCGGTCTGCTGGCCATCGACGACCTGTCGCTCGATGTCGCCGCCCGGCAGATCACCGGCGTCATCGGCCCGAACGGCGCCGGCAAGACCACCTTCTTCAATTGCCTGACCGGCTTTTACAAGCCGACGATCGGCAGCGTGCGCATGCACCACCCGCGACACGGCGTATTGCGCCTGGAAGAACTGGCTAGCCATCAGGTCGCCCGCCGCGCGCAAGTGGTGCGCACCTTCCAGAACATCCGCCTGTTTCCGCAAATGACGGTCCTGGAAAACCTGATCGTCGCGCAGCACAACGCCCTGCAACACGCCTCGCGCTTTTCGCTGGCCGGCCTGTTCGGCCTGCCGGGCTACCGGCGCGCCGAAGCGGCGGCAATGGGCAAGGCCATCGGCTGGCTGACGCGTCTGGGCCTGATCGACAAGGCCGACACCCCGGCCGGCGCACTGCCTTACGGCATGCAGCGGCGGATCGAAATCGCCCGCGCGCTGTGCGTCGATCCCTTGCTGCTCTGCCTTGACGAACCGGCTGCCGGCCTCAACCCGCGCGAGTCGGCGGAACTCAACGAGCTGCTCAAACGCCTGTCGCGCGACGACGGAATCGCCATCTTGTTGATCGAGCACGACATGAGCGTGGTGATGAACGTCTCCGACCACATCTGCGTCCTCAATTATGGACGGAAGATCGCCGAAGGACCGCCGCTGGCGATTCAGCGCGACCCGAATGTGATCAAGGCTTACCTCGGCGAGGAAGACGCCGACGAGCAATTGCCGCCGGAGACTACCCCATGATGCTGCAATTGTCGGGCGTTCACGCCCACTACGGTCCCATCCACGCCCTGCGCGGCGTCGATATCGACGTGCAGGTCGGCGAGGTGGTCACTCTGATCGGCGCCAACGGCGCCGGAAAATCGACGCTGATGATGACCCTCTTCGGCCAACCGCGCGCGTCCAGCGGACGCGTGGTGTTCAACGGCGAAGACATCACCGCCCTGGCGACCCACGCGATCGCCCGCCGCGGCATCTCGCTGGTGCCCGAGGGGCGGCGCATTTTTCCGCGCATGTCGGTACTGGAAAACCTGCAGATGGGCGCGGTGCTTGGCGAACCGGCGAACTTCGCCATCGATCTCAAACGAATGCACGCCTTGTTCCCGATTCTCGAGGAACGCGGTCTGCAGCGCGCGGGCACCTTGTCCGGCGGTGAGCAGCAGATGCTGGCCATCGCCCGCGCGCTGATGAGCCGGCCGCAACTACTGCTGCTCGATGAACCCTCGCTGGGACTGGCGCCGCTGTATATCAAGAAAATCTTCCAGATCATCCGCGAACTGAACCGCGACCACGGCATGACCATCCTGCTGGTCGAACAGAACGCCCATCATGCGCTGCGTGTCGCGCATCGTGGCTACGTGCTGCAACACGGCCGGATCATCCTCGCCGGCGGTGGCCGCGAACTGCTGGCCAATCCGGAGGTGCGCGCCGCCTACCTGGAAGGCGGACACGCCGCGACGGCGGCTTAGGAATGGAAAGCCGCCGGCCACCGCGCTGGCTGCCGTTCCTGGTGCTCGGCATCGGCCTGCTGGCGATCTCCTTCGGCGCCATCCTAGCGCGCTTCGCGCAGGGCCACGGCCTGCCGTCGTTGGCCATCGCCGCCTTGCGTCTCGGACTCGCCGCCGTGCTGATCACCCCGATCGCCCTGTGGCAATCCGGCCACGCGCTACGCGCACTGGGTGGTCGCCAGGTCATGCTCGCCGCTGGCGCCGGCCTGTTCCTGGCCCTGCATTTCGCCACCTGGATCCGCTCGCTGGAATACACCTCGGTCGCCAGCAGCACGGCCTTGGTGACCACCAATCTATTGTGGATCGGCATCGCCTCCTTCATCGTCTTCGGTGACCGGCCCGGCCGTTTGATGACCGTCGGCATGATCGTCTCCCTGGCGGGCAGTTTTTTGATTTTCTGGAGCGATCGTCAAACCGCGTTACCGGGCAGCAATCCACTGCTCGGCAATTTCCTGGCCATTGCCGGCAGTTGGTGTTTCTCGACCTACCTGTTGATCGGTCGCCGCCTGCGTGCCGATCTCTCCTTGCCGGCTTATGTCTGGCTGGCCTACGGCAGCGCGGCGAGTCTTCTCGTCCTGGCCTGCCTGATCAACGGCACGCCACTCACCGGCTACGGCAGCGCCGCTTATCTGATCGCCCTTGGTCTGGCCGTCGGCCCGCAACTGCTCGGCCATACCGCCTACAACTGGTCGCTCAAACACGTCTCGCCAACATTCATCGCCGTGGTGACGCTCGGCGAACCGGTCGGCAGCGCCCTCCTTGCCTGGCTGTTCTTCGGCGAATCCTTCGCCTGGTTGCAGGGCATCGGCTTCGTGCTGCTGCTGATCGGCATTTATCTGGCGGCACGAGGCGAAGGCCGGTAGCTCCCTGGCGTTTACGGAACCGCGCTCAAAGACTCCCGGATATTTCTCCGGAATTTTCGTCAGCCGCGATAACTCAGCAACACCAGATCCGCCGCCTCGCCGCGTAGCGGTAACAGCGCCTGGTAGGCGGCGGAGTCGTGCCAGCCATCAACCGCGGCCTGGTCGGGGAAACGGATCACCACTATGTCGCTGTAAGGGCATGATTTGTGGAGTTCCCGGCTCAATTGGCCTCGAAAAACCAGTTCCGCACCCCACGGCGCCAGAGTTTCCGGCACACGCGCCCGATATTCCGCCCATTTCTTGTCGTCCTGGACGGTAATTTGACCAACCACGTAGGCGTAGCTCATGACTATCTCCTTTTCAGTCGTGCCACCGGTCCACGCGGAGCGATGGCGGCGGGAATCCGGTCTGCCTTGACATCATTTTAACGGCCGGGCTTGACACTCTGCAATTCAGAGTTATAGACTCTGCAAAACAGAGGATAGCTCATGTCTCATGCCGACGATCAATTGAACGCCATCCGCGCGATGCTGACTTCCGGTCATCGTTCCGTGCACCTGGAGCGCCATAGCCTGCTGTTGCTCGGCGGAGTGGGCGGCTTCCTGGCGGGTTTCACCGAAATGGTAATCACCGCCGACTTTTTCCCGGATGTGGCGGAGCGCGCCGTGGCTTTTCTGTCATGGATGGCTTTTTGGCTCGGCGGCGCCTCGTTGTTGGAGGTATTCCTGACACGCCAGGCCCGCGCCCGACGGGCCGAAACCCTGCCTTTCGCCCAGGCCCAGATCACTCGCGCCTGGTGGATGTTGCTATGCGTGGGCTGTCTGTCGTCCTTCGCGATGTTTTTTTACGGCGGCGGCATCATGATCTATAGCTTGTGGATCGTGCTCCTGGGGCTGGGCATCTATCTTTTCGGCCTCTTTTCCCGGCCTCTGATCGAGTGGATCGGCTTGACGGCCATTTTGCTCGGAGTGCTCAGCCTGGTCGCCGGTCTGCCATTGGGAGCGAACCGCTGGCTTACCGCGTCCTGTTTCGCCGTCGGCATGCCCTTGACGGGCTGGCTGGCGGCGCGGGTGGATGATCGGCCGCTGTTCAATCGGTCCGGGGCATTGTTGCTCTGGGTCGGCTTGGTAACCGTGCCACCCTTGAGTATCGCGCATCTGGCGACGGTGGATCCGCCCGGCGTCGCGGCTCAGATTTTGACGGAACCGGGACTGACGGTCGACCGGAAGGTATTGCGGCTGGAGGCCGGCACGGCCCTTCCCCTGCGCCTGAATCTGGAAAGCCCAATTGTCGGCGTGGCACCCGAGGCGACCTTGCCCATGAAACTCCTCATGCCGGTGGAAGTGAGTTTGCTGGACGGAGAGCCGGACGGCCGCTATCGCATCGGCGACGGACCCTGGCAGCGAATACGGGACGGCGTGCTGCGCCTCTACATTTACCGCGTGATCCCGCGTCTGCATGACGGCGCGCCGGAAGTCCGGCTTCAGGGTTCCTTCAAGGGACCGGAATTGACGGAGAAGTAAGGATGAGCGAATTGTTACCCACGTCACCCCAGTTACCCAGCCTCGACCCGTTGCTACACCAACCGGCCCGCACGCAGATCGTCGCTTTTCTTTCGGGCCGAGGAGAGGCGAGTTTCTCCGAACTCAAACGGGTGCTGGGCATCACCGACGGCAATCTGGGCGCTCATATGGCCAGGCTGCTGGAAGCCGGTCTGGTGGAGTCGCGGGGAACGGAAGACGGTCCCCGAGTCCAAACGGTGTTCACGTTGACGGCAAGCGGTCGGCAAGCCCTGGCGGAATACGTGCGACACCTGTCTGTGCTGGTGAAAATGAGCACCGGCGACAATCAAATCGGCCCCGCACCGGCCGTCCTTCGTCCAGGCTAGGCGGCGTTTTTCCCTCTTTCGCATGGGCCGACGGTACGAGGTCAGGGTTCTTTCGTGCCGATTTTCCCGATTTTTCCCACCCCGTTGGCCGTACAGGCCCAGGAGATCAGCATGAAACAGCAACGTGTCGTCGCCAAGCTAGCCTCGGCATCCCTTGTCCTCCTTTCCGGCTGTGCCAGTCTGTCGCCGCCAACCGAGAAGCTGGCGACCTTGCCCGTGGTGAATCTTGGCGAGCAGCCGCCCGCCGGAGAGTTCATTCTCCGTCTGCCCGCCGGCAAACCCATTCCAAACCGTGTGGTGGTGAAAGGCAGCGCCCTGACGGCTCCCGCGGAGCACACACTCAACATCAGCCTGCCTCGGGATGTTTACATCCACCAGAACTGGGTCAGCGAGGACGGAAAAAACTGGCGGACTCACGACAAGGTTTTCGACATTCACCTCAAACTCCTGCTGCCCTCGGACGTTTACCCCCGACCACCCGAATTGGAGTTGCGGCTGGATCGGAAGGCCGGCTGAACCGCCTGCCCCGAGTCGTCAATCTCCGTTTTCTTGCGCGGGAACCTCGTCGCGTTCAGTTGTTGTTCACCTTGGTCATGGCAGAGTAGCCGGCGGTGGTGGCGAGTGACTTTGATCCGCTTGCCCACCGACCGGCGAATTTCGCCGGAACTTACCGTGAATCCGCCATCGCGACGGTGCGAGGAGACCAAATGGCAAATAGCGCGGAAAACACCTTGCAGCCGTCGCTGACGCGTTATGCCTGGCTATCCATCGCGGTGGCCCTTGCAACAATCGTCCTCAAGACCGCGGCCTGGCGAATGACCGGGTCGGTCGGCTTACTGTCCGACGCCATCGAATCGCTGGTCAACCTCGCCGGAGCAATGATGGCTTTGTGGATGCTGACATTGGCCAGCCGGCCAGCCGACGACGATCATGCCCATGGTCATGGCAAAGCTGAATATTTTTCCAGCGCCTTCGAAGGATTCCTGATTCTGGTGGCCGCGCTCGGCATCGCCCATACCGCCATCGACCGCCTGCTGCATCCCCAGCCACTGGAGACCGTTGGCGTCGGACTTCTCGTTTCCGTTGTTGCGTCAATACTCAATCTCATGACGGCGGTCGCCTTGTTGAAGGCGGGAAAGAAACACCAATCGATTACCCTGGAAGCCGACGCCCATCACCTCCTGACCGATGTGTGGACCTCGGTAGGAGTCATTGCCGGCGTCGGACTGGTCTCGCTCACCGACTGGTTTTGGCTTGACCCGGCCGTGGCGCTGCTCGTTGCCGCCAACATCGTGTGGACCGGCTACCAACTGATGCGGCGCTCGGCCGACGGATTGATGGACATTTCCCTGCCCGCTGAAAGCATCGGGAAAATCGAATCGTTGCTGACCCGCTATCGCGAAAAGGAACTCGATTTCCACGCCCTGCGCACCCGTCAGGCCGGTGGCCGCTCTTTTGTGTCCCTTCACGTTCTGGTGCCGGGACACTGGACAGTGCAACAAGGCCACGACTGGGCGGAACGAATCGAGGCGGACATCCGCGACCTAGTGCCACGCACACACGTCACAACCCACCTTGAACCGCTGGAAGATCCGGCATCGATGAACGACCAGGCACTGGACAGAACACGATATTAGCGGTTCGTGCCTCGCTGCCGCTGAAACACTGAGTCCCAGCCTGTGTGGGGTGCAACAACGGCACTGAGTCCATTATCGCGTCCGCGCGGCCTCCATTTGTTGGCGCCAAGCCCCTGGGCTACCCGGCACACATGGAAAAACGGCGTGAGCGGGGTTGCCACGACTCACGCCGCCTTGCCATCTCAACCGCGATCCATCAAACGGAATTCACCGCTGAAACCGACTGAAACCCGGCCATCCCGGTGCTGCGGAATTTCCGCCGTGAATTTCACCCACGGGCGTGGTGCAGAGCGGAAGGAACGGGCTTGCCTCCCTCTTCGACCTCGACCAGTACCGCTTCCGGTTCTTCCGCCACCACATCCGTTTCGCCGTCAAGACGCTTGTTCAACAGAGTTTCGTCGAGTTGGCGGCACCACTTGCCCACGACAACCGTCGCCACGCCATTGCCGATCAGATTGGTGAGTGCGCGTGCTTCCGACATGAAACGGTCAATACCGAGAATCAAGGCCAAACCAGCGACCGGTACGTTGCCAACCGCCGAGAGCGTTGCCGCGAGAACGATGAAACCACTGCCCGTCACGCCGGCGGCTCCCTTGGAAGTCAACAGCAGAACGCCAATAAGGGTCAACTGCTGCCCAAGGTCCAGCGGCGTATTGGTTGCCTGGGCGATGAACACCGCCGCCATGGTGAGATAAATGGAGGTGCCATCCAGATTGAACGAATAACCGGTCGGAATCACTAGGCCGGCAACCGATTTATGTACGCCGAGATTCTCCATTTTGGCCATCATTCGCGGCAGTACCGACTCGGAGGACGAGGTGCCGAGCACGATCAACAGTTCTTCCTTGATGTATTTCACGAACTTCCAGATGTTGAAACCATGGAAACGGGCGATCAGGCCCAGCACCACGAAGATGAACAGCAGACAGGTAACGTAGAAACACGCCATCAACTTGCCCAGGGAGAGCAGCGTCCCCAGACCATACTTGCCAATGGTGAAAGCCATCGCACCGAATGCGCCGATCGGCGCCACCTTCATGATGTATCCGACGATCTGGAACAAGACGTGCGATGTCTTATCGATCAGATCGAAAACCATTTTTCCTTTTTGACCAAAGGAATGCAGGGCGAAACCGAATAACACGGCGAACAGCAGCACCTGGAGGATATCGCCCTTGGCAAAGGCATCCACCACGCTGTGCGGGATGACGTTAAGCAGGAATTCGGTGGTGCCTTGCATTTTTCCCGGGCCGGTGAAAGCGGCGACCGCCTTGGTATCCAGCGTTGCCGGATCGACGTTCATGCCATTTCCAGGCGCAACCAGATTGACGATCACCAGACCGATCACCAGCGCGATGCTGCTGACCAGTTCGAAATACAACAACGCCAGCCCTCCGGTCTTGCCCACCGCCTTCATATTCTCCATCCCGGCGATGCCGACCACCACCGTGCAGAAAATGATGGGAGCGATGATCATCTTGATCAGCTTGATGAAACCGTCGCCCAGCGGCTTCATCTGCGCCCCCAGTTCAGGATAGAAATGCCCAAGGAAAATACCGATGACAATCGCTGTCACCACCTGAAAATAAAGCGTTTGATAGAACTTCTTGTGACCAGCGGCTGGCTGGCTGTTTTCGATCGCCACGGTGTGCTCCTCCCTGTGAATGCCTCTTTTTTAGTCTTGAAACGAGGCTTGCTTTTCATGACCGGCGCCGTCCGGTCCTACCCTTATAACGCCATCTCTTCACGAAATACGGCAATTACTCGCTGCCTGGAAACAGAATCAGTCGCCACGCGCCTCCTGCACACCGAAAACCTGTTGCAAGTGCGGACTCATCGGTAAATTGAGGCGCACGCCCGACGGCAGCGGCCCGACGAACCATTTGTCGTATATCGCTCGCAACAGGCGGCTGCCGTACAAACGAGTGGCAAAAGCCCTTTCGACCACCTCGGCAAAGTCAGGATCGTCCCGGCGGTACATCAAGGCGTAATCGGCATAAGTCAGGAAATCACCGGCCACCCGGAACTGGCCGGTACTGCGCGTTTCGGCGAGCATGCCGTAAAGCTGAACATCGTCGTTGGCGAAAGCCTGTGCCTTGCCGGAACCCAGAAGGGCGAAGGATTCGTTGTGATCGCCACCGGTGATGAACGTGATCGCCAGCTTCTGCCTTTCGGCAATCCTCGGCATGATCTCCGCATGGACCGTTCCGCGGGTCACCACCACGGTCTTGCCCTGCAGATCGCGTAGCGATTTAACGCCGCTGTTCTTGGGCACCATCAGTTTGATGCCGGTGACAAAAATGGTCGGCGAAAAAGCGACGCGCTTGCGGCGTTCGAAATTATTGACCGTGGAACCGCATTCGAGATCGATCTCGCCCGAGGTAACGAGATCCAATCGATTTTCCGGCGTGACCGGCCGGTAGACCACCCGAATTTCTTTTTCGAGTTCCGCCGAGATTTCTTCGACGATCGTGTCGCAGAGATCCAGGGAATAACCGATCGGCCGGTTATTGACCACGAAGGCAAAAGGTGGGGAGTTTTGTCGGTAACCGAGGCGGATGACGCCGCTATCCTTGATTTTCTTCAAGGTCCCCGAATACTGAATCGGGATCACGCGCCTGCCCTCCTGGGCAATGGCACCAACCGCCGTTACCAACAGCATGATCAGCGCGGTGGCGCGAAGAAATAGACCCACCATGCGAACACCTCCCGATGAGCGGTGAAAGCAGAAAATGACCACGGCGTGTCGACCGGGCCACCCGCGCGGAAAGCGTTTTCCCCGCCAGCGCGAAACCTACTATGGATCGGGAAAGGCGGTCAATCGCGGAATACCGATAGTGTGCCGGGATTTCCGGCGCCCCGAGCCATTCCCTTGCGCAATCCGTGGACGCCACCATGATTCGCCCACAGCAACAACCTAATTTAAACAATCAAGCAAGATTATCGATTTCCCGACCCGAATCCGCTGTCATTCCAGATCCCGCAAACGCTGCACAGCATCCTCGACACGGCGCACGGCGATGACGTCGATGCCGGCAATCGCCTGCCGCGCCTGATTGGCTTCAGGGATCAAGGCATGTGTGAAACCGAGCTTGGCGGCTTCGCGCAGGCGCTCCTGTCCGCGCGGTGCCGGGCGGATTTCGCCCGCCAGACCCACTTCACCAAAAACAATCAATTTCGCCGGCAATGATTTGTTTTTTAAAGAAGAGACAATGGCCAGCAACACGGCCAGATCCGCTGCCGGCTCGCCGATCTTGACACCGCCGACGGCGTTGACGAAAACGTCCTGATCGAAACAGGCGATGCCAGCGTGTCGATGCAGCACGGCCAGCAGCATCGCCAGACGCTGCGCGTCGAGACCGACGGTCAGGCGCCGCGGGTTGCCGTGTGCCTGATCGACCAGCGCCTGAATCTCGACCAATAGCGGCCGCGTCCCTTCCTGAGTGACCAGGACGCACGAACCGGGGACATCGTAGCCGTGCTGCGAGAGGAAAATCGCCGACGGGTTGCTAACGCCCCGCAAGCCGCGTTCCGTCATCGCGAACACCCCAATCTCATTGACCGCGCCATGGCGGTTCTTGACCGCGCGAATCAAACGGAAACTGGAATGCGTGTCGCCCTCGAAATAAAGCACGGTATCGACGATGTGCTCGAGCACACGCGGCCCGGCCAGGGCGCCTTCCTTGGTCACGTGTCCGACGAGGATGACGGTGATGCCGCTTTGCTTGGCCAGTCGGGTGAGTTGCGCGGCGCACTCGCGCACCTGCGCCACCGAACCCGGCGCCGAGGAAAGTTGATCCGACCACAAGGTCTGGATTGAATCGATCACCGCCACTTGCGGCCGCGCCGACTGCAAGGTGGCGAGGATTTTTTCGAGATTGATCTCCGTCAGCAAACGTAACTCGCGTGTCCGCAGCGACAAGCGCCGGGCACGCATCGCCAGCTGCTGGGCGGACTCCTCGCCGCTGACGTAGAGCACTTCCCTCGCCGCCGACATCTCGGCCAGCGCCTGTAGCAACAGGGTACTTTTACCAATGCCGGGGTCGCCGCCGATCAGCACCACGCCGCCGCCGACCAGACCACCGCCAAGCGCCCGATCGAACTCGTCGATGCCGGTGGGTAGGCGGTCTTCCTCGCGGGCCTCGATCGCGGACAGCGTTTGCAGCGCCGCGGTACCACCCAGCGCGGCGAACCGTCCTTGCGACCGGTTGGCTGGCGCTTCCGCCACGGTCTCGACCATGGTGTTCCAGACCCCGCAGCCGGGACATTGCCCTTGCCACTTGGCGGCGCTGGCACCGCATTCGCCACACGTGTAAATGGTTTTCGGCACGCTGGCGTTACGGGCCATGTTCAGACTTCCCGCACCGGCACGCGGCGCGCCAAGGCGCAGAACAACTCATAACTGATCGTTCCCGCCGCGGTGGCCACGTCGTCGGCCGGCAATCCCTCGCCCCAGAGCAGCACCGGGCTGTCGACGCCGGTCATCGGCAAATCGCTGAGGTCAGCGGCCAACATGTCCATTGACACCCGTCCCAGCGTTCGCGTGCGTTGCCCGGCGACGACGATGGGCGTGCCGCCAGGCGCGTGCCGCGGATAGCCGTCGGCGTAACCGCAGGCGACCACACCGACACGCGTCGGCCGGCGCGCGACGAAAGCGCCACCGTAGCCGACACGCTCGCCGACTCCGATCTCCTGCACCGACAGAACGCGGCTATGCAAACTCATCACCGGTCTGAGTCCAAGACTGGCGGCATCCTGATCGGCGAAGGGGCTGCCACCGTAGAGCATGATGCCGGGCCGGACCCAGGCGTGCGCGACCTGTGGGAAGCGCAGCACGGCCGCCGAGTTGGCCAGTGAAACCGGCCAGTTCGCCGCCTCCGGCCAGTCGGCGATCGATTGTCGGAAACGTTCGATTTGCCACGCGACGCACGCCGGGTCACCTCCCACGGCGTCGGCCTCGGCAAAGTGAGTCATCAACGTTACCGGGCCGAGCCTGCCGGCGGCGGCCAGCGCCGCCAGTTCCCGCCGGACCGCCGGCAATTGGGCCGGCGTCAGACCAAGGCGGTTCATACCGCTGTTGAATTTCAGGTAGAGCGGCCAGCGTGCCGGCAGCGCCACCTGCCGCAACATCTGCAACTGTTCCGGCCGATGGATGGCCAGCGTCAGCGCATGCGTTGCGCAAATCGCCAAATCCGCCATCTCAAAGAAACCCTCAAGAAGCAGAATCGGCTGCTTGATACCGGCTTCTCGCAAGATCACTGCTTCGTTCAGGTCGAGCAAGGCAAAGCCGTCGGCAAAATCCCGTAGCGCCCGGGCCGCGCGCAGCAACCCGTGCCCGTAAGCATTGGCCTTGACCACCGCCCAAGCTTTCGCCTCGGGGAATTTTTCCGTGGCGCGCCGTTGGGCCAGCCGATAGTTGTGACGTAGCGCCGCCAGGTCGATGCAGGCGTGAATCGGGCGCGGCATCAGGCGGACAAGTCGCGCAGCTTGCCGCGTGAAAACTCGACGAAGCTCTGAACGACTTTGGAACAAAAGCGCTCTTTTGGATAAACCAGCGCCAGCATGCGTGTCAGCCGCGGCCGTAGCGGCACAGCCACCAGTGAGCCGAGTTGCAACTCCTTCTCGACGCTGGTGCGCGAAACGATCGAGAAGCCAAGACCGGTGGCGACCACGCCCTTCAAGGCTTCCGGGCTGCTGAGTTCCATCAGCAGCTTGAGCTGATCGGGCTCGACGCCACAAGCGCGCAAATAGTCGTCGGTGACCTCGCGGGTACCCGTTCCCAATTCGCGAGCGATAAACGCATGCCCGAGCAGGCCGCGCGCCTCGACTTCGCCGCGTAGCGCCAAGGGATGCGCCGGCGTGCAGATCACCTGCAATTCATCGTTGCCGCAGACTTCGCATTGCAGGCTCGGTTGATTGACTTGCGATTCGACCAGCCCGATATCCAAGGTATGCGCCGCCACCGCATTGCAGATCGCATCGGAATTGGCCACCGTCAGGCGGGCACGCACCTGCGGGAAACGGGTGTTGAATTCGCCGAGTATCGGCGGCAGGATGAATTCGGCAATGGTGGTGCTCGCGCCGACCAGCAGGGTGCCGCTCATTTGCCCCGTCATCTCGGCGACGCGGATCTCGAGTTCCGCCGACAGGCCGAGAATCCGTTCGGCGTATTCCAGCGCCAACTCGCCTGCCTGGGTCAACGAGATGCGTCCGCCACCGCGATCGAACAACCGGGTGTTGAAACGCTCCTCAAGCTGCTTGATTTGAAAGGTTACCGCCGGTTGGGTCATGTGCAGCGCTTCGCCCGCCTTGGTGAAGGAGAGATGCCTGGCGACTGCGTGAAAGACCTGCAAACGACGATCCGCCATAAGTTACCCCCTTGTTTCTACTTATTCCCGTATTCAATCACAAAACGCTGTTGCCGGACAGGCCGGGTATTGTCAGGATACTCTCCAGCGAAACGTCGGCATTGCGTTATCGCAAAAGACATTTGTTTCGCCAGGGCGTCGGCGACACCCGAAACCGAGGGGACCATCTCGGTAAGCTTCCACCCTGCCCGTCGTCGACAATGCCGTACCAAATCACTGGATTAATTAAGATTGGCCGTCATCGGGCCAAAAGCGGCAAGGAGTCGGCCGATGATCGGCACGTCCCGACAATGGCCCATAAGCACAGCTTTTTCCTTTTCATGGTATAAGAACGGGATTCCAAGAGCAGCCGCATAAAAAAACACCTCATGCCATTTGGTTTCTACGTCATCATGGCAGCGCAATTTTTCTCCGCGCTGGCCGACAATGCCCTGCTGATCGTCGCTATTTCACTGTTGCGCGAAATTCAGGCGCCGCGTGAATACGAGCCGTTGCTGAAGACGTTCTTCACCGTCTCTTATGTTGTCCTTGCTGCTTTCGTGGGCGCTTTCGCCGATTCGATGCCCAAGTGGCGGGTCATGTTCATCAGCAACGGGATCAAGATCATCGGGTGCGCGATGATGTATTGGTGCGTTCACCCCCTCCTGGCTTACGCCGTGGTCGGTCTGGGGGCAGCTGCCTACTCGCCGGCCAAATACGGCATCCTCACCGAATATCTGCCGCATCGGCTGCTGGTGATCGCCAATGGCTGGATCGAAGGCTTGACCGTCAGCGCCATCATCATCGGTGTCGTCATCGGCGGCACGCTGATACAGCCCGATATCGCCAATACGCTGCTGGCTTTCGATTTCCCGATCATCGATACCGGCGTCGACACCGTCGGTGAAATGTCGCTCTGTTTCGTTGCCGGCGTTTACTTGCTGGCCGCTGTGTTCAATCTTTACATCCCGGACACCGGAGTCGATCATCGCGTGCTCCATAAAAACCCCTGGTACCTGCTCCGCGAATTCAACCATTGTCTGGTGCTGCTCTGGCGTGATCGCTTGGGTCAGATCTCGTTGGCGGTAACCACCTTGTTCTGGGGGGCGGGCTCGACGCTCCAGTTCATCGTGATCAAATGGGCGGAGACGGCGTTGCAACTCAACCTGTCGAAATCGAGCATGTTACAGGGCGTGGTCGCCGTCGGCGTCGCGCTGGGCGCGGCCGGTGCGGCCCGAATGATCACGCTGCGTAAGTCGGTGCGTGTGATCCCCTTGGGCATCGCCATGGGCGTCATCGTTCTGGTGATGAATTTCGTGCAGCACTTGTGGATCGCCGTGCCACTGTTGATTCTGATCGGAGCGCTCTCGGGCTTTTTCGTGGTGCCAATGAACGCTCTGTTGCAACATCGTGGCCATATCCTGATGGGCGCCGGCCATTCCATCGCCGTGCAGAATTTCAACGAGAACCTGTCGATTCTGGCAATGACCGGAATGTATTTCCTGATGATGCGCTACGAAATGTCGATCTACGCGGTGATCACCCTGTTCGGCCTGTTTGTCAGCGGTACGATGCTTCTTCTAAAGCGTCGCCATGAGGCCAACCAAAGGTTGCACGACGACGTCATCCACCTCGACGACCACGCCGCGCATTGACGGTGGCGGATTGTTGCTTTGGCATCGACCTGATTCGTTTCACCATTCCTTATACGCCGACAGGAGCCGGCGCGATCCGCCTCGGCTGAATCCGCGATCCTGCCGATCCGGAAAAAGCGACGCCAAGCCAGGCCGGTAAAACCAAAAATACGTGCCGCCGCAAGGGCGCAGCGCGGGCGATAACGGTTCGGCGCGCATCGAACACCTATGCGCCAAACGAAAGCGCCTCGTTGATCACCGGATCGACAACCATGGAAATGTGTTTATCTTGCGCATGTAAACGACTACAATACGCACATTTCGTGCACAAATGGCAAAAAAAATGTCAAAAATAACCATCGACCGCTACGACCTCACATTACTCGACGCGTTGCAGCGCAAAGGAAATGCCACCAACGCCACTCTCGGCGAGCAAATCCGTCTTTCCGCCTCCCAGATCAGCCGCCGTATTCAACGCCTCGAAGAAGACGGCATCATCGCCGGATATGTCGCCCTATTGGCCCCCTCGGCACTGGGCCTCGGTGTCACCGCTTTTGCCCAGGTGATCCTCGAACGGCGCGGCGACACCGCCAGCGAATCGTTCGAAGCAGCGGTTTCCGCCATGCCGGAGGTCGTCGAGTGTTATTCGGTCAGTGGCGACGCCGATTACATGTTGCGAATCGTGGTGCCGGATCTGGCGGCATTTTCCGAACTGATGATGAAGCGTTTGTTGAGTCTGCCCCGCGTCGCCCGCATCAAGACCAGCATTGCGCTACAAAATATCAAGCAGACGCACATCCTGCCACTCGACCACCTGACGCAACCGAGCAAGCCTCGACAGCGGGTACGTTATGCGGAAAGCTAATAAAGCAGCGGCGTGTCCGGCAACTCGTTGGTCTTTTCGCCAACGACCGGGAAATGGTGCCGTAAGGTTTCGGTGATCGTATTCAACGCGAAAAGCGTCCCACCTTCAAAATCCTCGGCCTTGAACGCCTCCTCCAGCCGTTGGCGGACCGCGTCCCAGAACTCCTGACCGACCTTGGCGTCGATTCCCCGGTCGGCAACGATTTCAACGCGCCGGTCGATCAACTGCAGATAAACCAGAACGCCGCTGTTTTCGGCGGTATCCCATACGCGCAACTGCGAAAAAAGTTCGATCGCCCGCGCCCTCGTCGGCTGATTGTGCAGCAGGCGCGGTAGCGGCAGGTTGGCTTCCAGGACCAGACGCAATTCACCGCGATGCGTCGACTCGGAGGCGGCAACCGCCAGCTCGACTCGCCGCAACAGTTCCGCCGAAAACGGTCGCCGCACCCACCAGTGCGGCAGTACCAGATGGCGCAGCACTCTGAGAAAATTCATCACCAGTCTCCCGACGCGCCGCCGCCGCCAAACCCGCCGCCGCCGCCGGAAAATCCCCCGCCACCGCCGCCGGAACCCCACGAACTGACGCCAGAGGACCAGCCGGCGCTGCTGAGTGTGCCAAACAACAGCGAGACAAAAAAGGCAACAACGCCGGCAATGACCGCCAGCAACAAGGAGGACAACAACATCGCCGCGATCACGCCGGCTCCCAGGCCAACAACGGCCGCGGCGAGAAAACGCCCCAGCACCGCCCGCAACACCCGTCCGAAAACGAAAACCAGCATGAAACCGACCGCCATCAGCAACGCCATGTTGTCATCGGCAGATGTGCCGCCACTAGACGCCGCCGGCGCCGGCAACGCCTCGCCGCCGATGACTTTGATCATGGCGTCTAGACCGGCATCGATGCCGGCGAAAAATTCGCCTCTGACGAACCGCGGCCCGATCGTCTCGCTGATGATCCGCTTGGCGATCGCGTCGTTAAGCGCGCCTTCGAGTCCGTAACCGACTTCGATCCGCAGCTTCCGATCCTGTTTGGCCACCAGCAACAGCGCCCCGTCATCGACACCGCGACGACCGAGCTTCCACGCCTCGACCACGCGCATGGCGTATTGCTCGATGCTTTCCGGCGCCACCGTGGAAACGATCAATACCGCAATCTGCGCGCCTTTTTGCCGCTCGAAACCGGCCAACTTGGCTTCCAGCACGTCTTTCTGGTCGGCGGTGAGCGTCCCTGTCAGATCGCTGACGCGCGCACCAAGTTTCGGCACCGCCTGCTCCGCGCCGACGGACCAAACCGTTCCAATCAGCAGCAGCAGACCGAAAAGCCAGGCCACCAGTCGCGCGCCCAGAGACCACATCGCTTATTTGCCCTCGGAGGTGGTCGTGGCGGGCTTCGAAAAATCGACCCTTGGCGCCGTCGAAATGGCTTTTTCGTTTTCGACGCTGAAATTCGGCTTGACCGAATAGCCGAAAACCATCGCCGTCAGATTGTTCGGGAAGGTGCGTACCGCTACGTTATAGGCCTCGACGGACTTGATGTAGCGGTTGCGGGCGACGGTGACACGGTTTTCGGTGCCTTCGAGTTGCGCCTGTAAGTCGCGGAAGGCGGCATCGGCTTTCAGTTGCGGATAATTCTCGGCGACCACCAGCAGACGCGACAGGGCGCTCGACAGGCCAGCCTGCGCTTGCTGAAACTTGGCGAAAGCCTCGGGATTGTTGATCAGTTCCGGCGTCGCCTGGATCGAGCCGACCTGCGCGCGCGCCTGCGTGACTTGCGTCAGCACCTCTTTCTCGTGGCTGGCATAGCCCTGAACGGTACTCACCAGATTGGGAATCAGATCGGCACGCCGCTGGTACTGGTTGAGCACCTCCGACCAGGCGGATTTGATGGCTTCGTCACCGGTCTGGAAACTGTTGTAACCGCAACCCGAGAGCAGGCTGACCAGCAGGGCAAATAGGGCAAAAATTCGCGTGGGCATGACTCTTTCCTTCAGGTTATGAACAAGACAACGGACAAATGGCGACTGTTCTTCACTTCACAAGGCCGCGCAAGCGACACTGGCGCCGCCGGTGGTTCACACCGATGGCCTGGCATTGCTTTTGGCCTGACGCATCAGCGCGCGCGCGCGGCACAGATCTTCCCAGGCTTTGGCCTTGTCCGGCAGCGTTCGCAGTAAATAGGCGGGATGGTAAGTCACCAGCATCGGGATGCCACCGGATTCGCCTGCCGGCTCCGGGTAACTGAAGGTCTGACCACGCAGACTGGCCAGCGATCCTTGGTTGCCAAGCAAGGCGTGTGCCGCCGCGCGCCCCAGCAGAACGATCAACCGTGGTTGCAGCAGCGCGATCTGGCGTTTCAGATACGGCGCGCAAGCCACCATTTCGGCGCTCTCCGGGGTGCGATTGCCAGGTGGCCGGCATTTGACGGCGTTGGCGATATAGACATCGTCGCCACGGCGCAGATCGATTGCCGCCAGCATCGCGTCGAGTAGTTTGCCGGCGGGACCGACGAACGGTTCGCCGCGCGCATCCTCCTCGGCGCCCGGACCCTCGCCGATGAACAACCAGTCGGCGCCGGTATCGCCGACACCGAGGACGGCTTGCCGGCGCTGCTGGCACAAACCGCAAGCGCGGCAGGCGGCGACATCTCGCTGCAACGCCGCCCAATCCATTCGCGCAATCGCCTGCTCTCGAACGGTACCCGTCGCTAGCGATGGCGCCTCCGCCACCATGGGAACGGGAGTCGTGGCGACGCGTGGCGGCTCGGTGTCGCCCGCGCCCCGATCCGGCAACCGGGCCATGGACGTTCGCTCGCGCAGTTGCCACTGCGGCGATAACCCCATTTCGCGCAACCTTTCAGCACGTGCCAGGCGCTTGTCGACCGTGCTCAACTGAATGCCCCACCGGTCCACGCACAACGCATCACCAGCGCATCTTCACGGCCTTCGTCGGATGGGTAGTAGCCGCGACGCAAACCGATCTGTCGAAATCCGAAGTGCCGATAGAGAGCGAGCGCCCTGGCGTTCGATGGACGTACCTCCAGCAGCATGCTGTTGGCGCCTGCTTCCTTCGCCACCCGCATCGCCTGACGCAGCAAGCCAGTGCCGAAACCCATGCCTTGCCGTTTTTCGGCAACGCCGATATTAAGCAGTTGCGCTTCATCAACCACCATCATCAGGACAAAATAACCCACCAGTTCGCCAATGAAGCGACAACCCCAGAAGCTGTAGCCGGACGCAAACGAATCGACGAAATTGGCGTGCGTCCATGGGAAAGGATAGATCGCATTTTCAATCGGCAGGATTTCATCGAGGTCGCTGCCCTGTAGCGGCCTGAACTCGACCGTCGCCGCCAGATCCGCGCTCACGCCTTTCCCCCGCTAGCCAGTCGCTCGACCACCGTTTGCGCAACCTTGTTGCGAACATACAGTGGCGCCACCCCCGCGGCGTCCACACCCTCCCCTCTCGCCAGCCGCGTGGCAGCCAGACACGCCACCGCGCCGGCATCCGGCATCAGGTTGGGTCGCCATTCGCGCACCCATGGCGCCAAACGCTCCCGCAGCAGCGGATACGCCAGCAAGCCGTTGCCACACGCCAGCCAGCCAGCCGATTCCGGCAACGGCACCTCGGATGGCGACGCGACGGCGACGCTCTCCAGCGCCTGACCGTCGACGAAACAGGCGTGATAGACCTCCGCCATGCGTGCGTCGAGGGTCACGATCACCTTGTCGCCGCCGCTGGCCAATGCCAGTGCGTCAAGCGTGCCGACCGGCACCACCGGCAAGGCATGGGCAACGGCCAGACCCTGGGCGACACCGCAAGCCACCCGCAAACCGGTGAAAGCGCCTGGACCAGCGCCAAAAGCCAGTCCATCGAGATCCGCGAAACGCATGCCGCCTTCGCACAAGATCTCCCGGATCAGCGGCAAGAGTGTTTCCGAATGCGGAACGCCGACCGGACACGAAAGCCGCAGCAACTGGCCGTTCCGCCAGAGTGCGACGCTGCCCGATTCGGTGGAGGTTTCGATGGCAAGCAGATTCATGCCGCCTATTTTACCCGCCCGCCACGCCTCCTGCCTGAAAGCGTCGCCCCAAGCCCATGGGAGTGGTGTGACCGCGCGACTGGAAATGCCCGTCGAAGGGTCGGGAAACACGGTTGTCATGGGCCGGAAGACTGAAAACCCTCTCTTTCATCATGCCATGTTGGTCGGTCCTCGCCTTTCCCGATACAATACAGGAGCCTTCAATCGACGCGGTGACACCGCGTTTCTCCACATAACCAATGCATAGAAAGCACCTCGATGAAAGCCCTCCTCTTCACCCGGGAATACCCGCCCTACGTCTATGGCGGCGCCGGTGTTCACGTCGAATATCTGGCTGGCGAACTTGCCAAACTGATGCACGTCGAAGTCCGCTGCTTTGGCGACCAGGACACTGTCAATGACGGCGTGCGGGTCAAGGGTTATCCATTCGGCAAGAGTAGTTTCGCGCACGTCGATAGAAAACTCAGCGGCGCGCTGGATACTTTCGAAACCAATCTGGAAACCTTGAGCGATCAAGTCGATGCCGATCTGGTACACGTCCATACATGGTATGCGCACCTGAGCGGCATCCTGGCCAAGACGCTCTACGGCATCCCGCTGGTACATACCGTGCACTCCCTGGAACCCCTGCGGCCCTGGAAACGCGAACAACTCGGTTGTGGCTACGACATGTCGTCATGGATCGAAAAAACGTCGCTGAACATGTCCGACGCGGTCATTGCCGTCTCGCAGGGCACCAAGACCGATATTCTCGAACACTTCGACATCGATCCCGACAAGATCAGCGTCATCTACAACGGCATCAATGTCGAGCAGTACCGCCCGACGATAGAAACCAAGGCACTCGAAAAATACGGCGTCGATCCGGCCAAGCCGATCGTCCTTTTCGTCGGCCGCATCACCCGCCAAAAAGGCATTGTCCATCTGGTGAACGCCATTCGCTACATCAACACGGACGCACAGGTTGTGCTCTGCGCTGGCGCCCCCGATACCAAGGAAGTGCTTGCCGAGATGGAGGACGCCATCACCGCCATTCGCCGCGCGGGATTCGGCAACGTGATCTGGATTCAGGAGATGGTGACCAAGAAAGAAGCCATCCAGCTTTACTCGCACGCCACGGTCTTCTGCTGCCCATCGATCTACGAGCCCTTTGGAATCATCAACCTGGAAGCGATGGCCTGTCGCACCGCCGTCGTCGCCAGCGCGGTCGGCGGCATCAAGGAAGTCGTCGTCGATGGCGTTACCGGTTATCTGGTGCCGCTGGAGCAATATCACGTCGCCCCCTTCGAACCGGTCAATCCGGACAGTTTTTCACGCGACCTGGCCAGTGCGATCAACAAAATCCTTGACGATCCCAAGCTGGCGGAGTCGATGGCCGCGGCCGGCCAGCAGCGCGCGCGCGATATTTTCAGTTGGTCGAGCATCGCCGAACAAACCCGGCAGCTTTATTACTCGCTACGCAAGTGATGCAAATGACGGCGTTTCGGTCGATCGGCCGGAAAGCCGCCGACGGCTGATCGGCCGGTGAAACGACGTCGGTCATCGCGTCAACAACGTTTTTCGCCATTTCCCAACACTCCTTCCTCCGCTTGCCCGATCCCGGCTCGCGGAGGTTCGTGGGTCGCCATGGCGACTTTCACGGCAATCGGGCTTTGATTGTTATTTTCCGGCCTCGCCGGTTCAACACTCAGGAGCAATGCAATGGTTCCCCAAGACTACCCCCGCGTGATCATCGAAGCGGTCCAGCCTCAAATCGACGGCGGTCGCTATCCCATCAAGCGCGTCATCGGCGAAAAAGTCGCCGTCGGCGCCGACATTTACAAGGAAGGCCACGACAAGCTCGCCGCCGTGCTCAAGGTTCGCAAGCTCGGTGACAAGGACTGGCGCGAAAGCCTGCTGACCCAGGGCGATAACGATCGGTGGCACGGTGAATTCACCGTCACGACCATCGGGCGCTGGGAATACACCATCGAAGCCTACGCCGAACACTATCTGTCGTGGGTCGACGAGATCGCCAAGAAAAACCTCCCCGGCGCCAACATCGAGAGCGAGTTGCTGGAGGGTTTGGCGATCCTTAAAAAAGGTGCCGCGAAGGCACAAAAAACGGATCGCAACCGCATCGAAAGTGTCATCGCGGCCATGGAAAGCGCGTTGGCCGCTGGCGAGCAAGCCGGCGCCGTCGAACTGGGAACCGGCAACGTCATGCGTGAGATGATGGCCAAATACCCTGATCGGAGCGAGGGCCACGAAATGGCGCCGGCGCTACAGGTGATGGTCACGCGAACGATCACCCGTTGCGCCGCATGGTACGAATTCTTCCCGCGCTCGCAGGGCAACGTCCCTTACCGCCACGGCACGCTGCAAGACAGCATCCAGCGCCTGCCGGAAATCAAGGCCATGGGTTTCGATGTCGTTTACCTGCCGCCGATTCACCCGATCGGCCATGCTTTCCGCAAAGGCAAGAACAACAGTCTGACGGCGGTTCCCGGAGATGTCGGCAGCCCCTGGGCCATCGGCAACGAGCACGGCGGCCACATGAGCCTGGAACCGAAGCTGGGCACTTGGGACGACTGGGATCGGTTCGTCGCCACCTGCCGCGAGCTGGACATTGAAATCGCGCTCGATTATGTAATGAATTGCTCGCCAGACCATCCCTACGTGAGCGAACATCCCGACTGGTTCTTTCACCGACCGGACGGTTCGATCAAATATGCCGAAAATCCGCCGAAGAAGTATCAGGACGTCTACCCGCTCAACTTCGGCACCAGCGACCGCGCCGGACTATGGCAGGAAATGCTGACCATTTTCCTGTTCTGGATCGACAAGGGCGTGACCACCTTCCGCGTCGACAACCCGCACACCAAGCCGGTGCCGTTCTGGGAATGGGTGATCGGCGAGGTCCATCGCCGCCACCCGCACGTCATTTTCCTGGCCGAGGCATTCACCAAGCCGAAAATGATGCGCCTGCTGGCAAAAGCCGGCTTCGCGCAGTCCTACACGTATTTCACTTGGCGCAACAACAAACAGGAACTGACCGAATACGTCGGCGAACTGACCTGGAGCGAAATGCGGGAGTATTTCACCGGCAACTTCTTTGCCAACACCCCCGACATCCTGCCACCGATCCTGCAAGTCGGTGGCCGACCGGCGTTCATCATGCGCGCCGTGCTGGCGGCGACGCTATCGAGCGTTTACGGCATCTACAGCGGTTACGAACTTTGTGAAAACGCCGCGATTCCCGGCAAGGAAGAGTATCTCGATTCGGAAAAATACGAAATCAAGGTTCGCGACTGGCAGGCGCCGGGAAATATCGTCGACATCATCACCCGGATCAACCACATCCGCCGTCAATCGCCAGCCCTGCGAACCTACAATTTCGTGCATTTCCTGAGCACCGACAATCCGCAGATCATCGCTTACGCCAAGGTGAACGACGACCGTTCCGACATCGTCGTCTGCGTGGTCAATCTCGATCCCTTCCACAAACAATCGGCCACGCTGCAAGTACCCTTGGACGTTTTCGGCATCGCCGCCAACGAACAGTACCAGGCGCACGACCTGCTCTCCGACGAGCGCTATCGCTGGCAAGGTCCGACGTCTTATGTCGAACTCAGCCCGAGCGGCAAGATGGCGCACATCATCAAGATTCGCCGCTGGTAATCGACGGTCGGCTGAAGTGCCTGCCAAGCGGGCTGGAGCGCAGGCTCCAGTCCGCTTTTTTACGTCAGTCGGCGCTGGATGCCGCGCGCTTGAATTCCAGATCCTCGCTGGACAGATCGCGCAGTTCGATGCGTACCGGCTGCACCTTCCAGATATCCTCGCAATACTCGCGAATCGCCCGGTCGGACGAGAAGAAGCCGGAGCGCGCGACGTTCAGGATCGACATTCGCGACCAGCGATCCTGATCGAGGTAGGTCGCGGAAACCCGCTCCTGACAGTCGATGTACGACTGGAAGTCGGCGAGCAGCATGTACTCGTCGTGGTTGAGCAGATTATCGACCAGCGGCCGGAAAATTTCCCGGTCGCCGCGCGTGAAGAAGCCCGAGGCGATCAAATCGATCACCTCGCGCAAATGGGCATTGTTTTCATAGAAATTGCGCGGCCGATAACCCCGGCTCTTGAGCTCCTTGACCTCCGGCGTGTTCATCCCGAACAGGAAGAAGTTCTCCTCGCCAACCTGTTCGCGAATCTCGACGTTGGCGCCATCGAGCGTGCCGATGGTCAACGCGCCATTCATCTGGAATTTCATGTTGCCGGTTCCCGACGCCTCCTTGCCAGCCAGGGAGATCTGTTCCGAAAGGTCGGCGGCGGGAAAGATCGCATGCCCGTTCTTGACGTTGTAGTTCGGGTAGAAAACCACTTGCAACTTGCCGCGCATCGCTGGATCGCGCCCGATCAGATCGCCAACGGCGTTGATCAGCCGGATCATCAGCTTGGCGAGCATGTAGCCCGGCGCCGCCTTGCCGCCGAAAATCACCGTCCGTGGCGCGATATCGAGGTTGGGATTGTCCTTCAGACGCTTGTACAGCGACACCACGTGCAGGAGATTGAGGTGCTGCCGCTTGTATTCATGGATGCGCTTGACCTGTACGTCGAACATCGACGCCGGATCGACGTCGATCCCGGCGTGGCGCTTGATCTCGCGCACCAAATGGTGCTTGTTGCCGCTTTTGATCTTGCGCCACACCTCGCGGAACGCCGGATCGTCGGCATGCGGTTCGAGTTCGCGCAAGCGCGTCATGTCGGTCACCCAGCCGCCGCCAATCGTATCGTCGATCAATTTCGACATCGCCGGGTTCGACAACAGCACAAATCGGCGCGGCGTCACGCCGTTGGTCTTGTTACTGAACTTCTCCGGCCACATCTCGTGGAAATCCTTCAATACATCGGATTTCAGCAGCTCGCTGTGCAGCTTGGCAACGCCATTGACCGCGAAGCTGCCGACCACCGCCACGTGCGCCATCCGCACGTAGCGCGCGCCGTCTTCATCGATCAAGGACATGCGCCGCAACCGCAGATCGTCGCCGGGGAAGCGAATGCGCACGTCGTCAAGGAAACGCTCGTTGATTTCGCAAATGATTTCGAAATGTCGCGGCAGAACCCGCTTGAACAAGTCAAGCCGCCATTTTTCCAGCGCCTCGGGCAACAGTGTGTGATTGGTATACGCGAAGGTCTTGCGGGTGATCGACCACGCCTTCTCCCAATTCATTCCATATTCGTCGACCAGCAGGCGCATCAGTTCGACCACGGCGATCGACGGATGCGTGTCGTTGAGCTGGACGACGAATTTTTCGTTGAAGCGGTCGAGATTGCTCTCGCGCTGTAGTTGCAGGCGGATCATGTCCTGCAACGAACAGGAAACGAAGAAATATTGCTGCTCCAGACGCAAGGTCTGCCCGGCTTCCATTTCATCGTTGGGGTACAGCACCTTGGTCAGCGTCTCGGACAGCACCTGCGCGTTGACCGCCTGCGAGTAATTGCCGGCGTTGAAGGCCGCGAAATCGAAGGACTCCGGTGCTTCGGCGCTCCACAGGCGCAAGCGGTTCGGCGTATTCACGCCATAACCGAGCACCGGCATGTCCCAGGCGGTGCCGCGGACGATTTTGCCCGGCACCCATTGCACTCGCAAACGACGGCTGCCGCTGGCTTCGTACTGATGTTCGGTGTGCCCGCCAAGCTTGACGTCGAAAGCAATGCTCGGCCGGTGAATCAACCACGGACTGCCGGCGCGCAGCCATTTGTCGGTCAATTCCACCTGCCGGCCGTCGCGAATCGCCTGCGTGAAGATGCCGAATTCGTAACGAATGCCGTAACCGATGGCGGGAATTTCGAGTGTCGCCAGCGAATCGAGGTAACACGCGGCTAGCCGGCCGAGACCGCCATTACCCAGACCCGGCTCTTCTTCCTGGTAGAGAAGGACATCGAGATCCAGACCGAGTTCGTCGATGGCCTGCCGGGCGTTATCGTAAATCCCCAAATTGATCAGATTGTTGGCGAGCTGCGGGCCGATCAGGAATTCGGCCGACATATAGCAGACGGTACGGCTTCCCTGATCGCGGTAGGTGCGCGCGGTTTGCACCCAGCGTTGCAACAAGCGGTCGCGGACGGCTTGTGCCAGCGCCAGAAAACAGTCGTGGCGCGTGGCCACTTCGGGAAAACGCGCTTGCACATAAACCAGTTTATCGAGCAAGGCGCGCTTTAGCGCATCAACGCCGAGTCCGGTCCGTCGGTCTTCCTGCCCCACCAGCATCGCCGCCGCCGCTGCGTCGGGGACGCTTTTTTCTATTGTTTTTTTATCGTTCATGTCACCACCTCTAAGTTTATTTATAGATATTCGCTTATTTTGAAGTGCGCGGACGCGAATCGGCGGCTTGTATTCTTGCCTTGTTTTCCTGCCTCGTTTCGCGTCGACGTCGAGTCTAATGGAATGCTCGCGCGTGCGCACACCGTCCATGCGTTGCCGCGTCGCTCATAGAAATCTTCTATCGGAAGGATAGGCGTTTTCGACCTTGTCGGTTGATCGTGCCGTTGGTTTACGATCACTCGTCGGAACGCCCCTGCTGGCGCTCGCTTACAAGCGCAGTTCGGCGATCAATGGGGCATGATCGGAACAGCGCGCCCATGCCAGACCGCGCGGTACGTGCATGTCGAGAATTTGTAGCCCCCGAACGTAGATGCGGTCGAGGGTCAGCCATGGCGCAAAGCTCGGAAAGGTACTCGTCACGTTTGCTGCCGCATTGCCTCCCGGACGCCACGCCAGCAAACGATCCAGCATATTCCCGTCGCCAGGGGCTTTCCGCGCCGCCACCGTGACTTCTTCGACCGCTAGTCGGCCACGCAACAGTTCGTCCACCCGTTTTTGCCAATCGTTGAAATCGCCAGCGATGATTAGCGGCGCCGCCACCGGCACCTCCCGCTGCACAAAGTCCGCCAGATACATCGCCTGGCGAAGGCGACTGCGTTTGATCAAGCCAAAATGGACACAGATCAGGTGTAGCTCTCCCCATCGTTCCATGGCAATTCGCGCGTGCAGCAGACCGCGCTTCTCCAGCGCGTGATCCGAGATGTCGTGGTTGGCCGACGCGACGATCGGATGGCGGGAAAGGATGGCATTCCCATGATGCCCATGTGGATAAACAGCGTTCATCCCGTAGGCGTGATGGGCATAAGCGCCGCTGGCCAGAAAATTCAGTTGCGTTCCGAGAGGGTAGTCCGGATGGCTCGCCAGGCGCTCGTTACGATCCTGTACTTCCTGAAGAAACACGATATCGGCGTCAATCGCCTGCAAGGCCAGACGAACGTCGTGAATTCGCGGCCGGCCGCGAATGCCGGTGACCCCCTTATGGATGTTGTAAGTGGCGACCTTGATTTTCATCAGCCGATCCGGACCGCGCCAAGCGCTTTGTCGACCGCGGTGGCCTGGTCAAAAAACCGTCGTTTGGCCGGGTTACATCGCTTCAAATCGTCCACTCGTCCGAGGTAACGTCACGTTGATTGAGCCGGCGGTCGGCATGATGACGAAACGCCTCGCGCACCGCCTCGACGAGATCGACATCCTCCCACGGCTTGGTGATGAAGCGATACAGCTCACCGCTATTGACGGCACGGGTGACGGCACGCATGTCGGTATAACCGGAAAGCATCATCCGGACCGTATCCGGATAAAGCTTGCGCACCTTGGCCAGCAATTCGCTACCGTCCATTTCCGGCATCCGGGCGTCGGAAACGATCACCTGCACGGGCTGCGTGGCCAGAATGTCGAGCGCCTCGTAGCCGCTACGCGCGACAAGCACGGTGTAACCCTCGCGCCGAAACAAGCGCTTGAGCGACGACAGAATATGGACTTCGTCGTCGACCAGCAACAGGGTGCGGACCGGTGCCGAACTACCTGGAAACTCCGCCGTGCGACCGCTGCCGAGCAACTGCGCGAACTGCTCCGGCAACAGTGGCCGGCTGAACAGATATCCTTGCATGTCGTCGCAATCGCGGCTGCGCAAGAATCCGAACTGGGCCGGTGTTTCCACCCCTTCTGCGATCACCGACATGTGCAGGTTGTGGGCCAGCGCGATCACCCCCTGGACAATCGCCGCGCCATCGGGATCGCGGTTGATGTTGCAGACAAAGGACTGGTCGATCTTCAATCGTTCAATCGAAAAACGGCGCAGATAACTGAGCGATGAAAATCCGGTGCCGAAATCGTCGATTGCCAGCGATACCGCCCGACCACTGAGTTGCTGCGAGGTGCGGACGAACGCTTCAGGATCGGCCATCACCGCGCGCTCGGTCAGTTCGATTTCCAGCGAACGCGGATCGAGGCCGGTTTCACGCAGCACCGTATCGACAAAAGTGACCAGATCCGGGCCAACGAATTGCCGGGCGGAAAAATTGACCGACACCCGGATGGGCCGCAGACCGGCATTCTGCCACGCCTTGTTGTGCAAGCAGGCTTGCCGCAGAACCCATTCCGAAAGCGGAAAGATCAAGCCGCTTTCCTCAGCCAGCGTGATGAAGGTGCCGGGCAGCAAGAGTCCGCGCGTCGGGTGCTGCCAACGGACCAAAGCTTCGACGCCGACGATCCGGCCGCTGCGCAGACTGACCTGCGGCTGGTAATACAGCCGTAGCTCGCCGTTGGCGATGGCGCGGCGCAACTCGCCTTCCAACTCCAGGCGCTCAAGCGCCTGGGCGTCGATTTCCGAAGCGTAATAGCGACTACGGCCGCCGCCCTCGGCTCGCGCCTTGTGCAAGGCCGAAAAGGCATGGCGGATCAATTCCTCGCCGGTTTCGCCGTCCTTGGGGAAAAGTGCGATGCCGACACTGGCGCCGAGCGTCAAATCGTGCTCGCCGACCAGCACCGGCTGCGCCATCGCGGCGAGAATCGCCTGTGCTTGCGCCCGGGCCAGACCGGCGCGCGTCAGATCGGTCACCAACACAAACTCATCGGCTTCGAGCCGGGCCAGCGTGTCGGCCGGCTGCGCCAGTGCCGTCAGGCGATTTGCCAGTTCAACGATCACTTGATCGCTGGATGCGCGCCCGAGAGTGTCGCGCACGCCTTCCAGACGGTCGGTCTTGATCGCCAGAACCGCTGGAAACGCGTGCCTATCCGCTCGTGGCTGGCTGATGGCGTGCGTCAGGCGGTCCGCCAGCAGGTTGCGGTTGGGCAAGCCCGTGAGATCGTCGTAGTTGGATTTGCGTTCCAGTTGCGCGAGATAACGTTTGCGTTCGCTGATGTCGCGCAGACTGATCACCGCGCCGACGATCCGATCGGCCTCGACGATCGGCACGCTGGAATACTCGATCGACAACGGCGTGCCGTCCTTGCGCCAATAAACGTCCTGCTGATCGCGTAGCGACAGCCCCGCGGTCAGCGAATTGACCAGCGGACAATCCTCCAGTGGATAAGGAGTACCGTTGGGATTGGAATGGTGAAGAATCGCATGCGCCGACAAGCCGATCAGTTCGTCACGCGAATAGCCAAACATCTCGAGTACCGCCGGGTTGACGAAATTGATCAGACCGTTGGCATCGGTGCCGTAAATGCCCTCGCCCGCCGTGCCGAGAATCGTTTCCAGTTGATGATTGAGGCGCGCCTGCGCCTGCCGATTGGCGTCCTCGATCCGCCGATTCTCGTCGACCCGACGGGCGACTTCCGCTTCCAGCCAGGCATTGTGGTCGCGCAGAATATCGCGGGCATGTTTGAGTTCGAGCTGGTTGCGAATACGGGCCAGGACGACAACGGGTTGAATCGGCTTCAGAATGTAATCGACGGCGCCGAGCGAAAGGCCAAGCGACTGATCACCCGGATCGCTGAGCGCGGTCAGAAACAGGACCGGGATGGCCTTGGTCGCGGGCTGCGCCTGTAGCGCGGCCAAAACAGCGTAGCCGTCCATATCCGGCATCATGATGTCGAGCAGGATCAAGTCGGGCAACGGCTCGCGGGCGACGATCTCGAGCGCTTGACGTCCCGACGAGGCCGACAATACCCGATAGTCCGCCAGCAACAATTCCTCAAGCACCGCCAGATTCACCGCTTGATCGTCGACGATCAACAGGGTCGCGTCAAACGCCTCCGATTGCATGATTCGTCTCCAGTTATCGTCGATGCCCGGCGCGGAAACGCCGATCTCGTCCGCGAGCTACGCCTTGCCGAAACGTTCGTTCCAATAGCGAAAGGCGTTGCGTATCTCGCTTTTGAAATGCTCGTCGTCCCAAGGCTTGTTGAGATATTTGTAGATCGCGCCTTTATTGATGGCGTCGGTCAAGGTGGCGATTTCGGAATGACCGGAAAGCACCAGACGCACCGTTTCCGGGTACAGGCCGCGAATTCGCGAGAAGAACTCGGTGCCGGTCATCGACGGCATGCGCTGATCGGAAACGATCACCCGAACGGTTTCACGGGCCAGCAAGGCCAGCGCCTCTTCCCCACTCTCCGCGGCGAGCACCCGGTAGCCTTCGCGCCGCAACAGTCTCTTCAAGGCCGCCAGGATATTCGGCTCGTCGTCCACCAACAGCACCGTCGGCATCGTCTCGTCGCCGGTCGTCTTGAACTGCACCCGGCTATCGCGCCGACGCAAGGCCGCGATGCCGTCGGCGGACAACGGCCGTGAAAAGAAGTAACCCTGCATTTCGTCGCAATCGTGCCGACGCAGGTAATACATCTGTTCCTCGGTTTCGATGCCCTCCGCCAGGGCCACCTTACCGAGCTTGTGCGACATGGCGATGATCGCCTGTGCGATGGCGGCATTGGTCGGATTGCTGGTGATGTCGCGAACGAAAGACTGATCGATCTTGACCATATCGATCGGAAAGCGCGAAAGGTACGCCAGGGACGAGTAGCCGGTGCCGAAATCGTCGAGGGACAGGGTCACACCGATGGCCTTCAGGCGTTCGCTGGTGCGAATCGCCGAGGCCAGGTCGTGCATCATCGCCCCTTCGGTAATCTCCAGTTCCAGCATCGGCGGCTTGATCCGGTTGGCCGTCAGCGCCTCGGCCACCGACAGGCACAGGCTGGAAAAGCGGAACTGCCGCGCGGAAAGATTGACCGCCACCTTGATCGGCGGGAAACCGGCATCCAGCCAGCGACGCATCTGCCGGCAGGCCTCGGCGAGAACCCAATCGCCAATACCGATGATGTAGCCGGTCTCCTCGGCGGCCGGAATGCAATGCCCCGGCAGAATCATTCCGCGCACGGGGTGTTGCCAGCGAACCAGCGCCTCAAGGCCGACGATGGCGCCGGTCTGCAAACTGATCTGCGGCTGATAGAGCAGAAAAAGCTCATTGCGTTCGACCACATCGCGCAGATCGACCAACAGTTCCCGGGCACCGAAATCGGCGGTGGCCAGCGCCGAGTCGAAACGGGCGACGGCGTCGCCACCCGCCCGTTTGACTTTCTGCATGGCACTCGCGGCGCAGGCCAGCAACTCGCTGGCGTCGTGTCCGTCCGAGGGAAAACAGGCGATGCCGATCGAGGCGCAGACCTCGGTCGGACGGTCGTCGAGGGGAAACGGCTGGCGTATCGCTCCCAGCAATCGGCTGGCCACCTCGGCGCAATCGCTTTCCGACGGGGCATCCGAAAACGGCAGCAGCACGCCGAACTCGTCGCTTCCCAGACGCGCGACGACATCCACGTCGCGAACGACATCCTTGATCCGTCCCCCCAGGGCGACCAGTAGACGATCCGCTCTTTCGGACCCAAGAATCCGGTTGAGGGTGTCGAAACCGTCGATGTCGATGGCGACGACCATCAGCCCATGCTCCCCGCCCCCGGTGGTCGCATGGGTAATGGCGCGCAGAAAACCGGCGCGATTGAGCAATCCGGTCAGCAAATCGCTACTGCTCAACGCCTCGATCCGCCGCTCGAACTCGCTAAGTTTGAGCTGGTCCTCGCTGATCGAAAAATAGAAGCCGATCACGCCGTCGCGGTTACTCAACGGCGCGATGTGTTTTTTCTCGACGTAGATCGTGCCATCCTTGCGCCGATTGACGAATTCGCCGGTCCAGCTGCTGCCGGCGTTAAGCGTCGCCCACATCGAGCGATACGTTTCTTTCGGCGTTTTACCCGAACTGAACAGATGAGGCGTATTCCCGATCACCTCCTCCGCCGCGTAACCGCTTGCCGCCAAGGCCGCCGGATTGGCAAAACGGATCCGCTGGTCGGTATCGGTGATCAGGACGCCCAGCGGACTGCTTTCCGCGATGTCGCGGAAGAGCCACGAGGACTCGACGCACTCACGCAAATTGGTGATGTCGGCGCCGACCAGAAAAACCGGCGCCAGCAAGGCATCGCTATCGAGACGATGCTCGATGGTCCAGGAGACCCACAAACGACGCCCGTCTCCGGTGAGCAATGGCGATTCAAGTTGGCGAATGATGCGGTGCGCGCCGATGCCGTCGATCTGCGCCAGGAATTCGGCGGTGTGCGTTGAACCGGCTTCCAGCAAACTCGCCAATGGCCGCTTGAAGATCTGGCCCAGGCGACTGTAACCCAGCAGGCGCAAGCCAAAGGAATTGACATACCAGATGTTCATCTCGGTATCGAGACGAATCACGATGCAACCGGGCACATCGTAGATCGCCGCCTGTATCGTGTTGACCATGCCCGAGTTCACCGCGACGCGTCTTCGACGGGTTTATCGGGGCCGGCGATCGGCAAGCGAATGAGAAAGCGCGCACCGTTTCCCGGCGCGCTGTCGACACTGATCGTGCCGCCATGACGCTGCACGATATCGCGCGAAATCGACAGGCCGAGTCCCGTTCCCTTGCCCATCGGTTTGGTGGTGAAAAAAGGTTGAAAGAGTCGTTTCCGCACATCGAGCGACATTCCCTTCCCGGTGTCCTCGACTTCGACCCACACAAACGACGCCTCGTGGCCGCTGCGCAAGGTGATCGTGCCGGCTTCGTCGATGGCCTGGCCGGCATTGACCAGCAAATTCATGAAAACCTGGTTGATCTGCGTCGCACAACAGCGCACGGGCGGCAAATCGCCGAAGTCGCGAACGATGATTGCCTTGTATTTCAACTCATTGGCCACCACGTTCAACGTACTCTCCAGCAGTTGGTTAAGGTCGGCGTCCTGCATCTCGGCGTCGTCGGCACGCGAGAAGTCCTTGAGATCGGCAACGATTTTTCGCACGCGCCCCAGACCTTCCGCCGACTCGTCGAGCAGGTTGGGAATGTCCTCGCGCAAGTAGTCGAGTTCCGCCTGTTCACGCGCGCGTTCGGTCGCCAGGCGCGCCGGATGGTCCGACGCCAGCGCGGCGATGGCTTGCGTGTCGACATCCACCACCTTCAGCAGCGCGTCGACATACGCTTTCAGGGAACCCAGATTGGAACTGACAAAACCAATCGGGTTATTGATTTCATGTGCCACGCCGGCGGCGAGCTGACCAACCGCCGCCATTTTTTCCGATTGCAGCAACTGTCCGTGTGTCCGTTCGATGGTATCCATCGCCCGCTGCAGCAACGCCTGTTCGCGAAGCAACTCGGCGTTGGTTTGCCGTAACTCCAGCGTGCGCTCCTCGATCTGCTTCTCGAGATTGCCGTTGAGTTCGGCAAGGCACTCCTGTGCGCTCGTCAACTTGGCGTTGATCCGCACCAAAGTCCGGTTGCGCTCGGTAACCGTGTTGAACAATTCGGTCAAGGTTTCCACCAGCACCTTGTTGGCAAAACAATCGCGCCCTTGCTCGCCTCCCGCCGGCATATCCTCCGGTGCCCCGCCGGCCCGACGCAGTAGTTCGCGCGCCATTTCCCGATCCTGGACGAGGATATGAAATGTTAGCCAACTGGCGAAGAAACGCAGTGTCTGCTCGCCGTCCAGGGTGCCGTCGGCCGCGAACTGACGACGCATGCGCGCGACCTCTTCCACGAACCCGAGATGCTCACGCATGTGTTCGTCGATGTGCGGACTGTTATCGAGTCCGCCTTCAAGCATGTGGCGTTCCTCATCGTGGAAATGCGTCGTCACGGAGTTGGTCAGGCGATCGATCAGCAAGAGGCATTCGTCGATGGTGCTTTGATTGCTTGAAATCGTCGGAGAAACGGCATTGACCAGTTCGACCAGACTGCGATGCTGGCTATCGACCAACTCGATTCCGGTCAGGAAATGCTCGCTCCACTTCATCAAGGTCATGATTTTCCTCTGCTTGGCTTGGCGACACTCCGCGCCGCAATGCCAATGGCGACCGTCGAACGAGGGCACCGATTTATTACGACAGGTATTAAACAACAATGATACGCGCGAACGGGTCAAAGGTGGCACGGATGTTGCGTCGGATGTTGGTCAATCGGCGGCCTGTTCGCGTGGTCCGAATGCGCCCGGCGTAAGGTGTGTTTCCGCGCAACGACGCATTCAGAACCCGTTCACTCCTTCTGCTAAGCTTAAATCAGCCGTTGAGCAATCGCCGGAAAATGGGAGAGCGGTAGTGGGTAATCGAGGACGGGCAGGAAACGGAGCCGGAGGCGCCCCGTCGCAAAATCCGCGAGTGCCGCGGATGCGCCGAGCGGCGACCGAGCGCTTGGCGAAACCCGGAGCGGCGGCATGATCGATCCGGGAGTCATGGCCGCGGTTCTAGGCGTTTTTTTCGCCTTGCTGCTATCGCTGATTCGCTGGGGACAGCGGAATACCGGCCTGGAAACCGACGTGGCGACCTATGCGCGGCAACTGTCCACCGTCAAGGACGCCCTAGGATACAAGACCGAGGAACTGCGCATTGTGCTCAACAACATCAGCGATGGGGTATTGATCGCCGACATCGAGGGAAATATCCGCTCGGCCAACCCGGCCGCGCTCCGAATCTTCGGACATTCCGAAAATACGTTGCTGAACGGCAACCTGAATTCGCTGCTTCAACCCGATCCGCGGCATAACGATGGCAAGGAAGTGTCGTGGCGCGCGGTGACGGAAAACGACACGCCGGATGTGGACAAATTCATTGCATTCAATGGCGTGCGCCGAAATGGCAGCCTGGTGCCGCTCGATCTCGGCATCCAGAGCCACGGGATGCGCGGTGAACGCTTGCTGTCGGTCATCATCCGCGATCTCACGGAGCGCACGGACGCCGAACACGCGCTGCACGAACGGCAGGAACGCCTGCGAGAGGCCATGCGCCAGATCGAAGAAGTGCAAAACCACCTCCTGCAATCGGAAAAAATGGCTTCGGTTGGCCAATTGGCGGCGGGTGTGGCGCACGAAATCAACAATCCGATAGGCTTCGTCAATTCCAATCTGGGTAGTCTCAAGCGCGGGGTCGGCGACCTGCTGGAAGTCATCGGCGCCTACTCGGCGGCGGACGCCCTCCTCGCGGCGCATCCGACGATCATGGCCAGCATCGCCGAGGCAAAAAACGCCGCCGATTTCGATTATCTGCGGGAAGATCTGCCAACGCTGATCGACGAATCACTCGAAGGACTGCAACGCGTGAAAAAAATTGTCCAGGATCTCAAGGACTTCTCGCGCGTGGACGTCACCGACTGGGAATTCGTCAACATCGAGGACGGTCTGGAAAGCACGCTGAACATCGTCTGGAACGAACTGAAATACAAGGCGGCGCTCAACAAGGAATACGCGGAGTTGCCGCTCATCGAATGCATCCCCGCGCGCCTGAACCAAGTGTTCATGAACTTGCTGGTCAACGCCGCGCAAGCCATCCACGACCGCGGCACGATCACCGTGCGCACCGGCTGCAACGACAACGAAATCTGGGTGGAGGTGGAAGACAACGGGCGCGGCATCGCACCGGAAAATCTCGAGCGCATTTTCGAGCCGTTTTTCACCACCAAGCCCGTCGGCCAAGGGACCGGACTCGGCCTGTCGCTGGTACACAGCATTGTCACCAGCCACGGAGGGCACATCAGCGTGCGTAGCGAAATCGGCGTCGGCTCCTGTTTTCGGGTTTATTTGCCGATCTTGCGCGCCGAGCCGAGCGAATCGCCCCGACCATCGGCGTTGTTTACAACGAACGCGCCCGGAGATCCTTGACCCGCACCGCCTTCCCCTCGGCGCGGGGCAGCGACCCTGGCGCTCGCAGCCGGACAATCGGTGTCACCAGCACCTCGTCGCGAATCCGGCGGCCGATTGAGCGCGCCAAGGCGTTCAGGCGACTGTTGTCGTTGTCGCCTTCGCGGCCCGCTTCGACATCCCCTGCGACGCCCAAATCGCCGCTGGTTTCGACCTCTAACAACATTTCGTCCGCGCCGTCGATCGTGTCGAGGGTGATCAGATACTCGGCGCCGACCCCGGGGACTTTCATCAGCACCGACTCGATCTGCATCGGAAAAACGTTGCAGCCCTTGATAATGAACATGTCGTCGCTACGCCCGACGATGCGGTCCAGACGCACATGCGTGCGCCCGCACGGGCAGGGGCCGGGCAGGATACGGGTCAGATCGCGCGTGCGATAACGCACCAGTGGCATCGCCTCCCGATCCAGCGTGGTCATCACCAACTCACCGAATTCGCCGTCGGCCACCGGCTCCAGCGTCTCCGGGTCCAGGATTTCAACCAGAAAAGCATCTTCCCAGACATGCAGACCGTTCTGATGGCGGCATTCGAACGCCACTCCCGGACCATTCATCTCCGAAAGACCAAACGAGTTATAGGCCTTGACACCGAACATTTCCTCGATGCGCCGTCGCTGCTCCTCGCTATGCGGCTCGGCACCGATGACGAAAGCGCGCAGCTGCGTCGCCTCCCGCGGCTCCAGCCCTTCCTGCTGAAACACCTCATACAAGCGATTGAGATAACTCGGAATCGCATGCGCCACCGTCGTTCCGTAATCGCGCATCAGCTTGATCTGGCGCGGACTGTTGCCAGCGCCGGCCGGAATGCTCAAACATCCCAAGCGCTCGGCGCCATACTGAAAACCCAGGCCACCAGTAAACAACCCGTAACCGCAGATATTCTGGAAAACATCGCTGTCGCGAACCCCGGCGCAATACAAGGAACGCGCCATCAAATTGGCCCAGGAATCGATGTCGTGACGATTATGAAAAACCACCGTCGGGTTGCCGGTGGTGCCGCTCGAACTGTGTAGCCGGACCACCGACCGTTTCGACAAGGTCAAAAAACCATAGGGAAAGTTATCGCGCAGATCCTGCTTGCTGGTCAGCGGCAATTTGCGAACATCGTCCAGCGACTTGATCGACTCGGCCGACAAACCCAGCGCCCTGAAAAGCGAACCGTAATAAGACGCGTGACTCGCCTGATGAAGCGTTTTTCGCAAACGGGAAAGCTGCAGCTTTTCCAGCTCGGGCCGCGATAAAATCTCGAAATCTCTTTCCCAGAACATGGTCGCTCGTTTGTAATCAATCCCCGCCCCAACGGCCGGTAAGAACTATTTAACCAATAGAAGCCCGAACGGGCAATTGTCAGGCAAAATCCGCATCAGCTGCGGATACGGTCGGCGGGAAAAACGTTACCGCACAGCATCAAGAACCACGCCCACCTTCAAGCGACAGGCCAGCGACCCTTTGGGCAATCCAAGCACGGGCGCAGAATACGTTCGGCTGCAATATTGGTCAACAACAGTGCCGACGGCTGGTGACTGTAGGTTTTTTGCAAGCTTTCAAATTATTAACAACCAGCCAAAAACGACTGCTCAAAAAAACTGATATAACTTGCTGAGATTTTTCCAGACCAACGCCCCAATACCACCAATTCCATTACGTCGTAGCGCTTTGTAATCCTCCCGCGTTTTCAAAAAAATCTTGGGAAGGGAGCGATTGCTTTCACCACCAACGCGCATTTTGACCAGTACACGCGGTATATACACCGCTCGTGCCTGCCCCCGCCCAAAGTAACGCAAAATGGCATCATAGTCGGCAGCAATACGGAAACTAGTATCGAACCCCCCAAACCGCTCAATCATGCTGCGCCGCAGATAAAGCGTCGGGTGTGGCGGCATCCAACCCCAACCCAGTTTGCTCCGCTGGTATTCACCGGACTGCCAGCGCCGGATGATGCGGCTGGTGTCATCCTTGGCGACATACTCGAGATCGCCATAAACCACATCCACTTCCGGATCGGCAAAAGCACTAGCCACACTTTCGAGAACACGATCATCGGCAAAAAAATCATCCGAATGCATCAGGCCGACGACATCGCCGGTAGCGCGGGCCAAGCCCTTGTTCAGCGCATCGTAAATCCCCTTGTCACGCTCACTGACCAGGATCGCCCGGTCTCCCAGGCAAGACTGCAAGACCTGTAAGGTGCCATCAGTTGAGGCACCATCGATAACCACGTGCTGAACATTCGCCCAGGTTTGAGCCTGAACACTCTCGACCGCCTGGCCGACGGAACCGACGCGGTTGTACACCGCAGTAATCACAGATATTTTCAATTCATTAACCATTAAGTAGTAGGAGCATCATTTGGCAGGCACTGAGTCTTTCAATGTGCTGTCGACATAAATCGCCTGATCCTTGGCGTAGGAGTAGGTCATGTGCTCGGCATCTTTGTAGAGCGGGACGCCATTCGAATCGAAAATCGGACATTTACCGCTTGGGCAGAGATAAAGAATTGGATCTATCGTGTACCCACCAACGAAAGCTGCGGTTTTTTCTAGCTGAGCATGAACGAATGATCGTTTATCTTGAAAAGCCTTTAAGTCGAAATTCACATTTAAAATATTTTTTGCTGCAAGACTACCGAATCTTGACCCCACATACATACCATTCGGGTCGAGCACGGCCCCAACTGGCATTGATAATATAATAACAATTGTCTTGCCTTTACTAACGCGCCTCAATGACTCGACAAAATTCGACTCAGAACTGAGAGCCTTTTCGTACGAATACCACAAACCCGACAAAACAATGGTTTTAACAGAATCATCGCCCATCAATTCGAGCAGTTTCTGATAGGCAGTAGAACAATGATTCGGCGGAACGCTTCCCTCAACGAAGTAGAAAAGCAATTTGCAATATTTCTGATTGCCGATGATAGTGGCAGAATTAACCGAACCTGCTGATGAGCCGAGAAGGTAGTTAATACGTGGAGCATATTGCTCCATATTTGAGTCACCAAAATATAATGTCCTGCGCGGACTTGTGCCTCCAACATAATAACGAAGCCCCTGATCAACGACAGTTGCCAATTGGTCTCCAGGGAAGTGCCAGTCAGACTTGGCCTGGAGAATTCTACTTAGGTCACTATTTTGGTGGCGCGGAGACACATTAAAATACAGTAGCCCCCCAACGAAAATGGCAATAAATAAATTTATTGCGAACAGCCCCTTCGCATAAACGGCGTCCCCTTTACGGATTTTTGTTTCAAGAAACCTATAAGTCAGCCATGCCAAAATAACTGAAAGAGCAACAATTAAAGCACGCTGGGTAGTGGAGACGTGATCAGCATCCGTTGTAATCCGAAACCAAGCGAGAATTACCCAGTGCCAGAGATATAACGGAAAACTGATAATACCAAACCAAATCAATATCCGATTCGACAGGATGACGCGATTTGGCCAAGCTGATGAACCTGCGTAAATTAGCAAAGCGGTCCCTACAGTGGGCAGCAAGGCAAGCCATCCAGGAAAATGTTCTGCAGTAACGAACGTGAACCCAATCAATAGCAAAAATAACCCGGATGCTGACAGAGAAAACTCTACCGCCCTCGTTCCGACCTGCTGATTCTCCCTTCGCAACAGAACCATCCAGGCGGTAAAACTTCCAATCAGCAATTCCCAGAAACGCGTTAGCGGAGAGTAAAACGTAGCGATCGGATCACTATCAACCGTGACCAAATTGAGAGAGAAAGAAGCAATGAACAGAGCGATGACAAGAGCCGGGATCCCAAATCTTCTATTCCAAAAGAGCCAAGCCAATAAAGGCCAGACAATATAATATTGCTCTTCAATTCCAAGACTCCACAGATGCAACAACGGCTTCGTTTCAGCGGATATGTCAAAATATCCAGATTCACTCCAAAGAACCAAGTTGGAAACAAACGTTGATCCACCAAGAATGTGTTTATTAAGTTGAGAGAACTCGTCAGGAAGTAAGGTGAACCAGCCTATGAAAAATGAAGATCCCAATATTAAAATCAGCGCCGGGAAGATCCGCCGAATTCTCCGAAAATAAAACTCGACCAAGGAAAATGATTCTTTCTTCAGATTATCAAAAATAATTGAAGAAATAAGATAGCCAGAGATGACGAAGAACATATCGACACCGATAAACCCGGCATGAAATATACCAGCCCCCGGCATCCAGCTTGGATAGATGTGATAGCCAACGACTCACAATACCGCAAGGGCTCTCAGTCCATCTATATCGACCCTATACGACGGGTGGGACAGTTTAGCCATATTACGTCCGGATAATATTTTCAATTTAGCGCAGATTTATATTGAGAACGCGATCAATGGCTGTCACAACATCCACCTTATGTTCCCGCATATAGCGCTTGACCTCTGCCAGCTTCGCATCCACCAAGTAGCGATACCAGAATCCCTGAAGAAAATGGAAGGCAGTACCGGCCTGGCCATCCAGAAAACCTAGGCGAATCACATAGCGATAGAAAAAATAAACAAACGCCCGGAAACCGCTTGGCAGCCGGGAATAAACCACTTCTTTTATCCAACGCTTAGCGCCCGCCTGGCTACCATCGCGCAAACTTGCCACCGAATCATGAAGCTTGAAGTGGTACTCAAGATTCAGCATTTCAACAGCTTCACGACTTGCATAATTGTTGTGTTTGTTGACCCACCAAGTCAGCGAATTTAGATTGTCATCGATCAGCTCACTTTCAAAATTCACCGTCACCCCGGCCACCTTAATGTGTTCATCCATCCAACGGTTTTCGCACTCGCCACGGCCATTACGGAACAACCTAAGTATTCGGACGGGGAACACGCCGCCATGGCGGATCAACTTGCCCTGAAAGGTCATTCGGCGACTGAGATACACCCCATCGATCTCGCTCGCGAGAGATGGCAACCGACCTTTGATTTCGGCAATTAGCTCAGGCGTTAAATACTCGTCTGCATCAATGCGCAATATCCAATCCTGGTCCGAGCCCAGTTGAGTCAATGCCCAGTTAAATTGAGTTGCGTGATTGGTCCATTCGCGCTGAATCACCCTCGCTCCATTGGCATAAGCAATCGCCAATGTGGCATCAGTAGAAAAGCAGTCGACGACAACTATTTCGCTGGCAACCTCTCTCACACTAGCCATGCAGCGTGCGAGATGCTGTTCTTCATTGAAGGTAAGGATGACGGCAGCAAGCCCCATTTTTATCTCGATTTCATAGACAGATTGCAGTCTATTTATTTAGGAGTTTCTCAAACTGACGCTCCTTGAAGACGACAGCCGGATTGCCCCGAGCCACTGACCAGGACGGGATATCACAGAAGACACTTGAGCGCGCGGTAATCACAGCGCCATCGCCAATGCATACACCTGGTCCAACAAAGACGTCAGCTGTAATCCAGACACCCTCGCCTATCACGATTGGCGCTGTCACCAGGGGCATGGAAGCCCGTGAGTAATCGTGACTGGCAGAACACAAGAAACTGTACTGACTAACGGTGGAGTGCGCACCGATACGAATTTTGTCGACGCAATAGCAATCTACGTTATGACTCAAGCAGCTGTAATCACCCATGGTCAGATTCCAGGGAGCCCAAATCCGAGCCGAAGGATAGGGGTGCACCCCACCTCCAATCGTTGCACCAAAAGCTCTTAGTAAGAAACAACGCCAAAAATGGAAAGTGACAGGGCTAGGTCGATAAAGGATAAGCCACACAAGCCCCCAGACCACTCGGCCAAGCTTGTTACGCCACCCAAGAGACCTAATTCGTAACGGACACGTCATAGAACAGATACCCAGAAATTAGCAATCAATGATGCAGATTCAAACTACTTATTGACAAACGATGGAGTCGTTGCAGCACGCCCAAGAACCCATTCATAAAGCCGCATGGTGTCCAACCCAATCCTGTCCCACGAGAATTCCGTGTGCGCGTACTCACGCCCTCTCAGGCCCATGGCTTGCCGATCAGCGGGCGTCATATCAACCCCCTCCGCCATTGCTTTCGCCAGCGCTTCCGGGCTTGGCTCTACCCACCACCCACAGCCACGATCAACCAAGCCACTCCACGGCGTTCCGTGAGTCGCGACGACCGGAAGGCCATGAGCAAGCGCCTCCGCAACAGCGATGCCAAAATTTTCCGAAAACGACGGCAGAACAAAGAGGTCCGCCGCATTCAACAACGCCCCCTTGTCGGCCTCGCTAACCATCCCCAGGAACTCGACTCGAGCATCAAGCCCAAGGGAATGAACCAATTCCTTCACCTCGCGCTCATGATCAAGTTCATCCGGTCCAGCGAGCTGCAGCACCCAGTTCGCCCTTG
>JAKOTN010000151.1 GCA_029776255.1 Pseudomonadota bacterium
TCCTGATGCTCTGCTCCGTGGCCTCAGGAAGTGTGCCAAGCGCGGCCTAAGTCTCACGGAGGACCGCGAGAAAATCCAGAGAGTGCTGGACATGGAGGCCAGGCGAGCGGAGACCATGAGAATTCTCGGAGTTGCTAGGAAGGGAGGGATAGTATGATGTCTCAGGTGACAGCAGAAAAGGCGCCCGTTGCCGAGCGCCCCGCGCAACTCGATAATAGCACACCCAAGGTCAACACGCAAGAGACAGCCGCGTTTGAGGCCATCCGCAGGGGTCTAGCCGTGTCGGGCATTGAGCACGACGACTGGGACTTCATTGCTAACAAGGTGCTGGACAGCCTCAAGAAAGCGGGTATCGTCAAATCCCAGCCCGAAGGCGCGTACTTCATCTTGCCCAAGGGCGAAGCGGGTGACGCTGTCAGCAGCATCTACGTCTGCCGTGACGGCGAACGCCCCAGGCTCGTCGCTGCTGATGAGCTGTACAAGCCCACCCTTGAGGACATCATCCACACCATCGAACCGGAGGCAAGTACACAGCGGTCCCTCTTCGTCTATGAACCCTGGCCCCGCCGCACCCTGGCTGAAGCGCAGAAGGTGGCAGCGGCCATCGTCGCCGAGTTCGGCGGCAGCGTGGAGACGACGCGTTTCTCCAATTCGCCGATGGAAGGCTTTATCAAAGTGACCGCCTGCGGCACCGGCATCTTCATCTACTTCCAGGAGGAGTGCTAAATGACAAGAATCCGCATCTCTCAAGCTGGCGGTTGCCCTCGCCGTATCGCCCTTGAAGCCCGGGGCGTTCAAGGATTGCCAATCTCCCCGGCAACCCAAAGGGCGTTCGACGAAGGTAATCTGCACGAATCAAGCATCCTGGAGTGGTTAGCGAACAACGTGCCTGGTGCCAAGAGCCAATACACTATCATGGCCACTCAAATTAAGGTCACTATACCGGGCACACCTATCGTTGGTCACGTGGACGCGGAACTCTGGCCAGAGAGCAGAAGCAAGGAGCCAATCATTCTGGCAGAGGCCAAGTGTTTGGCAGCGCGTTCGTTCCAGGAACTGAGGAGCAAGGGGGTCAAAGAGAGTCACCCGCAGTATTACACGCAGGTGCAACTCTATCGGCACTGCTATGAAGTCGCAGCCAATCTCCCTCACCCTTTTCGCTCAATCATCGTGGCTCGGAATAAGGAGACGCCGCCGACACGCACATGGGACCATCACTACGAAGAAGTTGTCTATGACCCGGAGTTCTGCAAGCGGGAAGTTGACCGGCTGTGTGCTCTTGCAGAGTCCATAGACCGAGGCGACGAAATACCGATACCCGAGGGCTACTCGCCAGAGACAGACTGGCACTGCAAGCCGCGCTGGTGTCCGTATACATACGTCTGTCATCCAAACTACCAGCGCAAGCCCGTAGAAGCACTACAGCGCGATGAACTATATGAGGCCGTCGAGCAATATCAAGCCCTGAGCGAACAGATTGCAGAACTCACAGCAGCACGTGAAGAGCTGAAACAAAGGCTCTTGGCTTCGATAGGTGAGGGTCCTGTACGGGCGGGGATATACCTGCTCACGGTACAGGAAAGACGGACGGAAAGGTTCGACACCAAAGCCGCGAGGAAAACGCTTCCCCCCGAGCTCTTAGCGCGGTTACTTACCGTCACCACCAGCAGAATCCTGCGAGTCGAGGAGGTAGTTTAGGATGGCATATGTATTCCAGAAAGCAGTAAAGGCGAAATCAAAGGCACGTATTGGTCTTATCGGGCCGTCCGGTTCGGGCAAGACCTACACAGCACTCTTGTTGGCTACCCACATGGGCAACAGGATAGCGCTCATTGACACCGAGCACGGCAGCGCGTCCAAGTACGCCGATGAGTTCGACTTCGACACCCTGTGGCTGAATAACTATCATCCCAAGAACTACATCGAGGCAATCAAAGCGGCGGGAGAAGCGGGTTACGACGTGCTCATCATCGACTCGCTATCACATGCCTGGGCCGGTACAGACGGAGCGCTCGACCTGGCCGACAAAAACGCAGCCAAGTACGGCGGCAACCGGTGGGCGGCATGGCGGGACGTGACGCCCCTCCACAATCAGCTCATAGAGGCCATTTTGTCGTCACCTTGCCATGTCATAGCAACCATGCGCTCAAAGATGGAGTACATCCAGACCATCGACGAGAAGGGCCGGACCGTCATACGCAAGGTGGGCATGGCACCCATCCAGCGTGACGGCATGGAGTACGAGTTCGACGTGGTCGGCGACCTGGACATTGACCACACCCTTGTTATCTCCAAAACGCGCTGCAAGGCCCTGGACGG
>JAKOTN010000169.1 GCA_029776255.1 Pseudomonadota bacterium
TTAAATAATAAAAGCAATTTACTGATTATCAACGCTTTACGCACCTTTTTATTTTTGTGTCAATAAAATTTTATTTTTATTACCCTGTTTTTTTGTCAATAAACTGCATATATTTTTTGTAAAATGTATGCAAACCCACATTAATACTAAAATATGACAGTTCATACAGTTCATTACAGTTCATTACAGTTATCTAAAACCCGCTCTGGTAAAGCTATAAGACAGTTTATACACTTATTTTCCTATAAACTTTTATATAAAAAAATTAAAATAAAAATAAATAAAAGAATAAATGCATAAAAAAACTGCATAAACTGCCTTGTAATAGATTTGTAAAGGGATTGCGTAACTGTCATATAACTGTAATGTAACTGTCATATTACTGTAATATGTGTAATATGTGTAATATATTTTTTTGCATTTATTTTTGATAAAAATATACTCAAAACCGCATTAATATTATAATAAAGCATATATTACAGTTATATATATAATATTTTTAAAAAGTATATTAAATTTTTGCTAATATTTTTTATGCATATATTTTTTTGATAGTGTATCATATATGTAAAAAATGGTATAAAATGGTATAAAATAGAATTTTTAAAAACGTGTAAAAGTTGTCTAAAATTGTCTAAAATGAATTCTTAAAAACTATAAAAATTGGTATCATTTGGTATCAAATAAATTTTACAAAAAACGTGTAAAAGTAGTAAAATAAAGTAAAATAATAAAGGTAACTTGTTAATTATCAATACCTTACATCCTTTTTTATTTTTGTGTCAATAAACTGCATATAATTTTTTGATAGTGTATCATATTTTAAAAAACGTGTAAAGTAGTCAAAAGTTGTCTAAAATTGTCTAAAATAAAAGTATAAAATGCCTCAAAGTTACATCCAGTCTAACTCTTACAACTCTTACAAGCCATTACAAAAAAAAAATAGCATTGTAAGGCAGTCTGTATCTATATTCTTACAACTCTTACAAAAAAAACAATGTATTTATTATATATATATTATATTATTTTTTTTTATTATTATTATATTATTTTTCTATTTTCTATAGGCTAAATATAAAAAAAGTTGTAAGATCTGTAAGGATATAGTCACAGATTGCCTTTAGCTAACTTGTAAGAGTTGTAAGGAGTTGTAAGAGTTGTAAGGATCTAGTAATAATCAGTATTTCA
>JAKOTN010000009.1 GCA_029776255.1 Pseudomonadota bacterium
CTGGAAGAGGCATATGGATCCACGACAGCCGTTGCCCCCAAGCGACGGCTGATCTCATTGAGTGAGGCGTACGGCTCGAGCGCCTACACGCCCCCCGCCAGCGAGGACAAGGAAGTCGATGACTTCATGTCCACCCTTGCCCTGATGGAGCGGGTCAACGCGGACCCCGCCGACCAGCCAGACTACGAGGGCCCGAACATCGAGCTGGAGCGGTTGCGTCAGCTCGAGCGGACCATCGAGATGCCGCCGGGCTTCGACCCTGTCCGGTTCGCCCGCTTTGCCGGCTCTCGCTTCATCAACCGCGCCGCCAGGGACATCAGGTCGTTCGGGGCCAAGCTCGCGTGGGGCTGGCAGACTGTGATGGGTCAGCCGACCGTCGACGGGCCCACGCCCACCGAGGTGCTGGAGCGCTGCCTCGAACTCGCCAACGAGCCTGTCGTCCAGGAAGAGGCCCCGCGCGACTTCGCCGACAAGCTGGCCAGCGTCGTCGGCGAACTGGGCGTCGACGTGGCCGAACTCATTCCGGCCGGCGCGATCATTCCCGGCGCCGCTGCGATCAAGGCTCTGCGGAAGGGTGGCAAGCTGGCCAAGCTCGGGGCCGCTGCACTCACGACGGCCCGCGGGGCGGCGACGTTCGGCTTGCAGTCCGCGGTGACCGCCCAGGAGGTCGAGGAGATCGGCCACGGCATCGGGATGGGCGCCGCGTTCGGTGCGATCGAGGCCCTGCCCGGCGCCCGGCTGCCGGCCAAGGTGGCCAAGACGTTCCTCGAAGGCATCGCCCTGGAGCGGATGACCGCCCTGAACGCCACCGAGGAAAACCCTCTGCTCGAAGAGCGCATGATCGCCTTCCTGACGCCGTTCGGGCTCAAGGGTGCCAGCAAGGCGGCCAAGACGCTGGCCCGCATCGTCCAGGGCGGCCAGTCGCTGGACACCAGCCGCAAGACGTTCGACGCCATGGGGCTCGAGCGAACCACCGCCGCGCAGCGGGAGGCCATCAGCCAGGGCGTCGAGGCGATCAAGCAGCTTGACCCCCGCTCTCCGCTCCGACAGCCTCAGCCCGAGCCGACGTTCGGCCCTGAGTCGTTCACAGATCCCGCCAAGGCGCGGGCGGCAATGGAGGCGGAAGTCAAAGCCGCCGAAACAACCCCTATCGAAGGAAAGGAGGCCCCCAGTGGCCAGCAAGTACCAGGGAATCAAGTCCAGGCTGATGAAGGCGGGATTCGACGAAAGGGAGGCGGACTCCTACGCGAGGACGCTGTGCGCCCGGAGCCGGGCAGCCCGCAAGTCGAAGGCGACGCCGGTGTCGGCGGAGGCGAAGGCCAGCCCGCCCGCAAAGGGCTCACCCGCCCCCGAGACGGCGGCAGCAGTGGGCTGACGCAGGAGACGCCCGTCGAGGCCCGTGAAACAGCCGCAACCGGCCGTGAAACAGCCGCTCAGGGGCCAGAAGCTACCGTGGTAACTCCGGAGGCGGGGAAGGGCAAGAAGGGGCTGACGCGGGAGACGCCCGTCGAGGCCCGTGAAACAGCCGCAACCGGCCGTGAAACAGTCGCTCAGGGACCAGAAGCTACCGTGGTAACTCCGGAGGCGGGGAAGGGCAAGAAGGGGCTGACGCGATCGACCTGGCGCAAGACGCTGGATTCCGTGTACGAGCAGTACAAGGACCGCATCGATGCGGACGAAGGCGCCCTGGAGTTCTCGGCCGACGATGAGACCGCCGCCCTGTACCGGCCGGGCTACACGTTCCCCGACACGCCCGAGGGCCGGTCCAGTGCCAAGGAACTGCGGGCACGGCTGCCCAAGCACCTCCAGATGAAGGTCAGGACGGTCAGCCGCGACACGCCGGAGGGTCGCTGGGCCGACGGCAACGACGTCATGATCGAGATCGGCCCGGACGCTATGGCCGAGTCGATCATCCGGCACGCCGCTCGGGGGCCAACGGGCCGGATGCGGCGCACGGTCGAGTTCATCGACGCTCATCCCGAGTGGTTCAGTGCCGAGGAGTTGCGGGCGGCCGACGAGTGGCGAGCAGCCCAGCATCCCGAGGGGCGGGAGCGGCTCAAGAGCACCGCCAAGGAGGCCATCCCCCGCAAGGAGCTGCAGCCGGGCGACAAGTTCGAGATCGTGGGCGAAGAGTTCCACGTCGAGGACGTGGATCCCGAGACCGGCATGATGACCGTCAAGGACGGCATCACCCGGGAGATCCCTGTCGAGGGCGAGCTGTTGATCGACAAGGGCTCGCTCAAGCCGTCGGGGAAGAAGGGTCTGCTCAAGAAAGAGCCCCAGTCCGGCAAAACCGACCTGTACGGCAAACCCGTTTACGAGCCGGCGACTGGCGAGCAGAAGGGCTTGGAGTTCGGCCGGGACATTGAGGGCAAGCAGCCGACGGACATGGGCTGGAAGAACGAGCAGGGCAAGATCGAGCCCGAGATGAACAAGGATGCCGAGGAGCGCATCCGCCGGGAGAACGAAGAGAACGAGCAGGGCGACCTGTTCTGGGGCGAAGAGGGGGATGCGTCCTTCAACCCCTGGGACTTCGGCTCCATCATCGAAGACGCCACCAAGCGCGCGGACAGCGAGTTCTTTGAGGGCATGGGCATCGTGGCCAAGCCTAAGGGGCTCAAGCTCCGCAGCGACCAGTTGCCGACGCCCGAGGCCGTCAAGGCCCCCCGCCCCGAAGTCGAGGCCAACCTGCAGAAGGCCCGCGGCGTGCCGATCAAGGGCATGCTCGACACCATCAAGGAGCACGTCGTCCAGCAGTGGCATCGGGCCACCCGGCCCCATGAGCACCTGCCCAACACCGAGCAGTTCGCCGCCGCCAACGAGGCACTGCGGCTGTACAAGGACATCCCCGCGCGGGTCTCGGACGAGGCCATGCGCGCGGTCGCCGCCATCGTGGATCCACTCGGCCCCAAGCAACTGGTCCTCTTCGAGCGCAAGGTGGTCATGGATAACCTGGCCGCCGCGATCGAGCGGGGCGAGCCCCTGCGTTTCGGGTTCAAGGATGCGGCGGAAGTTGACGCCTACCGCAAGCAACTCGACGACCTGATCACAAAGACGCCGGAAGTGCAGCAGGCCCTGGAGGCCCGCCGCAAGATCGTGCGCGCACTCGTCAAAAAGCTGGTGGCCGACAAGATCCTGCCCGAAGCGGCACTCGAGCGGGCTGACACGTACTACCACCAGCAGGTGCTTGCCTACTACGAGGAAGGCCGAACGCCGCGAATGGGCAAGGGCGTGAAGGACCGCAAGGCATCCTTCCAGAAGAAACGCATCGAGGGCATCGAATCGCTCGAGCCGCTGTACGACTACAACACGTCCTACCTCGAGGCCGAGTCGAAGTGGATGGCCGACGCCCTGGCCAAGATCGAGACGAAGAAGATCGAGAACCTGTTGGCCCGCAACTACGACAAGATGGACGCCTTCAAAGAGCGGGCCAGGCAGATGAACTGGGAGACGGCCGTCGGGGGCCCGGAAGTGGTGGCCGAGATCAATCGGCTACGCGCCCTGCGTGATCAACTGCGGGAAGAGGGCAAGCCCGTCGGCGAAATCGCGGAGCGGCTGGCCGAACTGGATCCGACGTACGCCGCCCGGGCCAAGATCGCTCAGGGCATGGCCCTGTTCGGCAAGGCTGAGGGTATCGACGACGGATGGATTGAAGTCGATCCCGACTCCAGCATCTTCCGCATGCTCAACGAGGCCATTCGCAAGGCCCCCAACAGCGAGCAAGGCATCGCCGCTCGAATGGTCTTCAAGGGCATCGCCGAGCGCAACGAGATCATCCGGCGTCTGGCCGGCGACAAGTTCATGACCTGGGAACGGCTGCTTTCTCGCGACCCGACGATGGACGCCTGGCAGCCTCAGGAGGGCAACGTCTTCTACGTGGCCCAGAGCGTACCCGAGCAACTGGTCGAGACGGCCCGCAGAGCCATGCTCGAGCAGGCCAGTATCCCCCTGGACACCATCCGCACCGTGCTGGCCATGGGCGGGCCGAAGAAGACCTACATCTTCCCGGTCGAGCTGGTCAAGCAACTGGACTCGATGACCAAGCAGGCGGCCGACACCAGCCTGTCCCGCGAACTGATGGGCATGTGGAAGGCGTACACGCTGCTGAACCCCAAGCGGCTGCTTGGCTACATGCTGCGCAATATTACGGGCGACATCGACCCCGTGATCGCGGGGGCATCGCCCGCACTGAAGCTCGTCCCCGAGGCCATCAAGGACCTCCAGAAGTACCACGGCTCACATCTGTCACTGTCGGAAGAGATGCGGGCCGCCCGGGACTTCTCCGTCATCTCCTCGTCCATGACGGCTCAGGAAATCCCTCAACTTCGAGACCTGAAGGTGTTCCGGCGGTTCTATGAGAATGTCGCGGCCGCCGGTGGAAATCTGGAGAGGATCGCCAAACTGCCCGACAGGTACTACAAGGCTGCTCGTGAAGCCAATGAGTTTCGCGAGAACGTGCTTCGGCTCGCCGTGTTCAAATACTATCGCAGGCAGATGAAGGCCGGCAAAGAGATCTCGCACTACGGCGGCAGCCGCAAGGAAATCGTGGACGCCATTCGCCGCACGCTCGGAGACGACGCGGCGGCGGCCCACCTGACCCGCAATCTCCTGGGCGACTACGGCAACCTCACGGTCAGCGGCAATTGGCTGCGCAATCACCTGATCCCCTTCTACTCGTGGATCGAAGTGAACGCCAAGCGATACCCGCGCATGGGGCTGAACGCCATCCAGTACGGCAAGATCAAGGGGCAAGGCAGCGCGGCCGCACGGGCCCTGTACACCGGCATGGCCATCGGCGGCATCGGCGGGCTGACCGCCCTCATGTGGGCCTACAACAACACCGTCTGGCCGGACGAAGAGGGCTCACTGACCACCGAGGACCGCAACAGTCCGCACATCATCCTGGGCCGCAACCCGGACGGCACGGTGCGCGTCTTCCGCAACACCGGCGCCATGGGCGACTTCCTGGAGTGGTTCGGCGTCAACACGCTGGCCTCCATGTACCCCAAGTACCGGGACGGCCAGTTGACCGGCGCCGACATCGCCCGGGAGATGGCCCTGTCACCCGTGAACAAGTTCGTGCAAGGCCTGCGTCCCGACCTCAAGGCCGGTTACGAGTTCCTGACCGGAACCAGCCTGTACCCCGACGCGACCCGGCCGCGGTCGCAGCCTCGCGGGGAAGCCATTGCCGCAGCGTTCGGCCTGGTGGACGAGTACCGCGAGCTCAAGGGCCGGCTGACCGGCAGCGGAGAGCGGGCCCGTCCGCACTACGCTCAGCGGATGATCTGGGGCGTAACCGATCCGCGGCAGAACGCCCTGCACGAGATCTACGATCTGCGCGAGGACTTCATGCGGAAGCAGGGCAAGTCCACGGTCGGCACGTTCGCCCAGAGCCCGGCCAAGCCTATGCGTGATGCAGTGATCGCGGGTGACTACGAGGCGTTTGTCCAGGCCCGAGCGGCCTACATCAAGAGCGGAAAGAACTACGCCAACTTCGTCAAGACGCTCGAATGGCTGGACCCGCTGTCGCAGCGGCTGAGCGATGCCGATGAGAGAAAGTTCGTCAACGAGTTCCTGACCGGCGACCAGCGGCTCAAGCTGGCCGTGGCCCGCGACTACGCCCAGATGCTCAAGGAGACCATGGCCGTCTGGTGGGAGCGGGCGGAGAAAACCGCGCCGTCGGACCAGGCAGTGCGGGCGGAGATCGCCGGCAACCGGCTCATGCAGCTCACCGACCCCGAGCCCAAGCGGAAGACGGGCGAATCCTCGGCCAAGTTTGCGGAACGCAAGGCGAAGTGGAAAGCCGAGCGGGACAAGGCCCAGGCCGAGTTGGAGGTCATGGGCCTCAAGCTCTCACAAAAGAAATCCCTGCTCAGGCAGGAATATCTGTCGCGGGGCGGGAAGGCGGACTCGAAGGCCCTGCAGGAGCGGATGCGGCGGCTGCGGTAGACTACGCGTCCTTCCTCAACTGCTCTAAAAACTTATCGAATTCGGCAAATGCCGCCTTAGCAATAGGCTCGCTCAATTGCCTCCGCAGTTCCCTTGCGGCTCGCATGGCAGATGCTTTAGTGTCGTAGATGCGGCCGAAGACCTCCTTTCGGTGTGGCATCCATACCGTGATCAGCGAGGTCCACTTCTTGGAGTTGATCAAATAGACAACCCTTATCTCGGCGACCTGAAGGCGGTGCTCGCTTTTCATGCATCCTTCCTCAACTGCTCGACGTTGGCGGTCACGTCGGCGGCAGATTCGGCCCTCTCCAGCCTGTTTCGCAATGCATTCACGATCGGGGCGTGCAATGAAGAGTTGAGGCCGTTGTCCTCGTGGGCGATGCCCAGGATGAGTGCGGCGCCCACGCCCAGGATGGTAAAGACCACCTGCTCGCTGACGCCCAACCCGTACTCGGCCGCGTAGGCGGCAATGACCGTCGCCAGGGCCACCCGGACCTTGCGGGACGCGAGCGGCTTGGCCAGCCTACTGATACTGCTCGAGAAGCTCATCAATGATTTCCTCCGGAGTCTGAATGTCATCCGGCTGGCTCGCCGGGGAAAACAACGGTTCACGTAAGCCGTTGTCGTCGTGTGGCTTAGAAGTTACGGGGGATTGCTTTCCGGGGGGCTTGGAAAGCAATGAGGGCCAGTTTTCGGGCCCGACTTGCACCAGCTCGACGCGAACACAACCGCCCGCCGCGGCGCTGAGCACCGCGACGAGCGGAAGGAGAAGCAGGCTGGGGCAACGGTTGTGCATGTTGATCAGGGAAGCGGCCGGGCAGGCGAATCAGGAAACCCGCCCGGCCGCCGAGGAGGAGAGAAGCGCCGTCACGCCCTCGCCGTCCCTGTCCTCTTCGGCGGGGCATCTGTGTACTCGATCACGAGCCGGCCGACCCGCACCTGGGCGTTGCGCTTCAGTTTCGCCAGAGCGGCATCGACGGCCTCGCGGGGTCCGCGTAGAACGATCTCGTCGGCTTTCAGTTGGCTGGGCATGGCTACTCCGGCTGGCTCGTGACAACCGGCGTTCCGCCCGCCGCCTTGATCGCCAGGAACTCCCTGAGGAACGCAATCGCGTCGGCCGCGTAGTTGGTCGGCACCTGCAGCTGCGTCCAAGTCGGCGTCTGCATCGGGCTGGTCACCGGGTCGCTCAACTGCCCACCGGAGCCCGCGACGTTGGCCGTGCCGCTGGTCGCCGAGCCAGGCAGGCCCACCGTGATGGGTGCCGCGGCGGTCACCTCGGGCTTGATGTGCTGGACTGGACTGATGGTCTGGTTCTGCGATGGGGTCTGAGCACTGGACGCCGTGCCGGTCGTAGATCCGGTGGCCGATGGCGTGGTGCCGCCGGTCGTGATGTTCACGTTGATGCCCGCCTGGGCGTAGCCGGCGTTGACCTTGGGCACGCTCCCCGCGGCACCGTTCTGGCTCTCGATCAGGGCTTCGAGTTCGGCGTCGTCGTAGGGCAGGCCGGGAGCAGCGGGTGCGTTGATGATGTAGACCCGAACGTCACTGCCGGCCGTCATGAGGTCCTGGGCCGTGGTCGTGGGCACCTGCTGGACCTGGTCAGAACGCTGCGGGCTGGTCGCCTCCGTGTTCTGGGCGCAGCCGATGAGGATGCAGGCAATCAGGGAGAGGATGACGCAGGCGAGACACAATCGAACTCGCGCGACCATCAGAAACTCCTTTCGAGTGAAGCGGTCTCGCACCGAGCCTGAGCAGCTTTGACGGGTATCAATGTACGGAGGGAGGGGCGGGCAGGTCAACCTTTTTCCTGGCGTCAGGAAAAAAGTCTATCGCCACCGTGGTTTCTGGGCAGGTCGTGAAATTTTCTTTTTTCGAGACTGTCCATCAGCAGCATCCCTTTTCCTCCCCTTTATCGGCAATCGCCCCAGAAAGAGTTTACGGAATAAGTGATGTAGATGCCACATCATCGACACGGAAAAGATTTCACATCCCAATTTGCCCCCATTTTCGCATCCTGATTTGACTGATGAACAAACATGATGTATGATAGTTGCACGACCAGCACGCAAACGACACATGGAGGAAGGATCAGTGGCACACGAAAGTCAGGATTATGTTGTCCCGGTTCGGCTCGAAGCATCCATCCGCAAGCAGATCCAGAGGATCTGTGCCACTAATGGCTGGACGGTCAACACGGTCATGAACGCCGCCGCGATCCTGTTCGGCTCGCTGCCTGACGCAGAGCAGCTGCAGGCGATCCAGAGCTTCACGCGGCTCGGCGAGCGATACAAGCGCCATTCACAGTCTTCCCCTGCCCCCGGAACGGCCGCCCCCGCGACCGGCCGTTCCGGGGCGGGTTCTATCGGCTCTGAGGAGTCGGGCTGCTCGTCTGGAAGCGACCAGCCCTCCCCTTGATCAGTGTGTCACTGACGCGGCATCGGTGCGACGTTCGCGCCGAGCTTGAGCAGCGAGGGGTCCGCGCGGTGACGTGTCTTGCGAAAGCCCGGGTGGTGTCTCGCCCGGGCACATGCGACCGTAGTTCAATTGGCAGAGCACCGGATCTTACATCCGGCGATCCAGGTTCGAGTCCTGGCGGTCGCAGTGGTGT
>JAKOTN010000063.1 GCA_029776255.1 Pseudomonadota bacterium
ATGCCATGCCGTTGTAGGCATCGATGCGGGGATGAGCGTGTCGAATGGGGACTGCTTGACGGCAAGGAGTAGAGGCACTCATCCAAGGGCAGGCGTGTATGGCGGCGGTTTTTGGATTGATCCCTATGTGGTATCGCTCGGCGCGCGGCCTCTGTCGTTCGCGCGCATCCGTGCAGTACCTGTTCCATGGAAAGGATGGACATCCCGGCCACGTTTCTTAAATGCGCCTTCGAGCAGGCTGATAGCTCGTCGAGTATCTGGCGTATCGTCATGGATTCTGGTGTCATGACCGTCAGTGTAATCCTTTTTGTTGAACAGGATGTCCGCGTTCGATCCGTCGAATGCTCCGGTGTTGCCGGTGGCGGATTTGATCTGGGTAGGGGAACGAACCATTATTTCCTTGCCGATGTACCCAGTTGGCGAATAGTCCAGCATCACGGAGTCGCCAGCAGCGTCAGGAGGTACAAGTGTTTTTTTCGGCGTCTTGAAGTCCGGCATCGATACTAAAAATGGGTCTTTCGCACACAGGAAAACAGACATCCCGACGGTTTTATTTGTGCCAATAACCCGATGATCGTCTGAAAAATAAAATCCGCCGCCAAGATCGCCGTGACCGGTTGCCGAGCCTATCTTGACGCGACTGAATTCGCTGAAATCACCGTTCGTACCGTGATACACCACCAGTGGCTCCCCGGTTTCGGGGTTGGTGACTTTGGAAACGGTATCTGGATTGACGTGAAATTCGAGATTGAATGCCTTTGCCAAATCAGCTACCATGACACCGGAAACCTCGGAAGGAGCGGGACGCGATGGCGCTTCGGTGTCGTTCAATCCATGCACACCGGGGTTTCCACTTATTTGCAGCGCGGTGACATCATAAAACTTGTGTGCTGCATCGCCTTTCGGAACCCGCTTGGATTCCCGAACCGTGATTTTTGCAGCGTGAATATTTCCTGACACTTCAATCGGCACAACCAGCGTATGAAAAGCATTGGTGTCAGCTTCTCTTCCTTTTTCTGGCGTCGATTCAGCAATCTTGACGGCGCGTCCCACTGCTTCACGAAGCACCTTGACCAATTCAGCGCGGACAGGGTTCCTCAGCTTTCCACGGGCGCCGAACGCCTCCCCTTTGCCTTCTGAAGAAAATGCCACCATGGCCCCAAGGCTGGCATTCTCAAATCATCCCTCCGTGGCTGGTTATGAATTACACCAGCACACCGTGGGATTAAACACCTCGCTCAGGCCGCTTGCGTCTCGCTGCCGAAAGCGTCGGCACCGAGGCGATTGACGCCGCTGACCAGCGCTTTGAGCGACGCGGTGATGATATTGGCGTCGATGCCGACACCATGGCATTCGCGGCCGCTGCCGGGACGGGTGACCTCGATCACCGCGCAGGCGGTGGCGTCGCCGCCCTGGCCGCTGCTGCCCATCGAGCGCTCTTCGTAGCTGCGCACCTGCAAGGCGATATCGAGGCCGCGCAACGCGTTGACCGCCGCGTCGATCGGGCCGTTGCCCTCACCGGACAACACCTGCGTCTTGCCGCCGAAGGTGACGCTCAGCCGGATGCCCTGCGCGTGACCATGCTCGATCAGGTGGTGACCGACGTAGCGCAAGGGCTTGTCGACGTCGCCATAGGTATCGACGAACAACCGCCAAATCTGGCTGGCGCTCATTTCGCCGCCGTGGCTGTCGGTGTGCTGCTGCACGACACCGGAAAATTCGACCTGCAGGCGGCGCGGCAAAACGACGCCGTATTCGGCTTCAAGCAGGTAGGCGATGCCACCTTTTCCGGACTGGCTGTTGACCCGGATCACCGAGTCGTAACTGCGGCCGAGATCGGCCGGGTCGATCGGCAAATAAGGCACGTTCCACGCCGAGGCCGGCGCTTGCGAGCCGAAGCCTTTCTTGATCGCATCCTGGTGCGAGCCGGAAAAGGCGGTGAACACCAGATCGCCGACGTAGGGGTGGCGCGGATGAACCGGCAGTTGCGTGCAATATTCGTGGGTTCGAGCAATGGCATTGATATCCGAGAGGTCAAGCCCCGGCGAGACGCCCTGGGTGTAGAGATTGAGCGCCAACGTCACGAGATCGACGTTGCCGGTGCGCTCGCCATTGCCGAACAAACAGCCCTCGACGCGCTCGGCGCCGGCCATCAACGCCAGTTCGGCGGTGGCGACGGCGGTGCCGCGATCATTGTGCGGATGCACGCTGATGATCACGCTGTCACGGCGCGCGAGATGGCGATGCATCCACTCGATCTGGTCGGCGTACACATTGGGTGTCGTCACCTCGACGGTGGCCGGCAAGTTGAGGATCACCTTGTTTTCCGGCGTCGCGCCCCAGGCGGCGGTGACCGCGTCGCAGACTTCGAGGGCGAAATCGAGTTCGGTGGCGGTGAAGGTTTCCGGGCTGTATTCGAGCACCCATTCCGTTTCCGGCTGCGCGGTGGCCAGTTCCTTGATCAGACGCACGGCGCCGACCGCCATGTCCACCACTTCCGCCTTGCTGATCCCGAAAACAACGTCGCGGAACGGCTTCGAGGTGGCGTTGTAAACATGAACGATGGCCCGCCGGGCGCCCTTGAGCGATTCCATGGTCCGGCGGATCAAATGCTCGCGCGCTTGCGTCAACACCTCGATGGTGACGTCGTCGGGAATGTGGCCGCCTTCGATGAGCTGGCGGACGAAGTCGAAATCGGTCTGCGAGGCCGATGGGAACGCCAGTTCGATTTCCTTGAAGCCCATCCGGCACAGGGTGTTGAACAAACGCATCTTGCGTTCGACATTCATCGGTTCGAACAGTGCCTGATTGCCGTCGCGCAAATCGGTACTCATCCAGATCGGCGGCGTGGTGATCGTCCGGTTCGGCCATTGCCGGTCGGCGAGTTGGATGGGCGGGAAAGCGGTGTACTTGCTGGCGGGGGTCTTCAACATCATCGTGTGCTCCTGAAAATTCATGGTGGCTTGTTTTCGACGACGACAATGGTACGCGCGATCGCTCGGCAGGTGCTTGCGTTGTCATGCCTTTTGTGGGTCAATATTGGTATGAAATTGCGAGTTTCATGTTTATTTTTAAAATAAATTTCAAATACTAAAATTTTCGGGCAACGAAATGCAAATTGATCGTTTCGACCGGCAGATTCTGCGGGTCTTGCAACAGGACGGCCGGTTGAGCAACCAGGATCTGGCCGATCGCATTGGCCTGTCGCCGTCGCCCTGTCTGCGGCGGGTGCGGGCGCTGGAGGAGGCCGGTTTCATCGGCGGCTACCGGGCGCTGGTCGATGCCAAGGCGCTGGGGCTGTCGCTGATGGCGCTGATTCATGTTTCGATGGATCAGCACACCCCCGAACGGTTCAGCCAGTTCGAAGCGGCAATCGGCGAAATTCCGGAGGTGATGGAGTGCTTGCTGATCACCGGCCAATCGGCCGACTATCAGCTCAAGGTGGTGGTCAAGGACATGGACGCCTATCAGGACTTGCTGCTCAATCGCATCACCGGCATCGTTGGCGTGACCGGCGTGCATTCCAGTTTCGTGTTGCGGCGGGTGGTGGACAAAACGGCCTTGCCGATTGGCGACTGAGGTCGCCAGCCGAAAATTTTAATCGCACACTCCATTAATGAAGTATAAAATATCCTAAAAAGGAGGTGCGACCGTGAGCCTTGCCCATGCCTATCCGCGCAGCCGTTTCGAACCGGCGCAATTGGTTGATCTGAACAGCAAATCCGAACGCGAACGTTTGTCGAAATCGGCGCTGTTGGGCTTCTTCCGGCTCGCGCAGGCGTGGCGTTTGCGTGACGAGGACGCGCGCGAACTACTCGGTGGTTTGTCGAGCAGCGCGTTTTACGAATGGAAGAAAAATCCGGCGCGCGTGCTGGAGGTCGACCGGATCACGCGCCTTTCCTACCTGATCGGTATCTACAAATCGCTGCACATTCTTTATGGCGACCCGTTGGCCGACGAATGGGTCGGCCTGCCGAACAGCAATCGCGTCTTCGCCGGCCGCACGCCGCTGGCTTACATGCTCGGCGGTGGCTTGCTGGCGATGCAGACGGTCCGCAAGCTGCTCGAAGCCCGGCGGGGCGGCGTGTGACGGCGATGGCATGATGGCGATGCCGCTGCTCACCAGTCTGCGCCAGAACGACACCGTGCGCCTGATCCCCTCGCGTTTCGCCGACCGCGAGGATTCGGTCTTGGCGCCGCTGGCGGAAGATACCGCGCATCTACGCGATCTCTTCGATCTCGATAACGCCACCAACGAGCGATTGCACGGCGAACACGGCGGCCTCTCCGGCATCGGTGTCGATGAACTGGTTTTCGGCGTGCCGAACTTCCGGATCATCAATGCGGCGTTCACCTATCCGCGCCCGGAAGGCAGCCGCTTCAACGACGGCGAACGCGGCGCGTGGTACTGCGCTTTCGAACTGCAAACCGCGATGGCGGAAATCGTCTTCCACAAAACCGTCGAATATCAGGAAATCAACCGTTTTGACGACAGTGTCAGCTATCAGGCGCTGCTCGCCGATTTCAGCGGTGCTTTTCACGATTTGCGCGCCACGCCGGAATTCGCCGATTGCCTGGCCCCGGACAGCTATCTCGCGTCGCAAGAACTCGCCTTGCGCCTGCTCGATACGGGTGCGATGGGGATTGTTTATCCCAGCGTGCGCTGCTCGGGCGGGACCAATCTGGCCTGTTTCCGACCGGCCTTGGTCGGCAACCTGCGACGCGGCGACGCCTTCCGACTGACCTGGGCCGGTCACCCGGAGCCGTCGATCGATACCTTGCCGGCGACTTAGTCCGGCGCCTCCGTCCCGCCCGCCGGGAGTCGCGCGGCTGCGGTCAACGGCCCTTGCACACCTTGTTGTCTGCCAAACATCGACCTCGGTAACGCCCGCTGATATTGGGATGCGTTCGCCTTTCGAACGCAAGAACGCTGGCTATACTCAAGACACCGGTGCCAACGCCGCGGACCGAACGAACACGATCATAGGAGGTCGCCTTGCGCAACAATCAGCCCGTGACGCAAAGGGAATTTCCCTACCCGAGTGGCAAAGTGATCATCAGTCACACCGATGCCAAGGGACGCATCACACACGTCAACGACGCCTTGGTGGAAATATCCGGTTTCTCCGAGGAGGAACTGTTGGGCAAGCCGCATAACATTCTGCGTCATCCCGACATGCCGGCGGAAGCGTTCCGCGATCTTTGGACCACCGTTCAGTCCGGGCGCCCGTGGACCGGCGTGGTCAAGAACCGTTGCAAGAACGGGGACCATTATTGGGTTCGGGCGTACGTCACCCCGATACCCGACGGTTCCGGCTACCTGTCGGTGCGTACCGAGGTGCCGCGCACCGACGTCGCGGCCGCCGAAGCGCTTTACGCCAGAATGCGGGACGATTCCTCCATCCGCCTGAACGAAGGGCAACTCCTGGCCGCGGGGCCGATGGGTTGGCTGCAACGCATGAATGGACGATTGCGGCTCACGCACCGGCTGTGGATCGCCTTCCTGATTTCGATGGCTTTCGCCTTGTTCGGAACGGGTATCGCGCTGTGGAATCAGCATCAAGTCTCATCCCGGTTCGCCGACTACATCAGCCGCGACGCCGTCCGCCTGAAAGCTTACGGCGACATGTACGCTCAAGGTTTGCAGGCCGGCCAGGCGGTGCGCAATATCATTCTCGATCCCGCCAATCCAAAGGCGCATCAGAACCTGAATGCCGCCTCTAAAGCGTTTACCGGCGCCTTGCAGCGTGCGCAGGGACTCGGTTCCGACGGCGGAGACGCGGAGAGTCTGAAGACGATCGCCAGTCAGTGGGACGCCGACGCGGCGCTGAAAAATCGCATCGTCGATCTGGCCAAGGACGGCAAGCAGGCCGAGGCCATCGCCATGCTGAACAACGAGGAAACACCGCTCTGGCGGAAATTGAAGGACGAACTGTTGCGGCAATCCGCGAATGTGGAAACACAATCCGCCGCCGCCGCCGCCGCGGTGTTGAACGAGGCCAAGGAGGGACGCAACGCCAGCATCGCTGCCTTCGTGTTGGCCCTGGTAATCGGTTTGGGGCTGGTGGCGGCGATCTTGATCTATGTGTCGCACTATCTCGCGCAGACCAGGAACAGCATCCGGCAGATTGCCGACGGGGGCGATTTGCGTAGTCCCTTGCCGCCGGCGCGGCGCGATGAAATCGGCGACATCATGGCCCAGATCGCCACCATGCGGAACAAACTTCACGAACTGGTGGCGGACATCGTCGACAAGATCGGCCTGTTGAATACCGAAACCGAGGGTCTTGCCACGTCGGCCAAGGTAACGCACCACGTTTCAGGCAAGCAGGCCGATCCCGCGTCCGGCGTTGCGACGGCCATCGAGCAATTGTCCTTGTCGATCGACCATGTCCGCGACAACGCCAGCGATTCGCATCGCCTGTCGGAAACCGCGCGAGGCCGCGCCCTTGAAGGCGGCAAGATCATTCAGGAAGCCTCGGAGGAAATGATGGGCATCTCGGAGGCGGTCAGCGGGGCGGCAACGGCGGTGCGAGAGTTGGCCTCCTATTCCGATCAGGTTTCGAGCGTGGTGCGGGTGATCCGCGAAATTGCCGATCAGACCAATCTGTTGGCCCTGAACGCGGCGATCGAGGCGGCGCGCGCCGGCGAGGCCGGCCGGGGATTCGCCGTCGTTGCCGACGAGGTTCGGAAACTCGCCGAGCGTACCAGCAGTTCTACGCAGGAAATCGCCGCGACGATCGCCAAGATTCAGTCGGGAACTGGCGAGGCCGCGCATGAAATGGAAGCCAGTGTCGCCAAGGTGTCGACGGGCGTGTTGCTGGCACGTCGCGCCGGAGAAACGATGACCGACATCCGTTCCGCGATCGAGGCGTCGGAGCAGGCGGTGGGTAGCATCACGTCCGCGCTTGCCGAGCAGTCGAACGCCGCCCGCGATATCGCGCAACGCATAGAGGTGATTTTGGGCGGCGCCGAAAGCAACGCGGGTTCGGCGGGAAATACCCAGCAAGTTGCAACGCGGCTCGAGGAACTGACGACCGATCTTACCCGGCTGGCGAGCCGCTTCAAGATCGCGTGACCGGATGGCCGGCGTCACCAACCGCGGAACGGACGGCGGCGATATCATATGGATTCATGCGAATTCATGTGAATTGATCCTTGAAATCAGAGTTCTCGGTTAATTCCTACTACAAGGGCTTCCCCAAGAAGTGCACGGGTTTTGCTTCTAGGTCTTCATATTTTCCTGTCCGGGTGATTCCTGAGTTGCCTGCCTGTGTTGGTCGAGAAGATGGCGGACTGCGAAACGACAAACGGTCATGTTGGGCTTCATTGCCCGGACCCTGATGAAAGACGCGCGCCGGGGCCTCGATCGGTAGTCACCCCTGCGAAATCCCCGAGAGCCGCATGGGCAGGCGGTTCAAAAGGCAAATCGCCGGCGCAGGCCCCGCTTGCCGATTCGCTTGATGGCCGCCTTGCTCTCCCTCAAGCACGCCTTCAACCAGAGCGACGAGGAACGGGTCGCACGCTGGTCGGAGAACGTGGTGTGGCAATACGTCAGCGGACAGGACTACCACAC